>NZ_JBFAPM010000014.1:0-94103 GCF_040676695.1 Actinoplanes sp. NPDC049548
CCACCAGACACACAAAGCATCTGGCCGGGGTAAATCATTCTTGGCACTGGCTTATCAAGCACCCTGTTGAGTTCTCAAAGAACAACCACACACCGAGAAACTTGCCGCCTCACTCGGCGACCCGCCCCCGGGGCACTCGTTCAACTTTACTAGGTCCTTCAGGCCCTGTCAACCGGTATCTCCCGGTTCGTGCCGTTCGTTCCTAGCGCACCCTTCGTCCCGGGCCCGGGGCGGCACCGCACAGGGCAGCATCGCTACGATCCCGAAGTTCGAAGGATTTGGCAGGACGGCCGGTAGCTGAACTCCCTGGTCTCCCAGGTCGTTCGCTTGCCTCGCCCGTTTCCCTGCCGGCTCGCAAAACATTACCCGGTCGTTCCCGCAGCGCCAAATCGGCCCCCGGTGTCCCGCACCACAGCGCCCTGACCTGCGGAAATGAAGATCAGGGTGTAGCGATCGAGAGCACGCCGTTCTCGACGCGGGTGCGCAGCGTCGGCTGATCTCCGGCGGCCGGCCCGTGCATGACCAAGCCGTCGCGGAGACGGAACGTGCTGCCGTGCCACGGGCAGACGACACACGCGTCCGCCCCGTCGCCGTCGACCTTTCCCTCGCCGAGCGGCCCGCCCTGGTGCCCGCACTGCTCGACCATGGCGGTGACCTCGTCGCCCAGCCGGTACAGCAGAACCCGGACGCCGTCGATCGTGCGTACCGTCGGGCGGCCTTCCGGAAGCGAAGCGACCTCACCCACCTCGGCCCAGTCCTCCGGCAGGCGGAAGAGCTCCGGCGACGCCACGTTCATGCCGGCGCCCTGCTCGTAGGAGAGGTGACCACCCAGGTAGGCGCCGCCACCGGCGACGGACAGCCCGGCGTACGCCAGCAGGCGGCCCAGCCCGTACCGTCCGGAAGAGCGCGCGGCGAGCGACCCCACATAGAGCCCCAGGGCGACGGCGTTGGCCGTCGCATGCACGAGGCCGACCCGGCGCTGATCCTTGGCCAGCGACGACCAGTCGACCCAGCCGGCGGCGATGGCCGGAGCCGTGGCAGCCGTACCGACGGCGATCAGGGTGGTCGCGGCCTTGCGCTGACCGGGCACGGCGTCCAGGACGGCAGCGCTCATGAAGGCGCCGACCGGGACCTGGACCAGAACGGGGTGCAACGGATGGCCGAGCCAGGTTCCGTGCAGCAGGTCGCGGAGCCGCTGGGGCTTCACCACGCTCTGGACGGCGCTCTGCAGGCGCCCGCTGATCGGGTCCAGGGCGGTGGCCTTCTCGAGCCGGGAGATCATTTGCCGCAACATGCGAGAGGGGTACCCCTATCGGGCGGCGCCCATGCCGGCGCATGAAGGTCGAATCGGACGGGTACTTACCGGGCCCGCGACATGGGAGGACATATGGCCGCCACGATGCCGGTGGACCGGCTGCGTCCCGGCGATCACGCGTGCTTGACCTTTTCCGATCCGCACGAGCGGCTCGACATCCTCGCCGCGTTCGTTGCCGCCGGCCGCGAACGGGGCGACAAGGTCATGTGTTTCACGGACGCGATAAGCGTCGACGAGCTGCGTGCCGATCTCCTCGAACGAGGACTCGACTCCGGGCCGGACGTCCACGTGGCCCGGGTCGACCGGTTATGGGGCGGGGCCGCGGCACCGGAGGCGGCCACCATGGTCGAGGTCCTCGCTCAGGAGGTACGGAAGGCGCTCGGCGAGGGCCGCAGCGGCCTGCGAATCACGGCGGACATGTGCTGGGCCGCGCGGCCGCAGGCCAACGCCGAGCAGTTGCTCGTCTTCGAGTCGGAGATCGGCCGTCTGTTCGCGGACGGGCAGCTCACGGCCGTCTGCGAGTACGACCGGGAGAGCTTCGACCCGGTCACGCTGGGGTACGCGGCGCGCGTTCATCGGCGTACGGTCGCGGCGACGGTCTACTACGAAGATCCCGTGCTCCGGATATGCCGACAGCACGTGCCCCCGGGCGTACGGGTGGCAGGCGAGCTCGATCAGGCCCGCGCCGGCGTCCTTACCGACGCCCTCGCCGAAGCCGTACGCCTGGACCCCGATATCCATCTGAACCTCAACCAGCTGCGCTACCTCGATACGGGTGCCGCGGCGGTCATCCTGCGTACGGCGGCGACCCTGCCGGCGCAGCGACGCATGGTGGTGGTCTGCGCGGAACCGATCGAGCGGACGTTGACCACCGCGGGCGCGGCCGACGTCCCCGCACTACGGATGCTGGTGCGCCATGGTGAGCGCTGACCTCGCCGGCTCGGCGCCGAGCCGGCCCACTCGCAACCGGCCGCCGCGCGCCGCCTCCCGCGAGGTCCGCCGTCCACGACCGGACGCACCGCGTCTCCTGCTCGACCGGACCTTCGAGCGGACCGGCCTTCACGCCCTGCGCTCCGCCGTCGCCGCGCACGCCGAGGCCGTCGCGGATCAGCAGACCGCGGACGTGGTCGTGCTCATCGCCCACGAGCTGTCCAGCAACTGCGTGCGGCACGGCGGCGGCGCCGGACGGCTGCGCCTCTGGGTCGCCGGTGGCAATCTGCACTGCGAGATCAGCGACCATGGGCCCGGCATCACCAACCCCGGCGACGCGGGCCGTCAGCTGCCGACGCCGGCCCACGCCGGCGGGCGAGGCCTGTGGATCGCCCGCCACATGTCGGACCTGCACATCTCGACCGGCGACTCCGGGACGACGGTGACGGCGGTCGTCTCCCTGACCTAAAGCTGCCGCATCGCGTCTCCGATCGCCCGGTGAAACGTCGGATAGGCCCAGATCGTGGCCTGGAGCGTCGCGATCGGCACGGCGGCCTTGACCGCCACCGACAGGGCGCCCAGGATCTCGCCGCCGGACGGGCCAGCGCTGGTCGCTCCGACGAGCACGCCGCGGGAACGGTCGGCGATCACCTTGATGAAGCCCTCGTTGCCGGGCCCGTGGATGAAACCGCGCGACGACGAGGGCAGGCTGGAGTAGCCCACCTGCACGTCGACTCCCGCGTCCCGGGCCTGCTTCTCGGTGAAACCGACCGCCCCTACCTCGGGATCGGTGAAGGTCACCCGCGGCCTGGCGTGGTAGTCCGCGGCCGGGCCGCCCTGGCCGAGGATGTCGCGAACGGCGACGTCGGCCTCGTACATCGCCATGTGGGTGAAGGCGCCGTTGCCGGTCACGTCGCCGACGGCCCAGACCTTGTCGGCGGCACGCATCCGGTCGTCCGTGGTGAGGAAGCGTGCGGCCGGGTCGAGTCCGATCTTCTCCAGGCCCAGCCCGTCGAGCCGGGCGGCGCGGCCGGTGGCGATGAGCATCCGCTCGCCGCTGACCGTCGAACCGTCCGACAGCGTGACGGTGAACAGGTCGCCCGAGTGGTCGACCCGCTGTGCGCGTACCCCTGTGTGGATCTTGATTCCGTCTTTCGCAAGTGCGGCGGCAACGGTTTCGGAGCTCTCCGGCTCCTCCATCGCGAGGATCCGGTCACTGCCCTCGATGATGGTGATGCTGGTGCCGAAGCGGGCTATGACCTGGGAGAGCTCGACTCCGATAGCGCCGCCGCCGAGCACGACGAGGCTGGCGGGCAGGTTCTCGGTCTCGACGGCCTCGCGGTTCGTCCAGTAAGGCGTGCCGGCCAGCCCCGGGATCGGCGGGACGACCGCAGCCGTGCCGGTGGCGATGACGATGCCCCGGCCGGCCATGAACTCCTGGTCACCAACCCGCACCCGGCCCGGCCCGGCGATCTCGGCACGGCCGCGCACGAACCGGCCGCCCTTGCCGACGAAGCGATCGACCGCGACCTTGTCGTCCCAGGTGTCGGTCGCCTCCTCGCGGATGCGGCGGGCGACCGGAGCCCAGTCGGGTTGCACCTGCGAGGTGCCCGCCAGACCCGGGATACGACGAGCCTCCGCGAGCGCGTTGCCGGCGCGAATCATCATCTTGGTGGGGATGCACCCCCAGTAGGGGCATTCGCCGCCGACCAGCGTGTGCTCCACGCCGACCACCGACAGGCCGGCCTCGGCGAGTCTGCCGGCGGTCTCCTCGCCGCCGACGCCGAGCCCGATCACGACCACGTCCACCTGCTGCGTCTCAGCCATGCCGGTCAGCTTCCCACCATCGGCGGGTACGGTGCCCGACGTGGTTGACGAGCTGTGGACAACCGGATCGGTCGCCCCCGGATACGAGCCGGTGCGGGAGGCGTTCGCCCTGCATCGGAGTGGTGGATCGGCGTTGTGTGTGCTGCGCCACGGCGAGGTGGTGGTGAACCTGTGCGAGGGCTGGCGCGACGCGGCGCACACTCTGCCCTGGGACCCGCAGACGCTGGTCAACGTCTACTCGGTCGGCAAGCCGGTCATCGCCATGGCGGTCCTGCTGCTGGTCGAGCGCGGCCTGGTTGCTCTCGACGATCCGGTTGCGCAGTACTGGCCGGGTTTCAGAACCGAGGCTTCGATACGGCACGTGCTGACGCACACGGCGGGCCTGCCTGTATTCCCCGTGCCCCGGAACGAGTCGGCGTGGAGCGACTGGGAGCTGCTCTGCGGTGATCTGGCGTCCGCGGATCCGGAATGGCCTCCGGGCACGGTCGCGGCCGAGCATGCACTCACCTACGGTCACCTGCTCGGCGAGGTCGTCCGCAGGGTCACCGGGCGACCACCGGGTGCCTTCGTCGCCGAGGAGATCGCCCGGCCGTGGCAGCTCGATCTCTCCTTCGGTGTGGCCGCCCGAGACCTCGAGCGCTGCGCGGACCTGGAGTTCAGCAGCCCGGACTGGCCCGATCGGATGCTCGGCGAGCCGGAATCGGTGCACGCCCGGGCCGTCGCGAATCCCGCCGGTGCCCGCGACCTTGCGGTGGTGAACAGCGACATGTGGCGCACCGCCGTCGTGCCGGCTGTCAATCTGCACTCGACCGCCGAGGCGGTCGCACGTTTCTATGCCGGTCTTCTCGCAGGCGGGGAACTGGGCGGGCATCGCCTGCTCAGCGAGTCGCTGGTCGCGGAGCTGACCGCCGCCCAGTTCACCGGCCTGGACCGCTTCATCGGAAGCGAGACCACCTGGGGACTCGGCGTGCAGCTGGAGACCGACGGCACGTGGGGCATGGGTGGCCTCGGCGGCAATGCGGGATGGGCCGATCCCGCGCGGGGACACGCCATCGCCTACGTCACGCGGGAACTCGGCGACTTCGAGCGGGTCGGCGCGATCGACACAGCGATCTCGTCGGTGGAACTTCTCAACTAGCCCCCGCCACGTCCGAATCTGAACCCCCGCGGAAGAGGAATCACCGAGAAGGGGGCGGTCATGAGGGGGCGATGGCAGGCAGGGCTGGTGTCTGTCATCCTCATGACCGCCGCCCTGGCGCTGCCCGGGGCATCGTCCGCGGGCAGCGCCGGCCTCACCGCGGCACCGGTGGGGACCCGGGCGATGTGGCTCTGGGACGACGACCCCGCCACCGAGGTGGTGGACTGGGCCGTCCGCAAGAACGTGTCGGAGATCTTCGTCTACGTTTCGCCGTCCGTCCTCACCAACGGTGACCTGGCCCGGCTGCAGGAGATGCACGAGCTGGCCACTGCGAGGAAGATCAAGCTGCGCGCGCTCGGCGGTGACCCCGGGTGGGTCACGGACCAGGCGGCGGCTCTGGCCTGGCAGCGTGCAGCCGTCTCCACCGGTCTGTTCTCCGGGATCCACCTCGACGTGGAGCCCTACCTCGCCCCGGGTTGGACCTCGGATCTGCAGGGCACGCAGAACGCCTATCTCAAGTTGCTGGACAGGATGCGGCTCGCCAGCACCCTCCCCCTCGAGGCCGACGTGCCGTTCTGGTTCGGCGACTACAAGGTCGGGCGCAAGAATCTGGCGGACGAGGTGCTGCGGCGGGTCAACGCCGTGACTGTCATGAGCTACCGCGACACGGGAACCGGCGTGAACTCCATGCTGTCGATCAGCCAGGACTGGCTGGCGCGCGGCAAGGCGGCGGGCAAGCGGGTCCGCCTGGGCGCGGAGACCGGCCCGCTGACGGACTGCTCGTACTGCACGTTCGCCGAAGAGGGCGAGGCTCGCCTTCAGGAGGAACTGGCTGAAGTGGACGCGGCGACGCGCACGACGGCCGCCTTCGCAGGCATCGCGGTGCACCACTACGGGGCCTGGCAAGCGCTGCCCCTCTGAAGTTTCCGGCCCAGGACCGGCGGGCAGGTTGTCGCGGGTCCTGCCGGCCTTCAACGGACGAACGCAACGGGTCGGCAGGACCCGCTCTCCACCCGGCGAACCAGGTGGAAACCTCACGGCCTCAACCAGACGGCTTCATCGCGATGCGATTCCAGCGGCGCCGGATAGTCGAGGCCTGCACGCACCGTATCCGGCAAGCGCCAGGGTTGGTGCACGGCCTTGCCGTCGATCGCTCTCAATTCCGGTACGTAGCGACGAACGTACACGCCGTCGGGGTCGAAGCGCTCGGCCTGACGGATCGGATTGAACCGGCGGTAGGGCTTCGTGTCGTTGCCGGTGCCCGCCACCCACTGCCAGTTGCCCGAGTTGTTGGCGACATCGCCGTCGTTCAGCCAGCGGAAGAACCACTTCACGCCGTCGCGCCAGTCGAGGCCCAGGTGCTTGGTGAGGAACGAGGCGGTGATCAGACGGGCCCGGTTGTGCATGTAGCCCTCGGCTCGCAGCTGCCGCATCCCCGCGTCGACGACGGGCACCCCGGTCAGCCCGTCCTGCCAGTGCTGCAACGCGTCCTGGTCAGGGCGCCAACCCCCGTCGCCGGCCGGCCGGTAGGCCTCGGTCGAGATCTTCGGGAAACCCTGGGTGACCTGGTAGTAGAAGTCACGCCAGCCGAGCTGGCGGACGAACGCCGCGGGTCCCTCACCGTCCATCGCTTGCGCCGCGTTCGCCACGCTCAGCGGCGAAAGACAACCGAAGCGAAGGTACGCACTGAGCCGCGAAGTCCCATCGGCGGCCATGTCGTTGTGCAGCTCGTCGTAGGGCCCGACGTGACGCAGCCAGGTCTTGAGCCGTCGCTGCCCTTCGGTCTCGCCCCCGTGCAGCGCCTCCGGCGACTCCCCGGGCGGAAGGGCGGGCAGGCGGCCGATCACGAGATGCTCCGGCAGCCTGATCCGGGTCGGCACTGCGACCTCGTCGCGCCACTTCGCCGACTCCCACGCGCGGAAGTACGGCGAGAAGACCCGATAGTGGCCGCCTCCACCCCCGGGGCTCACGTCCCCGGGCGGCACCACCGTCGTGCCGGGGAAGAGACGCAGCGATATCCGGTGCCGTTCACACTCGTGCGCCAAGAGCTGCTCCCGCCGCATGGCATAGCCGCTGACGTCCTGCGCCAGCGCGATGCCGTCGGCGTTCACGTCGCGCGCCAGCTTGAGCGTCTCGCCGACCGGATCTCCCTCGCGGATCACCAGATCGCCGCCAAGCCGGCGGAGGGCGGCAGCCAGATCCGCCAGGCTCTCGTGCAGGAACCGGGCCCGATTGGGGGAGATGGTCTGTAGGCGCGGATCCAGCACGAAGAGCGGCACGACCCGCTCGGCGTTGGCACAGGCGGCGGCGAGTGCTGGGTTGTCCTGCACCCGCAGGTCGCGTGTGAAGAGGACGATCGCCGTCTGCATGTCAGCCTCGCACCAGGTCCGGCACCGGGGTGCCCGCGCGAGTCAGCAGGGATTGCACGGCCACTCGGGCGCGCCGCTGGTTGGGCACGGTTGCGCGGCGCAGGAAGACGTCGTAGTCCGCGGCGACCACCTCGTCGAGGATTCCGGCGTACAGGCGGAACGCGGTTCTCATGCAGGCCTGTGAGCCCGGTAGCAGAAGTGGGATGCCGGGCGCCGCGGCCGCGTAGTGCTCGTCGGCACGAGCCACCTCGGCCCTGATCAACGCTTTGATGGCCGGGGTCGACCGGCCGCGCGCCCGCGCCTCGACCAGGTCGTCCCGGGTGACACCGAACTCGGCCAGGTGAGCGTCGGGGAGATACGTGCGTCCCCGGTCGAGGTCCTCTCCGACGTCGCGGATGAAGTTGGTGAGCTGGAACGCGAGCCCCAGCTGACGGGCAGGCTCCCGGGCGGCGGCCGGGTCGCTCGAGCCGAGGATGGGCAGCATCATCGTGCCGATGACCGCTGCTGAGCCCTCCATGTAGTCGAGGAGGTCGGCGTAGGTCGCGTAAGAAGTCACGGTGAGGTCCATCGCCATGCTGCGCAGGAACGCGTCGAAATCGTCCACGCTCAGGTCGAACACCGCGATCGTGTGCAGCACCGCCGGGAGCAGCGGGTCGTCGACCCGCTCGCCGCGCAGGCCGGCCAGGAACCGCTCGGACCACTCCCTCAGCCGCTCCGCCCGCGCGACCGGCGGGAGATCTTCGGTGCGGTCGACGATCTCGTCGGCGTAGCGGGTGAATCCGTAGAGCGCGTGCACATGACGACGCTTCCAGGCGGGTAGGAGCCGGGTGGCCAGGTAGTAGGTGCGGCCGTGGCGCCGGTGCAGCTCACGACAGCGCTCATAGGCCGCTGCAAGATCGGTCTCCACCGGGCCTCCCGAAAAGAATCGACTCAGGAATCGACGCAACACGCAGCCTACGGTAATCTCCTCGTCGTGGCCAACGACATCCTCGAGGGAAACCGCCGCTGCGGGATCCCCTACCAGCCGATCCCCGCGGACGGCCTGGTGAACGCTGTCGAGGGGACGCTGGCCGAGTTCTTAGCCGGCCAGATCGCCGCCCTCGACGCCATCGACCCGGCGCTCGGCCGATTCGCCAGGACCACGCGTGACCTGGTGCTGGCGGGCGGAAAACGACTCAGGCCGACCTTCGCCTACTGGGGCTGGCGGGGCATGATCGGCGGCCGGGAGCCCGTCGACTCCGTTCTCCCCGCCCTGGCGGCACTGGAGCTCCTGCACACGTTCGCCCTGGTGCACGACGACGTGATGGACGGATCGGCGACCCGTCGGGGCCGTCCCACCGCACACCGGATCTTTGCCGCTCAGCACGTAGGCGCCGGCGGGCCCGGCGACCCCGACCAGTTCGGGACTACCTCGGCCATCCTCGTCGGCGACCTCTGTCTTGTGTGGGCGGACCAGCTCCTGGCACAGACGGCGGTGACCACGGCGACCCTCTTCGGGGTGCGCGCCTGTTATGACCGGATGCGGGTCGAGACGGTCGCAGGGCAGTATCTCGACGTGCTGGGCGAGACCCGGCCGCAGGAGTGGTCGCTCGACCGGGCGCTGGTGGTCGCCCGGCACAAGACGGCAAGCTACACGGTGCAGCGTCCGCTGCAGTTCGGGCTTGCTCTCGCCGGACCGATGCGCGGCGCGGCACCCGCCATCCACGACGCCTACCAGACCTACGGCATCGCGATCGGCGAAGCCTTCCAGCTGTGCGACGACCTTCTCGGGGTCTACGGAGATCCCGCCGTCACCGGCAAGCCGGCGAGCGACGACCTGCGCACCGGCAAGCCGACCGCTCTGCTGATGCTGGCCCAGCAGCTCGCGACCCCTACCCAGCGCGCCGAGCTGGCACAGATTCCCGCCGGAGCCGTCATCCCCGCCGACGGCTCCGGCGGGCCCCTCTCCCCGCAATCGCGCGGCGGGTCCCCACAGCCGGCGCCGGCCCGGGCCGAGCCCTCGGAGGCGCAGATCGCCCGGCAGGCGGAGATCATCGCGGAGACCGGGGCCGTGGCCGAGGTCGAAGCCATGATTCGTGAGCGCGTCGATCACGCGGTCGCCGCGCTGAGCGGTGCGCCCATCCACCCCGACGCGCGCGCCGCGCTCACAGACCTGGCGGTTACCGCCACCCACCGGCCAGCATGATGGAGTCGCCGACCCGATCAAGCGGAGGGCACTCGCCCTGCGCATGCTGTCGATCATGGTTGAGGCGACCAGGCCTCCCCCCGACCGTTTGGAGCTGGTGACGTGCGGACAGTGAACGGACCGAGCGACCACGTGGTCGTCGTCGGTGCCGGACTGGGCGGCCTGGCCTGCGCACTGCACCTGGCCGCGGCCGGTCGGCAGGTGACGGTCGTGGAGCGCGAGCCGGTCCCCGGCGGGCGGGCCGGACGGCTCTCCGTCGACGGGTACGAGTTCGACACCGGCCCTACCGTGCTCACCATGCCCGAGCTGATCGCCGAGCCGCTCGCCGCGGTGGGCGAGAAGCTTTCCGACTGGCTGGAGCTGACACCGCTCGATCCGGCATACCGGGCTTATTACCCCGATGGCTCCACACTGGACGTGCTGACCGACACCGTCCGCATGGCAGCCGAGATCTCACGCGTCTGCGGGCCACGGGAGGCCGACGGCTACCTCCGCTTCGTCGACTTCGCCCGCCGACTGTGGCGCCTCGAGCGCGACAACTTCATCGATCGCAACCTTGATACGCCGATCGACCTGCTCAACCTCAACCTCGTGAAGCTGCTCGGCATGGGCGGGTTCCGCCGGTTGCAGCCGAAGATCAACGAGTACTTCCGTGACCCCCGTACCCAGAGGATCTTCTCTTTCCAGGCCATGTACGCCGGCCTGGCGCCGCACGACGCTCTGGCGATCTATGCGGTGATCGCCTATCTCGACTCGGTCGCCGGGGTCTTCTTCCCGCGCGGTGGCATGCACGCCGTGCCCAAGGCGCTGGCCGGTGCCGCGGAGAAGCACGGCGTCCAGTTCCGTTACGACACCACCGTCACCGGCGTCGAGACGAGCGGAGGGCGCGCGACCGCCGTGATCACCGACGCCGGTGACCGCATCGCCGCCGACGTCGTCGTCCTCAACCCCGACCTGCCCGTCGCCTATCGCGAACTGCTCCCAGCGCAAGCGGGCCGGGCGAGGAAACTGCGCTACTCGCCCTCGTGCGTGGTGTTGCACATCGGCTCCGACCGCGCCTACTCGAAGATCGCCCATCACAACATCCACTTCGGTACGGCGTGGCGAGGCACCTTCGACGAGGTCATCCGGCAGGGATTGCTCATGAGTGACCCGTCACTGCTGGTGACGAATCCCAGCCGCAGCGACCCGAGCGTGGCGCCGCCCGACCGGCAGACCTATTACGTGCTCGCCCCGACTCCCAACCTCGACGCGGCGCCCTTCGACTGGCGAGGCGGGCTGGGCCGGCGTTATGCGGACGAGCTGCTGCGCGTGCTGGAGCAGCGGGGATACATCGGTTTCCGCGACGGCGTCGAGGTCGAACGGATCATCACGCCGGACGACTGGGCGGCGCAGGGCATGGCGGCCGGCACCCCGTTCGCGTCGTCGCACACCTTCGCGCAGACGGGACCGTTCCGGCCGGGCAATCTGCACCCGTCCCTGCCCAACGTCGTGTTCACCGGCTCCGGCACGCAGCCTGGGGTGGGCGTACCGATGGTATTGATCTCCGGAAAGCTGGCTGCCTCCCGGATCGTCGGCGCGACGACCACCGGGGAGCTCGTGGGCGGACGCAATGAGTGAGTCAGAAAGGGAGAGCGCCGACATGACCAGGTCCCGGGAAGCACACCTTGTGGAGCTCGTCGACCCCGACGGACTGGCCGTCGGCGAAAGCACCGTCGACGAGGCGCACCGTGCCCCCGGCCTGTTGCACCGCGCCTTCTCCGTGTTTCTCCAAGACTCCGCCGGACGGGTGCTGCTGCAGCAGCGGGCGGCCGCCAAGACGCGGTTCCCGCTGCGGTGGGCGAACACCTGCTGCGGCCATCCCCTGCCCGCGGAGCCCCTCGACGTGGCGGCCAAGCGTCGCCTGGCGGAGGAAGTCGGTGTGGAAGGCGTCGAGCTGACCGAGGTGGGCGTGTATTCCTACTACGCGGAAGACCCGGCGACCGGCCGCGTGGAATATGAGTACGACCACGTGCTGGTGGGCCACCTGGACGCCGGCACGACCCTCCTACCCGACCCGGACGAGGTGGCCGACGTGTGCTGGGTACCGCTCGACGAGCTGCGGCTCGCCATGTCCCGGGAGCCGCGGGCTTACGCACCATGGCTGTCCGGCGTCACCGACCGCCTCCACGAGCACGTCAACCCCACCAAAACAGCGGAGCGGTCAGGTGGCCGATGAGGCCCTGACGGCCGGGGCGGTGGCGCGCCGTCTGGGGGTAGCCGTCACCACACTGCGAACGTGGCACCAGCGGTACGGGCTGGGGCCCAGTCAGCACGTGCCCGGGCAACACCGCCGGTACACCCCGGAGGACATGGAACGCCTGCAGGTCATGCGCCGGCTGACCGCCCAGGGCGTCGCACCGGCCGAGGCCGCAGCATGGGCGCGGCGTGTACCCATGCCGATCAACGCCTCCTGGCCCCACACCGGCTCCGAGCCGCCGCACGGCGAGGCACCGCCCAACGGTGAGCCGTCCGGCAGTGGGGCGGCGACCGGCAATGAGGCGGCGACCGGCAGTGGGGCGGCGGCGAGCGAGCCGGCTTCTGGCGGGGCGCCGTCGAGAGATTCGCCTCGCGGCACAGCGTGGTCCGGCGGAACGCAGAGCATTGAAGCGCCGAGCGACGAGAGAACCTACGCGGCTCTGCCGGGTGGGAGTGAGTCGTCCGACACGGACCCTCGGGCCGCCGGGCGTCACCCGAACGAGTGGCACAGCGAGCCGGACCCCCGCGATCCCGACCTCGGGCTCCCGCCAACGGCCGCGTCCGGCCGTGGCATGACGATCGACGCCGTGTGGCCCGAGGTGGCGGGGCGTCTCCGTGTCACCACGCGTGACGGCGGCGGGCACGCCATCCGTACCGGAAGGGCCGGTCCTGCCGCTCGGGGTCTGGCCCGTGCCGCCATGCGTCTCGACGGGCCCGCCATGCGCGACATTCTCGAGATGACCGTGGTCAGCCGGGGTGTCATCGGTGCGTGGAACGAGGTCATCATGCCGGTGCTGATCGGCATCGGCGACCGGTACGAGGCGACCAGGCGGTTCATCGAAGTCGAGCACCTCATCTCGCGGAGCGTGACGGAGGTGCTGGGTGCCGTCCCCCGCCCGCCCAGCAACCGGACCCCACGGCTTCTGCTCGCCGCAGCCGATGAGGAGCAGCACACGCTTCCCCTCGAGGCCCTCGCGGCGGCTCTGGCCGAGGCCGGGGTGCCGAGCCGGCTGCTGGGTGCGCGAGTGCCGCCCCAGGCGCTGAACGATGCGGTGGCGCGTACGGGACCAGCGGCCGTCGTGCTGTGGTCGCAGCTGCCGGATACCGGTGACCCGGCGCAGTGGGTGCGGTTGCTGTCGTCGGGAAACGGGCCGTTGTTCGCCGGGGCGGCCGGGCCCGGATGGCCTGCCGAGCGCCTGCCGGAGGGGGTCGTGCGGCTCGGCAGCTTGGAGGAGGCCGTCCAGCTCCTGACCGTGGTCGCAGCCCCCGACGTGCCCGGAACGCGGCCCGCCGGGCAGACGCCGCGACACCGGTAGGCGAACAGGACCGCTGCGACTGACCGAGGCGCCATCACCGCTACGGCTGACCGAGCCGCCATCACCACTACGACTGACCGAGCAGCCATCACCGCGCCGCGCGAGTCGCCTCGGCGCATCTGCGACATGCGACCCGGACAGCGAAATGCAATGGCGGCACTGGTTGGCGCGCCAGCGCCGTGTGACAGAGCGGCGTCATCGGCGACGCGCCGACCGGGCCTCCTCCGGCGGGCGACGCAAATCTTGCAGCGGTTTCGCCGCCCAAGCGGGTGGCTCTGCTGGATCCCCCGCGCAATCTGACGCTGCCGGCCACGACGTCACCCATCCCTCAACTGCAATGACGGCGGAGGCGGTGACGGTGCCGCAGCCGCTGAACGAGTTCGTCCTCCACGACGCAACCCCCGGAGCCGACGCCGCCGGGGACACAACGTCGCCCAGATCGGTTCATGGACCCGGTGATCTCGTAGCGCCGGACGTGCGGGGGAGGAAGTGGCGCTCGGCACACCTCAACTCCCGCCCTCCCGCACCCGAGTCGTTTCCGCTGGTCAGGGCGGCGACTCGGGGAGGGGGATACCGGTTTGGATGACGGGCACGCCATCACGTATGCTTTCCAAGCCTCAAGCGGGGCCGGTTGGGGCCCACACCGCAGGAATTGCGAATGTGCAATGATGGCGGAGTTGCCCTCATCGTCTAGTGGCCTAGGACGCCGCCCTTTCAAGGCGGTAGCACGGGTTCGAATCCCGTTGGGGGTACGGACCGACCTCGGTCAGAGCACGTGGTAAGAATGAGCAACATCAGCAAGGTCCTGTGGAGCAGTTGGAGTGCTCGCCGCCCTGTCAAGGCGGAGGTCGCGGGTTCAAGTCCCGTCAGGACCGCAAGTGCCCAGCCGTGAAGTTCGTGCGGCACGGCCAGGTAGCTCAGTTGGTACGAGCGTCCGACTGAAAATCGGAAGGTCGGCGGTTCGACCCCGCCCCTGGCCACCACTACCCGAGCTTGGGTAGGCAAGCCCTCACCCGCGGAGACGCGGCTGAGGGCTTCGTCATTTCCCGGCCCGCGCAGCAGCCAGGCCCACAGCTCCTCGTGCTTCTCGTCGGCGGTGACCGCCGGCGGCCGCGCAAGACGAAGTGGGCGGAACCTTTCACCACCTCGGTCACGTCCAAGCATCAGCGAGCTCATAGGGACGTGATGCGGATGTCGGAACTCAGCCGTCGCTGGACGGGAACGCTGGTGATCGTGCTGGCCGTCGCCCTCGCGGGCTGCGCCGCGCAGCGGACCGCCGCACCCGGGTCTCGGCCCGACGTCTCCGATCCGACCCGCCTTGTCGGCATGTGGAAGGTCACGGGTGCGGTCGCGGACAACGGCAACATCGTGGGCCTGACCCCGAGCGAGCTCATCATCTACCGGCCGTGCGGTGAGTTGATGGCCGCCTGGAACGCCGACGTGCACGGCTCGTTCCTCGGTGACATCAGCGGCTCCAGCGGCGACTGTGACCCGCTGGCACCCGTCGCGTGGCTGGAGAAGACCGCCGCCTACCGGCTGGAGGACGGCAATGCGGCGCTGCTCGACGTCGAGGGCCGGACCGTTGCTCTCCTTGTTCCCGCCAGCGAGCCGCCGCGACCCGATCGGGAGTCGTTCGCCATCACCGACGAGTTCCGCCGCTCGTTCGCCGACACGGCTACCCTTCCGTCGAATCTGCGGCCTGCCGGGCGGGCGGAGCTGGTCGGTCGATGGGTACCGGTCGGTGGCGTTCAGGCTTCGCCCAAGCCGGCGCACCTGGAGCTGCGGGGCGATGGCCGGTATGCGGCCTGGGACGGCTGTAACGGGTCGGGGGGTGGCTGGACCGTGAAGCCGGCGGGCACCGTGTTGGCCACCGCCGGCGTGAGCACGCTCATCGGCTGCGACAACGTGCCGGTCGGCCAGTGGCTGTCGTCGGCGCGGCTGGCCGGGTTCGACGGTGAGACCCTCGTGCTTTTCGACCCGCAGGCCGCCGAGTTGGGCCGGCTCCGGCGCGCGAAGCCGGCCGCCTCGTCGACGGGCAGGTCGAACTCGGTGACGCGCGGCGAGGCCCATGTGTCGGCGTCGGTCCCCAGCAACGGTTCCGGCGGAGACCGGAGTGCCGACTGAGGCTCAGGGCTTCAGGTCGGTCGACGCCCGGAAGGAGCCGTCCATCTCGAACGGCACCGAAGTCTGTTCATGGGTCACCAGCCATCGTCCGTCCCTCTTGCAGAGGCCCAGCGTCGACCGGAACCACAGGCTGAAGCTCTCCGGCTGGCCCAGCGGCGTCGCCGTCAGGCAGTTGAGGCTGGTGCAGTACGCGACCTCATCGCCCGCCGTGATGTCCAGGTCGGTGACCTCCATGCTCATCGGGCCTTCGAACGTGTCGAGCCAGGCCGTGACCGACTCGGTCGTGGCGGCCGGCTGGCGCAGTGGCGGGGCCAGCGTGTATCCGACGAGGTCCGGGGCGTTGTGCCGGAGCATCGCCGCGGCGTCCTTGTCCGCCACGGCTGCGGCGCGGTCCAGGACGATGGCGCGGATCTCTTCCATGATTCCTCCTCGAAGCTCTCGTCAAGGATGTAGAAGCAGTCTTCGCGGTTTCGACGTCTCCGGGAAGGATGAGCTGAGGAGGCGTCATGAAGTATCTGATCCTGATCCAGTCGAACGAGCGGTCCCTTGCCGTGTGGGAGACCCTCACCGATCAGCAGCGCACCGACTTCGGGGTGGGGCATCTCAAGCTGACCGAGGAGATGATCGAGGCTGGGGTGCACGTCGCGGCCGAGGGGCTGGCCGATCCCTCGCTCGCGCGGTGGGTTTCGGTGCGGGACGGGCGTACCGTTGCTTCGGATGGGCCGTTTGCCGAGGTCAAGGAGCATCTCGCGGGGTTCTACCTGATCGACTGCGCCGACCTGGATGAGGCCGTGCAGTGGGCAGCCAAGGTGCCGGACGCCGCGTACACGCAGGTGGAGGTCCGGCCCGTGCTCGATATGAGCGGCTGGGAGTTCTGACCGTGGAGGACCTGCTGCGGGAATGCGCGCCGCAGGTTCTGGCGGCTGTGGTGCGGCGGTACGGGGACTTCGACACCTCCGAGGACGCCGTGCAGGAGGCGCTGCTCGCCGCCTCCCGGCAGTGGCCGGTCGAGGGGGTGCCGGAGCGGCCCCGGAACTGGCTGATCACCGTGGCGGCCCGGCGGCGGATCGAGCTTCTGCGCAGCGAGGCGGCGCGGCGGCGCCGGGAGGAGGACGCCGCCCGGCACGAGCCGTCGCCGGGGTTGGTGCCCTCGGTCGACGACTCCCTCACCCTCCTGCTGCTGTGCTGTCATCCCGCGCTGACCACCGCCTCGCAGGTGGCGCTGACGTTGCGGGCCGTCGGCGGGCTCACCACCGGGGAGATCGCCCGGGCGCTGCTGGTTCCGGAGGCGACCGTCGGGCAGCGGATCAGCCGGGCGAAGCAGAGGATCCGGGACGCGGGGGCCACGTTCCGCCTTCCGCCGCCTGAGGAGCGCGAGGCGCGGCTGGTCGCCGTACGGCAGGTGCTTTATCTGATCTTCAACGAGGGGTACACCGCGAGCTCCGGCGTCCGGCTGCAACGGGTGGAGCTCACGGCTGAGGCCGTACGGCTGACCCGGCAGTTGCGGGCCCGCCTGCCGGACGACGGTGAGACGGCCGGGTTGCTGGCGTTGATGGTGTTGACCGACGCCCGGCGGCCGGCGCGCACCCTGGTCGATGGTGCCCTGGTGCCGCTCGCCGAGCAGGACCGGTCGTTGTGGGACGGCGCCGCGATCGCCGAGGGCGTCGCCCTGATCACCGAGACGCTGGCCCGGGCGCCGATCGGCCCGTACCAGATCCAGGCTGCCATCGCGGCGGTTCACGACGAGGCCGCGCGGGCCGAGGACACCGACTGGCCACAGATCCTGCGCCTGTACGAGATCCTGGACGTCCTCGCGCCGGGCCCCATGGTCACGCTGAACCGGCTCGTCGCCGTCGCCGAGGTGCACGGGCCCGGGGCGGCGTTGCGGCAGCTCGACCAGGTGGACGGCGAACCGGCGCTGCGCAGCCATCACCGGGTCGCGGCCGTGCGGGCGCACCTGTTGGAGAAGTCCGGCGATCTGCCCGCCGCCCGCGCCGCCTATCTCGAAGCCGCCCGGCGCACCCTGAGCGCACCCGAACAGCGCTACCTGGCCCAGCGGGCGGTCGCGCTCGCACCTTGATCACAACCCACGGCTACCGGGCGCTAATCGTGTCCGGCCCGCGATGACCGATCTGACCGGCGTCTGGATGACTGACGATCGGGGGATACGTCGTGGGGTTCCGTGGGCAGGGGTGGGCCGGCGCGCGCCGGCTGGGCGTCAAGACCATGACCGGTGTGCTCGCCGCGGGCCTGGTCGTGGGTTGCGGGGCACCCCAGATCGCCTCCGCCGGGGCCTCGGCTCCCGCCGTGGTGCAGGCGGGAACGCCGCGTATCCAGGAGTTCCAGGCGACCCGGGTCATGCCGCTGGGTGACTCGATCACCCGGGGCACCGGTTCCCCGACCCGCAGCTCGTACCGGATGGCCCTCTCCGAGCGGCTGATCAAGGGCGGGATGCAGATCGACTACGTAGGCTCGCAGAACGACGGCACCGGCTCCGACACCGACCACGAGGGGCACGGCGGCTGGACGATCGACGAGCTCTCCGCCGAGCTCGACGGCTGGCTTGACCAGTACCGCCCGGACGTGGTGCTCGTGCACGCAGGCACCAACAACATCACTCAGGGCGACGGCCCGTACGTCACTGCGCGCAAGCTGTCGGCGATGATCGACCAGATCCGCGCGGCGCGGCCGGATGCGCAGATCTTCGTCGCCAAGATCATCCGCTCGCGGGTGCCGCGGGAGGCCGCCCAGGACCGGGTCTACAACCGGCTGATCCCCAAGCTCGTCGCGAAGAAGCAGGACGAGCGCATCACGGTGGTCGACCAGTCCTCGGTCGCCGGCATCGACCTGCACGACCTGCACCACCCGAACGACTTCGGCTACTCGAAGATGGCCTGGAACTGGTACCGCTCCATGGCGCGGGTGTTCGGCACCTCCGGGGACACCGGGCCGAACCCGTACCGGATGCGCACCACGGTGCGCTGCCTGGCCGCCAAGGTCGTCATCGACGGCGAGGAGCACCACCGCACCGAGTGCCGCACCTGGACGCTTCGCACCGCGACGGTGAAGATCAACGGCGTCAACCGTCGGGTACGCGCCTGGCAGACGTTGCGCGAGACCACCCAGACCTATCGGGTACGGGTGGACGGCAGGCTCGAGACCCGCACCCGCGTCGTCCGGCGCTGGACCGGCCCGGGCAACCTGCTCAACCTGTAGGGCCCGAGAACATCTCGAGGACGCCGGACACTTCGAGCACCCGGTGGACGAGCCCGTGCGCGTTGACGATGGACAGCTTCACGCCGGCGGCGCGCGCGGCGACGAACCCGTCGATCAGCGCGCTCAAGGCCTCGCTGTCCAGGAACACGACCCCGTCGAAGTCCACGACGAGCGCCCCGGTGCTGTCCTCCTCGACGGCCTGCGCCAGGACGGCACGCAACTCGTCCCTGGCGTTGATGTCGAAGTCACCGGACAGCCGGACGGCGCCCGCCTGCCGGGTGATCTGGTAGTAAGCGTCGGTCACGGACACCTCTGGTCGGGCCGGTCGTTGGCGTGATCATAAGTCAGCCGGGCACGGGAAACTCCGCCCAGACGTGCTTGGTGTCCTCCTCCACGTACCAGCCCATCTCCAGCGAGAACTTCGCCGCGAGCTGCAGACCCAGGCCGCCCTGTCCGAGCGGCCGCCCCTCGGCGTACTCGGGCACCGAGTCGGGCGAGTGGTCCGCGACGTCGAGGAAGAACCGGTCCCCCGCACGGCCCAGCCGGACGATCGTCGGCGGCAACCCGTGCCGCAGCGCGTTCGTGGCGAGCTCGGTGGCGACCAGGACGACCTTCTCCGGCACCTCGTCGAGGGCGGCGTTCTCGGCGAGCACCTCGCCGGTGATGGCCTTGTGCAGGGACGCCCGGAGGATCTTGAGCTGCCGGGGGCTGTCCAGCACCCAACTCTGGATCTCGGTCATGCTCGGCGGGCTCTGCGCGCTGATGAAAGCCATGCGGCGTTTATGCCCGCCCCGCCCGACGATCATGTATGCGGGTACGCCATCAGAGCAGATCCGGCCGACGAAGCCAGTTTGACCTTTCTTGCAGAGACCTAGCGCAAGCGGCACGTCTTACGTACCTCTATCCGGGAACGGATTCGCAGGAGGAGCGACGTGCTGAAATTCAAGAACGCGGAGGAGCAGGCCGCCTACACGCTCGCCGAGGCGCTCAGTGAGAAGGGCATGGCGTGCATGCGGGAGGCCGAGCAGGCCGCGGAGAACTTCCGCGTCGGCAAGATGCAGATGCGGCGCAACTTCAAGGCGCGGGGGCTGTCCGAGGTGGACGCCGACATCCGCTGGTCCGGGATGACGCAGGCCAAGAAGGCGCTCGCCGACAACGGCTGGTACATGTCGCAGGCCTCGATGTACAACGAGGCGGCCGCCGCACAGTACGCCAAGGCGCTCTACCTCAAGAGTTGCGAAGGCCTCTAGCGCCGCCCAGGTCCGCGGTGCGGCCGGCCGCGTAGCCCTGGTGGCGGCCGGTCCCCGCGAGCCGGCGCGGGCCCAGGCGGGTGAGCCTCGGGTACGTCTCGTCACGCCGGCGTTCGACCAGCTCGGTGCGGTCGACCAGGACGAGTTCCGCGCCGGGTGCGGATGCGGCAGCTTCGCGTTCCGCGGCGGTCAGCCGGGTCCGGATCGCCTCGGTGAAGCCGGCCAGCCAGGAGCGGCGGAACGCGGCCGGGTGGTCGTAGCCGGGGACCGGCACCGCGGCCAGGCCGTGCGCCGCCTGGATCAGCAGGGAGGTGAAGAGCAGCTCCACGCGCTCCAGGTCGGCGGCGTGCCCGAAGAGATGCACCCGCGCCGTGCCGCTGCGGTCGAGGTGCACGACCTTGCAGCGCAGCGCGATGGCGACGGCACCGAGCAACGCCGCCTTGTCCCTGGAGTACGGCGGTTCGACCGTCAGGACCCGGTCACCGACCGGGTCGAGGGCGGGATCCGCGCCGGCGAGCAGCGCCTGGTCGATGCCGTACTTGGCGATCAGCTCCGTCGCCTTCGCCATGAACGCCTCGGCCTCGGGCGGCGTGCAGGCCGGGTCCTCGGCCTTGGCGAGCAGCTTGCGGACGCGGGCGAGCAGCGGATCCTCGGTCATGCCGCCCTGTGCCGGAGCGTCATGCCGCCCTGTGGCGGAGCGTGGCGATCGTGGATCCGGCCAGCGCCAGCAGGCAGTCCGGCAGCTGGCCGTCGGCGATGGCCGCGCCGAAGAGCGCCTCGCCGGTCGGGATGTCGCCGTTCACGTACGCGCTGACGAACCGCGCCACCCACCGCTTGTCGTAGCGCGCGTCGTCGATTCCGGGGAAGTCCAGCGTCCATGCGCCGCCGGTGGGCACGTTCTGTCCCACCATCGTCGCGGCCAGGCACCACGCCACGTCGTACGCCCCCACGACGCCCGACCGGTCCACCACGGCGTCGAACGTGCCGACCACAGCGTCGCTGTCGCCGCTGAGCGCGCAGTGGAGCACCTGCGCAGCGTCGTCCAGTGCATGCTGTGGTACGTCGGTCACGTCAAGAAAGGTACGCGGATTCGTCAACCGGCGCCGCTCAAGCACCCCTCAGGAGGCAGGTGAGCCGCGCGGTGCACACCCGGTCGCCGTCCTCGTCCGTGATGACGATCTCGTAGGTGACCGCCGTGCGGCCGCGGTGCACCGGGGTGGCCACGCCGGTCACGATGCCGGAGCGGACGCCCTTGTGATGGGTCGCGTTGATGTCCACGCCCACGGCGAACGGCCGGTCGACGGTGGCGCCGTGCAGCACCGCCCCGATGGAGCCGAGGGTCTCCGCCAGCACGCACGAGGCGCCGCCGTGCAGCAGCCCGTACGGCTGGGTGTTGCCCTCCACGGGCATCGTGGCCACCACCCGCTCGGGGGCCGCCTCGGTGATCTGGATGCCCATCCGCTCGCCGAGGGCGCCGGCGCCCCCGCTGCCGAGGAGGGCCTGCATACCGTCCGCCGCTGTACTCACGTCCGGCAACGTTACCGGCGGGTTGACCGAGGCCCTACGTTGATACGGACTCACGTCCGCACCCCAGCGAGGAGAGAACCATGAGCGAGCCGCAGGAGATCGTGGAGACCCGCGGGGACGACCGCGTCGACCTGCTCGCCTCCGACACCAACGGCGACGGCAAGCCCGATGTCTGGGTGTCGGACACCGACGGCGACGGCAAGGCCGACCTCTACCAGTTCGACACCGACAACGACGGCAAGGTCGACATCACGATGGTCGACCTGGACCAGGACGGAAACCCGGACACGATCGTCGACGGGGACGGCGGGCTGCCGCCGACCGTCTGAGAGCGCCGGCTCAGGCGCCGCCGAGCGCGCTGATCGCCGCCCAGAGCACCGCGACGGCGAGGGCCGTGGAGAAGACCGCCGAGGCGGTACGCCGCCACGGCCCCTTGCCGTCGGGTGCGATCGCCTCCGGATGTCCCAGCCGGGTGAGGGTGCGGCGCTGCCGGCGTACCTCGTGACACCAGCGGGCCAGGTCGGGTGAGCCGCGGCTGATCTCGACCGCCAGCCGGGCCTGCGCGCGTTGCAGGCGGCGTACGGCCGCCCAGGCACGGAATCCCGCCCGGACCCGGGCGTGCCAGCGGGCGCTGGCGCGGCGCGAGCCGAACTTGAGGGCCTGGATCTCGGCGGCCGTGACCAGCTCCGGATCGTCGAGGGTCGCGAGCTGTGCGGTGTAGTACTCGGCCTCGCGGTCGTGCGCGGTCCGCACCAGCAGCCAGGTCAGCAGCAGCGGCGGGAGCCCTTTGAAGACGAGGACGGCGAGCAGGGCCAACGCGCCGTTGCCGAGCCCGTCGCGCAGCAGCGGCGAGTTCCACAGCACGTGCGAAGCCCAGGCGCCCAGCACGGCCAGCATGGCGACGCCCAGCCGGGTACGCAGCGTGCGGTCGCCGCGCACGACGAGGTAGCCGACGCCGGCGCCGGCCAGCGCACCGAACAGGGTGTGACTCCACACGCCGGACAGGAAGCCGCGGAGCAGGAACGTGGTGACGACCGGCTCGATGTGGTCGCCGCGCCCGGCCAGCGCGACGGCGCCCATCGCGTACACGATGTCCTCGACGATCTGGAATCCCAGGCCGACCATCGCGCCGTAGACGACGCCGTCGAGCACGCTGTTGATCTGCTCGCGCGCGATCAGCACGATGGCGACCACGCCGAGGGTCTTGGCGACCTCCTCGACGGTGGGGCCGGCCAGCGCGGCACCCCAGTCCGCCGCCAGGTGCGGCGAGCCGAGCTTGGCGATGATGTCGTCGAGGGCGGCGCTGCCGGGGATCGAGACCGTCGTGGCCACCAGCCCGCCCCAGGCGAACGCCAGGACGAGCAGCGCGGGCGGTTCACGCTCCAGGAAGTCGAGCTCCGAGACGACGAACCAGAACGGCACGGCCAGCAGGGCGAAGAGGCCGGTCGCGGCGATCAGCGCCCACGGGTACGCGGTGGCGTACTGCGCCGTGATCACGCCCATCCGCGCGGCGCCGGCGACGAGCAGTGCCAGCACGAGCCAGAACGCGGGCCGGCGTACGAGCCCGAGCTCAGGGTGCGGGCCGGGTTGCACGGGCGCGGATCGGGCGCTGCGCAACCGGGGCTCCGCCGTCATCCGGCCCGCTCCGGCGCGTACCGGAGCGTCCTGGTGCTGGCGTCGATGGCCGGCAGCGTCCGGCCCAGGTCGAGGTCGGCGCCGCTGACGGTGACCTCGATGGTGCGGCCGTCGGCGACGAAGACGGCGTACCGGCCGCCGCGACCGGGTCCGCTGTAGCCGCCCTGGATCCCGGCCAGGCCGCCGGCCGTCGCGACGGTGAGCTCCGTGCCGGTGACCTGGTAGCCGGAGGTGCCGGTGATGCGCTGCCGCAGCCGCAGCACGGCGCTCTGCAGGGTGCCGTCGAAAGGCTGGACGCTGACGAGGTAGCGCACGGGCCCGAGCCGGAACAGCACGGTTCCGGAGGTGGCGGTGGGACGGGTCTCGGTGACGTCGATCCGGGCGCCGGGTGGCGGCACGACGGTCACCCCACCCCCGATCCTGTACGGGCGATCCGTCGGCACCGCACGATCGGAGGGAAGCATGTGGTTGAGCGCCGGCAGGCCGAAGGCGAGACCACCGAGGGCCACGACGAGGGCGATCACACCGAGGAGATTCGTTCGCTGACTCCGAGTGACCCTCCCCATCCCCATACGCTAACGGTCCGCGCGCACGGGCTTCGGATGGAGAGCGTTTTGTCCGTTTACTCGGAACGTTCGCGGAAATGTCCGGGCGGCACCACGGCGGTCAGCCAGACACCGTTCGCGCTTCGATGGAAGACGTGCCCGGCGGCGGCCATGCCGGCCGCGTCGATCTCGAGCACCGCCACGTCCGCGGACCGGCGCCGCCCGACGACCAGGGCGGTGGGCACGTCCGGGGACAGGTGAATGTGGTGCCGGCTCCGCGGCCGCAGCCCCTCACGCATGATCGACGGGAGGTTGGCTCGCGGGGTGCCGTGGAACAGGACCGCGGGCGGGTCCGCCGGGGGCAGACCAAGGTCCACGTCCACCCGCCGGGAATGACCCTGGTTGGCGCGGATGCGGTCGACGCCGTCGGCACCGGTGACGACCGCGAACCGGGACTTGTCGTTGCCCGCGACCACAGCGTCAAGCTCGGTGCGGGTGATGTTGAGGGCGGTGAGCAGGTCGGCGACCGGGACCCAGCCTTGGGGGTCCAGGGTCAGGCCGGCGACCTCGGGCCGGTGGCGCAGCACGAGCGACAGGCGCTTGCTGAGCCGCACCTGCTCCCGGGTCAGGGCGGTCATGACGTCAGCTCCATGACCGCAAGGTAGTAAGGCCGGTCCTGGCTGTCGACGGATTTGAGCCGCCACGGGGTGCCCTCGAGCAGCTTCTCCAGCTCGTCCACCGAACAGTTCAGGTAGTCGAACCACTCCGTGGCGAGCAGGCGGTACCGCAGCCGCAGGCGCAGCTGCCCGCCCAGCCGGCCCCGCTCGCGGTTACGGCGGTGGTAGGCCACGTGCACCGGGTCGGTCGTGCCGTACGGGTCCGTACCTTGCGCCACGATCCGGGCACCCGGCCGCGCCAGGGCGGCGAGGGCGGCGAGGAAGGTGGGCGCACGCTCGGCGCCCTCCAGCAGGCCGAGGTTGTTGCCGAGCAGCAGGAACGTGTCGTAGCGGGTCGTCGTGCGGGCGTACTCGTCGACGGTGGCGACGACCGTGTCCCGCAGCCCCCGCTCGCGCGCGACGTGGATGGCGCCGGGCGACGTGTCCAGCCCGGTCACCGCCATGCCGCGTCGCTGCAGCTCGATCGCCGTACGCCCGGCCCCGCACCCGATGTCCAGCACGGCACCCCGGCACAGCCGCAGCGCGCGGACGTCGTGCGGCTGCCACTCGGCCGGTTCGGCGAGGTAGGGGTCGGCGGGAGCGCCGTTGATCAGGCCGTCGTCGCGCTCGATGATCTCGATGACCGGCCGCGGCACCCGTCCGCCGGCGAGGGGGCGCGGGCCGATGCCGGTGCGCACGGCGTACGCGTCCCGCACCAACTCGCCGAACACGTCACCGATTGCGGGATCCATTGTCACTACTCTTGTGGGCATGGCGGCGCTCGAGCAACTCGGTGCGGAGAAATACGTCCTGCTCACGACGTTTCGCAAGGACGGGCGGGCGGTGGCGACCCCGCTGTGGGTCGTGCCCGACGGTGCCGGCGTGGCCTTCTGGACGCCGAAGGGCACCGGCAAGCTCAAGCGGATCCGCAACAACGGACGTGTCACGCTCGCCCCCTGCGACGTCCGCGGCAACCCGAAGGGAGAGGCGGTCGAGGCGACCGCGCGCATCGGTGACGAGGCCGATCGGGTACGCGTGGGAGAGCTGCTCAAACGCAAGTACGGCGTGATGGGCCGCCTCACCCTGCTCGGCAGCCGCCTCCGGCGGGGCCTCCACGGCACCACGACCATCCTGGTGTCCTGAACCTGGACAACGAAAAAGGGGCGATCGCCTTCCCCGGCGTTCGCCCCTTCATTCGATCTCTCGGTCGACTGCGGTCCGTTCAGTCGCCCTGACGCTGCGTGGGAATCTGTCCCTGCAGCAGGGCTCGAACCTCCGACTCCCGGTAGCGACGGTGCCCGCCCAAGGTGCGAATTGCACTGAGCTTGCCCGCCTTGGCCCACCGGGTGACGGTCTTCGGGTCGACTCGGAACATCGACGCCACCTCGGCCGGTGTCAGTAGCGGCTCAGGATCATGCGTACGCGATGCCATCGGTCACTCCTCCACAGGTACCTAAAGACATCGGCCGGGGTCCCGCCGGCCGGTGCGTCTCTCATGGTCCGGCTAGTCCCCGATGTCCGACATGGGCCGAACGGCCGAACGTCCCTAGATAGACGGTTGAAGCATGCCCGATTTATCCCGGCTTTATACGCCAGAAAGTGTCTTGTTTGGACCGAAAATCACGCTTCGCGGAGTCACGATCACGAAGCGTATTCGCCTCTGCGGGCCCCGTTTATCCGCTTTTCGCAGGTCAGAGGCTTACACCTGTCGATCAATTGCACCGCTCGAGCAACTGCACCGCACGCCAGCGAGCGACGAGCTTCTCGTACGCCTCCGTGGCCGCGTCGGCGTCACCCCTGGAGAGGGCGGACAGGCCGGCGGCCACCAGTCCGGGTGAATCGTCGTCCTTCAGGTCGTCATCCTTCAAAAGGCCGGTGAGACCGCCGTAGTCCAGCTCGACTATCGAGCGCGGGTGGAACTCCTCCAGCCAGCGCGTGCCCTCCTCCACCGCCTCGGTGATCGGGGCGTCGCCCAGCGACTTGCGCAACACCGACACCCCCCGGTGGGCCCGCCGGCGAGCCTTCGAGATCTCCGTGCGGTAGCGCAGGGTACGCCCGGAGCGCCCCAGATCGATCTCCCGCTCGTCGAGGTCCACGAAGACGAACCAGCGCAGCGGCACCCCCCACGTGGCGATCTGCTCGTGCACCCGGGGCACCCCGCGCTCCAGCACCTTCGCGCCGCTGCGCCAGTCCTCGACGACCGCCTTCGCCTGCCCGGCCAGCACCGGCGGCACGAACGCGTCGGCGAGCACGCTGGGCACGCCGTCACGGGCGTTCAGGGCCGCCTCCGCGACGCGCAGCCGCAGGTTCCACGGGCACACGAGGAGGGAGTCGCCCCACTCCATGACGTACGCCTCGTCGGGCAGGTCGGGCAGCCGCGTCCAGCCGGCACCGAGCGCCTCCAGCACAGCGGTGCGCTGCCGGACCGGCCCCTCGGCGGGGCCCAGAGCCCGCCCCTCCCGGGCATAACGGCGCCAGAAAAGCTGACGGTCCCGGTCGAAGGCGGTCAGCGGCTCGTAAACGCGCAGGTACGACGCGAACAGTGACGGCACGGCGCGATCCTTTCACGAAATCGCCGCCGATTGACTTCCCGCGCGCGGCCAATCCGGTGGCGTAGATCCCGACTAGCATCGCTGGAGTCCGGCACACCACCCCGGCCGGCGCAAGAAGTACGCCCCACAAGGGCGTACGCCCCACACACTCAGGAGAGAGCAGTCATGGGCGTGTTCGTAAGCAGCGACGGCACCGACGCCGCCGGGCACGAGCAGGTCGTCTTCTGTCAGGACCGGCACACCGGTCTGAAGGCGATCATCGGTATCTACTCCACGGCCCTCGGGCCGGCGCTGGGCGGGACCCGGTTCTACCCGTACGAGAGTGAGGAAGCGGCCGTCACCGACGTGCTGAACCTCTCGCGCGGCATGGCGTACAAGAATGCCCTGGCCGGGCTGGACCTGGGCGGCGGCAAGGCGGTCATCTGGGGCGACCCGGCGCTGGACAAGTCCGAGGCGCTGCTGCGGGCGTACGGGCGCTTCGTGGAGTCGCTGCGCGGCCGCTACTACACCGCCTGCGACGTCGGCACGTACGTCCCGGACATGGACGTCATCGCCCGCGAGACCCGGTACGTGACCGGCCGCAGCGTCGAGCACGGCGGGGCCGGCGACTCGTCGGTGCTGACCGCCTGGGGCGTCTTCCAGGGCATGCGCGCGGCCGCCGAGCACACCTGGGGCACCCCCACGCTGGCCGGGCGCCGCGTCGGCATCGCCGGCCTCGGCAAGGTGGGCAAATATCTCGCGGGTCACCTGATCGAGGACGGTGCCTCCGTGGTCGCCACCGACGTCAGCTCCGCCGCGCTCGAGTGGGCCCGGACCACGTACCCCCAGATCGATCTTGTCGAGGACACCCAGGCGCTGATCACGAGCGACATCGACGTGTACGCCCCCTGCGCACTGGGCGGCGCCCTCGACGACGACACCGTGCCGGTGCTGCGCGCCAAGATCGTTACCGGTGGGGCCAACAACCAGCTCGCCCACCCCGGCATCGAGAAGCTGCTCGAGGAGCGCGGCATCCTCTACACGCCGGACTACGTGGTGAACGCCGGCGGCGTGATCCAGGTGGCCGACGAGATCGAGGGCTTCAACTTCGAACGCGCCAAGCTCCGCGCCACCAAGATCTTCGACACCACGAGCCAGATCCTGCGCCTCGCCGACGACGAGGGAGTGCCCCCGGCGGTCGCGGCCGACCGCCTCGCCGAGCGCCGGATGGCCGAAGTCGGACGGCTCCGCAGCATCTACCTGGGTTGAGGCTTTTGTACACCGTCGCGCGGCGCGTCCCCAGCCAGTCGCGACGCGCGACGGTGGTACACGTAACCCGAGGTGCCGAAGGCGGCATCGTCCATGTACCGTAAGACCCACGAGAGATGCCTGACGTCATCGGGGCCCGCCTTCGGGCTGCCCCGAATTCTGTGCGAGGGGGTCGAGCCATGGGGCGCGGCCGTGCTAAGGCCAAGCAGACAAAGGTGGCCCGGGAGTTGAAGTACCACTCCCCGAACACCGACCTCACCGCCTTGCAGCGCGAACTGGCGGGTGCTGGTAAGTCCGACCATCACTTCAACGACGACGACAACGATTTCGTCGACGACGATGACGATGACGATGCGGACGACGAGCACGACAGCTGGTCGCCTTCAAGGCGCTGACCCGTATTGCACAGAGCACGCGGCTTCCCGCGTGCTCCCGTGTGTCGCGGTCGTTCCGGCAGTTCATGATGCCCTCGCAGCCTGACCGCGTGGGCATCATGGTCTGCTCGTAGTCGTTCACCCCCTTCCACCACGCCGAGGGCGTGGCGTTCCGGCTGCCCTTCGGGGTTCCGGGCGCCCGGCCGGCGTGGTGGAGTCACGGACGGCGTCGGGCTCCCCGGAGTCATCGGTGCTGTGCGGGCCCGGCCCTTCCAGCCATTCCGCTCTTCGGGCTGCCATCGCTTGCGCTCAGCGCTGCGGGATGGCGGCTCGGTGCTCGGCTTGGCCGCTCCCCTGACCTAAGGGCTCAGCGCACCGGGCTCGCCGGTCGCGTCGAGCGCCACCAGCGGGAACGCTGTGAGGCCGTCGATTCCCTCACCGCAGCAGCCTCCGACGGCCGCTCGTTGCTGCTCGCCGGCGGGACGGGGTCGCCGCTTACAAAGATGCGACGGCCGCGGGTCGCCGGTACGCACAGGGGGCCCGGCCATGGGGTCAGCGGTCGCCCACTCGCTGCTGCGACGCCGCGCATCGCCACTCGCTGCCCAGTCGGCCGCCGAGCCGCCGGGCAGGTGAGCCGCCTGGCCGCCGTCAATCCCGCTGCAGCGCCACCGTGGGTCGCTGCCGCCTCGAACTGATTACTCCCCGCTCCGCCCGTGATCGGTCGTGCGGTGCCCTCGACGGCGGCGACGCGGACCGACGCGCGGTCCCGGCCGGCATGTCCAGATTCGGTCAGCGGCCGCCCCTCAGCGCGGCCTGTTGTTCCAGTTGTAGAACGTCGGGATGTTCTCGAAGTGGTTCCAGGCGCATACCGCCGACCCTTCCTTCGCGGCCGTCTCCGCGCGCTGCTCCCGTGCCTCCTCCGCCTCCTGGATGAGGGCGGCCAGACCCGTGCGGGTATCGCGCACCCGCGCCGTCACGGGATCCGTCTCCACGCGGTCAGACGGCCGTGGGCTCGTGATCTCGGGCATGGTCCAGCACTCCCTCCAGTAGGCGAATCTTGCTGTTGCGGCAGTGCTCCGTGACCGTGACGTCGAACCGGCCCCGCTCGAAGTAGCGGTTGGCCGCGTGGGCGCCGCCGCAGAAGCCGAAGTACGGGCACTCGGCCCGGCACGCCTCCACCCCGTCCAGGAACTCGCGGATCCAGGGCGTCCCGGTCGCCCCGGCGAGGATCTCCGCCAGCGGGGTGGTGAGCACGTTGCCGCTGCTGAAGTCGCCGTACCGCGGGTCGGAGAAGCCGGCCAGCTCCGGGGAGAGCAGGACCACGCTGCCGTCGTGGGCCACGGTCGGGATGGGGTCGAGGCGCCGGGGCAGCACGTCGTCGGCCGTACCGTCGAGCACCGCCGCCGCGTACCGCAGTGACCATTCGATCTCGCGCAGGTGGATCCGGGGATCGCGGCGCCAGGCGCTGACGAGCTCGGCCCAGAAGGCGGTCACGTCCTGCTCGGGATGCCGGTTGGCGCGGACGTTCACGCCCTCCAGCTCCTCGACGTTGATGCCCAGCACGTCGCAGCCGAGGTCGAGGAAGTAGTCGTACAGCTCGGTGGCCAGCCCCGGCACCGGCCGCCCGACCACGCACAGGGCCGAGAACGGGATGCCGTGCCGCCGGAGGGCGTCGATGCCGCGCACGATCCGGGCGTACGCCGGTTTGTCACCGGCCGTGACCCGTTCTCCGTTACGCGCCTCGGGGCCGTCGACGCTCACGCTCACCCGGATGCCGCGCTCGGCGAAGAACTCGCACCAGGCGTCGTCGATCAGCGTGGCGTTGGTCTGGATGTGGTGTTCGACGCCTTCGGCGAACGGCCGCATCAACGCGGCCAGGTGCGTCCGGCCCGCTGCCAGCGGCTCACCGCCGTGCCACACCACCGAGAACCGTCCGGTACGGGCCCAGCCGTTCACGGACGCGGCGACCGCGCCGGCGACGTCGACGGGCATCTTCCGGTCCACCCGCCGTAACGGCAGGTAGCAATAGGAACAATCGAGATTGCAGAGCGTAGTGGGCTGCATAACCACGTAGGTGGGCACCGTGGCGATCCCGCGCATGCCGCTCCAGCGATCTCCCACAGCCACCTCCCCGTCCGCGCTGCCGTCGGCTCAGGCCAGGCTAAGTGCCGACGTCCACCCGAGTGTGCCTCGCCTCTCGCATTCATGACCGAAAGATCCGCGTGTGCCGCGACATCGACACACGCGGATCATTTCACACGAAGCACGAGAAAGCGCCGCACTCGGAAGGCGAACCTTACCCCCGGGAGGCGCTGATCGGCGACGCCTGGCCGCTGATCGGGGCAGCCGATCCGCCCGTCGAGCCGCGAGCGAGCACGGCGTTTGATGCGGTCGGCCGAGCCCCTCACCCACCTGGTGTTCATGCGGAGGAGAGCCCGTCGGCCATCGCAGGACCGACCGTCGGCATCGCCGGCGGGGCGTCGCCGGCGGTCACCGGACCCGGATGACCGCCACGGACGGCTAACAAGGAGCGGCGCAGGCCGACAACAGAACGTGACGGCGACGACGCCCGCGGAGATCAGCCGCGGGTGTACTGCCCCATCATCTGCACCTGGCCACTGCCCTCGATGACCTCACCGACCTGCCACGCCTCCACGCCACGGCCGGTCAGGTACGCCATCGCGCGGTCCGCGTCGTCGGCGGACACGATCGCGAACATGCCGACGCCCATGTTGAACGTGGCTTCCATCTCGGTGTCGTCGATGCGGCCCTTGGCCTGGATCAGGTCGAAGATCGACTGGGGGCGCCAGGACGACCGGTCCACCACCGCGTCCACGTGCTCCGGGAGGATCCGGACCAGGTTGCCCGGGATCCCGCCGCCCGTGACGTGGCAGAAGGCGCGGACCTCCGTCTCCTCGATGAGGCCGAGGCAGTCCTTGGCGTAGATCTTGGTCGGGGTGAGCAGCTCCTCGCCGAGGGTGCGCTGCTTGCCGAAGTCCTCCACCACGGTGTCCAGGCGCATGCGGCCGGCGCCCAGCAGCACGTGGCGCACCAGCGAGTAGCCGTTGGAGTGCAGGCCGGACGACCGCATGGCGATCACGGCGTCGCCGATCTCGACCCGGTGGGCGCCGAGGATCTCGCTCTCCTCCACCACGCCGACGCCGGTGGCCGACACGTCGTACTCATCCGGGCGCAGCACACCCGGGTGCTCAGCGGTCTCGCCGCCGAGCAGGGCGCACCCCGCGTACCGGCAGCCGTCCGCGATGCCGGCGCCGATCTCGGCGACCTTGTCCGGCACGACCTGGCCGCAGGCGATGTAGTCGAGCAGGAACAGCGGCTCGGCGCCGCAGGCGACCAGGTCGTCCACCACCATGGCGACGAGGTCGATGCCGATCGTGTCGTGGATGTCGAGCTGCTGGGCGATCACCAGCTTGGTGCCGACGCCGTCGGTCGACGAGGCGAGGATCGGGCTCTTGTACTTCTGGGTGTTGAGCTTGAACAGACCGGCGAAGCCGCCCAGGTCACCCATCACCTCGGGGCGCGTGGTCTTCTTGACCTTGCTCTTGAGCAGCTCGACCGCGCGCTCGCCGGCGTGGATCGAGACGCCGGCGTCGGCATACGTCACCGTGCGCTTCCGGCCGCCGCGGCCGGACCCCGCCGACCACGGCTGGCGGTCGGCGCCCTCGGCGCCGTTGGATCCGGCACTGCTGCGCTCGGACACGTGCGTCACGGTTCTCCCCTTTGGTGGTGGTGCTGCTCGGCTGGGCCGCTTGGTTCGACGTCGGAAGGTGGTCGGTGGTTCCGCAGGTTACGGGCGGTGCAGGGCGTCCACGCCGCCCGGGCTGCCGACCAGCGGTTGCGCCGGCTCGCGCTCGCCCTCGGCGTACTGCTCATCCTCGTACTCCTGCTCGAGTTCGGCCACCGCTGCGGTGGCCGCCTCGGGTGAGGCGTCGGGCATCGTCGCCCGCTTGCCGACGCTCTCGAGCAGGTGTTTGCCGATCAGGTGGCCGGCCGGCAGCTCGATCGGGTACTCCCCATCGAAGCAGGCCATGCAGAGCCGTGTCTTCGGCTGCTCGGTCGCCTGGACCAGGCCGTCCAGCGAAACGTACCCGAGGGAGTCGGCGCCGATCGAGCGCCGGATGCCGTCGATCTCGAGGCCGTTGGCGATCAGCTCGGCCCGGGTGGCGAAGTCGATGCCGTAGAAACACGGCCATTTCACCGGCGGGGAGGAGATCCGGACGTGGACCTCGAGCGCACCGGCCTCCCGGAGCATGCGGATCTGCGCGCGCTGGGTGTTGCCGCGCACGATCGAGTCGTCGATGACCACGATGCGCTTGCCGCGGACGACCTCGCGCAACGGGTTGAGCTTCAGGCGGATGCCGAGCTGGCGGATCGTCTGCGAGGGCTGGATGAAGGTACGGCCCACGTACGCGTTCTTCATGAAGCCGGCGCTGTACGGAATGCCCGACTCCTCCGCATAGCCGATGGCTGCCGGGATGCCGGACTCCGGAACGCCGATGACCAGGTCGGCCTCGACGGGGTGCTCCTTGGCCAGCCGGCGGCCCACCTCGACGCGCGCGGCGTAGATGTTGCGGCCGGCGATCGTGGTGTCGGGACGCGCTAGGTACACGTACTCGAAGAGACAGCCCTTGGGCTCGGGCACCGCGAACCGGGTCGAGCGCAGGCCGTGCTCGTCGATCGCGAGGATCTCGCCGGGCTCCACCTCGCGCACGAAGCTCGCGCCGACGATGTCCAGGGCCGCGGTCTCGCTCGCCACGGCCCAGCCGCGCTCCATGCGGCCGAGCACCAGCGGACGGACACCCTGCGCGTCGCGGGCTGCGTACAGGGTGCCCTCGTCCATGAAGACGAAGCTGAACGCGCCCCGCAGCCGCGGGAGCACCTCCATGGCCGCGGCCTCGACCGAGAGATCGGGGCGGCTGGCGAGCAGCGTGGTGACCAGGGCGGTGTCCGAGGTCGCACTGTCGGCCTCGAGGCCGCGCTCGGCGATCTCCCGGGCCAGCTCGGCGGTGTTCACCAGGTTGCCGTTGTGCGCGAGGGCGATCGTCGTGCCCGCCGTGGTGGCACGGATGGTCGGCTGCGCGTTCTCCCAGTTGGAACCACCGGTGGTGGAGTAACGGGTGTGGCCGATGGCGAGGTGACCGCGCAGGCTGGCCAGCGTCGGCTCGTCGAAGACCTGGGAGACCAGGCCGAGATCCTTGTAGACCACGACACCCGAGCCGTCACTGACGGCGATGCCGGCGGCCTCCTGGCCGCGGTGCTGCAATGCGAAGAGGCCGAAATAGGTGAGTTTCGCAACCTCTTCCTCGGGGGCCCAGACGCCGAAGACGCCGCAGGCATCCTGGGGTCCGCGGTCCTGGGGGTCGAGATCGTCGGTCAACAGGCCGTCGCCTCGGGGCACGCGCTTGCTCCCTCATGCTGATCTGCTCGGACTAGCTGGTCTGTACCGACCGCCCAGTGTACGCGAGGAGACGGATCTTCAGCTCGGGTGCACAGGGAGGTACGGAGCGAGATCGGTGCGTATCCCGCTGGCCCGCACGCGCCCGGAATTCACCGCATCGGCCCAGTTCAGGCGGCCCGTTGCGACGAGAAGCCAGGTCATCGGATCGGTCTCGACCACATTGGGCGGTGTGCCGCGGGTGTGCCGGGGACCGGCGACGCACTGAATCGCACCGAAAGGTGGAATACGGACCTCCACCGATCGGCCCGGCGCGGTACGCGCGAGCTCCGCCAGCAGCGCTCGCACAGCGTCACGAAGCACGGAACGTTCGGGTTCGTCACCGACGTCCAGCGCGTCCAACGCCGCGCCGACGGACTCGGATTTATTGTGCGCAGGAGACACGTCGGGACAATACGACCCGGCTAAACATGACAACCCGTCGCCCCTGACTCGCGCAGACGTCGTCCGACAGGGCATAGTGGCCGACGGTGTGTACTCGTCGCGGAATCCAGGGAGTAACTGCAAGGCACCCCGGGAACCGCGCGACCGGAAGGCGGTGGACGTGACAACGCACCTACGAGCCCGGGCTCTCCAGGCCGGTGCGTTCCTGGCCGTGGTCGGTGGCATCCTCGCCGCCGCCCCCTCGGTGGCGCTCGCGGAGACGGAACCACAGGTCTCGATCGGCAGCGTGCCGCCCGACATCCCATCCGGCGGCAAGATCACGCTGACCTACACCGTGAAGAACGCCAACGCGCTCGGCGAAGCCACCGAGACCTCGGCGACGGTGATCGCGGACGGGATGACCTGCAGCGGCTCGTGCTCGGTGCAGGGTGACCTCATCCCTCCGCAGACCAGCAAGCAGTACACAGCGACCCTCGTCGCGGGCACCGTCGAACCAGGACAGAAGCAGAAGATCCGGATCCAGGTCAGCGCGACCATCGGCACGCAGGACAAGACCGCCACCGCGAGCACCACGGTGCACGGCCCGGAGCAGCCGAAGTCCGTACGCCAGGTCAGCGGCGAGGTGAAGGACCAGGACGGCAAGGCGGTCCCCGGCGCGTCGGTGGCCATGCGTGACAGCACAGGCCGCACGTTCAACGCGACCTCCAGCAACGACGGCGGGTACTCGTTCCGGTCGACCGACGGCGCGCCCATCGCGGTGGGATCGCTGCTGGTCATCGCCGGCAAGCAGGGCTACAAGGGCGAACCCGTCACCGCGCAGGGCGCCGCCGACAAGTCCATCCGAGTGCCGCTGACGATCAAGGCGCTCGCGGCGCCGACCTCGGCCACGCCTTCCACGGCGGCCCCGAGCGCCACACCGAGCGAGGAAGCAACCGACGAGGCGTCGGAGGCCGCGACCCAGCAAGAGAGTGTGGCGGCCGCCCCCGACACGAAGAACACCTCGGGCGAGGACAAGGGCTCCGGCTCGCTGCTCTTCATCATCCTGGGCGGCCTGCTGGTCGCGGCCGGCATCGGCGCGATCGTGCTGGTGCTGATGCGCCGCAAGAACAACCCCGACGACTTCGAGGACGCCGACGCGAAGGGCGCCGGCGGCGTCGTGCCGGCGAGCGCCGGCCGCTTCGCGGGAGCCGACGAGACCCGCCTGGCAGCGCCGGTCGGCGGCCGCGCGAACGACGCCACGATGATCGCGCCGCGGTCCGGGGCACCGTCCATGGCGGACGCCCCGACGATGATCCAGCGCGCGCCGCTCGCGCCGGCACCGGTCGACGAGTTCCCGGACCCGTACGGCGCGCCGCTGCCGCAGAACGGCGCGTACAACGCTCCCGGTGGCTGGGGCGCGGCCCCCGCTGCCGGCGCGGCCGGTGCTGCCGGTGCTGCCGGTGCTGCCGGTGCGTACGGCACGGCCACGCAGTACGGCGGCGCCCCGGTGCCGGCCCAGAGCGCCGGCTACGACCAGCCCGCGAACGGCTACGGCGGGTACGACGACCGCGGCGGCTACGACGACCAGGGTGCCTATGACCAGGGCGGCTACGACCAGGCCGGGTACGCCCAGAACGTTCCCGAGCAGCAGCGCTTCGACGAGCCGACCGGCATGTACCGCCCGGAGGACGCGTTCGACGACCGCGGTGGGTACGGCGACCAGGGCGGCTATCAGGCGGGCGGCTACCAGGGCGGCGGCTACGACCAGCAGCAGGGCGACCCGGGCTATGGCTCGTGGGACGGCCCCGGCGGCGGCATCGACAGCGGCAACGCGTACGGGCCTCCGGCCGGCGGCGGCACGTACGGCGCCCAGGGCGGCGGCACCTACGGCGGCGCGCAGGGCGGCGGTGCCTACAGCGGCGCGCAGTACGGCGGTGGCGCCCAGGGCGGCACCTACGGCGGCGGAGCAGCCTATGGCGCACCGGCCGATGGCGGCTACGGCAACCAGGGCGGCTACGACCAGGGTGGTTACGACCAGCGCGGCGGTACGTACGGCGGCGCCCAGGGTGGTGGCACCTACGGCGGCGGGGCCCCGGCCGGCGGCTACGGCGGCGATCAGGGCAGCTACGACCAGGGCGACTACGAGCAGCCCTACGACCAGGGCGGCTACGACCAGCGCGGCGGCACCTACGGCGGCGCGCCCCGCCAGTAGCTCCCGCATCCGGTCGGCGCCCGACCGCGGAGCCGTTTGAGCGACGAGGGAAGCCGGTCCTGTCTGATGACAGGGCCGGCTCTTTCGTTTTCATCGCCGGAACCCAAGACGTCGCGCTGGGTCGAGATCGAGTCAGGCCCCACCGCGGCGGGACCGCCGGCCTCGGACCTCGGGTTCCGCCGCGCGCCGGAGACAGAGACGCCACGGCAGCGTTGCTGCCGTGGCGTTCTCGGGTCGATCGGGTGTTGTCAGGCTTTCGGCTCGCCGGACTCGGCGTCGTCCGTCTTGGCGGCCGGTGCGGGAGCCTCCGCCGGTGCCGGGTCGACCGGGCCGCCGGGAAGCGACGCTGCCGGCTCGGCCGGTACGTCCGCGGTCGCGGAGCCATCCGGCTTCGCGGCGTCGGCGGTCTCCGCCTCCGGTCCCGGGGACTGCGGCTCACTGATCTTCAGGGTGACCGAGCGAGGCTCGTCCTCGCCTGCCGGAGCCGGGGCATCGTCGACGGGAGATTCGGTCGCCGCGACGACCGCTGACGAGGCCGCCGCGGGCTCCGCCACCGGCGACACCGCCGCCGGGCGCGGGCCGAGCTCGGCCGGGCCGCCGAAGAGGTTGCGCATCGTCGACGTGAACGCCTCGCGCAGCTCGTCCAGCCCGATCGAGAACTGGTTCTGGATCTCGAGGACCGGCTCCGGCGACGTGACGCCGATCGCGGTGCAGGGCACGCCGTGCTCTGCCGCCAGCGCCGCGAAGGCCTTGTCGTGACCGCGGGGCACCGCTACCAGGACCCGGCCCGCCGACTCGCTGAAGAGCCAGACGAACGGCGTGGTGGCCGCGTCCTGCTCCGGGAGCGTGACGCGGGCGCCGACGTTGCGGCGCAGGCAGGACTCGACGAGCACCTGCGACAGGCCGCCGTCCGACAGGTCGTGCGCCGCCACGACGTGCTCGCGCTCGGCGGCCTGGGCCAGGAGCCGGCCGAGCCGCTGCTCGTGGGCCAGGTCGACCTTCGGCGGTCGGCCGCCGAGGTGGCCGTGGGTGACCCACGCCCACTCGGAGCCGGACAGCTCGCACGACGTGGTGCCGAGCAGGAAGAGCAGGTCGCCGTCCGCGTTCGGCGGCGGCGGGAAGCCCATGGGGACCCGCCGGGCGACGTCCTGCAGGATGCCGAGGACGCCCACCACCGGGGTCGGGTGGATCGCGGCGGCGCCGGTCTGGTTGTAGAAGCTGACGTTGCCGCCGGTGACCGGGATGCCGAGCTCCTGGCAGCCGTCGGCGAGGCCGCGAACGGCCTCCGCGAACTGCCACATCACCGCCGGGTCCTCGGGGGAGCCGAAGTTCAGGCAGTCGGTGACGGCGACGGGGTCGGCGCCGGTCACCGCGACGTTCCGGTACGCCTCCGCGAGGCCGAGCCGCGCACCCTCGTACGGGTCGAGGCGTGCGTACCGCCCGTTGCCGTCGACGGAGAGGGCGACGCCCAGGCCGGTGCGCTCGTCGATGCGCAGCACGCCGGAGTCCTCGGGCTGCGCCAGGACGGTATTGCCCAGGACGTACCGGTCGTACTGTTCGGTGACCCACGTCTTGTCGCACAGGTTCGGCGACGCGATCATGCGCAGCACGGTCTCGCGCAGCTCGTCCGAAGTGGTCGGACGCGGCAGCGTCTCGGCGCGGTCCGCCTGCAGCAGGATGAGGTCGGCCGGCTCTCTTATCGGGCGCGCGTAGACCGGGCCGTCGTCCGCCAGCGAGCCGGGCGGCACGTCGACGACGATGTGGTCGTTCCAGCTGATCACCAGGCGGCCGGGGTGGCCCTCGGCGTCGCGCGGGGTGACCTCGCCGATCGCGGTGGCCCAGACGCCCCACTTCTCGGCGACCGAGAGCACCTGGTCGAGCTTCTCCGGCGCGACGATCAGCAGCATGCGCTCCTGCGACTCGCTGGCCAGGATCTCGGTCGGCGACATCGAGGCCTCGCGCAGCGGCACCCGCTCGAGCCAGACCCGCATGCCGGTGCCGGCCGCGGCGGCGGTCTCGGTGAGCGCGCACGTCAGGCCGGCGCCGCCGAGGTCCTGGATGCCGACGACGAGGCCGGCATCGTAGAGCTCAAGGCAGCTCTCGATGAGCAGCTTCTCCATGAACGGGTCGCCGACCTGCACCGACGGCCGCCGCTGCTCGGCACCCTCGTCGAAGGTGGCGGACGCCAGCACGGAGACGCCGCCGATGCCGTCACGGCCGGTCCGCGCGCCCAGCAGCACGACGACGTTGCCGACGCCGGCCGCCTCCTTGCGCTGCAGCCGCTCGACCGGCAGCACGCCGATGGAGAGCGCGTTCACGAGCGGGTTGCCCTGGTAGCAGGGGTCGAAGACGATCTCGCCGCCGATGTTGGGCAGGCCCAGGCAGTTGCCGTACCCGCCGATGCCGGCCACGACGCCGGGCAGCACGCGTGCCGTGTCGGGGTGGTCGGCGGCGCCGAAGCGCAGCGGGTCCATCACCGCGATCGGGCGGGCGCCCATGGCGAGGATGTCGCGCACGATGCCGCCGACACCGGTCGCCGCGCCCTGGTACGGCTCGACGTAGCTCGGGTGGTTGTGCGACTCGACCTTGAACGTGACCGCGAGGTCGTCCGAGATCTGCACCACGCCGGCGTTCTCGCCGATGCCCGCGAGCATGCGGGTGTTCTTGGGCGCCTTCTCGCCGAACTGGCGCAGGTGCACCTTGCTCGACTTGTACGAGCAGTGCTCGCTCCACATGATCGAGTACATCGCGAGCTCGGAGGCCGTCGGGCGGCGCCCGAGGATCTGCCGGATGCGGTCGTACTCGTCGTCCTTGAGGCCCAGCTCGGTGTGCGGCTGGAGCTCCTCCGGGGTGGTGCGGGCGCGCTCGACGGTGTCGGGCCCGCCGTCGAACTGGTTGACCAGCACGTCGGTGGCGGCGAAGCCGCTGGGCTTACCCGGCTGCGCGGACGCCGGCGGCTGGTTGGGCACGCCCCGGGAGACCGCGGCGCCGCTGGTGGCGGTGTCGGGCTGGGTGGTCATCGGTGGGCTCCCCCTGTGAGCTGCCCGCCCGCGGCCGTCCCGGCCAGGTGCCGCAGGGCGGAGGTGAAGAAGCCGAGGCCGTCGAGGGACGGGCCGGTCAGCGCCTCCACCGCGTGTTCCGGATGCGGCATGATGCCGACCACGTTGCCGGCCGCGTTGGTGATCGCCGCGATGTCGCGCTGGGAGCCGTTGGGGTTGCCGCGGATGTAGCGCGCGACCACCCGGCCCTCCCCTTCCAGCTCGTCGAGGGTGCGGTCGTCGGCGACGTAGCAACCCTCGCCGTTCTTCACCGGGATCAGGATCTCCTGGCCGTCGGTGAAGGTGTTGGTCCACGCCGTCGCGGTGCTCTCGACGCGCAGATACTGGTCGCGGTTGCGGAAGTGCAGGTGCTGGTTGCGGGTGAGGGCGCCGGGCAGCAGGTGGGCCTCGCAGAGGATCTGGAAGCCGTTGCAGATGCCGAGCACCGGCAGGCCGCCGCGAGCGGCGTCGGTGATGGTCTCCATGACCGCGGCGAAACGGGCGATCGCGCCGCAGCGCAGGGCATCGCCGTACGAGAATCCGCCGGGCAGGACCACGGCGTCGACGCCGTGCAGGTCCTGGTCGCCGTGCCAGAGGCGCACGGCCTCTCCGCCGGCGATGCGGACCGCGCGGGCCGCGTCGCCGTCGTCCAGCGAACCCGGGAAGGTGACGACTCCGATCCGCATGCTCACGCGCTCATCTGCGCGGCGTCACCGGCCGGCTCCTCGACGCGGATCGAGAAGTCCTCGATGACGGGGTTGGCGAGCAGCTTGTCGGCGATCTCACGGGCGGTGTCGAGATCCGGTTCTCCGGCGAACTCGATCTCGATGCGGCGTCCGATGCGTACGGAGGAGACCTCGCTGACGCCGAGCCGCGGCAGCGCGTTGGCGACCGCCTGGCCCTGCGGATCGAGGATCTCCGGCTTGAGCATGACGTCGACGACGACGCGAGCCACGGGCACTCCTGACTGTGTAGGCGCGCAGTTGGGTGGCCCTCTAAGGGGCGAGCGGCCAAAGCCTACCCTGTGCGACCGCCGATCGACCCATCGGCCGGTGTCGGCAGCCTGACGCGGAGCGCGCTGAGCAGGGATTCTCGACCGTGATCTCCACCACGCGGGTAGGAACTCTGCGCGATCGGACGATGACCTGCGGCGACATCGTTGCCATCACACCGTGATAGGTGTGAATTGAGGTCTTGTCGCAGGCAGAGGGCCATCCTACGGTCAGTCGATCAAGTTCGATGTCATCCCCCGCATCGACGAAATCGGAAGGAGCCCGGCGTGCGCATCCGCATCGCTGTCGCCTCTCTGGCCACCGCCCTGACCGGCATCCTGGCCGTGCCCGTCGCCGCCCACGCAGCAGACGACGGCCCGCAGCACATCATCGGCGGCACGACCGTCTCCTCGGCCCCGTGGGCCGCCGCGGTGTTCAGCAACGGCAGCTTCACCTGCTCCGGAACGATCATCTCCGCCGACTACGTGCTCACCGCGCGCCACTGCATCAGCGGCAGCATGTCGGTGCGTGTCGGCAGCGTGAACCGTACGTCGGGTGGCGTCACGCGTACCGTCAGCTCCACCTCGACCCGCAACGACCTCGCGCTGATGCGGCTGAGCAGCCCGGTCTCGACGTCCTACATGCCGCTGTCCAGCTCCTATCCGCCGGTGGGGTCGACGAACTCGCTCTACGGCTGGGGCATGACCTGCTACAGCGGCTGTGACGCGTCCTCGGTCCTCAAGACGGCGAGCGTCCGGGTCACGTCGACCAACCAGACCGACGCGTACGGCGGCCGCGCGATCGGCAGCACCGGTATCAACGGCAACGCCTGGCGCGGCGACTCCGGCGGCCCGGAGGTCTACAACGGCGCGCAGGTGGGAGTCGCCTCGACCGCCGACGGCACGAGCCGGCAGTACTACGCCAGCGTCGCCTACAACCGCTCGTGGATCACCTCGATCGCCGGCGTCTGACCGCGACTCCCTCGGGGGTGGCGTGAGGCAGGCTCCGCCACCCCCGGTGGGCCCTCAGAGAATCGGCGCGGGCGTGTATCCCGCCGCTTCCGGGTGCGCCGCGACGATCTCCGCGACCCGGTCGGCGACCGCCTGCACCTGAGCCGGCGCCGCACCGACGAACGCGGCACGGTCCGCGACCAGCGCATCGATCTCGGCACGCGACAGGCCCAGCCGGTCGTCCGCGGCCAAACGGTCGAAGAGATCGTTCTCGGCGATCCCCTTCTCGCGCATCGCGAGCGCCACCCCGACGGCGTGCTCCTTGATGACCTCGTGCGCCACCTCGCGGCCCACGCCCTTGCGGACGGCCGCCACCAGAATCTTCGTGGTCGCCAGGAAGGGCAGGAAGCGGTCGAGCTCCCGGGCGATCACGGCCGGGTACGCACCGAACTCGTCGAGCACGGTCAGGAAGGTCTGGAACAGCCCGTCGGTGGCGAAGAACGCGTCCGGCAATGCCACTCGGCGTACCACCGAGCAGGAGACGTCACCCTCGTTCCACTGGTCGCCGGCGAGCTCGCCGACCATCGACAGATAGCCGCGCACGATCACGGCGAGGCCGTTGACCCGCTCCGACGAGCGCGTGTTCATCTTGTGCGGCATCGCGGAGGAACCGACCTGGCCGGGCTTGAAGCCCTCGGTGACGAGCTCCTGGCCGACCATGAGCCGGATCGTGGTGGCCAGCGATGAAGGCGCCGCCACCACCTGCGCGAGGGCGGACACCACGTCGAAGTCCAGCGAGCGCGGGTAGACCTGGCCGACGCTGGTCAGCACCCGCTCGAAGCCGAGGTGCCGGGCGACCTTGCGCTCCAGCTCGGCCAGCTTGCCCGCGTCACCGTCGAGCAGGTCGAGCTGGTCCGCCGCCGTGCCGACCGGGCCCTTGATGCCGCGCAGCGGGTAGCGGCCGATGAGGTCGTCCAGCCGCTCGTACGCGATCAGCAGCTCCTCGGCCGCACTCGCGAACCGCTTGCCCAGCGTGGTGGCCTGCGCCGCGACGTTGTGCGAACGACCGGTCATGACCAGGTCACTGTGCTCGACCGCGCGCTCGGTCAGCCGGGCGAGTGCGGCCACGACGCGGCCACGGATCAGCTCGAGCGACGCGCGTACCTGAAGCTGCTCGACGTTCTCGGTGAGGTCGCGCGAGGTCATGCCCTTGTGGATGTGCTCGTGCCCGGCGAGCGCGCTGAACTCCTCGATGCGCGCCTTCACGTCGTGGCGGGTCACCCGCTCGCGCTCGGCGATGCTCGCCAGATCCACGTCGTCGACGACCCGCTCGTACGCCTCCACGACACCGTCGGGCACCGCGATGCCGAGGTCGCGCTGGGCGCGCAGGACGGCGAGCCACAGCCGGCGCTCCATCCGGATCTTCTCCTCGGGCGACCACAGCCCGGTGAGTTCGGCGGAGGCGTAGCGGCTGGCGAGGACGTTCGGGATGCTCACGACGCCGATTGTTCCACGCGCCTCACGGGGACCTCACCTGCGCGTCCCGGCGACGGCAGGCTCGCTGTCCCACGCATGTCGAGAGGTTGAGAGACTGCAGTTCGACGCGGTTATCGCTAGGGTTACTCGTGAGTAGGTCTGGCGCTCATCCCGAAAGGTCCACCGATGACTGATTTCAGCCCCGAGTCGCTCGCCTCTATCGGTCCGAAGGAGTTCGCCGCCCTGGTGAAGTCCACCCCGGACTCGAAGATCGCCGAGGTGATGGGCTCCGACAGCCGCAGCAAGATCCTGGACGAGGTCTTCAACCGGATGCCCACGCTGTTCCGCGCGGACCGGGCCGGCTCCACCCAGGCGGTCATCCACTGGAACATCACGGGCGGCCAGGGTGGCGGCACCGACACCTACGAGACGGTGATCGAGAACGGCGCCTGCACCGTGACCAACCAGCCCGTCCGGGAGCCCAAGCTCGCCATGACGATGGACCCGGTGACCTTCCTGAAGGTCGTCTCGGGCGACGGCAACCCGATGATGATGTTCATGACCGGCAAGATCAAGGCGAAGGGTGACCTCGGCCTGGCGGCCCAGGTGGCCAAGCTCTTCGACATCCCCAAGGGCTGACCGGCTCCGACGCGCTCACGGACGCCGGCCGGGATCGACCCGGCCGGCGTCCGCGTCTCACACCGTGATGCGACCCTCGACCGCAGCCAGGGCGATGTCCGTACGGTGGTGGGAGCCCTCAAGACGCACACCCTGCACCAGCTCGTAGGCCGCCGCCCGCGCCGCCGCCAGGTCCGGCCCGGTGGCCGTCACGCTCAGCACCCGGCCGCCCGACGACACCAGGGCGCCGTCCTCGCGGCGTGCCGTACCCGCGTGGATCACGCCGGGTCGCTCGCCGCCCTCGATCACGTCGCCCGTGCGCGGCGTTCCCGGGTAGTTGTGGCTCGCCACCACGACGGTGACCGCGGCGCCGTCGTGCCAGCGCAGCGGCGGGAAGTCCGCCAGCGCGCCGGTCGCGGCCGCGTGCAGCAGCTCGCCCAGAGGCGTTGCCAGCAGCGCCAGCACCACCTGCGTCTCGGGGTCGCCGAACCTAGCGTTGAACTCGATGACGCGCGGGCCCTTGCCGGTCAGTGCCAGCCCGACGTAGAGCAGGCCCGCGAACGGCGTCCCGCGCCTGCGCATCTCGGCCAGCGTCGGCTCGACGGTCTCCGCCATCACCCGCTCGACCAGGTCCGCCGGCGCCCAGGGCAGCGGCGCATACGCCCCCATCCCGCCCGTGTTGGGTCCGGCGTCGCCGTCGCCCACCCGCTTGAAGTCCTGGGCCGGCATGAGCGGAACGGCCGCCGTCCCGTCGGTGACCACGAACAGGGACACCTCGGGGCCGTCGAGGAACTCCTCGATGACCACGCGGCCGCACTCCTCCGCGTGCTGCTGCGCCGCGGCGAGCGAGTCGGTGACGACCACGCCCTTGCCCGCCGCCAGCCCGTCGTTCTTCACCACATACGGCGGGCCGAACTCCTCCAGCGCGGCGGTGACCTCGGCTGCGGACGTACAGGTATAGGAGCGGCCCGTCGGGACTCCGGCCGCCGCCATGACGTCCTTGGCGAAGGCCTTGGAGCCCTCGAGCTGCGCCGCCGCCCCGCTTGGACCGAAGCAGGCGATGCCCTTGGCGCGCACGGCGTCGGCGACGCCCGCCACCAGGGGCGCCTCGGGCCCGACCACGACCAGGTCGGCACCCACCTCGACAGCCAGCGCGGCGACGGCCGCAGGATCTGTAGCCGTGACGTCACGAAGCGTCGCGACCGAGGCGATGCCGGGGTTGCCGGGAGCCGCGATGAGCTCGTCCACCGAGGGGTCCGCGGCCAGGCCGACGGCGAGGGCGTGCTCACGCCCACCTGATCCGATCAGAAGTACACGCACTCGGCAGATCCTACGGGCCGCCACCGATCATCCTCACGGTCGTCCACAGGTCCACAGTGCACGTGCTGCGACCGCGACATGACACCCTGTGGATAACTTGCAGAGCCTGTGGATAACCGGTCCGACCTGTGGACAACCCGGCAGCGGCCAGGGGGCCCGTCGCGTAAACTTCGGCAGTACCCGGGCCTCTCCGTGTACGACGTGTTTCAACGGAAGGCGTCAGTCAAGTGCCGGTGATCGTGTTGGTCGGCGCCCAGTGGGGCGACGAGGGCAAGGGCAAGGCGACGGACCTGCTGGGCGACCGGCTGGACTACGTGGTCAAGTTCAACGGCGGCAACAACGCCGGCCACACCGTGGTGATCAAGGGCGAGAAGTACGCGCTGCACCTGCTCCCCAGCGGCATCCTGACCCCGGGCGTGACCCCCGTCATCGGCAACGGCGTCGTGGTGGACCTCGCCGTGCTGTTCCAGGAGATCGACGGCCTCGAGGCCCGCGGCATCGACACCTCCCGGCTGCGGATCAGCGCCAACGCCCACGTGATCGCCTCCTACAACCGCTCCCTCGACAAGGTCAGCGAGCGGTTCCTCGGCGCCCGGCGCATCGGCACCACCGGCCGCGGCATCGGCCCGACGTATGCCGACAAGATGAACCGCCTCGGCGTGCGGATCCAGGACCTCTTCGACGAGTCGATCCTGCGCCAGAAGGTCGAGGCGGCGCTGTCGTTCAAGAACCAGGTCCTGTCGAAGATCTACAACCGCAACGCCATCAAGCCCGACGAGGTGATCGCCGAGCTCCTGTCGTACACGGAACGGTTGCGCCCGATGGTCGGCGACACCGCGCTGGAGCTGTCGCAGGCGCTCGATGCCGGCAAGGTCGTTCTCTGCGAGGCCGGCCAGGCGACGCTGCTCGACGTCGACCACGGCACCTACCCGTTCGTGACCAGCTCCAACGCCACCTCCGGCGGCGCCTGCACCGGCTCCGGCATCCCGCCCACGCGGGTCGACCGGGTCGTCGCGGTGCTCAAGGCGTTCACCAGCCGCGTCGGCGAGGGCCCCTTCCCCACCGAGCTGCACGACGCGACCGGCGACTATCTGCGGGAGGTCGGCCACGAGTACGGCACCACCACCGGCCGCCCCCGCCGGATCGGCTGGCTGGACCTCGTCATGGGCCGCTACGCCCAGCGCATCAACGGCGTCACCGACTTCGTGCTGACCAAACTGGACAATTACGACGGGCTGGACGAGATCCCGGTCTGCGTCGCGTACGACGTGAACGGCGAGCGCCACGACGAGATGCCGGTGAGCCAGTCCGACTTCCACCACGCCGTACCGATCTACGAGACCCTGCCCGGCTGGAAGAAGGACATCAGCGGCTGCCGCCACTTCGACGAGCTGCCGGAGAACGCCCAGCGCTTCGTGGAGTTCGTGGAGGCCCGCATCGGCGCCCGCATCTCCATCGTCGGCGTCGGCCCGGCCCGCGAAGAGGTCATCGAGCGGCACTCGGTGCTGAGCGAGGCCTGATGTACGACGTGATCGTGCTGAGCCTCGCCGAGGGTGGCGGCTCGGCCCCGGGCGCCTGCGGGGCGGCGTGCGGCGGGTGCGGCTCAGCATTCGAGAGCAGCGCGCCGACAGTCGACGCCGCATGCGGACCGGACGAAAGGGACGTCTGCGACAAGCCGCGGGTGCCGGTGCTCAAGTGCGTGGACGCTCTCACCGAGGCCGGCGCACGCGTCGAGACCGTGGTCGCGCACTCCGACGCGGACATCGACGCCGTCATCGCGCGCTTCGACGCCGCACCCCGGACCGACGGTCTGAGCTGGCCGGATCCCGACAGCAAGGTGCGCCTCGTCGTCGCCACAGCCACCGACGGTCAGCTGCGGGCCGTCGTCCGGCGGCTGGTCCGGCGGTACGCCCCTCCGCCCAGCAAGCGCCCCAGTGATCTGGCCGACAACCGTACGGTGCCCGACCTGCCGCCGTTGGCCATCCTCCCGCTCGATCCCGGCAACGGCGAGGACCTGGCCGCCCAGCTGGGCCTGCCCCGCGACCCCGCCGAGGTGGCCGCGGCCGTGCTCGGCGGCAGTGTGCGCCGCCTCGACCTATTGCGCAACGATGGCGGGTCGGTCACCGTGGACGGCGCCCTGGTCGGCGGGACCGACGACGCCGGGCGGGCGGTGCCGTGGCGCGGCCGCGTCGAGGTCGACGACGCCGTGCTCTCCGACGGCAGCGAGGGCATCCTGGCCTGCGCGATCGGCAACGGCGGGGCCTACGCCGAGTTCGACGGACTGCGGCTGCTCGCCGACGGCGACCCGACCGACGGCCGGGTCGAGGTCGCGGTGGCGGTCCCGGTCGTGGTCAAACAGCGTTTCCAGAAGCCGAAGGTACGCCTGGAGGTGCGTCGCGCCCGCGGCCGTGCGGTCTCCGTGCTGCCCCGCGACGGCGAGCTGCAGTTCCTGGACGACGGCGTGGCGGGAAGCATGAGCCGCAAGCGCTCGTGGTGGACCGAGCCCGGCGCCTGGGCGGTGTACGCAGCATGACCGCTTGTGCGAGTCTGAACTAGCACTCAGGTACGAAAGCGCATTTGGGGAGGTCGCATCCGTGGAGGACGAGAACGCCGACCGCGTCTACGTCCCGGGCACGAACGGCTCACCACCCGACCGGGACGTCGAGCCGTTCTGGCCGCCGGAGGAGCTGAACGCTCCGGTGCACGGTGGCAAGCCGGTGCCGCACGAGGCCTCGCCGGCATTCCCGCTCCCCCCGGCCCCGGCCCCGCAGCAGCAGGGCGACCCGGGCCTGTACCGGCCGGTCGACCGCCCGCCGCTCCCACCGACGCCGCCCTACCAGCCGTCCGGCCCGAGGTTCGCCCCCTCCGTGGGCGACGTCGCGCACGTGCCGGTGCAGCCGCCGTCTCCGGACAATTCGGGCCGCCCCTGGTCCCACGGGACAGCGGTCGCCGGTGATGCCGGCCACTTCTCGGCGTCCGCATCGGTGTCCGCCGGCCCGGCTCTCTCGGGCAGGGCGCCGGACCCCGGCCCGGCTCTTTCAGGCAGCGCGCCGGACCCCGGCCTGTTCCGCGGGGCGAGCACGCCTGCCGGGCCCGATCTCTCTGCGCGCGGCTCAGCTGCGGCGCCGGTCAGCGCGCACCCTGCTGGAGCCGAGGAGGCTCCGGACTCACGGGCAGCCGAGGCGCACAGCGGGGACTCCCCGTGGTCCCAGCCGCCGCAGCGCTCCAGCTCCCTCAAGGCACCGGCACCCGTGTCCCTCTCGGCGCCGGCACCCGTCTCGGGCGCTGCGAACGTGGCGCCGGTGTCCGGGGCAGGACGCGTCGCAGGCGCCGCGCCGATTTCGGGGGGTGCATTTTCGACAGGCGCAGCATCGGTGCCGGGCGCGCCTGTGTCCGGTGCCGCGTCTTGGGCGTCCGGAGTTTCGGCAGCCTCCGGGACCGCATCGGTGTCCGGTGCGGGCAGCCCGGTGTCCGGCGCGGGCGCGCCGGTGTCCAGCCCCGCGGACTCGGTTTCCGGTGCGCCGACCTACTACCCCACGCCGGCGCCGAGGCAGAGCCCCGAAGCCGACGCCCCGGAGCCCAACAGCAGCGGAGCGCTCTACCGCCCGGGCCCCGTGACCCCCGCGCCTCCCGGCCCGGTGTCGCACCAGGCGAACCCGCAGGCAGGGCTACACCAGCCGGCGGTCCCGTCCTCGCCAGGCCCGCTGGGCGCCGCCGATCCGAACCCCCATCAGACCTCTCACTCAGGCCCGAACCAGGGCGGTCAGCCCGGCCCGAACCCGGGCGCTCAGCTCGGCCCGAACCACGGCGCCCAGCCCGGCCCCAACCCGGGCGCCCAGCTCGGCGCGAACCAGAGCACCCAGCCGGGCCTTCACCAGGGCACCCCGCCGGGTCCGCTTCAGGTAGCGCCCCAGGCGGGACCACAGCAGCTCGGCTCACAACCGATGCCGTCCGGCCCGCACCAGGCGCCACCGCCAGGCCCGCAGCCGGCCCGCCCGATCCCGCCGCAGCCGGGAGCGCACTGGACCGCCAACGGGCAGCCGCCCCCGCCGGTCCCCGGGCCGTACCCGCCCGCCGTCGTACCCCCGAACCAGGCCAACCAGCCTCCCGGCCCCAACCCGCCGCCGCCGGTGGACCCGTACCAGCAGCTGCCCTGGGTTTCCGACGGGACCCCGACCGCCGAGGAGTTCGCGCGGCGACGGCTGGCGAAGCCGGCCGAGCCGGTGGCGACCATGGGCGCCCGGGCGATGCTGCAGAAGGGCACGATGGGGCTGGTCCGGCTCGCGCCCGGCAAGCGGGAGCAGGAGTACAAGCAGGACGTCGAGATGGTCCGGCGCAACTTCGGCGGTCTGCGGCAGGTGACCGTGGTCAACCCCAAGGGCGGGGCGGGCAAGACCGTCGCCGTGCTGCTCCTGGCCATGACGTTCGGGCAGAAGCGCGGCGGCTACGTGCTGGCCTGGGACAACAACGAGACCCAAGGCACCCTCGGCATGCGGGCGCAGCAGGACTTCCACGCCCGCACGGTGCGCGACATGATGCGTGACCTGCATCTGTTCCGGGGGGCGCACGGGCGGGTCGGTGACCTGTCGCAGTACGTGCGGGCGCAGGGCGAGGGCATGTTCGACGTGCTCGCGTCCGACGAGTCCGCGACCGCCGGCGAGATGCTCACCGCGAGTGCGTTCGCCGAGATCCGGGAGATCGTCAGCCGGTTCTACAAGCTGATCTTCGTGGACACGGGTAACAACGTGCGCGCGCAGAACTGGCAGGCGGCGATGGATGCCACCGACCAGCTGGTGATCACGATGTCGGCGCGTAACGACTCCGCCGAGACCGCGGCGCGGATGCTCGACCATCTCGAGCAGAGCGGGCGGCAGCGACTGGTGCGGCAGGCGGTGAGCGTTGTCACGATGCCGCCCACCCGCAAGGACATCGACCTGCCGGCGATCCAGCGCCACTTCGCGGCCCGGACGCGGGCGGTGCTGCTGGCGCCGTACGAGAAGCTCATCGACTCGGGCGAGCCGTTGCGCTACGGGCACCTCTCGAACGGCACCCGCGACTCCTGGCTGAAGATCGCCGCGGCGGTCGCCGAAGGCCTGTAACGGCCGGACCGCCGCAAGGTCGGACGAAACCGGCGGGCCAAGATCCGGTCGAGCGAGGGCAAGGCCGGCCGGGGCCACACTGAGCAAGGGCAAGGGCGAGGTCGGTCGCCGGGCGGGGCTGAGGGGCCGGCCCGGCGACCGGCCCGTTCGGAAGACGTCGAAGGTCAGGACAGGGCGTCGGCGGCGGCCGGGTCGCTGTCGCGCAGGAACTGGGCGCAGCGTGCGGCCTCGTCCGCCTCGCCGATCTCCGCCGCGGCCAGCGACAGACTGTGCAGGCAGCGCAGGAAGCCCTGGTTCGGCCCGTGCGACCACGGCACCGGACCGTGCCCCTTCCAACCGTTGCGGCGCAGCGCGTCCAGGCCGCGGTGGTAGCCCGTGCGGGCGTACGCGTACGCGGTGACCGGCTGCTTCTCGGCGAGCGCGAGCTGGGCGAGCGCCGCCCACCCGCCGCTGTACGCCGGGAACCGCCCCGCCACCTCCTTGAACGCCTCGTCGGTGCCGATGTTCGCCGCCTCGGCGAGCGCCGTGTCGGCCGCCTCGTCGGCGGGCAGGCGCGTGGCCGGAGGCTCGGGGAGGAGATTCTGCATGGTCCCATTCAACCCGTTCGGAGATCCCACTCGTCGCCGAGGGCACGCAGCCGGGACGCGTACTCGATCCGGTCCTGCCATTCGGTCGGCCAGGCCGCCATGCCCAGCGCCGCGCCCGCGAACGCGCCGGCCAGGCAGGCGATGGAGTCGGAGTCGCCGGACGAGACCGCTCCCCGGCCGAGCACCGCGACCGGTTCCTCGGGCGAGATCAGGTAGCAGTACAGGGCCGTGGCCAGCGCTTCCTCGGCGATCCAGCCTTCTCCCGTCGCGAGGCACGGGTCTCCCGCGAGGGTCCCGCGACGCAGCGCCTGCTCGACCCGTACCAGCGCGGCGTCCGTTTCGTCCCAGCCCTGGGCGATGAACTGTTCCGGGCTGTCGACTCCGGGTCGCTGCCACAGATCACCCAGCCAGTCGGCCCGATATGTCCCCCTCTGCGAGGCGCACCGGTCACGCAGCGCGGCCACCAGGTCTTCCGGATCAAGACCGTCGGCAAGCCACCGTACGGCCAGAGCGGTCGCCTCACTCGCCGCCAGACCGGTCGCGTGCCCGTGCGTCAACCCGGCCTGCAGCTGAGCCGCGCCGGCGCGCTGGTCCTCGGTCAGCCCCGGCATCAAGCCCAGCGGGGTGACCCGCATGTTCGCCCCGCAGCCCTTCGAGTGAATCTGCGAGGCGCGTTGCCACGGGCGGCCGTCCGTCAGGTCGGCGCACGCGCGCAGGCACGTCATCCCGGGGGCGCGGTCGTTGTCCGGGCTGATCGCCCAGTCGAGGAACGCCTGCCGCAGCACCGGCTCGTAGCCGCCGGGCGTGATCGACGGCGCCCTGACCAGCGCTTCGCCGACCGCCAGCATCATCTGCGTGTCGTCCGTCACCAGGGCCGGGTCCCCTTCGAGGTCCCGGGGACCGCCGGGGCCGTACCGGGCCACGATCGTCGCGTAGTCCTGGAACTCGGTGGGTCTGCCGAGGGAGTCGCCGTACGCGAGCCCGAACAGAGATCCTGAGGCGTTTCGCACGGTGGCTACCCTACGGGGATGTTCGGGGACCTCTCTCACCCTTTCGACGCCACCGAGTTCGAGGTGGAGTCGCGTGCCGAGTTCGACGTCCACCTCGCCAAGCGGTCGCTGGCCGGCCTGATCGTGCTGGGGCTGCGCCTCGACGAGGATCCGCCCGACTTCACCGGGGTGGACGTCTCCGGCACCTTCTTCGTCGGGTGCGAGCTGGCCTCCGCCGAGGTCGAGGTGGACCTCATCCGGCGCGGCGCGCAGCTGATCCCGCCCTTCGACGCCCGGCCGTATCCGACGCATCCGGCGCTGCTGTACACGCCGGACGACCTCGCGTTCGGGTTCGCCGAGGACGGCTTCGCCGGGATGTTCGACACCCGGGTCTACCAGCACTTCCTGGAGCACGGCGGGGCGGCGCCGGACCTCCGCGAGGCGATCGCCCAGCGGCTGCACGACGCCGGTGTGGACAACGCGCTGGGCAAGGCTCTCGCGGCGTGGATCGACGCGCACGGAACGCAGGGTGCGGTGGGCATCATGGGCGGGCACGCCGAACCGCGCGGCTCCGACGCGTACCGGATGGCAGCGACGCTGGCCCACCGCCTGGCCGCCGCCGGCCGGCTGATCGTGACGGGCGGTGGTCCCGGCGTCATGGAGGCGGCCAACCTCGGCGCCTATTTCGCGACCCGCAGCGAGGCCGAGCTGGCGGTGGCGATCGACAAGCTCGCGCCCACGCCGGACTTCCGCGACCATGACCCGTTCACGGCGGCGGCGCTCGCCGTCCGGGCGGAGTTCCCGGTGCCGGACGCCGCCGCGGGAGACGTGGTCGGACGGCTCACCCACGGCGGCCTGGCGCTGCCGACCTGGCTGTACGGGCACGAGCCGGCGAACCTCTTCGCGGGCCAGATCGGCAAGTACTTCTCCAACGCGGTCCGCGAGGACTCGATCCTGCGGCTGTCCCGGGGCGGGATCGTGTTCGCCCCGGGCTGGGCGGGGACGGTGCAGGAGGTGTTCCAGGCCGCGACGAAGACGTTCTACCGTACGGACGGCCCGTCGGGCGCGTTCGTCTTCCTCGGCGTCGCGCACTGGGCACAGCTGCCGGTGGAAGCCCTGCTCCGCCCCCTGCTGGCGAGATCACCGCACGGCGACCAGTCGGACCTGATCGTCGTGACGGACTCGCTGGACGAGGCGATGGCCGCCCTCAGCGCTTCGCCCGGCGCTTGAGCGTCCGCGCGTAGTCCTGGAACCGGGCCTTCGCGATCACGCCGCGGTCCGGGCTGCGGAACACGATGCCCTCGGCGGCCCGCCCGGCCGTGTCGTCGAGCGGCACCAGGGTGTGCGGGAGCCGGTCGCGCAGGAAGGCGTCCATCTTCTCGATGCCGGTCGGCAGCTCGCTGGCGTCCATCGTGAAGAGCCGGGGCGTGAGCTGGAAGGCAGTCTGTGCGGTGAGGGCGTCCTCGGGCAGGAAGGTCTGTCCGCCGCCCTCCCGCCAGGCCGCGATGCGCTCGGCGGGCCAGGTCAGCTGCTCGGCGTAGTCGCGCAGGACCAGCACGTCGAACAGTCGCCAGCCGACCGTGGCGGGATCGCTCGTGTACTGCTTGGCCGACGCACCGATCTTGCCGCCGTAGAGCTCGACGTAGAACACCCGGATCTCGCCGGCGACCGGAGGCAGGCGCTCAGCGACCGGCTTCAACGCGGCGGCGATGCCCTGCGACGGGTTAGCGATCAGGTCACCTCGCGCGTGCAGCAGTTCCTCGCGGGAGCCGAGAACCCAGCCGCCGCCGGGCACCTGGATGATCCGGGCGTTGGTGCCGTCGACCTTCTCGGTGGCGAGGACCGCGCCGGAGAACGCGACCGCCTCCTCCTGCAGCCCGCCGTTGCGCGGGTCGAGGAGGTGGTAGGTCGGGATCGACGGGTACTTCGTCAACGAGTTGAGGGCGCGGAGGTCCACGCTGCGGAGATCCATGACAGGCATTGAAACCTCGCCACGCCACCGCGCACAAAGCCATTACGGGCTGGCGCCGATGACTCACACTGCGGCCATGGCGATGATCCTGTTCGTGCTGATGCTGCTCCTGGTGGTCGTGATCGCCGTCGTTGCCGCGCGGCGCAGCGAGGGCCGGCCCCGGCGACGCGGCGGCTATCCGGTCGGCTACAGCGGGGACAGCTCGACCGGCGACTTCGGCGTCTGGGACGGCGGCGGCCAGCACCACGGCCACGGCCACCACGACAGCAGCTCGCACGACAGCGGCGGATGGTCCGACGGCGACGGAGGCGGGTGGTCCGGCGGCGGCGACGGAGGTGGCGGCGGGGACGGAGGCGGCGGAGGTGGCGGGGACTGAGCGTGGTCAGGCGACGTGGACCCGGCGCCAGCTCGCGACCGGCAGATCCATTTCCGGTACGTCGGTGAGCCCGTTCTCGTCCATCGCGTTGTAGACCGCGAGCCGCGCCCCCTCGAAGAGGAACTCGACGGCGTGCAGGACCCGGGGCCGCCACTCCGCGACGGTGGTCCGTTCGATGATGTTGACCTCGCGCAGGACCCGCCCGCGGGCGTTGCGCAGGGCGGCGTGCGGGTCGGCTCGCCAGTCGAGCTGGATGCCGGTCGCGTACCAGTCGATCGGGGCGCTCATGTCGACCTGGTTCCAGGTGATCGCGCACTCGTCGAACTTGCGGTGGGTGATCTCGACGTTCGCGCCGCCGAAGCCGAGGATCACCGGCCCGTCGGCGAACCAGCCGCGTTCCGAGAGGTCCCACATGAGCCAGCCGTGCAGCAGCTTCCTCCCGATGATGCGGGAGAACCGCGCCCGGTGGACGGCGGCGAGAGCGTCGGCGTCGTAGTGCCACTCCGGTTCGTAACCGTCGATGCCGAGCAAGATCACCGCCTCCGGGGAGCAGGAGACGACGATCGTACCCACGCCGGAGCGTGACCATGCAACACGAGAGCGGCCGGCCCCCACGGACGGGGACCGGCCGCTGACGGCACGTTACTTCGAGAGGGTGGTACCCGTGGAGCGCAGGTGCTCGCACGCCTCGACGACGCGCTGCGCCAGGCCGTTCTCGGCCAGCTTGCCCCAGGCGCGCGGGTCGTACGCCTTCTTGTTGCCGACCTCGCCGTCGATCTTGAGCACGCCGTCGTAGTTCTTCAGCATGTGGTCGACGACCGGGCGGGTGAACGCGTACTGGGTGTCGGTGTCGATGTTCATCTTCACCACGCCGTAGTCCAGGGCGCCGTGGATCTCGGAGAGCAGCGAGCCCGAGCCGCCGTGGAAGACCAGGTCGAACGGCTTCTCCTTGCCGTACTTGGCGCCGACCGCCTCCTGGATCTCCTTGAGGATCTCCGGGCGCAGCTTGACGTTGCCCGGCTTGTACACGCCGTGCACGTTGCCGAAGGTCAGGGCCGTCATGTAGCGGCCCTTCTCGCCCAGGCCGAGGGCGGCGGCGGTGGCCAGGCCGTCCTCGACGGTCGAGTACAGCTTGTCGTCGATCGCGGCGGAGACGCCGTCCTCCTCGCCGCCGACCACGCCGACCTCGATCTCGAGGATGATGTGCGCCGCGGCGGCCTGCGCCAGCAGCTCCTCGGCGATCTGCAGGTTCTCCTCGACCGGCACGGCGGAGCCGTCCCACATGTGCGACTGGAACAGCGGCGCCTTGCCGTTGGCCACGCGCTCCTTGCTGATCGCCAGCAGCGGGCGCACGTACGCGTCGAGCTTGTTCTTGGGGCAGTGGTCGGTGTGCAGCGCGATGTTGATCGGGTAGTTCTTGGCGACCTCGGTGGCGAACTCGGCGAGGGCGACCGCACCGGTGATCATGTTCTTCACGGTCGGGCCGGACACGTACTCGGCGCCACCGGTCGAGATCTGGATGATGCCGTCGCTGCCGGCCTCCGCGAAGCCCTGCAGGGCCGCGTTCAGGGTCTGCGAGGACGTGACGTTGATCGCCGGGTACGCGAACGCGCCGGCCTTGGCGCGGTCGAGCATCTCGGCGTAGACCTCAGGGGAAGCGATGGGCATCGGTAGCGCTCCTTGATCGTTCTGACGGCAAGCAGAGGGCAGGACCGCGCTGTCCTCCAGCAGGCAGTATTCCGCAGCCGGGGATGGTCACGGAAATCGACCCGTAATCCGGGCATCGGTTTACCCACCGTGACGGCTGGGGACCGGGCACGATTGACGCGGAAGGGAGTCGGCCATGACGTACTCAAGCAACGAGCACGACCTGGAGACGCCGGAGGTGGACGCCGCCGAGCAGGCGACCGAGGCGGCCCCGAGCTGGCGGGACGACGACGATCGCGGGGAGGCCGGGGTGCCTGCCGCGATCGAGGTCTCCGAGTGGGACGCCCAGGAGCAGAACCGCATCGTCGAGCTGGAGGACGACTACCGGTAATCGGGCACATCGCGCATAATCGGGCGCTTAGTCTCCGATCATGCTTCTGCGCCTGCTGTCGGTCCTCCTCGCGGCGGGTCTCGCCGGGCTCACGGTGCCGGCGAAACCCGCCGCCGCGGCCCCGGCGCCACCCCGGCTGAACACCGTGTTCGACCCGATCACGATCGCGCCGGGCACTCCGGAGGACGAGTACACGGCCAACCTGTACGGGCTGCTCGCCGAGCGTGAGCAGCCCGTCCGCGTCCACCGGGTCGCGTACACGGTCGATGTGACCGACGCCGCCGACCTGGTCTCCCTCAGCTTCGCCGGCCTCGCGACGGACATCATCACCGCCTCCGCTTTCGACGATGACGAGTCTCCGTGTGTGTTGAAGGGCACGGTCTTCCGCTGCGTCCGCACGGGCGTACGTCCGAGCGCCGGCTTCATCGTGCAGCTCGGATTCTTCGAGGTGACGCCCGCACCCGGCGCCGAGCCCGGTGACACCGGGCGGATCAGCGTCACGGCCCGGGTCGACGACGGGCCGGTCACCACAAGCACGTCGCAGGTCCGGATCGGCGAGAACGTCGACCTGGCCGCGGTGGGCGGGGCGACCGTCTCCGCCGCTCCCGGCCACACGGCCACCTTTCGTCCGCGGGTTCGCAACGTGGGTGACAAGGCCGCCGAGGGCGCGGTCCTGTCTCTGCCCTTCCCCCGCGACGTCGTGGTCACCGACGCGAGCAACTGCTTCTACGGGTACGCGGTCTACTGCGTCTTCGACACCGTGCTGGAGCCGGGGCGCACGTACGGCCTCTCGGCCCCGGTCACTGTGCGCCCTCCCGGGGACGCGGCGGTGGGCAGCCGGGCCGACGCCCAGCTCAGATGGATGACGCCGTCGCTCTGGGAGGACTGGCTCACGGCGTTCAAGGGCTCCCTGCCGGGCAAGGCGGGCACCGGCGAGCCGCTCACCCTGGTCGCGCAGGCCTCCGCCGCCGGCATCCCCCAGGTCGATATCGGCTCCGACAACGACTACGCCGTCGTGAAGCTGACGGTCACCGGGTCCCGGCGGCCCGATCTGGCCGCGAAGGCCCCGGCCGTGACGCTCAAAGCCGGAGGGACGACCACGGTGCGGATCGCAGCCGTCAACCGCGGCCCGGGCACCCTCTATCCCGCCCTGTTCGACAACACCATGATCCTGACCAGCCTCACCGTGCCGAAGGGCGTCACCGCGTCCACCACGAACTCCCGATGCTGGTCCAACGGCGGCGACACCCGACGATGGCAATGCTCGCCCGCCAAGGAAAAGGTGGCGCCGGGCGGCAGCGAGACCTACACCTTCCGGCTCAAGGCGGCACGCAGCTTCACCGGCGGCACCGGAAAAGTGAGAGTGAGCGGCTTCTTCAGCGCTCCGCTGGACGCCCCCGCCAACCGGGCCAACAACGTCACCAACCTCCGTATCAACCTCCCCGCGAGTGGTCAGGGCGCCGGTCTCCCCGTCACCGGGCCGGTCCTGTGGCCGGGTCTCTTCCTGGTCCTCGTCGGCAGCGCACTGGTGCTGGCCGGCCGCTACGTGAGGACGTACGCCGGGTGAGCCCGCACCCACTCCGCCAGCCGGTCCGAGCGGATCGCCTCGTAGAGACCGGGACCGACGCCGGGGTAGATCTGCTCGCGGCCGTCGCCGAGGGTGTGGGAGCTCGGGGCGCTGATGCCCACCACCTCCGCCGAGCGGGTTGAGCCGGCCACCTGCAGCAGGGCCTGGGCGTCGCCGTCGATCGTGATGCCGCTGCCGGCCGCGTCGAGGAACCGGTCGAGCCGGAGAGGGTCGGTCGCCGCGCCATCCGCCACGAGCTTGGCCGCCAGCGAGCGCAGGAACCGATGCGCGTTCCGGTCGCCGTCGTTCCGGCTGTTCTTCGTCCCGTAGCGCCCGCGCAGGATCGTCGTGACGTCGTCCGGGCCGACCTGCCGGCACCCCGAGCCCGCCGACTGCGGCCGGCACAGCTGCACGCCCCCGACCGCCTCGGTCACCGCGCGCACGGCACGGAAGTCGACGGTCACGGTGGCGGTGAAGTCGACGCCGGTCAGGTCCGAGACCACGCGCTCGGTGTGCTTCGGGCCGCCGGTGGAGAGCGTCGTGGAGAGCCTGGCCGCGTCCCGCACCGCGCCGTCGCCGGGCAGGCTGACCAGGTATGCGCGCGACCGGTCGGCGGGCACGTGAACCATCGTCACCGTGTCGGCGGCCGTGCGGTCGTCACTTCCCAGCAGGAGCACGTCCACAGGGCCGGCGACCGTGTGCAACGAGTTGGAGGTGGTTCCCAGCAAGTCGCTGGTGACCGGCGCGGAGTGCTGCCAGCGCTCCACGAGAACCGGCACCGGCAGGGTCGCGACCAGCAACGCGGCGGCGACACCGGCGGTGCGGCGGGCCCGGCGACGGCGCTTGGCGCGTACCCAAGCTATGTCGATCTTGGCACGCAGCGGGCCGGCGGCCGGGGTCTCGGCCTCGTGTCGGGCGAAGGCCGCCCGCAGCTCCTCCTCGATCGGCGAGGGATCGATCGGGGACATCAGGCCTCCACCAGCTCGGCGCGGAGCGTGGCGAGCGCCCGCGAGATGGACGAGCGGACCGTGCCGACCGCGCAGCCGAGCACGTCGGCGATCTCCTGGTCCGGCAGGTCCTCGTAGTAGCGCAGCACCAGCGCCGCACGCTGACGGCGGGGTAGGCGCGACAACATGCCCCAGATCCGGTCGCGCTCGGCGGACTCCTGGGCGTGGTCGGAAGGGGCGGCGATCGGATCAGGCTCCGCACGCAGCAGGACCCGGCGTAGCCAGGAGCCCCGGCGCAGGTCGATGAACTGGTTCGTGAGGATCTTGCGCACATAGCCGTCCGGGGAGTCGCTGGCCGCGACCCGGCGCCAGCTGAGCTGGACCCGGACCATCGTCTCCTGCACCAGGTCCTGAGCCGTGTGCGGATCGCCGGTCAGCATGACGGCGTAGCGCAGCAGCGCGTCGAGCCGGCTGTCGGCGAACTCCTCGTAGGTCACGGCCACCTCCCACCTCCTACGACGGCATCGGGCCCGCGAATCATTGCGCTTCCGCGCAATTAGTTGGCCGGGCGTCCACAGGCGCTGCGATCATCGATCGGTGCTGCTCACCGTGACGACCACCCACCGGCCGGCGACCGACCTCGGCTACCTGCTGGTCAAGCACCCCGGCAAGGTGCACTCCTTCGACGTGCCCACCGGCACGGCCCACGTCCTGTTCCCGGACGCGGACGAGGACCGGTGCACGGCGGCGCTGCTGCTCGACGTCGACCCGCAGCGGCTCGGCGCCGCCCGCGGCGGACGGAAGCAACAGGCGGCGCCGGAGTCGTTCACGCTGGGCCAGTACGTCAACGACCGCCCGTACGCGGCATCCAGCCTGCTCGCGAGCGCCCTCGCCAAGGTCTTCCGCAGCGCCCTGCGCGGCGAGTCGAAGGACCGCCCGGAGCTGGCCGGCGAGCCGATCCCGCTCGAGATCCACGTGCCGGTGCTGCGGTGCAAGGGTGACCCGGTCGCCCTGTTCGAGCCGCTCGGCTGGGCGGTCACCGTGCGGCCGATCCCGCTCGACGACGTTCCCGACGGGCACCCGCTCGCCGGCGACAGCCCCTACGCGGACGTCACCCTGACCGGCACGCTACGGCTGGCCGACGCGCTCAACCACCTGTACGTCCTGCTGCCCGTCCTCGACGACGCGAAGCACTACTGGGTGGCGCCGGACGAGATCGACAAGCTGCTGCGCGCGGGCGAGGGCTGGCTGGCCGGGCACCCGGAGAAGGTGCTGATCACCCGCCGCTACCTGGCCCACCGCCGGTCCTTGGCGGCGAGCGCGCTCGAGCAGCTCGACCGGGACGACTCCGACAGCGTCGACGCGCCCGTCGACACCGCGGCCGACGAGGAGGCGGAGCTGCCCGTGGCGCGCAAGCAGTCGCTGGCGGAGCAGCGCCGCGACGCGGTGCTGGCCGCCCTCGCCGAGTCGGGAGCCACGCGCGTGCTCGACCTCGGTTGCGGTGGCGGCGCGCTGCTCGGAGCGCTGATCAAGGACAAGCGGTACACCGAGATCGTCGGCACGGACGTCTCCTCGCGTGCCCTGGACCTGGCGTACCGCCGGCTGCACCTCGACCGGGTGCCGGAGCGGCAGCGCGGACGCGTGACGCTGTGGCAGTCGGCCCTCACCTACACCGACGACCGGCTGAAGGGGTACGACGCCGCGGTGCTGATGGAGGTCGTGGAGCACCTCGACCCGCCTCGCCTGCCCGCGCTCGAGGCGTCGGTGTTCGGCCACGCCCGCCCGGCTACCGTCGTCGTGACCACGCCGAACGCCGAGTACAACGTGCTCTACGAGGGCCTCACCGGCATGCGCCACAGCGACCACCGGTTCGAGTGGACCCGTGCGGAGTTCGCCGACTGGACCGCTCGGACGGCGGCCGCGCACGGCTACGACGTCGCCCTCCGAGGCGTCGGAGATACGGACGAACGGTACGGGAGCCCCACGCAGATGGCGATCTTCACCCGGAAGGAGACGGCATGACCGAGATCGACATTCCCGAGCTGGCGCTCGTGGCGCTCGTCGGCATCTCCGGATCCGGCAAGTCCACCTTCGCCCGGCAGCACTTCGCACCGACGCAGGTGCTTTCCTCGGACTACTTCCGGGGTCTGGTGGCCGACGACGAGAACGACCAGTCGGCCTCCGGCGACGCCTTCGACGTGCTGCACTACGTCGCCGCCAAGCGGCTCAAGGCGGGCCGGCTCACGGTCGTCGACGCCACCAACCTGCAGCCGCACGCGCGGGCCGGGCTGGTCAAGGTCGCCCGCGAGCACGACGTGCTGCCGGTCGCCGTGGTGCTCGACGTGCCCGAGGCGCTGGCGTGGGAGCGTACGCAGGCGCGCGCCGACCGTACCTTCGGCCGTCAGGTCCTCACCCGGATGCATCGTGACCTGCGGCGTTCCCTCGGCCGGCTGGCTCGCGAGGGCTTCCGCAAGGTGCACGTGCTGCGCGGCCCGGAGGAGATCGCCGGTGCCACGATCCGCTACGAGAAGCTGTTCAACGACAAGCGCGAGCTCACCGGCCCGTTCGACATCATCGGCGACGTGCACGGCTGCCGGGCGGAGCTGGACGCCCTGCTGACCAAGCTCGGGTACGCCGTCACCCGCGACAACGCGGTGCATCCGGAGGGGCGTACGGCGGTCTTCGTCGGCGACCTCGTGGACCGCGGCCCGGACTCTCCCGGGGTCCTTCGCCTGGTCATGGGCATGGTCAGGAACGGTACGGCGATCTGCGTACCCGGCAACCACGAGCAGAAGCTGGCGCGCAAGCTCAACGGCCGCAACGTGCAGCTCACCCACGGCCTGCCGGAGACGCTCGCGCAGCTCGAGGCGGAGACGCCCGAGTTCGTGCAGGAGGTACGCGCGTTCATCGACGGCCTGGTCAGCCATTACGTGCTCGACGGCGGCAACCTGGTGGTCGCGCACGCCGGCCTCAAGGAGGCCTACCACGGCCGCGCGTCCGGCCGGGTGCGCTCGTTCGCGCTCTACGGCGAGACGACCGGCGAGACCGACGAGTACGGCCTTCCGGTGCGCTACCCGTGGGCGCGCGACTACCGCGGCTCGGCGGCCGTCGTCTACGGCCACACCCCGACCCCGGTACCGGAGTGGATCAACAACACGATCTGCCTCGACACCGGCTGCGTGTTCGGCGGCAAGCTCACCGCCCTGCGCTGGCCGTCGCGCGAGCTGGTCTCCGTGCCGGCCGCGCGGGAGTACTACGCCCCGGCCCGGCCGCTGGTCGCCGAGCCGGCCCGCCCCGACGAGGGACTGGACCTCGCCGACGTGACCGGCCGACGGCACATCGACTACGGGTACGGCCGCACGACGGTCGCCGCCGAGAACGCCGCGGCCGCGCTGGAGGTGATGAGCCGCTTCGCGCTGGCACCGGAGACGCTGGTGTGGCTGCCGCCGACCATGGCTCCGTGCTCGACGGCGACGGTCGAGGGCTACCTCGAGCACCCGTCGACGGCGTTCGCGGACCTGCGGGCGGCCGGCGTCGGCAAGGTCGTGTGCGAAGAGAAGCACATGGGCTCGCGCGCCGTCGTACGGATCTCCCGGGACGGCGTGGGCGACGCCGTCTGGACGCGTACGGGAAGGCCGTTCTTCGACGCCGCCCGGAACGAGCAGCTGCTGGCCAAGGTACGGGCAGCCGCCGTCGCCGCGGGTGTCCTGGAGGACGGCTGGCTGCTGCTCGACACCGAGCTGCTGCCGTGGTCGGCGAAGGCGGGCGGCCTCATCCGCGAGCGGTACGCCGGCGTGGGCGCGGCCGGGCGAGCAGCCCTGCCCGCCGCGCTGTCCGTGCTCGACCGGGTGGCGGCCCGCGGGCTCGACGTCGGCGCGCTCCGCGACCGGATCGAGCTGCGAGCGGCCGAGATCGCCGGATATTCGGCGGCCTACCGGGCGTACGTGCAGCCGACGGAGGGTCTGACCGGCGTGACCCTGGCACCGTTCGCGGTGCTCGCCACGCCCGGGGCGAACCACAAGGACAAGGACCACGGCTGGCACCTGGACATCGCCGACCGGCTCGTCGCGGCCGACCCCGGCCTGTTCACGCCGACCCGGCGCATGGTCGTGGACCTGGGCGACGCGGAGGCCGAGAAGGCGGCGACCGACTGGTGGCTGGCGCTGACGGCCGCCGGGGGCGAGGGCATGGTCGTCAAGCCGTACGCCGGACTGGGCGCGACCGACCCGAAGGGACGCCTCGTGCAGCCCGGGGTGAAGTGCCGCGGAAGGGAGTACCTGCGGATCATCTACGGCCCGGAGTACACCCGTCCCGAACAGCTGGACCGGCTCCGGCAGCGCCAGCTCGGCCGTAAGCGGTCGTTGGCGCTGCGTGAGCACGGTCTCGGGCTGGCGGCGCTGGACAGGCTGGCCGAGGGCGCGCCGCTGTGGCGGGTGCACGAGCTCGTCTTCGCCATCCTGGCTGCGGAATCGGAGCCGGTTGATCCTCGTTTGTGATCCACAGCGTTCGTTCAGGTACCGGTACCGCAGCGGCCGGTACCCTTCCTTTCGTGACCTACAGTGCGCTCCAGCTCGCTCTGAACCCGATGGACCCGACGGAACTGCTGCACACCTTCGGGTTGATCGGCGTCTGGGCGATCCTCTTCGCGGAGACCGGCCTGTTGGTCGGCTTCTTCTTCCCGGGAGACTCGCTGCTGTTCCTGGCGGGTGTGGCAGCGTCCCCGGTGGCCGACTCGATCTTCGGTGACGGCACCCGGATCTCACTGGTGGGTCTGCTCATCGGCGCCCCCGTGGCGGCGATCGTCGGCGCCCAGCTGGGTCACCTGCTGGGCGCCAGGTTCGGCCGCCGGATGTTCGACCGCCAGGACAGCAAGCTGTTCAAGCGCGAGTACGTGGAGAAGGCCGAGTACTACTTCGAGAAGTTCGGCCCGGCGAAGGCGGTGGTCCTGGCCCGGTTCATCCCGATCGTCCGGACCTTCCTCAACCCGGTGGCCGGCACCCTCGGCATGCCGGCCAAGAAGTTCTTCCTGTGGAACGTCGTCGGCGCGATCCTGTGGTGCGACGGCATCATCCTGGTCGGCTTCCTCCTGGCCGACCAGATCGCGAAGGTGGTCGGCGACAAGATCGACCGCTACATCCTGCCGGTCGTGGCGCTGATCGTGCTGATCTCGGTGCTGCCGATCGCCATCGAGATGCTCCGGGAGCGGAAGGCGAAGAAGCGCGCCGCCGCTACAGGCGCGCCCGAGGAGACGGGCCCGGCGACCGCCATCGGCGTCGTGGCGGCGGCGACCGTGGCCGGCATCGCCGAGGAGCTGACCGACCAGGACGACGACGACCACCGGCACCACCGGCCCCGCCACTCCGCCTGAGCGCCGGGTGCCGGTCGGTCAGACCCGGACCGGCGCCGCGCCGGCCAGCCGGTCCAGGAACTCCTCCGGCACCTCGCGGAGGTTGTCCAGCCGGCCCAGGGTCAGCGCCCGGTAGGTGAGCTGGGCGGCTTCCTCGAGGTTGCGGGCCCGCTTGTGGGCCAGCTCCACGCTGTCGGCCATGACCACGCAGCCGTGCTGGCTCAGCACGAGGCAGTTCGTGCCGTCCGCGGCCATCGCCGCGGTGAGGGCGGCGACCTCGGTGCTGCCGGGCATCCGGAACGGCACCGTCGAGACCCGCCTCAGGTAATACGCGTGGTCGGTCGTCACGATCCGGATGTGCTCGCCCAGCGCGTCCAGCAGCAACGCCGTCTGGGGATGCAGGTGGACGATCGCGTTGACATCCGGTCGCGCCCGGTAGAGCGCGAGGTGCAGTGCGAGCTCACTGGTCGGTTCCAGCCGGGGCGCCGGCAGCCCGCCCGCGGCGAGTGCCGCCGGGCCGCCGTCGGAGATCCGCACCGGCGCGAACGTCGTGCGGCTCAGCCGCTCCAGCCAGGTGCCGCTCGCGGTCACCCAGCAGGCGTCTTCGTCGGGGATGCGGGCGGAGAGGTTGCCGCCCGAGCCGCAGACCAGGCCGGCCTGGACCACGTCGTATCCCACGTGCGCGAGCTGGTCGCGCAGATCACCGGGCACGTAGTTCACCCGTCACTCCTTCGGGTCCTGGGGGTGGATCCTGATGGAGGTGTCCCGCCTGGCGTCACGCTCGTTGCCCGGTGACGCCAGGCACCTTCCCGCCGAGAAGATCGGCGGTCCTGCCACATCTGCCCGCTCGTGCGGGCTTGTTGCCCTGGATCGCCGGCACGGCCATGGCCGTCGCCGGCATCCGTCCGGTCACGACCGGTCGTTCCGCCGCCCGCTCGACGCGGGGCGGGCCTGCCCGTGGCCCGCCCGGTGCGAGCGGGCTCCGCTCGCCGTCGGCCCGTTCAGCGGGCCTTCTTCGTGGCCCGCTTCCGGGGCGGCGTGAGCAGGTCCGCGATCGTCGCGATCGCCGTCGGGACCAGGCGGTAGTACGCCCACACGCCGCGCTTCTCGCGCTCGAGCAGCCCCGCCTCGGTGAGGATCCGCAGGTGGTGACTGACGGTGGGCTGCGACAGCCCGAGCGGTGCGGTGAGGTCGCAGACACACGCCTCACCGTCCGTTGCGGACTGGATGAGGCTGAGCAGCCGGAGCCGGGCGGGGTCCGCGAGTGCCTTCAGCACCCCGGCCAGCCGCTCCGCATCGGCACGTTCAATAGGCTCGCCGGCCAGCGGCGAGATCTGAGGCATTGTCATTTCCGCCAACGCAGTTCCCACGATCTCCATCCTTCCACCAACTGCATCGATTCTCCTGCATGTGCGCAGGAACGAACCGGCTGACTTTCAGGCCGTAAGGCCGAAGTCGATCGCACGGTAGGCCGATCGGTACGTCTGGCCGGCACCCCGCGCGGCAGCGTCCGTACCCCGATCCACCATTCCCACGACACCGACTTCGGTCTCTGCCTCCTGCAACGCCTCAGTCGCCTTCTGGTCGCTGCCCATCGCCATCGAGCTCCTCGATCCCCGCCCCTGGAGTGAGTCGCCCCACATTTCGATGTCGCGATCAGTACGGCCACCGCCCGGCGTCCGCCCGTTCGCCGGCCCCGCCGTGTCCTGCACCGTCACACGACGGAGTCGCGCGTCACAGTCGACTTCACGACCCGATGAAAGCACGGCACAACGCTGCGCGACGGGCAATTCAGTGATGAATTTACGCAGGTCGTGGTGGGCTTCCATGACATCGAGCGTACTGGCTGCCCGGAAACTGGAACGTTCTGCCCTGGCGGGGCGGAAAGGAACTATTGACCCTCGCCTAAACATCCACGTTACAGGACACATTGTTAACTGAATCACCGCCCCCGGCACCGCCGAAAGGCGCATAGACGCAGCTCAAACCCCCTTTGCCCGGGCCCGTTCCCGACGTCTGAGACAACGACGGTCATCGAACGAGTACGCACTGACACCGATGTCACCTCGACACTTCTGACCATCCATGGGGAAAGCCCGTCCGGACAGCGCCGTCGAACAGACCCTCGTCGCACAACGCTACCCGTTCGGGTGACGCACAACCGTCGATGTCGTCTACCCCGGGAGCTGGACGGATACGGCAGGAAGCCCCCGTCGTGGGATGCGGCGAAGCACCCCGGCAGCCCGTCCGGTGTCAGAAATCAGTCGCGGTCCGGATCCCGGGACAGCCGGCCGTCCCCGGCCGGAGGCAGCTCGGCAGGAGCGGCCGCCGGCGACTCGGCGGAAGCGGCCGCCGGCGAATCGCCGGAGGCGGCAGCGGCAGCGGGCGACTGCGTAGCAGGAGCGGGATGCGGCTCCGCGGGGGCAGAAGCATGCGGCGGGGCAGGAACGGGCGACGGCTGCGGGGCGGTCGGTGTCGTGGGCCGAGGCCGCGCCCATGGGCTGGGCTCGTCCGGATTCGCCGCCATCGGCGCCGGCCCAGCCGGGTACTGCGCCATCGGCGCCGGCACGCTCGGATACGGAGCCCCATACACCTGCTGCGCCGGGTAACCACCCTGAGGAGCCCCATAGGACCCCGTCGCGCCATAACCACCCGCCGGATACCCACCCGGCGTCCCGTAGGCACCAGCAGCGCCCCAACCGGGCGCCACCGCATTCTGCGGCGCCGCGAACGGGTCCGGCGGCGCCGGCTTCGGCGCCCGGCCGAAGAACGACCGGGGCGCGGCCAGCAGCACCGACCCCACCAGCACATACCCGGCCATCTGCGCCAGACCCAGACCGATGTTCAGAGCGATCCACGACCCCGGGTAAGCGTCCGCCAGCGCCGCCCCCACCGACCCCGGCGCCGACTCGCCACCGCGCTGCACCGCCATGGTCAGCGTCGACGCACAACCGGCGAGCAGTCCGAGCACGCAGACGACCAGCGTGGCGATGCGGATGCCGTTGCTGCCCCGGCGCAGCCCCAGGGCCAGCACCACGTACAGGGCGAAGAGGATCACTGCGAGCACCGCGCCCAGCGCAGCACCGATCCACAGCACGGTGACCGAGCCGTCGACGTCGGGGCTGTCGCCGGCCGCGGCGCGGAAGCGGTCGACCGTGCCGGGGGCGATCGCCAGCGTGGCCACCGCGTACGCCAGACCCACCACCGCCATGACGATCAGCAGGACCGACGCGATCCCGACCGACACCGGCCGGCGGGGCGTCGCGGCGGGTGCCGGTGCGGCCGCCGCCGGGTGCTGCACTGCGTACGACATGGTGGTCTCCCGGGTGATCCGTTGCGGACGAACCTACCTGGACGCGTGACGCGCCGCCGGGCTTACCCGGCGGCGCGCGAGGGGTGGGGTGTCAGGCCGGATCGGTCGGTGCCCGGCCCGGCTGATCGGGCGGCGGGTTCCGGTCGGAACCCTGGTCCGGCGTCGGCGACGACGGGCCGGGAGAGGGCGCGCTCCAGGGATCCGTCGCGGGCACGCTGCCCGTGTGCGGAGCGTCCTGCGCAGGTCCCGGCGGTGTGGTGGGCGGCGGCGTGGCGTCCGGCTGGGTTCCCGGGTACGCCGGGAACGCCCCGGGAGCCGAGTAGGGCGGCTGCTGCTGCTGCGGATACCCCGGCTGCGGATAACCGGGCTGCGGATATCCCGCCTGCGGATATCCGGGCGGCGGGTATCCCGGCTGCTGATAACCGGGCTGCCCCGGGTACGGGTACGGCATGGACGGGTCCCACGTCGGCTGCGGCTTGCGGAAGTACGCGTTCGCCGGCGGCAGCATGAGCAGGATCAGCGCCGCCAGGATCGCCAGCACCAGCAGGATGCTGAGCGTCGTCGTGATCGGCCCGTACCAGGAGGGCAGCTCGGCGGAGAGCCGGTCCTCGACCTCGCGGGCGCTCGGGCCCGCGTTGGTGCCCGAGTCGAGGTTCATGCCGCTGGTGGCGGCGTTGCCGAGCAGGCCGAAGCCACTGCAGCACAGGAAGATGCCGCCGATCACCCAGGTGGTGACGCGGGAGCCCTGGCGCCCGCGGTTGTTGAAGATGGCCAGGATCACCAGACCGGCCGCGACCAGGACGTTGATCACGACGCCCACCACGATGGCGGCGACCATGATGCTTTCCATGCCGCTGCTCGCGGTGTTCGCGTACAGGTCCTTGTAGACGTCGGAGATCGTGGAGACGGTGGTCAGCGACAGCAGCGACGCGACGACCGACGCGGCGGCGGTGAGATACAGCAAGTACGACGAGACGGTGACGACCGTGGGACGTGAGCTCGGTGCCGGTGCTGCCGGATGCATGCGGCGCTCCCTCCTAGATCCACTCACGGTATCGGGCGGCGGCCAGAACCGGGGACCGGCTGACACAAGGTCCACAACTATGGCAACATCGCCCGACGTGGCACGAAATCGGATGAAATAGGTCGCTCGTTCGAGGGGGCGACAGAAGTCGATCCCGACCCATACACTTCCATCTCGTGGCGCGCCGCAGGCAAGAGAATCCCTCGGCGCCGCCCTGTGCCCGACCGAGTCGCCGCCCCCGCTCACTGATCGCCGGGGCCGAGGCAGACCGGATCAGGGCCCCTTCCCGATTGCGCCGGCCGCGTGTCCACACCGCGGCCGCCCCAGACCCGTTAAGGACCGGTGAGTCCCATGCCCCATGCAGACACCCTGACCGTCGTTCACCATGACGACACGAGCACCCGCTACGAAGACGTCCGGTACCAGCTCCACCGCGACGGGATCAGGATCTGGTCCGACGAGGGCGAGCACGCCTTCACGGACATTCTCATGACCCACGCCTACCGGCAGCGGGAGGCGGAGGCGAGCTGAGACGAAAAGAAGGGGCCTCGAGGAAAACTCCTCGGGGCCCCTTCTGCTGTGCTCAGGCTCGGGCGACGCGCAGCCCGTCCTTGTTGTCGCCCAGGTCGACCAGGACCGTGTCGCCGTCCACGATCTCGCCGGCGAGCAGCGCCTTGGCCAGTGAGTCCCCGATCGCGGACTGCACCAGCCGGCGCAGCGGCCGGGCACCGTAGATCGGGTCGTACCCGTGCTCGCCCAGCCACTGCACCGCCGCCTCGGTGACGTCCAGGCTGAGCCGCCGGTCGGCCAGCCGGTGCCGCAGCCGGCCCAGCTGGATGTCGACGATGGCCGCGAGGTCCTGCGCGGTCAGCGCGTGGAACACCACGATGTCGTCGAGGCGGTTGAGGAACTCCGGCTTGAAGTGCGCGCGTACGGTCGCCATGACCTCCTCCCGGCGCTCCTCCTCGCCCAGGGTGAAGTCGGAGATGACCGACGAACCGAGGTTCGAGGTGAGCACGAGGATGGCGTTGCGGAAGTCGACCGTGCGGCCCTGCCCGTCGGTGAGCCGCCCGTCGTCCAGGACCTGCAGCAGCACGTCGAAGACGTCCGGGTGCGCCTTCTCCACCTCGTCCAGCAGCACCACGCTGTACGGCCGCCGGCGGACCGCCTCGGTCAGCTGGCCGCCCTCCTCGTAGCCGACGTACCCGGGCGGGGCGCCGACGAGACGGGCGACGGAGTGCTTCTCGCCGTACTCGCTCATGTCGATGCGGACCATGGCGCGTTCGTCGTCGAAGAGGAAGCCCGCGAGGGCCTTGGCCAGCTCGGTCTTGCCGACGCCGGTGGGGCCGAGGAACAGGAAGCTGCCGGTGGGGCGGTCCGGGTCGGCGACACCGGCGCGGGCCCGGCGTACGGCTCCCGCGACGGCCGCGACCGCCTCGGTCTGGCCGACCACCTTGGCCTGCAGCGACTCCTCCATGCGCAGCAGCTTGGCGGTCTCGCCCTCCATCATCCGGCCGGCCGGGATGCCGGTCCACGAGGCGATGACCTCGGCGATGTCGTCGGCGCCGACCTCCTCCTTGACCATCGGCGGCTCGGTCTTCTCGTCCTCGGCCGCCGCCGCGCTCTCCATCTCCCGTTCCAGCGCCGGGATCTCCTGGTACTGCAGGCGGGACGCCTTCTCCCAGTCGGCCTCGCGCTGCGCCCGCTCGAGCTCGGCGTGCGTCTCGTCCAGCTTCTTCTTGAGCTCGCCGACGCGGTTCAGGCCGCCACGCTCGCGCTCCCATCGGGCGTTGAGGGCGGTCAGCTCCTCCTCGCGGTCGGCGAGGTCGCGTTCGAGCCGCTCCAGCCGGGCGACCGACGCCGGGTCGGTCTCCTTCTCCAGCGCCAGCTTCTCGACCCGCATCCGGTCGACCTGCCGCTGCAGCTGGTCCAGCTCCACCGGGCGCGAGTCGATCTCCATCCGCAGCCGGGAGGCGGCCTCGTCGATCAGGTCGATGGCCTTGTCCGGCAGGAACCGGTCGCTGATGTACCGGTCGGACAGCGCCGCCGCGGCGACCAGGGCCGCGTCGGTGATCTGGACCCGGTGGTGGGCCTCGTACCGGCCCTTGAGGCCGCGGAGGATGCCGATGGTGTCCTCGACGGTGGGCTCACCGACGACGACCGGCTGGAAGCGGCGCTCCAGGGCCGGGTCCTTCTCGATGTGCTCGCGATACTCGTCGAGGGTGGTCGCGCCGACCATCCGCAGCTCGCCGCGGGCCAGCATCGGCTTGAGCATGTTGCCGGCGTCCATCGAGCCCTCGCCCTTGCCGGCGCCGACGACGGTGTGCAGCTCGTCGAGGAACGTGACGACCTGGCCGTTGGAGTTGCGGATCTCCTCGAGGACGCTCTTGAGGCGCTCCTCGAACTGGCCGCGGTACTGCGCGCCGGCGACCATCGCGCCGAGGTCGAGCGAGACCAGCTTCTTGTCGCGCAGCGTCTCGGGCACGTCGCCCGCGACGATGCGCTGCGCCAGGCCCTCGACGATCGCGGTCTTGCCGACGCCGGGCTCGCCGATCAGCACCGGGTTGTTCTTGGTACGCCGGGAGAGCACCTGCACGACCCGGCGGATCTCGGCGTCCCGCCCGATGACCGGGTCGATCTTGCCCTCGCGCGCCTGGGCGGTCAGGTCGACGCTGTACTTCTCCAGCGCCTTGTAGGTCTGCTCGGGGTCCTGGTTCGTGACGCGGCGCTCGCCCCCGCGCACCGACGGGAAGGCGGCAACGAGCGTCTCCTCGGTGGCACCGACGTCGCGCAGGGCCTTGCCGACCGAGCCGCCGACCCGGGCGATGCCGGCGAGCAGGTGCTCGGTGGAGACGTACTCGTCGCCGAGCGGCTTGGCGATCAGCTCGGCCTCGCCGATGGCGTTGACGAACTCGCGGGAGAGGCTGGGCTCCGCGGTGCTCGAGCCGCGCGCGGAAGGCTGCTGCTCGACCGCGCGTACGGCGGCGCGCCGCACATCGGCGGGATTGGCACCGACCGCTCGCAGCAACGCCGGGGCTGTGGAGCCACCGGTGTCGAGCAGTGAGAGCAGCAGGTGCCACGGCTCGACGGTGGCGTGACCGCGCTGGTTGGCGTCGGCCACGGCACCCGTGATGACGTCACGGCTCTTGGTGGTAAGGCGTTCGGCGTTCATGAGCTCCCCTGATCGGATCTTCCAAGAGATGCAGCATCCGGGTGGTTCAGCAATCTGAGACTTGAGCGTATTCCACTCAACTCTAGGGTGACGAGTCCAACGCCGTTAAAGAGATGCCGGTAACCAGAGCCCGCCGTAACGTCAGACATATGGCCCTGGCAACCGCGCGGCGTACGCCGCAGCTCACTCGTGCGCTCCTCCCGCTGGGCCTCATCTTCCTCGGGGTCGGCATCTCCACCGCGCTCGTCGGGCCGTTCCTGTCGCTGTTCCTGAGCACGGAGGTCGACGCCGGCCCGCTCCAGGTGACTGTCTTCCTCGTGCTCGCCCCACTGTCCGGCGTCCTCGGCTCCACCCTCATCGGGCGCCTGTCGGACCGGCGCCCGATCCGCCGGGCCCTGCTCATCGGCGGCGCCGCGGCCGGCATGGTCGGATGCGCGCTGACCGCGTTCGTGCGGGACTACTGGATCCTGCTCGGCCTCACCGTCACCGCGATCGCCGTCGCCAACTCACTCTTCCCGCAGTCCTTCGCGTACGCCCGTCAGGTGCTCGAGCGCGACGCGCCGGACCGGGCCGCGATGGGCATCAGCGCCCTGCGGACCGTTTTCTCGCTGGCGTGGGTCGCCGGACCGCCACTGGCCGCGTTCCTCCTCCACGCCGGCGGCTTCGGCTGGGTCTACGGCACAGCCGCCCTCATGTACGCGCTCGCGGCCCTCGTCGGCATCGGCTGGCTCGGCGAGGTCGAGGCACCGGCGGCAGAGACGGCGGAGACGGAGATCTCCGACACGCCGGACCTCGCTCGGTGGACACTGCTGCTCACGGCCGCCGCGTTCACGCTCATGCAGACGCCGCTGACCCTGGCCGTCCAGGCGTTGCCGCTGTTCATCCGCACCGACCTGCACGGCGACGTCTCCGACGCGGGCCTGGTCCTCGGGCTCTGCGCGGCCCTGGAGATCCCCTTGATGCTGGGGCTCGGCGCGCTGTCCACCCGGCTGCCCCTTCGCCTGCTGCTCTTCGCCGGGGCGGCCTGCGGGGTCGGCTACTACGCGCTGGCGGCGATCTCGTCCGGCGTGTGGGTGCTCTTCGTCGCGCAGATCCTCAACGCGCTGTTCATCGCGGCGGTGTCCGGACTCGGCATCACGTACATGCAGAACATGCTGCCGGGGCATCCCGGGCGGGCCACGACGCTGTTCACGAACTCGTTCCCGCTGGGCGCGATGCTTGCCGGGCCGCTGTTCGGGGTCGCGCAGCACTTCGGCTTCCGGTACGCGTACGTGATCTGCGCCGTTCTCTGCGCGGCGGGCCTGCTCCTGCTGACCGTCGTCCGCCCCGGTACCGGCTACGGTGGTACGCGTGCGCGTACGGGTTGAGCAGACTCCACTTCCGGGCATCGGCGTCCGCCATGACCTGGTCACTTCGTCCGGGCGTACGGTCGGCGTGGTCTCGCACCGCAGCGGCCGTCGCGACCTGGTGCTCTACGACGTGGACGACCCCGACGCCTGCCTGGCCTCGATACCGCTGACCGACGACGAGGCGGAGGCGCTGGCCGACGTCCTCGGCGCGTCGCTCATGCTCGGCCAGCTCTCGGGCCTGCGCCAGCAGGCGGCGGGCCTGCTCACCGAGCAGGTCGCCCTGCCGGCCGGCTCCCCCTTCGTCGGCCGCCCCCTGGGTGACACCCGGGCCCGCACCCGCACGAGCGCCTCGATCGTGGCGGTCCTGCGTGACCGTGAGGTGATCGCCTCCCCCGGCCCGTCGTTCGTCTTCGAGGCGAACGACGTGGTGGTCGCCGTCGGCACCCGCCAGGGCCTGGACGGCGTGACGGCCATCCTCGCCGGCGACCACGGCGACTGAGGCGCCGGTGCACAGCACGACGATCCTTCTGATCGAGGTCGGCGCGCTTCTCTTCGCGCTCGGCATGCTGGGCCGCCTCGGCCGCCGCATCGGGCTCTCCCCCATCCCGCTCTACCTGCTCGCCGGGCTCGCGTTCGGGCACGGCGGCTTCGTCCCGCTCTCCGCGAGCGAGGAGTTCATCGAGATCGGCGCCGAGATCGGCGTCATCCTGCTGCTGGTCATGCTGGGGCTGGAGTACTCGGCGAGCGAGCTGGTCGGCAACCTGCGCTCGGCCGCCCCCGCCGGAGTCGTCGACGCGCTGCTCAACGCCCTGCCCGGGGCCGGCTTCGCGCTGCTGCTCGGCTGGGGCTGGGAGGCGGCGCTGGTGCTGGCCGGCATCACCTGGGTCTCGTCGTCCGGCGTGATCGCCAAGGTGCTCGGCGACCTCGGCCGGCTGGGTAACCGCGAGACCCCGGTGGTCCTGTCCGTGCTGGTCATCGAGGACCTGGCGATGGCCTTCTACCTGCCGCTGGTCACCGCGGTGCTGGCCGGGGTGGGGCTCGCCGGCGGCATGAAGGCCCTGGCGGTCGCGGTGCTCACGGTGGTCGCGGTGCTGGTCGTGGCGATCCGGTACGGGCACGCCATCTCCAACTTCATGTCGGTCAAGGACGCCGAGGCGCTGTTGCTGAGCGTCCTGGGCCTGACGCTGTTCGTGGCCGGCGTCGCCGCGGAGTTGAAGGTGTCCGCAGCGGTGGGCGCCTTCCTCGTGGGCATCGCCCTCTCCGGCGAGCTCGCGCACAGCGCCGTGCAGATGCTGTCGCCGCTCCGGGACCTCTTCGCGGCCGTCTTCTTCGTCTTCTTCGGCCTCTCGACCGATCCGGCGGCGATGCCACCGGTGCTCCTGCCCGCGTTCGCCCTCGCCGTGCTCACGATGCTCACCAAGGTGCTGACCGGCGTCTTCGGTGCCCGGCGCAGCGGGATCGCCCTGCCGGGTCAGATCCGCGCCGGGCTGGCCCTGATGCCCCGCGGCGAGTTCTCGATCGTCATCGCGGGGCTGGCCGTCGCGTCCGGCGTGGAGCCGGAGCTGGCGCCGCTGGCGACGGCGTACGTGCTGATCACCGTGGTGAGCGGCCCGCTGCTCGCGCGGCTGCCGGATTACACGTGGTTCAAGAACATCGTCCGGCGGCGTACCGCGTTGCGCCGTCCGGCCGAAGTGTTACCGGCTGTGGACTGACCACCGGGCCGTCCCCGCAGCTCATCGCTACTGACCAGTATCTGAAAGTGATACTTCATCACTTCCGCCGGGCGCGAGATCGCGCTAACGTGTCGCCGCGACAACATGGTGTTACAGGGTGACCAGCGACACGCCGGAACGTGAGGGTCTTCCGGTCGGAGCCGCGGCCCCTCTGCCGGAGGAGGACGGCGGATGATCGAGCGTGTAGAGGCGGCATCGTGACCGTGCGCGAGGCGACGTTCTTCGGATTCGCCAATCCGGTCGACCCGAGGCCGGAGGAGCTGCAGGCGTGGGCGTACCACCCCGAGGCCGTGCCGCTCGACTCCATGCCGTCGGACTGGGACCTGCTCATCGCGGGTGACGTCCTGGCCCCCACCCTGTTCGAGCTGGCGATGGACCGGCAGTGCCCGGCCCGCCGCTTCGCCCAGCACTGCATGTACATCTACGCCGCCGACGGCGTACGTCCGAACGCCTCGTCGCAGCGCAAGCGCCGGCTGAAGAAGTACGTGGAGCGCGCCGAGGAGGTCGGTGACGAGCCGATGTCGATCTGGGCGCACAACTGCCGGGTGCTGATGACGCGTCCCGAGCTCTTCGACTACGAGGACTGGATCGAGGGCGGCCTGGTGCGCCACCCCCGCCGCCTCGCGCTGTTCGGCCGCCGCTGACGCCAACGGCGGCCGACGCCGTCTACTTGTCGCCGGACCGGCGAGGACGCCAGACCACCAATGCGGTCGACGGCGCCTCGCGGCGGACGAGGTCACGTCCCGGGTACGCGCCCATGGACTCGAGCTGGGCGATCCGCTGGTACGCCGCGTCGAGCTGCGACTCCAGCGTGGCCACCCGTTCCTGGAGCTCGCCCACCAGCTGCTCGAGCCCGATGATCCGCTTGATGCCGGCCAGGTTGACGCCGTCCTCCTGGCTCAGCCGCTGCACCTCCCGCAGCAGGGCGACGTCCCGCTCGCTGTAGCGCCGCCCGCCGCCCCCGGCCCGGCCGGGCTGCACCAGGCCGAGCCGGTCGTACTGGCGCAGGGTCTGCGGGTGCATGCCGGCCAGCTTCGCGGCGACGGAGATGATCAGAACCTTCGCATCGGAGGCCTGCTCCACCGAGATGCTGATCTCTTCATACATGTGCCACCTCCCGAAGGTTCATCATCCCCGGCGCAGCCGGGCCTCGATGCGTCCACGTTCCGGCGTGGGGGTGAGCTTGGCGAACCGCTCCAGGGCGTCCCTGGCCTCGTCCGAGACCCCGGACGGGACCTGCACCTCGACGGTGACGAGCAGGTCACCCGCCTTGCCGTCGCGGCGCTGGACCCCCTTGCCGCGCGCCCGCAGCTTGCGGCCGCTCGGAGTGCCCGGCGGAACCCGCAGGGTCACGGGACTGTCCAACGTGGGCACCCGGAGGTCCGTGCCGAGCACCGCTTCCGCGAAGCTGATCGGCACGGTGAGGGTGATGTCGTCGCCGTTGCGGCCGAACAGGTCGTCCGGGCGTACGCGGACCTGCACGTACAGGTCACCCGCCGGGCCGCCCTTCTCGCCGGGCTCGCCGCGGCCGCTCAGCCGGATCCGCTGACCGTCGGCGACGCCGGCGGGGAAGCGGACGTTGATCGTGCGGTTCTTGGTGACCCCGCCGGTGCCCCGGCACTCCGGGCACTTCTCGTCGACGATGCTGCCCGCACCCTGGCACTCCCGGCACGGCTCGGAGAAGCTGAACGACCCCTGGTTGCGGGAGATCAGACCGGAGCCGTGGCACTGCGGACAGGCCCGCGGCACGGTGCCGGGCTTGGCACCGTTGCCGTGGCACGTGTCGCAGACACCGGGCGAGCGCAGGGTCAGCGGCAGCGTCGTGCCCTTCACCGCGTGCGCGAAGTCGAGCGTCACCTCCGCCTCGACGTCCCGGCCGCGCTGCGGTCCGCGGCGTCCGCCCGGTCCCGCACCCCCGCCCGAGAAGATCGAGCTGAAGATGTCCGAGAAGCCGGCCCCGCCGAACCGCCGGTCGCCGGCACCTCCGCCGGCCGCGGCACCGCTGAACCCACCGAACAGGTCGGACGGGTCGAACTGGCCGCTGCCACCGGCCCGGGCGCCACGACGGAACGCGCCCGAGCCGAACAGGGAGCGCATCTCGTCGTACTCTTTGCGCTTCCGGTCGTCGGAGAGCACGTCGTACGCCTCGGACGCGGCCTTGAAACGCTCCTCGGCGTCCTTGTTACCCGGGTTGTGGTCCGGGTGGTTCTCCCGGGCGAGCTTCCGGTACGCCTTCTTGATGTCATCGGCGGAGGCGGACTTGCCCACCCCGAGAACGGCGTAGAAGTCCTTCTCCAGCCAGTCCTTCGAACTCATCCAGCCCACCTCCTCCTAGGGATGCAAGTCTTCAGTCCTGTTGTGGGTGGCGGGTGGGGCGGTCGGATGGGAGTCCCGCCCACCGGGTGGTGGGCGGGACGGGACATCGTCACGCGGGGTCGGCGACCGCGACCAGCGCGGGCCGCAGCAGCCGCTCGCCCAGGGTGTAGCCGCGGCGCATGACCTCGACGCAGGTCGGCTCCGTGACGTCGGCCGACGTCAGGTGGGCCACCGCCTCGTGGCGGGTCGGGTCGAACGGGTCGCCCTTCTCGCCGAAGGCCACGAGGCCCAGCTTGCCGACCACCGCGCCCAGCGACTCGGCCACCGTGGCGAACGGGCCGACCAGGTCGCCGTGCTCGCGGGCCCGGTCGACGTCGTCCAGCACCGGCAGCAGCGCGGTGAGCACCGTGCCCGTCGTGTGCTCGGCCGCCGTACTGCGGTCGCGGTCGACCCGCTTGCGGTAGTTGGCGTACTCCGCGGTCACCCGCTGCAGGTCGCGGGTGCGCTCCTCCAGCTCGGTCCGCAGGGCCTCGAGCTCCGCGCCGAGGCCCGGCTTCGCGGGGGTCACCTCGTCCTCGGGTTCCTCGGGGGCGCGGTGCGCGCCGCCCGTGGACTCCTTGGACTCCTCGGCCTCGTTGGTCACCGTGGTGTCCTCACCCTTCACATCGATCTTGCGGCGGTCGCGGATGACGACGCGCTCGGTCGCCTGACCGTCGTTCTCGTCGTCCGCCCGGCTCACTTCTTGTCGTCCTCGACGATCTCGGCGTCGACGACGTCGTCAGCGCCACCCTGCGGGCCGGAGCTCGCGCCGGCCGCGCCACCGGGCGCGTCCTGGGTGCCGTCGGGGCCGGGGGCACCCTGCGCGCCCTCCTGCTGCTGCTGGGCGTAGAGCAGGGAACCGGCCTGCTGGGACACCGTCGCGAGCTTCTCGTGCGCGTTCTTGATCTTCTCGATGTCGCTGCCGCCCAGCGCGCCGCGCAGGTCGCCCAGCGCCTCGCTGATCTGGTTGCGGGAGTCCTCGGGAAGCTTGTCGCCGCTCTCCGCCAGGAACTTCTCGGTCTGCCACTGAAGCTGCTCGGCGAGGTTGCGCGTCTCCGCGTCCTCCTTGCGCTTCTTGTCCTCGTCGGCGTGGTCCTGAGCGTCGCGCATCATGCGCTCGATGTCGTCCTTCGGCAGCGCGGAGCCGCCGGTGATCGTCATCTTCTGCTCCTTGCCGGTGCCGAGGTCCTTGGCGTGCACGTTCACGATGCCGTTGGCGTCGATGTCGAACGTGACCTCGATCTGCGGGACGTTGCGCGGCGCCGGCGGGAGGCCGGTCAGCTCGAAGGTGCCGAGCTTCTTGTTGTAGGCCGCGATCTCCCGCTCACCCTGGAAGACCTGGATCAGCACGGACGGCTGGTTGTCGTCGGCCGTGGTGAAGACCTCGGAGCGCTTGGTCGGGATCGTCGTGTTGCGCTCGATGAGCTTGGTGAAGATGCCGCCCTTGGTCTCGATGCCCAGCGACAGCGGGGTCACGTCGAGCAGCAGGACGTCCTTGACCTCACCCTTGAGCACACCGGCCTGCAGGGCGGCGCCGACGGCGACGACCTCGTCCGGGTTCACGCCCTTGTTGGGCTCCTTGCCGGTCAGCGACTTGACCAGCTCGGTGACGGCGGGCATGCGGGTGGAACCGCCGACCAGGATGACGTGGTCGACGTCGGCGACCTTCACGCCGGCGTCCTTGATCGCCTGCTCGAACGGGCCCTTGCAGCGGTCCAGCAGGTCCTGCGTCATGCGCTGGAACTCGGCGCGGCTCAGGCTCATGTCGAGGTGCAGCGGGCCGGACGGGCCGGCGGTGATGTAGGGCAGGTTGATGCTGGTCGTGGTGGCCGCGGACAGCTCGATCTTGGCCTTCTCGGCGGCCTCCTTGAGGCGCTGCAGGGCCATCTTGTCCTGCGACAGGTCCACGCCGTGCTCGCCGCGGAACGTCTTGACCAGGTGGTCGATGATCCGCTGGTCCCAGTCGTCGCCGCCGAGGTGGTTGTCACCGGAGGTCGACTTGACCTCGATGACGCCCTCGCCGAGCTCCAGCAGGGAGACGTCGAAGGTGCCGCCGCCCAGGTCGAAGACCAGGACGGTCTGCTCCTTGGAACCCTTGTCCAGGCCGTACGCCAGGGCGGCCGCGGTGGGCTCGTTGACGATGCGCAGGACGTTGAAGCCCGCGATCTCGCCGGCCTCCTTGGTGGCCTGCCGCTGGGCGTCGTTGAAGTAGGCGGGGACGGTGATGACCGCGTCGGTGACGGTCTCGCCGAGGTAGGCCTCGGAGTCCCGCTTGAGCTTCATGAGCACCCGCGCGGAGATCTCCTGCGGGGTGTACTTCTTGCCGTCGATGTCGATCGACCAGTTGGTGCCGACCTCGCGCTTGACCGAACGGATGGTCCGGTCGGGGTTGGTCACCGCCTGACGCTTGGCGACCTCGCCCACGAGCACCTCGCCGTTGCGCGCGAAGGCGACGATGGACGGGGTCGTCCGCGCACCCTCCGCGTTGGCGACGACGGTGGGCTCGCCTCCTTCCAGAACGCTGACGCAGGAGTTCGTGGTACCGAGGTCGATGCCGACCGCTCGTGCCATGTTCGCTTCCTCGCTTCTAACCAGGTGTTCAGTGCAAGCTTCGGGTCACAAGTTGAGTGGACCGGACTCAATGATGCCACGGGTCCACCAGTCCGCAAGGGGAAGTTGAGTCAACCCGGCGCAACCCTCGTGCCGAAGGTTCCTGTCCGGTCACGACGGGTGGGGTACCTGTTGTCTGCGATGCATAGATCGGGCACGCTTTACCCGTGACGACGCACGGTGACGCGGTCGGTCCGTCGGCCAAGCCCGCCGTAGCCGACGCCCCGCTGACAAAACCCCAGACCAACGGTGGTCCGGCCAGGTTCGCCGGATCCCCCGGTACGCCCACAGCCTCCCCGACCGCAACACCCCCCGAGCCGGAGTCGATGGCAAAGACAGGCGAACCCGAGGAACGAGGCACTACCGCGCCCTCCGAGCCCGCGGAGGCGTCGGACACGCCGACACCCCCGGCCCCGGAGGCGAACGCCGGCCCGGAGCCCTCAGCCGACACCACCTCCACCGAGCCGGCCGACGACGCGACCACCCCCACCGAGCCGACCGACGACGCCGAGCCGACCGGCGACGCGACCACCTCCACCGAGGCGCCCAACGACGCGACCACCGCCGACGACGCGCCCGCGGAGGACGATCCGGCCGGCCGGGCCGAGGACGGCGCCGACCCCGCGGAGGACGACACCGACGAGGTGACCCCGGAGCAGGACGCCGAGGACTCCCCGCCGAAGCCGGAATGGCCACCGACAGCCGCCTCCACCAGCGGCAACGTCGTCACCACCCAGGCCCGCCCGGCCACGCTCGACGACCTCGGACCCCGCCCCGCCCCGGAGAGCGCTCCCGCAGCCCGGCCCACGGCGGTCACCGCCCCTGCCCAGCCGACGAGCCCCGACGCGGAGCCGGCCGCCCCGGCCGAGCCTCCCGCGGCCGTCGGCCGTCTCGCCACGGCGTTGTCCCAGCTCCGCGCCACGATCGGCGGGACCACGTACCCGCTGGTCATGCCCTCGGCCGACGAGGCCCGCCGGGTCGGCAGCGCGCTGGTGTCACAGCTCGACGACTACCTGCTCCCCCGCCTGGCCCGGCTCGACGCGCCGCTGCTCGTGGTCGTCGGCGGCTCCACCGGCGCGGGCAAGTCCACACTGGTCAACAGCCTCGTCCGCGCCCCCGTCAGCACCGCCGGCGTGCTGCGCCCCACCACCCGCTCGCCGGTGCTGGTCAGCCACCCCTCCGACGCCTCATGGTTCCGCAAGGGTGAGCTGCTGCCCGGCCTCACCCGTACGGCCGAGTCCAGCTCCGACCCGCAGACGCTGCAGCTGGTGTCGGCGCCGGCGCTCGGTCCCGGCCTCGCCTTCCTCGACGCCCCCGACATCGACTCGGTCGTCGACCGCAACCGGCAACTGGCGGCGCAACTGCTCGCCGCGGCGGACCTGTGGCTCTTCGTCACCACCGCGGCGCGCTATGCGGACGCCGTACCGTGGGAACTGCTGAAAACGGCCCGGTTGCGCGGCACGGTGATCGCGCTGGTCCTGGATCGCGTGCCCGAGGAGGCTGCCGGGGAGATCTCCACGCACCTGGCGGAGATGCTCACCGAGCACGACATGGGCGCGGCACCGCTGTTCGTGCTGCCGGAGACCACACTGGACCGGCAGGGTCTGCTGTCCGAGGACGTCACGCGGCAGCTGCACGACTGGTTCGCGCAGCTCGCGGCCGACGCCAACGCCCGGTCCACGGTGGTGCGCCAGACGCTCGACGGCGCGCTCGCCGCGCTGGGACCGGCCGTCGAAGGGCTGGCCGCGGCCGCCGACGAGCAGGCCGTCGCCGCGAAGGCCCTCGACGAGCGGGTGACGCTGGCCTACCGCAACGCCCGCCGGACCATGGAGGAAGGCCTCCAGGACGGCCGGCTGCTGCGCGGCGAGGTGCTCGCGCGCTGGCAGGAGTTCATCGGCACCGGCGAGTTCCTGCGGACCCTCGAGTCGCGGATCGGCCAGCTGCGGGACCGGCTCGTCGCCGCGGTCACCGGCCGCCCCGCGCCCGGGCGCAACCTGCAGGCGGCGCTGGAGTCCCAGCTGGTCACGCTGCTGCGCGGGGTCGCCTCGGACGCCGCCGAGAACGCGTACTCGGCGTGGCAGGCGCACCCGGCCGGGTTCGAGCTGCTGGAGCCGGCGCTGCAGAAGCCGTCGCCCGACCTGCCCCAGCGGGCCGAGCGCGTGGTCCGCGACTGGCAGCAGTGGGTGCTCGAACTGGTCCGCACCGAGGCCGCCGACAAGCGCGTCGTCGCCCGCGGTGCCGCGTACGCCGTCAACGGCATCGGGCTGGCCGTGATGATCGCGGTGTTCACCTCCACCGCGTTCATCCCCACCGGCGCCGAGGTCGCGGTCGGCGCGGGCACCACGGTGGCGGCGCAGAAGGTGCTCGAGGCGATCTTCGGCGACCAGGCGATCCGTACCCTCGCCGCCCGGGCGCGCGAGGAGCTGGTGTCCCGGGTTAACGTGCTGCTCGACGCGGAGGCGGCCCGCTACACGGACCGCACCGCCGCGGTGGGGCTCGAGCTCGAGCCGGGGGCCACCCTGCGGCAGGCCGCGGCCGACGTGGAGAGCGCCAGGAAGGAACTCGCGTTGACCGGGACGCCGACATGAACCTCGCCGAGAAGGTCGAGAAGGTCAAGCGCGCGCTGGCCGGCGACGACCGCGTCGACGCCGAGCAGCTCACCGAGCGCCTGGACGCGCTGCAACGGTTCCTGCGCGTCACCGACCCGTACCTTCCGGACAACGACCTGGTCGCGGCCCACACGCTGGTCGAGCGGGCGGGCAGCCGGCTCGCACTGTCGCAGGACCACACGGTCGTCGCGCTGGCCGGCAGCACCGGCAGCGGCAAGTCCAGCCTCTTCAACGCCCTGGCCCGGCTCAAGCTCTCGCCGGTGGGGGTGCGCCGGCCGACGACCGGGGTCGCGCACGCCTGCGTGTGGGGACCGCTGGAGCCCGCCAACCGGCTGCTCGACTGGATCGGCGTCCTGCCCCGGCACCGCTTCATCCGGGAGAGCGCGCTCGACGGCGACGACGAGGCCGCCCTGCGCGGGCTGGTCCTGCTCGACCTGCCCGACTTCGACTCCGTCGAACGCGGGCACCGGCTCGAGGTGGACCGGCTGCTCGGCCTGGTCGACCAGGTGGTGTGGGTGGTCGACCCGCAGAAGTACGGCGACCGCATCCTGCACAACGCGTACCTGCGGCAGTTCCGCTCGCACGCCGACGTCACGATCGTGGTGCTCAACCAGGCCGACCGGCTCTCGCCCACCGACACCGACATCGTGCTGACCGACCTCAAGCGACTGCTCGACGAGGACGGCCTCAACGGCGTGCCGGCGATGGCGACCTCGGCGAAGCAGCCGGGAATGCTGAACGAGCTGCGGGCCGCGCTGGAGAAGACGGTCGCGGAACGCCAGGCCGCACTGCGCCGCCTCGCCGGCGACCTGGACACGGTCGCCGAGCAGCTCGCCGCCACGATAGGGCCGCCCGCCGCCGAGGACGAGGTCGACCGCGCGACCGTACGCCAGCTCAGCGACGCCCTCGCCGGCTCGGCGGGGGTGCCCGCGGTCGCCGCCGCCGCGGAGGGCGCCTACCGGCACCGCGCGATCGCGAGCACCGGCTGGCCCCTGATGCGCGGCGCCCGCAAGCTGCGGCCCGACCCGCTCAAGCGGCTGCACATCTCGTCGGAGAAGCCGGCCGCGGAGGAGGCGTCGCAGGAGCTCGTACCCGTGTCGCGTACCTCGCTGCCGGAGCCGGACGCCGCCCAGAAGTCCGCGGTCGGCCTCTCCGTGCGGGCGGTCGCCGCGCGCGCGGCCGCGCCGATCCCCGAGGTCTGGGCGCCGGCGCTGAACGCGGCCGCCCGGTCCCGGCTCGGCGACCTGCCCGACGCGCTCGACCGCGCCGTCGCCAAGACCGACATCGGAATGGCCCGCAAGCCGTTCTGGTGGACCGCCGTGGGACTGCTGCAGTGGCTGTTCACGATCGCCGCGGTTGCCGGCCTGGGCTGGCTCGTAGCCGGGTACGCGGTCCGCGCCCTCGGCCTGCCCGCGTTCGACAACCCGAAGGTCGGCGAGGTGCCGCTGCCCACGTTGCTGCTGCTCGGCGGCCTGATCCTCGGGCTGCTGATGGCGGTGCTGCTGCGCCCGATCGTCAACGTGGGTGCCCGGCGCGCGGGCCGGCGGGCCGAACAGCGGCTGCGCGCATCGGTCACCGAGGTCGGTCGCGAGTACGTCGTGGCGCCGGTGCGCGAGGTGCTCAACGCGTACGCCCAGGCGCGCGAAGCGCTCACGGTCGTCCGATCGGAATAGGGCCCCGAGCGTGCTCTACCGGTAGGCTCGGCGGCATGGCGGCACCTCAGAACCCGTACGACGCGGTCCTCCACGCCGCCCGCGACGTGGCAAAGCTCAGCTGCGCCCTGGACGCCGAGATGCTGGGCACCGCCCTGCTCGGCAGCGTGTATTCGGTAGCCGAGAACGACCGCGCGACGGCGGTCCGCGCGTTCGTCGGCCAGTTCCTCACCGCCACCACCCGCCGTCGCACCGCATCCGCGACAACGATCCGCCAGGTGTTCGCGGCGCTCGTTCCGGACGCCGAGGGCGCGGCCGAGGTCCGCCGTGGAGCCCAGGCCCCGCCCTGGGTCGACCAGCTCGGCCGGGTTCACCCCACCGGCTGCTACGCGTACGGCGACGTGTACGGCGACCAGACGTCCTATCTGGTCACATTCGCCTACGACGACCCCGAGGACGGCGGCCCCGAGCACGCGGTCGTCGCCCTCGTGGACCACAACATCGGCATCACCAAGGACATCTTCGTCGGCGCACCGGCGGACCGGATCCTCGGGCAGGTCCGCGAGATGTGCACGGACGACGACCTGACCTGGTTCCGCGAGGAGGACCCGGGCCGGCTGCGCACCGAGGTGAGCCGCCACCTCGAGCTCACCGACGACCTCACCGACCTGCCGCAGGACGGCAACCTGGCAACCGACCGCACCCTGGCGACAGCCCGCCTCGCCCTGCTCCCCCGCTCGACGGTGCCGCCGCTGGCCGAGCCGCCGGAGCTCAGCGGCCCCGACCGCGAACGCCTGCTGCGCGACTTCCTCGCGTCACCGGAGGCGGCCCGCTTCGGCCTCGACCAGGTCTCCGCCGACGACGAGCTGGCCTCCCTGCACTTCTGCCTGAGCCTGCTGCTGGACCACGCGTCCAGCCTGCCCGACACGGACCCGCTGCGCTGGAGCCCGGCGGTAGCGGGCCTGTTCCTGCTCGACTGGGTCCACCGCCGCGCCGTCCTCGACATGGACGACGCGGCGATGCTGCCCAGGGTCACTCGGGCCTGGTCGGCGTACGCGATGCGCAAGAAGGGCCTCCCGGACGCCGCGACCGACCAGACGGACACGGTCGTGGAGGAGATGATCCCCGAGTTCGCCCGCCTCTACGCGACGGGCGAGAAACGCAGCCCGGCGACGGCGGCGGTGGCACAGCTGATCTCGGAGGGCGTCGACCCGAACGACCCGGAAGCGATCGACGCCTGGATCGAGACCAACCGGCACCGCCTCACCGACGACTCCTGACCGGCGCAAGTCGCTCGGACCCGGCCACGGCCCGTCAGGGGCCGTTTCCTCGGCGGCGCCGTGCCGCGTTCTCGGGTGGTCCTACCAGCGGTTGGAGTTGTCGGGGTCGGCGTGGTGGCGGCCCGAGCGAGAGCTGCGCTGCAGCGCCACCGTGCGGTTGTCGTCGGCGCGGTGCATGCGCTCGGCCCGGTGGCTGCCCCGGTAGGACCGCGCGGCGTAGTAGGTGTCGTCCTGCTGGTCGACGGCCGGCTGGTGCCGGTGGCTGTTGTGGGTGCGGGCGGCGTCGCGGGCGGGTCTGAGGTTCTGCGGGCGTTCGGCCATTGCCGACCTCCGGCTGGTGTCGGACCGGGCCGGCGCGGCCCAGCGATGACTGATGATCTTCTTGAGGCGCGGGGGCTGCCCGGGGCGCCGCGATTCGGTGACCGTCTCCCTGCGGCTGTGCCGCCCGGACGGCTCGATGTGGACGGTGATGGTGCGTTTCCGCCCGGCTCGGTGGTGCGACCAGTGCGCGCGATGGCTCGCGTCCTCGCAGTGCTTGTGGCGGGTCCAGTCGGGCCGGTGGTGATGCGACGGCCGGGATGAGCACTGGGTGCGGTCGGTGCACCACGGCGGACGAACCGGCTTCACCGGCGGCGAATCCGGCTGGTCGGAATTGTCTGAGTCATCCGAGTCGTTCGCGCCTCCACCGTCGGCCTGACCGTGACCGCCGGCGGGATGCTCGCCGCCCTGGCCACCGCCTGCGTCGTCGCCCGGCTGTTCACCGTCGTGTTCGCCCGGCTGTTCGCCGTCGTGTTCGCCCGGCTGTTCGCCCTCGTCCTGGCCGTCGTCCTCCTGGCCGTCGTCGTCCTGGCCGTCGTCGCCCTGGCCCGGACCGTCGTCGCTGCCCCAACCGGCACCGTCGTCGTGCTCGCCGGGAGCGTCGTCCCTGCCCCACCCGTCGCCGCCGTCCCCACCGGCGTCACCGTGGTCGTCCGAGCCGCCACCCGTATCCCAGCCGCCCCCCGCATCCGAGCCACCGCCCGAATCCTGATCACCGCCCGCATCCGAGCCGTCACCACCATCCGAACCGCCGCCCGCATCGGACCCATCACCGCCGTCCGAACCGCCGTCCGAACCGGGCACGCCCCCACCCACATCCGATTCGTCCGGCTCAACGGGCCGCAGAGGCCGCCCCGACCAGCCCACCGGCCGACCAGGACGCGCCCCGTCCGGCTCGCCGACCCCGCCGCCCGGCTCGTGCTGCGTCCGGCCGGAAGTCGACGACGACACCCCGGAACGCCTGCTCCCGGCGTACCCGGAAGGTTTGGTCTTTCTCTTCTGAGCCTGACCCCGCACGGGCGGTGACGGTGATCCGCTGCCGGCCGACGACGGCGGGATCTGCACCGGCCCGGTCGACGCCGGCGGAATGAACGGCACGTCCGTGACCGTCGAACCCCCGTCGGCGAGCTCGTTGGATCCCGCCGTGATCGCCGCGAGCGTCGGCAGGGAGGCCAGGCCGACGAGCATCACCACGAGCAGGACGTAACGACGTGTCGGTCCCGTGAGACCTTCCGCGCTGTAGACGCCGTTGAGGCGCTTGCGCAACACCTTGATCGGTGGCACGAGCCCGTCGTCGTTCGGCTGCTGCGGCACGCCGGCACCCTCCCCAGAGTTGAGATCCACGTGGATCCGTCGGCTGCTGGAGTGAACGACGCATGTGCCGTTCGGGAGCGGCGCACATCGGCCGTTCAGACGGAAGTGACGGTACGAAAACCGCTAATCCGGACAAACATGGCCACCGATGACTCGGCAAGATTTCAGATCTGTGATCGACCTGACGTGTGGCGCCACTCACGTTCTCTGCGAGGATGGGGGCGACGGCACCGCCGCCGTTGCCTGCGTACCAGCGGGGTGCGGTGGGGGCCGTCACTCCCCGGCGGGGTCCGCGACCCCACCGACCAACCGCGCGGCAACCTCACCCGGGCCAGGCGCGGCGCACCAGCGGTCAGCCGCGCGGACGGGCAACACCCGCCGTGGGCGCAGAGATGAACAGGGAGACACGGATGGCGAACGGCGAAAGCGAAGTCGGGGCGGACGCCCCGGCCGGCGGTTTCGTTCAACTGCTGACGCCCGACGGTGAGCGCATCGACAGCGTCACCACGCCGGAGGGCGTGACGTACTCGGTCGACTTCACCGACGACGAATACCGCGAGCTGTACAAGGACCTGGTGACGGTCCGCCGCCTCGACGCCGAGGCCACCGCCCTGCAGCGGCAGGGTGAGCTCGGCATCTGGGCCAGCCTGCTGGGCCAGGAGGCCGCGCAGGTCGGTTCGGGCCGCGCGCTGCGCCCGCAGGACATGGCGTTCCCGACCTACCGCGAGCACGGCGTGCTCTACACCCGCGGGATCGACCCGATCATGCCGTTCGGCCTGTTCCGCGGCGTCGACCAGGGCGGCTGGGACCCCAACAAGTACAAGTTCCACACGTACACGATCGTGATCGGCTCGCAGACGCTGCACGCCACCGGCTACGCCATGGGCGTGACCATGGACGGCAAGACCGGCGGGCCCGACGGCGAGGCGGTCATCGCGTACTTCGGCGACGGCGCCACCAGCCAGGGCGAGGTCAACGAGTCGTTCGTCTGGTCCGGGGTGTTCAACGCCCCCATCGTCTTCTTCTGCCAGAACAACCAGTACGCGATCTCCGAGCCGCTCGAGCGCCAGACGCGTATCCCGCTCTACCGCCGCGCGGCCGGCTACGGCTTCCCGGGCGTACGCATCGACGGCAACGACGTGCTGGCCACCTTCGCGGTGACCCGGGCGGCGCTGGACAACGCGCGCAACGGCGAGGGCCCGACGCTGATCGAGGCGTACACCTACCGCATGGGCGCGCACACCAGCTCCGACGACCCGACCCGCTACCGCATCGCCAGCGAGGTCGAGTCGTGGAAGGCCAAGGACCCGATCAGCCGCCTCAAGGCGTTCCTGGCCAAGCAGCAGCTGGCCGACGACTCCTTCTTCGGCGAGGTGGACGACAGCGCCCGCAAGCTCGCCCTCGACCTGCGCGAGCGGGTGCTGGCCATGCCGGACCCGCAGCCGGTCGCCCTGTTCGACAACGTCTACCCCAACGGCTCGCCCGAGGTCGACGCGCAGCGCAAGCAGTTCGCCGACTACCAGGCCTCGTTCGAGGGGAGCGCCCACTGATGAGCGAGACGATCACCCTGGGCAAGGCCCTCAACCACGGCCTGCGCCGCGCCCTGGAGAACGACCCGAAGGTCGTCATCATGGGGGAGGACGTCGGCAAGCTCGGCGGCGTCTTCCGGATCACCGACGGCCTGCAGAAGGACTTCGGCGACGACCGCGTCATCGACACCCCGCTCGCCGAGGCCGGCATCGTCGGCACCGCGGTCGGCCTCGCCATCCGCGGCTACCGGCCGGTGTGCGAGATCCAGTTCGACGGCTTCGTGTTCCCGGCGTACAACCAGATCGTCGCCCAGGTCGCGAAGATGTACTACCGCTCGCTGGGCAACATCCGCATCCCGATGGTCATCCGCATCCCCTACGGCGGCGGCATCGGCGCGGTCGAGCATCACTCCGAGTCGCCCGAGGCGTACTTCGCGCACACCCCCGGCCTCAAGGTCGTGACCTGCGCCAACCCGGCCGACGCGTACGCGATGATCCAGCAGTCGATCACCTCGGACGACCCGATCGTCTTCTTCGAGCCCAAGCGCCGGTACTGGGAGAAGGGCGAGGTGGATCTCGACCTCGACCTGTCGACCGCGTACCCGTTGCACGCCTCCCGCGTGGCCCGCGAGGGCACCGACGCGACCGTGATCGCCTACGGCCCGATGGTCCGCGTGGCGCTCGACGCCGCGACGGCCGCCCAGGAGGACGGCCGCAACCTCGAGGTCATCGACCTGCGCACGCTCTCCCCGCTGGATCTCGGCCCGGTCTTCGACTCGATCCGCAAGACGGGTCGCGCCGTGGTCGTTCACGAGGCCCCGGGCAACGTGGGCCTCGGCGCGGAGCTCGCCGCCCGGATCACCGAGGAGTGCTTCTACTCCCTGGAGGCGCCGGTCCTGCGGGTGACGGGCTACGACACCCCGTACCCGGCAGCCCGCCTCGAGGAGGAGTACCTGCCGGACCTGGACCGGGTCCTGGACGCCATCGACCGCTCCTTCGGCTGGTGACCCGGATGTCGCGGATCAAGGAGTTCACCCTGCCCGACCTCGGCGAGGGCCTCACCGAGGGCGAGATCCTCGGCTGGCTGGTCAAGGTCGGCGACACGATCGAGCTGAACCAGCCGATCGTCGAGGTCGAGACGGCCAAGGCCGCGGTCGAGATCCCCGCGAAGTGGGCGGGCGTCGTGACCCGGATCTTCCACGAGGCCGGGACGACCGTGGAGGTCGGCGCACCCATCGTCGCCATCGACACGGACCCGTCGGCCGGGCCGCTCCCGGCGGACCGGCCGGATCTGCCGGCTCCCTCGGCGGAGTCCCTGGCCGCGGTGGAGGTCGCTCCCGAGGAGGGCGCGGTCGAGCCCGGCCTGATCGGTGGTCCGGCTCCGGGCGGCCGGACCGCGGTGCTGGTCGGATATGGGCCGCGCACGGTGGCTGCCAAACGACGGCCTCGCACAGGTACGCCCACAGCGTCACCAACCGCAGCACCGGCCACCCCGCCTTCGGCGGCTCCCGCTACTCAGTCGACGGGTCCCGTTCCCTCGCCGGCTCCCGTGATCTCCGCTCCCCCGTCGGCCGCCGCTGCAGTGCGTGCCGGTGGGCCGGTCCTCGCGAAGCCGCCCGTCCGCAAGCTGGCCAAGGACCTCGGCATCGACCTGCACTCCCTGACCGGCAGCGGCCCGCTCGGCTCGGTGACCAGGGACGACGTGCAGCGAGCCGCCGCTGCCGCCCTGGCTCCGGCACCCGCGGCCACCGGCTCGGCGGTCAACGGCAGCGCGGTGGCGCCGGCGGTGTTCGAGGCCTCGCGCGAGCAGCGGATCCCGATCAAGGGCGTCCGGAAGCTGACGGCCGAGAACATGGTGGCGTCGGCGTTCACCGCACCACACGTCACGGAGTTCCTCACGGTCGACGTGACGCGCTCGATGAAGTCGCTGGAGCGGCTCAAGACCCGGCCGGAGTTCCGCGACGTACGCGTCTCGCCGCTCCTGCTCGTCGCCAAGGCCGTCCTGCTCGCGGTCAAGCGCCACCCGATGGTCAACTCGACGTGGTCGGGTGCGACGAACGAGATCGTCGTCAAGGAGTACGTGAACCTCGGGATCGCGGCGGCCACCGAACGCGGCCTGATCGTCCCGAACATCAAGGACGCCGGCCGGCTGACCCTGCGTGAACTGGCCGACGCCCTGAACGGCCTGGTCCAGGTGGCAAAGTCCGGCAAGACGCCCCCATCGGACATGTCCGGCGGAACGTTCTCCATCACCAACGTCGGCGTCTTCGGCGTCGACACGGGTACGCCGATCCTGCCGCCCGGCGAGTCCGCGATCCTGGCGTTCGGAGCGATCCGTCCCATGCCGTGGGTCCACAAGGGAAAGATCAAGATTCGCCAGGTCACGACCCTCGGCCTCTCGTTCGACCATCGGATCGTCGACGGCGAGCTCGGCTCGAAGTTCCTCCGCGACGTCGGCGCTTTCCTCGAGGACCCGGAGGGAGCCCTCCTCTCCTGGACGTAGGTTTCTTCGGCATGACGCTTACCGAACCTTAGATTCTTAGGCGGGTAAGCGAGATCACCCCCGAATCGTTGGCCTTCCGGTGTTCCGGCGCGCTTCAATGGATGCAGCGCCGGAACCCCGGCACCCAGCGACGGCCCACGAGGCCAGGGGAGTGAGCAGCACCATGAGCACCTTCGACCGCATCCGAGCCCGTCGGGACGCCAAGCGCGTGGCCCGCGCCATCGAGCGGGCCTGGCAGAAGGCTCCCACGCAGTCCATGCGCGACGAGATCGAGTTCCTCGCCCAGCGACGCCTCTACTGACGGCATCGCGCTCGATCCGGCGCCATCCGAGGCCCCGACCCGCACAGGGTCGGGGCCTCGTCGCATCTCGACGACCCACCCTCTTCCCGACTCACCGGACTTGTCGCTTCTTCAGCCCCGCCCACCACCCCTGGCCCGTTCCTGTTTCTTCGGCCCGTTTCCCCACCTCAACCCTTCGCCCAGTCCCACCTGACGCGACGGTCCACAACCCCTCCTTCCAGATCGGACTGCCTCGGCCGACGACCGATGCGGCAGGCGTGGGCATGATCACGTTCGGTGGTTTCCCGCCTGCTTGTCCGCTCCGGACGGCGTACACCGGGATTCCGGCTGCCCGCCTCGACCGGTACGGTTGGGCACGGTCACCCGCCCCGGCTCGGCCGGCCGGGCGTAGTGACCGGGGTCACGCCCAGCTCTGCAAGGTCGGCCGCGTCCGTGCATAAGCTGGCACGGCCGACAGTCATGGAGGAGGCGGATATGACGTCCGAGGGCCAGCAAGCCGGCCACCAGCCGGGGGCCACGTCGGGCGGCGGAGCCGAGCCGTTCGGCACCGACGCCTTCCCGCCGGACACCTTCCCGCCGGACACCTTCCCGCCGGACGCTTTCCCGCCCGACTCGAACGGCCACCAGACCGCCGACCGGGCCCCGTCGTACCCGCACGCCCAGGACTCGTTCCCCAGCGCGTACGCCCCGCCGCCCCACTCCACACCGAACGGCGGCTCACCGTTCGTGGTGCCCGCGGTGCCGCCCGCCGGCCAGGCATCGGTGAGCCAGGGCCCGGCCTTCGGCCCCGGCGCCGCCAAGTTCACCTCCGCAGGCTCGGCGCGCATGCCCGCCCAGGACGGGCCGGGCACCCCACCGCCTGCTGCGGCACGCCCACCGGCCCTGCCTCCCACCGCCGACGGCGCAGCCTTCCCGCCTCCTGCCGGTGACTCTGCTTTCCCGCCTCCTGCCGGTGGCCCGGCGTTCCCGCCTCCTGCCGGTGGCCCGGCCTTCCCGCCTCCTGCCGGTGGCCCGGCCTTCCCGCCTCCTGCCGGTGGCCCGGCATTCCCGCCCCCAGCCGGTGGCCCGGCGTCTCGGCCTCCCGCCCCTGCCGGCACGGACACCCGGCCGCCCAGCCTCACCGAGCCGCCTGGCTCAAGGCCGTTGTCCGGTTCGACGAATCCCTACGCATCCGGGCCTTCTCTGGGCTCGCCTCCAGCACAGGCCGCGGTCCCGCCGAGCGTTTCCGGCGGGCCCTCCCGCGACGCCACCGGCTCAGGCCCGGCCGGACCCGGCGCCTCCGGGCTGCCGTCCCGCCAATCCTCCGGCCTGCCTTCCCGTGACGCCTCGGGCTTGCCTTCCCGTGACGCCTCTGGCATGCCTTCCCGTGACGCCGGCGGCCGTGGTTCGGCGGCGCCCCAGCCACCAGCCGGTCAGGACCAGTCCCGGCAGGACGGCCCCCCGCCCTCCGCCTGGGCCCCGCCGCCGCCCGCGCAGCCGTCCAGCGAGAGCAACCCGTTCGAGCCCCACCCGTACCGTCAAGCCCAGGGCGGCCAACTCCCGCAGCGTTCCCCGGGCGTGGCCGGCGGGCCGCTCTCCGGCCCGGTCGGTGAGTTCAACGGCTTCACCCCCGTCCGATCCGCCCCGGCGCCGCAGCAGACCGAGGGTCCCCGTCGCATCCCGTTCGAGCGCGGCACCGACGCCCCGGGAGACCAGCAGTCGTCCGGCCGTCCGCCGGGCGTCTCCGCCTTCGGCGACCAGCGCGTCCGCGTGCCCGGCGCCACGTTGACCGACCTGCCGGACGGCCCGCCGGCCCCGGGTCGCACCGACAGCGGAGGTTTCCCGGTCCGCGGCCAGAGCCCCGAGGGAGCAAGCTTCCCCCTCCGCGGCTCGTCATCGACCGACGTCGGAAGCTTCGCCGGCCGCGACGACCGCGCCCCCGATCAGGCCAGCTCAGCCTTCGACAGCCTGGACGACCGCAGCCCCGAACCGGCCGGCAACGCCTTCGGCGCCCTCGAGGACCGCAGGCCTGAACCGGCCAACTCGGCCTTCGGCGACGACCGCGGTCCGGGACCGTTCGGCGACCGTCCGGACCATGACCCCTTCGGATCGCCACGGAACGACGGGCCCTTCCCGTCCAACGGCACCCCCGAGGCGACGCGGAACGACGGCGACCCTTCGGAGAGCGGCTACCCCCAGCGCATCCCCGGTGCCTCCTTCGCGGCCCCCGACGCCGGTCGGCCCGACTCTCCCGGTAGCAGCGGGTTCCCCCAGCGAGGGTCCGCCGACGGCCAGGACACCTCCGGCAGCTTCCCGCATCGGGCGCCGAGCGCTCCGGACGCCGACCGGCCCGACTCGTCCGGCAGCTACCCGCAGCGGGTGCCGGGCGCCGCACTGAGCAGCAGCGGCGCACCGGTCGCCACGGAACCACGCAGCCCCGCAGTCCCGCAGCCACGTGACGCCGCGGACCAGCCCGAGCCTTCCGCCGACCGCTCCGCCCCGGCCAAGGGTTCGGCACGGCCGGTGTCGGCAAGCGCGTCCGTACCGGTGGCAAGCCGCGTCGCTCCGGTGGACGCCGAGGAAGTCCCGCCGCCGTCACCCGCCCCGCAGTCCCGCGTCTACGGGCGCCCGGCCGCCGCGCCCGAACAGGACGATGACGACCCGGCCTCGCCCTTCGGCACCGAAGAGCGCCCCGAGGGCACGCCGTTCGGTGCGGCGCCGACCTCCGGCGGATTCGGCGCCGCCCCCACCCCCGGATTCGGCAGTGCGCCGGATCCCGGTTTCGGCAGCGCATCGGCGTTCGGTACCGGGCTCGAGGGCTCCCCCACACCGGACCGCGCGTTCGGCCAGCGCCCCGACGCCGCCGGCGACCAGCGCATCTACGGCCAGCGCCCCGGCCCGGACGCACCCGGTGAGCAGGGGCAGCCGTCCGGCCCCGACGCGTCCGGTGAGCAGCGCGTCCACGGGCAGCCGTCCGGCCCGGACGCGTCTGGTGAGCAGCGCCTCTACGGCCGGCCGTCCAGCTCTGACGCACCTGGCGACCAGCGCGTCTACGGCCGGCCGTCCGGCTCCGACGCACCTGCTGAGCAGCGCGTCTACGGCCAGCGCCCCGGCTCGGACGCCCCCGGCGGCGACGAGAACCCGTTCGGCCGGCGCCCCGGCTCCGACGCGCCCGATGACCACCAGATCTTCGCCCCTCGGCCGACATCGGGCGCCGAGTCCCACCCGTTCGGCACGCCGGCGACTGACA
>NZ_JBFAPM010000014.1:94199-210912 GCF_040676695.1 Actinoplanes sp. NPDC049548
GACAGCCCGTTCGGCGCACGCCCCGCATCCGGAACACCCGCGGACAGTCCCTTCGGGGCACGCCCCGCATCCGGAACACCCGCGGACAGCCCGTTCGGCGCACGCCCCGCATCCGGAACACCCGCGGACAGTCCCTTCGGGGCACGCCCCGCATCCGGAACACCCGCGGACAGCCCGTTCGGGGCACGCCCCGCATCCGGAACACCCGGATCGCCCGGGGAGTCTGGATTCGGCCCGTCGGCGGCAGCCGGAGCGGGCTTCCCGCCTGCCGACGCCGGCGCCCACCCGGTCAGCGGCGGCTTCGGGCAGGCCCCGGACAGCCGGCCCTTCGGACCCGACGGTGACGACTTCCCCGCCTCTCCGGACGGCTTCGACGACCACCACGTACCGGATCGCTTCGGCCCCCCGCCGAACCGGCCCGGAACGTACGGCACCCCGGCGTCCCCCAGACCGGACAGCGCACCGCCCGCCGACGCACCCTTCGGCGCCGCTTCGGGTCCCTTCGGTGCGGCCCCCACGTCCGGCGGTGCGGATCCGTCGGGCCGGGTAGCGGGCCGCGCGTCGGCCAGCGCCCGCGTCGCACCTCCGGGCCAGCCGTTCACGCCGGCGCCCGCCTCACCCGCACCGAACCCCGGCGACGGTCAGAACGCACCGAACCCGGCGGCGTTCAGCGAGTTCACCACCGACATCGCAGGCCGCGGCCGCCCAGGAGCTCCGGGTCAGCCCGGCCCCGTACCGGGCAACCCGGCCGCACGCACCATGCCGCCGGACTTCACCGAGCACACGACCGACGTGGCGGGCCGCGGCCAAGGACCTGAGCAGCCGTACGTGCCCGCTCCCGCCCTGCCGGCCATGCACGCCGCGCCGCCACTCGAGAACGGCTTCCCGCCGCCGGACTCCACGCAGCCGTTCGGTGACCGTCCGCGGATGGGCGGCGTCTTCCCGGGCCCGGCCAGCCGAGCCACGGTGACGCCGCCGGATCCGGAGCAGACGTCCAGCTGGCCGAACAGCCCTGGCGAGGAAGCCGACCAGGGCCGGTTCGACTCGTTCAAGCCGGAGACGCAGCCGGTCGCCGAGCCGCCCAAGCCCGAGACCCCGCACGTACGGATGCTCCCGGTCCTGCTCGGCGTGATCCTCGGCGCGGGCCTGCTCGTCGGCCTGACGTTCGGCATCACCTGGCTGATCGCCCGCGGCTCGGACAGCGGCGGCTTCTCCGTGGCCATCGGCGACTGCGTCAAGCGCGACGGCACCAAGGCCGTGACCGCCAAGTGCAGCGACGCCGGCTCGTACGAGGTGACGGCCATCGTCGACACCCCGCAGCAGTGCCCGGATCCGCTGCAGCCGCATGTCCTGAACCCGGCCGCGGACAACAAGACCAAGGTCCTCTGCCTCAAGCAACGCGGCTGACAGTCCGCGTCGAGACGCAGGAAAGCGGGAACGACAAGCACATCCTGTGCGGACGCACCACAGAAAGCGCGGCCGCGAGAGCGGCTGACAGGCCGCGGTCGACGCGTGCCGGCCGTGGCTTGTCGTCGTCGCGACTTCGACGCCGCCGACCGTCACCGGCGCTTCGGGCGCCGGCCGTCCGCTGGAGCGCTCTCCGATTGTGCAGCAGCCGTGGCTCAGAGGGACGCGACGCGATCCGCTCCGAGGTCGACCGGTCTGCAATCGGACGTTAACTCGGTTTTCGTTCCCGTTCGGGATGATGGAATTCTTGAGGCCTCTCCGCACCGCAGTCATGTCGTTCACCGAACTGGCGGAGAAATCATGCGCAGACCGAGATCGACGTATGCAGTAATCGCCGTCCTGACATTCGCCGCATTACTGACCGTCTTCGATTCGCCAACGGCGTCCCGAGCCGCCGGTCCGCACGACGGTGACGTCTCAGATGCGGCGCCTTACTACTTCATGCTGTCCTCCACGCGCAGCAACAAGTGCCTGACGGTGGCGGACGCCAGCACCACGGACGGGACGTTCATCGTTCAGGAGACCTGCGACGAGACCGCATACCACCAGCATTGGTCGTTCTTTCTCGTCGATGACGGCTCCTACCTCATGGTCGCCAGACACAGCGGCAAATGCCTGACGGTGGCTGACGCGGGCACGGCCAACGGAACCCCTGCTGTGCAGGAGCCCTGCAGTCGCGAAAATCCTGCTCAGCAATGGTCTTACCCGTACGTGAGCGGGAGCAGTTACCTGGCGGTGGCCCGCCACAGCGGCAAGTGCCTGACCGTGGCGGGCGGGGGCACCGCAGAAGGCGCGGGCGTTATTCAGCGCACCTGTCTGGGCAGCACCAACCAGCAATGGCGGCTCGGTTACTACTGAGACTGCCTCCCGGCGCAGCCCTGCTGGCATGACAGCCGGGGTCGTCGCCGTCGTGCAACGGCGTTGTTCCGAAGCATCTGTCATCGATGGGATCAGTCAGCAGTGATCAGCACCTCTTTCTCCAGCCCCCGTAGCCTGCCGTCCTCCAGGCAAGATGGGCGCATGACTGCGCGCGTGCGGGCGCCCGAACTGCGGGGCCGAAGCTGGTTGAACACCGGCGGCAGGGAGCTGAAACTGGCCGACCTACGAGGTCGCGTCTGCGTCTTGGACTTTTGGACGTTCTGCTGCATCAACTGCCTGCACGTGCTCGATGAGCTACGGCCTCTCGAGGAGAAGTACGGCGACGCCCTCGTCGTCATCGGTGTCCATTCGCCGAAGTTCGAGCACGAGCGGGATCCCGATGCCCTCGCGGCCGCCGTCGAGCGGTACGGCGTGCACCACCCGGTTCTCGATGACGCCGACATGGTCATGTGGCAGCAGTATGCCGCGAAGGCCTGGCCCACCCTGAGCGTCATCGATCCCGAGGGTTATGTCGTCGCCTCGATGGCCGGGGAGGGGCATGCCGAGGGGCTGTCCCGGCTGCTCGACGAGCTGATCGCGACTCATGAGGCGAAGGGCACGCTGCGCCGCGGTGACGGCCCCTACGTCGCGCCCGCCGCCGATGACACCCTGCTGCGTTTTCCGGGCAAGGTCATCGAGCTGCCGAACGGCAATCTGCTGGTCTCCGATTCGGCTCGGCATTCGCTGGCCGAGCTCACCCCGGACGGCGAGATTTTGGTACGCCGGATCGGCACCGGGCAGCGCGGCCGCACCGACGGGCCGGCCGAGGCCGCCAGTTTCTCGGAACCGCAGGGCCTCTGCCTGCTGCCGGACGACCGCACGGTGGTGGTCGCCGACACGGTGAACCATCTGGTGCGCGGGCTCGATCTGGAGTCCGGCGAGGTCACCACGCTCGCCGGCACCGGGCGGCCGTGGCGTTCCGCGGATGACGACGGCGCCTCGCTCTCGTCGCCGTGGGATGTGGCCTGGTTCGAGGGCCGCGTCATCATCGCGATGGCGGGGATCCACCAGCTCTGGTGGTTCGACCCCGAGCAGGGCACCACGGGGGTCTACGCGGGGACGACCGTCGAGTCCCTGCGGGACGGGCCGCTTCCGGACGTGTGGATGGCGCAACCTTCGGGGCTCTCCGCGTACGGGAAAAAGCTGTGGATTGCCGACAGCGAGACCTCCGCGCTGCGCTGGATCGAGGACGGTGAGCTGCACACCGCCGTCGGTCAGGGGCTTTTCGACTTCGGTCATGTGGACGGCCCGGGCAAGGAGGCGCTGCTGCAGCATCCGCTGGGGGTCGGCGCGCTGCCGGACGGGTCGGTGCTGGTGGCGGACACCTACAACGGTGCCGTGCGCCGCTTCGATCCCGAGTCGGGTGAGGTGTCCACTGTCGACTCCGGGCTCGCCGAGCCGAGCGACGTCCTGGTCACGCGCGGTGGCGATGTGTTCGTGGTGGAGTCGGGCGCGCATCGTCTCGTGCGGCTGGCGCCGGGGGCCGTCAAGACCGTCGAGGGCGCGCGGCATCGCACCGAGCGGCCGCCGTCGCGGCTGGCTCCGGGCGAGGTGACTCTGGACGTGGTGTTCACGCCGGCTCCGGGTCAGAAGCTGGACACCACGTACGGTCCGTCGACGCGGCTTGTCGTGTCGGCGGCGCCGCCGGAGTTGCTGCTGGAGGGCGAGGGCACCGGCACCGACCTGTCGCGGCGGCTCGTTCTCAACCCGGCCGTACCGAAGGGGATCTTGCAGGTGGTGGCGCAGGCCGCCACCTGTGACGCCGATGTCGAGCACGCCGCGTGCCATCTCACGCGGCAGGACTGGGGTGTGCCGATCGTCGTCGATCCGGACGGTCCCGACCGCCTGCCGCTGATTCTGCGCGGGTTGGACGCCTGAGGTTCGGCACTCGTGAGAGGCTTCACTACCTGCGGGTAACCTACGGTGCCGTAACCTGGACGTCGTGACGACCTCGACCCCGTTCCGGATGAAGCCTGCCGATCTCGGCAAGCCGCGGCTGCGCGGCCGGTTACACCAGTACGCGTTCTTCGTCGCCCTCGTGTGCGGCGTGGTGCTGTGCTCGATCGCCGCAACAAGGCCGGGCGTCTGGCCGTTCCTGAGCTGCCTGATTTACAGCCTGACGGTGTGCGGGCTGTTCGGCATCAGCGCGCTCTACCACCGGCTGAACTGGTCCGAGCGGGGCTACCAGGTCATGCGGCGGCTGGACCACTCGATGATCTTCATCTTCATCGCGGGGACCTACACGCCGTTCTGCATCCTGCTGCTGGACGCCCGGAAGGCGACGCTGATGCTGAGCCTGATCTGGGGCGGCGCTGTCGGCGGCGTCGCCCTCAAGAGCATCTGGCCGCACCTGCCCCGCTGGGCGGGTGCGCCGCTCTATCTGGCGCTGGGTTGGGGCGCGGTGGCGATCCTGCCCGACATCATGCGCAACGGCGGGGTTGCCGATCTCGTGCTGCTCGCCACCGGCGGCCTCATCTACAGCGTCGGGGCGGTCTTCTACGCGCTGCGCCGCCCGAACCCCTGGCCGACCGTCTTCGGCCACCACGAGTTCTTCCATGCCTGCACGCTGGTGGCCGCGATCTGCCACCACATCGCGATCTACTTCGCGCTCTACGCGTGAGCTTTCGGTCGGGCGCGGGCGTCGTAGGCCTCCCGCGCCTCGGCCACGTCGCCGATGTGCGTCTCCGCCCACTGCTTGAGGGCGTCGACCAGGCCCAGCAGGCTCCGCCCGAGCGTCGTGAGCGCGTAGTCGACGCGCGGCGGCACGACCGGATGCACCGTACGCGTCACCAGGCCGTCTCGCTCAAGCCCACGCAGGGTCTGGGTGAGCATCTTGGGGCTGACGCCGGGGATGCGCTGCGCCAGCTCGGTGTAGCGCAGCGAGCCGTCCTTGAGCGAGCCGACGATCAGGACGCTCCAGGCGTCGCCGATGCGGTCGAGCACCTGTCGGCTCGGGCAGTTCTTCGCGTAGATGTCGGCTTCCACCTGCACACTATCCCTCAGGTGAGTACTGCACTTCAAGGTGCTCACTCTCCAACGGGAAGTGATCCGCGACCTGCTCGGTTGTGCCCGTACGGTGGCGGACCGGCCGCCACGAGCGTGTGAGGAGATCAGTCATGAGCATCGTCGTCACCGGCGCCACGGGCCACTTCGGCCGTCTCGCGATCGAGGCGCTGCTGCGCCGCGGCGTGCCCGCCGGCCAGATCGTGGCGGTCGGCCGGAGCGTCGAGAAGATCAAGGATCTCGCGGACCGCGGCGTTGTGGTGCGCCACGCCTCGTACGACGATCCGGAGTCGCTGCGGGCGGCATTCGCCGGCGCCGACAAGCTGCTCTTCGTATCCGGCAGCGAGGTGGGTAAGCGGACCGCGCAGCACCGCAACGTGGTCGCGGCCGCCAAGGACGCCGGCATCAGCAAGATCGTCTACACGAGCCTGCCGCATGCCGAGACCTCGCGCATGATTCTCGCGGCGGAGCACCTCGCCACTGAGCAGGCGCTCACCGAGTCCGGCATCCCGTCTGTGTTTCTGCGCAACAGCTGGTACCTGGAGAACTACAACATCCAGGGAGCCGTCGAGCACGGCTTCCACGGCGCCGCCGGTGACGGGAAGATCAGCATCGCGACCCGGGCGGACCTCGCCGAGGCTGCCGCGGCCGCCATCGCGGCGGACGGCATCGACCAGCAGGTGTACGAGCTGGGCGGCGAGGGCGTGACGTTGAGCGAGCTGGCCGACGAGGTGTCCCGGCAGTCCGGCCGCGAAGTGACGTACACGGACCTCAGCCCGGAGAAGTACGCGGAGTTCCTGGTCGGCGTAGGCCTGCCCGAGCAGTTCGCCGCGGTTCTCGCCGACTCCGACAAGAACGCGGCCGAGGGCTCTCTCTACACCGGCACCGAGGACCTCGAGAAGCTCCTCGGCCGCCCGGTCACCCCGCTCGCCGACGCGGTACGCGCGGCTCTCGCCTGACGGTTGTGCGGAGGCGCCACGCCGGCGCCTCCGCATACGTCACGCGCCGTACGGCGGCGGCGGGGGCTGGCGCCGCGTGGTCTCGCGGTACTCCTCGACGACCTGACCGTCGTTACGCACGACCGGGCGCTGCTCGACGACCGTCGTCGCGGGCCGGCGCCGGCTGTTCCAGTACCAGACCGTGATGACGAGGCCGACGAGACCGGCCAGCATCAGCACGTAGCCGACGACGTGGATGTCCAGACCGCTGATGTCCGCGTTGACGGCGAACGCAAGAATCGCGCCCAGCGCCAACAGAAAGATGCTTCCGCCGATGCCCATCGGGACCTCCCTGGCTCGTCGCTGCCGCACCGAGCCGCGGCAATACGTCGATCAGGGTGTCTACCCAGCCACGCGAAAGCTCAATCAGGCATGCTCTTCCCATGAGCGCACGCACCCTCGTCCTGCTCCGCCACGCCAAGGCGGAGACCCCCGGTGAGCTGCCCGACTTCGACCGTCAGTTGACCGACCGCGGGCGCGCGGACGCGGGCGCCGCCGGTGCCTGGCTGGCGGCACAGAGCCTGCTGCCGGACGTGGTGGTGTGCTCGCCGGCGACGCGCACACGGCAGACCTGGCATGCCGTGGCAGTGGCTCTGGGTGCGGCAGCCGCGCCGGAGGTCCGTTACGAGGACGGCCTGTACGCCGGCGGCCGCACCGAGGTCATCGACCTGCTCCGCGCCCTGCCGGACTCCGTCGGCACCGTGCTCGTCGTGGGCCACAACCCCACGGTGTCCGATGTGTCCATTCTGCTCCGCCCGGACGGGCACGTCGTGACCGAGGGGCTCAAGACGGCCGGTCTCGCCGTACACCGGACCGAAGCGTCGTGGTCGCTCACCGAGCCCGGGTCGATGCCGCTGGTCGCGGAGCACACCGCTCGGGCCTGAGCGCACGAAAAACCGGCGGACGCCCTTGTCCGCCGGTTTTCCGTCTTCAGGAGAGTGCGAAGCTCAGAACGCCTCTTCCGGCAGATCCATGAGGTCGAGCGTGGTGTTCTCGATGATCCGGCGGTCCGCGCCGACCCGGGGCAGGATCTCGCGGGCGAAGAACCGGGCCGCCGCGACCTTGCCCTCGTAGAACGCCTTGTCCGACGCGCTCAGCTCGGTGCCGAGCTGCTTGAGGGCCACCTCGGCGCCGCGCAGCAGCAACCAGGAGACCACCACGTCGCCGAGCGCGAGCAGCACCCGCCGCGAGGACAGGCCGACCTTGTAGAGCTCGCGGGTCTCGCCGCCCTGGACCGCCTGCAGCCAGCCCATCTGGACGCCGAGGATCGCCTGCAGCTCACCGAGCGCCTTGCCGAGCGCGAGCCGCTCCTCCTTGAGCTGACCGTTGCCGGCCTCGCTCTCGATGAAGCCCTGCATCTCGGCGGCGACCGTGGCCAGTGCCCGCCCGTTGTCCTTGACGATCTTGCGGAAGATCAGGTCGAGGCTCTGGATCGCGGTCGTGCCCTCGTACAGCGTGTCGATCTTGGCGTCCCGGACGTACTGCTCGAGCGGGTAGTCCTGCAGGAAGCCCGAGCCGCCGAAGGTCTGCAGCGACTCGTGGCCGAGCAGCTCGTACGCCCGCTCCGAGCCGACGCCCTTGACCAGCGGGAGCAGGAAGTCGTTGACGCGGGCCGCCGCCTTCGCGCCCTTCTCGTCGCCGGCCGCCTCCGCGATGGCCACCTTGTCCTGCCAGGTCGCGGTGTAGATGACCAGCGAGCGCAGGCCCTCCGCGTACGCCTTCTGCAGCATCAGCGAGCGGCGTACGTCCGGGTGGTGGGTGATCGTGACGCGCGGGGCCGCCTTGTTGGAGTTCTCCAGCAGGTCGGCACCCTGGACGCGGTTCTTCGCGTACTCGAGCGCGTTGAGGTAGCCGGTGGAGAGGGTGGCGATCGCCTTCGTGCCGACCATCATCCGGGCGTACTCGATGATCATGAACATCTGCCGGATGCCCTGGTGCACCTCGCCGAGCAGCCAGCCCTTGGCCGGGGTGCCGTGCTCGCCGAAGGTCATCTCGCAGGTGTTGGAGACCTTGAGGCCCATCTTGTGCTCGACGTTCGTGGCGTAGACGCCGTTGCGCTCGCCCAGCTCGCCGGTCTCCGGGTCGAAGTGGAACTTCGGCACGATGAACAGCGACAGGCCCTTAGTACCCGGCCCGCCGACGCCCTCGACACCCACGGGGCGCGCGAGCACGTAGTGGATGATGTTGTCGCTGAGGTCGTGCTCACCCGAGGTGATGAAGCGCTTGACGCCCTCGATGTGCCACGAGCCGTCCGGCTGCGGGATGGCCCGGGTGCGGCCGGCGCCGACGTCGGAACCCGCGTCGGGCTCGGTCAGCACCATCGTCGAGCCCCACTGCTTGTCGACGAAGATCTTCGCCCACTTCTTCTGCTCCTCGGTGCCCTCGACGTTCACGACGTGCGCGAACGAGGGGCCGGAGGAGTACATCCAGACCGGGGCGTTGGAGCCCAGGATCTGCTCGGCGATGGCCCACCAGAGGGTACGCGGGGCGAGCGTGCCGCCCAGCTCCTCGGGGAGGTCGAGGCGCCAGAACTCGGACGCCATGAACGCGGCGTACGACTTCTTGAACGACTCGGGCAGCGGCGCGGTGTGAGTCGCCGGGTCGAACTTCGGGGGGTTGCGGTCCGCGTCGGTGTAGCTGGCCGCGAGGTCCTCGCGGGCGAGCCGGTTCACCTCGGCGAGCACGTCCCGTGCGGTCTCGGCGTCGATGCCGTCGAACGGCGCCTGCCCGAACGCACGATCCGCCCCGAAGACCTCGAAGAGGTTGAACTCCAGGTCGCGCAGGTTGCTCTTGTAGTGAGTCATGTGTTCTTGGCCCCGCTCTCCGGACGCGAGTTACCCGTCAGTAACCAACACTGTATTACCCATCGGTAGGGCCCGACAAGTCGCTACCGATCATTCGGACGGACGTCACTCCGGCTGAGCCGTGGGGGACGTTGTCCGTCGCCTTGGGGGCCAAACCCCTCCGATCGGGTGGGAAAACGGGCAGCCGTTCGGACATTTGCAAGCCGCCGCGCCGCACACACGTATCGAGGGCTGCGCCGCCTCGTTGCCCTGGATGTACGCGCAGGACGTACACAGACCCGGGGAGGTCTTTCATGTTCGCCTCGATCAAGAGCCTGATTCCGGAGCCTCGCCAGGCCGACCAGCCCCGCAACTACGTCGGGCGGCATCGCCAGCCCGAGACGGTCACCGCCGTCGCCACGGTCCCGGTCGTGCCCGCTCCCGCCACCGCGAAGGACGAAGCAGGCGAGGACTCGGTCCCGCAGGCGGGCTAGCTGCCGGCCGCGCCGACTTCCCAGCTGGGCATCGGTACGGCCGGACCGCCGTCGGACCCGGCGTACTCGAGCAGCACGAGGGCGATGTCATCGTCCAACTGTCCGTGCACCCAGTCGACGAGGGCGGTCTCCAGGGACGCCAGGCCGTCACCGACCGTGCCGTGCCCGAGCAGCCGCCAGGCCCGGTCGGCCGTCGGGAAGAACTCGCCGTCACGGCGCGCCTCGCCCAGGCCGTCGGTGAAGAGCAGCAACCGGTCGCCGGGCTCGAGCCGCTCCACCCGGGGCTGCGCCACGGGCATGAAGCCCAGCGGCGGCGCCGGCGCGGGTGGCTCGAGCGGGATGACCTGACCGCGGCGCAGCAGCAGCGGGGCGGGATGTCCACAGTTGACGATGGTGAGTGTGCCGCCGCGCTCCTCCACCAGCGCCGCGGTGACGAAGTCCTCGTCACCCACGCTACGGGCCACGGCGCGGTCCAGGTCGGCCACGATGGCCCGCAGGTCGGCTCGCTCGTACGCGACGTGCCGGTACGACCCCAGCACGATGCTGGCCAGGCGTACCGCATCGAGGCCCTTGCCCCGCACGTCGCCGATGATGATCCGCACGCCGTACGGGGTGTCCAGCGCCTCGTAGAGGTCGCCGCCGATGTCCGCGGCGGCGGTGGCCGAGATGTACCGGCCGGCGACGGCGAGCGCACCCACCTGCGGGCCCAGCGGCCGCAGCACGGCCTGCTGGGCCACCGCGGCGAGCCGCAGCAGCTCGGCGATCCGGGTGGCCTGCCGCTGCCTGATGGTGGCCACCGTGGCGGCGATGCCGGTGGACAGCATGATGCCCACCACGTTGATCATGCCGACGGATCCGAACCCGCCGTCCCCGCTCGCGAAGACCATGCCGGCGATCGTGGCGAGCGCTCCCACCGCGAGCACCGCCTGCCAGTACGCGAACACCGCCGCGAGGAACGGCACCGCCGCGAAGAGCCCGACGTAGTGCGCGCCCTCGTCGGTGATCTCCAGCCCGGACACGGCCGCGAGCAGCACGATGGCCGCGCCGAGACCGGCGCGGCTTCCGGGACTGGGCGGGCGGCGGCCCGACGGCAACTTAGGCATGGGTACGCCGAACAGCATGCCTGATAGGCACGCACGACTGCATCAACTTGACCCCTAGTCTGACCACGATCTGCCCGGTCGGCGGTGAGACCGGCAGGCCACGGTGACACCATGTCCGCGTGACATCCGACCTGCGTGATCTTCTTCGCGCCGAGTTCCGCTGGACGGACCCCGAACCGGGCAGCGGCCTGCTCGTCAGCGACCGCTCCGGATGGTGGCGAAACCCACAGATCATCGACGGTCTCGGCGCGGGTCTCGCCGCCCTGTTCCCCGGCGTACGCCCGACCGTCGTGGTCGCGCCGGAAGTCACCGGCTTCCTCGTCGGCCCCCTCGTGGCGCGCGCCCTCGGGGCCGGTTTCGTCGAGGCGTACCGCGCCGGCGCCCGCCGGCCCATCGCCGAACCCATGACCTGGGCCGACGTACCCACGGACCATCGCGGCGACGCGCAACGGCTCGGCGTCCGCACCCGCTTGATCGGTACGGGCGACCGCGTCCTGCTCGTGGACGACTGGGCGGTGACCGGCGCGCAGACACGAGGCCTGCACACCCTCGTCGCCGGCCTCGGTGCGACCGTGGTGGGCGCGGCGGTGATCGTGGACGAGTGCCCGCCACGCGTCACCGCCGAGCTGGGCATCCGCGGACTGTTGACGGGCGCGGATCTGAGCAGCGAACCGGGTGGTGCCTGAGTAGCCCTACTCAGGAACGGCCATCGATGCCTTACCAGGATGGTCGGCATGACCAAGTTCTTCTTCGGCAACTGGGTGACGCGCTGCTATCTGTTCGCCGTCGCGGTCACCGTGGTGATCCTGCTCGGCGCCAACCTCGCGACCGGCAGCCAGGAACCGTCGTTCGCGGCCGTGTACCTGATCGGCCTGACCGCGCCGGTGTCGGTGATCTTCGCGCCGATCGCTCTGCTGGGCGACGGCTGGCTCGCCATCGCCATGCTGTGGATCAGCGTGGTCGCGGGGGCGCTGCTCAACACGCTGCTGATCAACACCATCGTGGGCGAGGTCGGGCGGTTCCGTTCCCAGCGCGTCCAGGCCTGACCCGCCGAGCTCAGGCCGGCTTCTTCCAGTCGGCCAGCACTCCCCGGCTGGGGGTCCACCCGGTAGCCGTGTACTCAGCCAGCCCGCGCACCACGTACGGATCTTCAGCCATCAGCTCGCGGGCCTCCGCCTCGGTGTCGACGCCGAGCAGCACGACACCGCCGACCGCCGGCTCCTGACGCCCGGCCGAGACCACCAGGCCCCGCTCCTCCAGGCCGGCGATGAAGGCCAGGTGCTCGTCGCGGGCACGGTCCACCTCGTCGAGCGGCGACAGATACTTGGAGATCATCAGGTACACGGTGGGGTTCCTCTCAGGCAGGGGAGCTGGCGGCAATCGTACGATCGCAGACATGGACGGGCGCTACGGGCTGTGGACAAGTCGGCGGTCGTGGCCGGCCGACGCGGGGGCCGTCGCGGAAGCGGCGGCCGAGATCGAAGCCCTGGGCTACGGGTCGATCTGGATCGGCGGCAGCCCACCGGACGACCTCGAACTCCCCGGCGCGATCCTCGCCGCGACCACCCGGCTCGCCGTCGGAACGAGCATTGTGGACATCTGGCGCAGCGATCCGACAGCGCTCGCCGCGAGCCACGCCCGCCTCCACGTGGCCCACCCGGGCCGGTTCTACCTGGGCCTCGGCATGGGCCACGCACCGTCCGTCGAAGCGACCGGCCAGAGATACGTACGCCCACTGAGCAAGCTGCGCGCCTTCCTCGAGGAGCTTCCCGGAGTGCCGGCCTCGGAACGACTGCTCGCCGCGCTCGGCCCCAAGGCCCTGGAACTGGCGTCGACCGCCGCCGCCGGCGCCCTGCCGTACCTCGTGCCCCCGCAACACACCGCCGACGCCCGCCGGATCCTCGGCCCGGACAAGCTCCTCATCCCCGAACAGAAGATCTTCTTCGGTACGGACCCCGAGACGTCCCGGACAGCCGGCCGCCACGGCACCGCCGTCTACCTCAACCTGCCGAACTACACGAAGAACCTCCGACGGTACGGCCTGAGCGACGAGGACTTCGCCGGCCAGGGCAGCGACCGCTGGGTGGACACCCTCGTGGCCTGGGGCTCGGACGACTCGGTACGCGCCCGCGTGGACGAACACTTCACCGCCGGAGCCGACCACGTGGCGCTTCAGGTGCTGTCGGCGGATCCGGCTCCACACCTGCCCCTACCGGAGATCCGCGCGGCCGCCAGGGTCTTCCTGGGTGCGTGAGAGGTCTACCGTCCGTGGCATGACCAGCTCTCGACTCACCGTGGAGTCCGTGAACTTCGACTGCGCCGACCCCGAGCGACTGGCGGCCTTCTGGGCTGCGGCGACCGGCGGATCGGTGACCGGCCGCTACGAGAACTACGTCTTCGTCTCCCCGCCGTCACGCGGCGGCGTGACGCTCTACTTCCAGCGCGTACCGGGCGAACGGTCCGGCCGCAACAGCATCCACCTCGACCTGGCGACGCCACCCGGCGGCCGGGAGGCCGAGGTGCGGAGGCTGGTCGAGCTGGGCGCGACGAAGAAGTGGGACGTGGTCGGCGAGGTCCCGTGGGTGGACTGGACCACCATGGCCGACCCGGAAGGCAACCTCTTCTGCGTCGGCGCCTCCCACAGCTGAGGCGCGGGGCCCGTCAGCTGGTCGGCCAGGTGCGGAAGTTCCGAGAACTGCGGCTAGGCGTCGGCCCCCGCTGGCCCTGATACCGCGAGCCGTAGACCGCTGACCCGTAGGGGTGCTCGGCCGGGCTCGAGAGCCGGAAGATGCAGAGCTGACCGATCTTCATGCCGGGCCACAGCTTGATCGGCAGATTGGCCACGTTGGACAGCTCCAGCGTGACGTGCCCGGAGAACCCAGGGTCGATGAAACCGGCGGTCGAGTGGGTCAGCAGACCCAGCCGGCCGAGGCTGCTCTTACCCTCCAGGCGGCCCGCAAGCTGATCACCCAACGTGATCACCTCGAGCGTCGAGGCGAGCACGAACTCCCCAGGATGCAGCACGAACGGCTCGCCGTCGCCGACCTCGACCTCGGCGGTGAGATCGTCCTGCTGCTCCGCCGGGTCGATGTGGGTGTACAGGTGGTTGTTGAACACCCGGAAGAAGCGGTCCAGCCGCACGTCGATGCTGGACGGCTGCATGAGCTCCGGCTCGAACGGCTCGAGCGCGAGGTTGCTCGCCTTGATCTCAGCCACCAGGTCACGGTCGGAGAGCAGCATCGGCACACCATACCGACCTGCACTTTGTGCCGTGTCGAGTGGTCGTCTCGTACATATGTTCGATATGATGTTGCCATGGCTTCCTGGTCCGAATTCGCCGCCGCCGAGCCCGACCTCGCCGCGGCCATCCGAGCGCTGCTCCAGCAGTACGGCCCAGGCATGGGCTACCTCGCCACCGTGCGCGCCGACGGCGGCCCCCGCGTGCACCCGGTCTCCCCGGTGATCACCGACGAGGGCCTCTTCTGCTTCATGGTCGACTCCCCCAAACGCCACGACCTCGAACGCGACGGCCGCTACGCCCTGCACTCCTATCCCCCGGAAGAGAGCGACGACGAGGCCTACCTGACAGGCCGCGCCCACCTCGTCACCGACCCCACAGTCATCAGCCGCCTCGCCGACGCCCTCCGCGCCTCCCCAGAAGTCGATTGGCGCCTGTTCGAGTTCTCCATCGAAACCGCCATGCTCCGCCGCCACGGCCCCGCCGGCGCCCTCCCCCTGGCCATGAGCCTGCGCTACCCCCCAATCACCCTCACGTGGCACGCGCTCGGCATCAGATCAGCCACCCCGTCCCGCCCGGAAGCCTCCAAGCCCTTGTCCACGACAACCGTCACCCTCGGCCGAGGCGACGCGACCCCTCACGTCGACCCGCCCGCCACGGCCCTCGGACCCTCCGCAAGCCCCAGCACCCGACCCGCCGCCGCGGCCGCAAGCGCCGGCCCACCCACCGACTCCCCGGCTGCCTCCCCTGCCGCAAACCCGACAGCGAGGCCGGCCATCCACCCCCTCCGCGCCGCCGGCGTCTTCCTCCAAGACCTCACCCCGGCCACCACCAGCGCGTAGGCGCCGGCCGGACACCGCGATCTGCGTTCGCGAGGCGCTGCCAGGCCCGGAGGGAGCTGGGCCGCGCCAAGTCCGGCCGGCGTCTACACGGGGCGGTCCCGCCACGATGCCCCCTCATCGGGTACAGTGGGGCCGCTCGCGGGTGTAGTTCAATGGCAGAACATCAGCTTCCCAAGCTGACAGTGCGGGTTCGATTCCCGTCACCCGCTCCAACGACTGAGGCCCAGGCCAGCGGCATGATCCGCGACCTGGGCCTTCGTCATTCCTGATCTCTATTCGGCTGCCGTGCCCCCTGCGTGCCCCTCCGGAGTGGCGTGCCCTCCCGTGCCCTTGGCGTCCTCCACCAGCTTGCCGAGCGCGTCGGCGATCTTCCGGTCCCTGCCGGCCGTCTTGTGTAGGTAGATCAGCGCGGCCCGCGTGGTCGAGTGACCCATCCGGTCCATCAGGTCTCGCAGGGTTGCGCCGGTCTCGGCCGCCCAGGTGTTCCCGGTGTGCCGGAGATCGTGGAAGTGCAGACCGGGCACGCCGGCCTTCTCGATGGCCGTGCGCCAGTGCTCCTGAAAGTTCGATCGCCGCAGCGGCCCGTCCAACGGCCCGACGAACAGCAACGAATCCGGACGGTCGCCGGTGAACTCTTTGAGGTGGTGGACAGCGTCCGGCACGAACACCGAGGGAATCGTCACGATCCTCACGCTTGCCGCCGACTTGGGCGGACCGAAGACCAGCTCGCCCGTGGGCAGCTCGACCACTGACCGCTCCACCGTGACCGTGCCATCCGTCGTGTCCACGTGCTGCCGGGCAAGCGCGGCCAGCTCGGCCCAGCGCAGCGAGTTGAAGCACGCCAGCAGCACCAGCAGCCGGTACCGGTCCGGAACGGCGCCGGCGATCGTGAGCACCTGGTCCACGGTGACGATCGGCCGCTCCGGGCTCTTCTCCACCCCGGCGCCGTCGATCTGACAAGGATTCCGGTTGATCAGCCGGTCGGAGACCGCCGTGTTGAGCATCGACCGCAACAGCCGGTATGCCTTGGCCACCGTGACCGGACCCGTGCCCGCGTCCAGGAGATCCCGCCGCCACTTCCGGAGGCGAGGCGTTGTGATGTCGGTCAGATACAGCTTGCCGAGAGCCGGAGTGATGTGGAGCCGGTGCAGGCCTTCGTAGAGCACAACCGTCTTCGGGCGTAGCTTGGGCCGTTCCCGGATCCAGGAGTCGCCGTACTCCTTCAGCGTGACCTTGCCCGCCGCGGGGTTGAGCCAGTCGCCCCGGGCGATCTCCGCTTCCTTTGCCGAAAGCCAGAGTTCCGCATCCCGCTTTCGCTCGAACGTGGTGTCCGCCGGCCGCAGCTCCCCGTCCGGGCCGGGATAGCGAGCCTGCCACCGGCCGGAGGGAAGCTTGCGAACCCTGCCGAAGTGCCGCCGCTTCGCTGCCATCACGCAGCCCTCCGCATCGGCGTCGGCGCGACCCGGTGAGCCGCGATGTAGGCGGACAGCACGCTCTCCTCGATGCGGACGTGCGTGCCGAGCTTGACGTAGGCGATCCGCCGTTCTTCGATCAGGCGCCGCACGAAGCGCTCCGAGGTGCGCAGACGCTTCGCGGTCTCATCGATGGTGAGCAAGGCATCCAGTGCGGTCATATATCCCCTTCCCCCGTGGCAGCGGTGTGCCGGTCTGTTGCCGAAAGGTTTGGTGAGCTGCCGGCCGCCGCCCTCTCCTTGGCGGATAGCAGCTGCGAGCGCCACCGGGCGCGTTCGGAGATGGAGCGCAGCAATCGGTGCGCCAGCGGCGGTACGTCCCGGTCCGTGGGCCGAGCCATCTCCCAGGCGTGCCGCAGCGGTACCGGGCCGGCGGCGCCCGGTTCGGCGTCGGCTCCCGCGGCGTCCGTGGTGACGCCAAGCAGCGCCCGCACCCACTCGCGGGCGTCCGCCTTGTGATCCGAGAGCGTCTTCCCGGACCAGTCGCGGGAGATCAGGATGCGCCGGCCGCCGATGCCGAGGCTGGACCGCTGGTGCACCTTGCCCTTGCACCGGCCGGGCCGCAGCTTCCCGGTGGCCTTCTTTGGCTGCACGCCGTAGAGCAGCCAGTTGGCGCACCGGTCGGTGCAGGGCGTCACCTGGAGTTGCCGCCACAGCCGTTCGAGGTGCGCCCGCTGCCGCTCGGTCCCGGTCGGGTGGCAGTCTGCCGCGTGCTTGGTGATGTACTTCGTGATGTAGCGCAGCGTGCGCTCGGAGTCCTCGGTGCCCGGCATGACGCCGCGGGCGTCGACCTGGGCGCCGAAGCGGACGACGTGTACCGGTTCGGCGTCTGGATCCTCGTCGATCGCGTCGAGTGCTTCGTCCCACGTCGCTAGCGGTATGCGGGTGTCCGGGTCGACCCAGGACTTGGCCTGTTCGTCCCAGACTGGCGGCCGGTCGACGCCGTACCGCTGCACGTCGACGGACGGCCACCACACCTGGTGGTAGGTCGCCGCCGCCACCGTCCGCAGTGCCTCGCGCGGGATGGTGCCTCGGATGGCGAAGTGGGCGTGTGGGGCCAGCCGCCTTTGCGGCTCTACACATCCGGCGTACTGGACGTTCCAGCCCTCGCACCGGCGCAGGTTCTGCCAGAACCGGTCCAGCAGCCGGGGGAAGTGCACGGCGTCCCAGGCTGCGCGTCGGTAGTCGTACCGGGCCGGGTTGAGCGGCGTGCCGTCCTCCCGGACCGGGCCGTATGAATCGAGTGTGAGGGTCAACCACATCGAAGGCTGATAGGTGCTGCCGTCAGGCGCGGTGTAGATCTTTCCGACCGTGCGCGGCTCGACCTTGCGCCGGGGCAACTCCGGCGCGTCCTGCCGACGCCGGGTCGAGCGCTTACGACGCGGTCCCGCCTCCGCCTCCTCTTCGTCTGGGCTCTGATGCGGTGGTGCGACGCGACCACGCAGGCCCTCCGTGGTGATCGCCTCTTCGAGCTCGCGGATGGCCTCGTCCAGGTCCGCGACCTCATCCCAGCGCGCTGACCGGGCCGCCGTGTCGCGCTCGAACTCGAGGTGACCGCGCAGGACGATGAGCGACTTCTGATCGTCGGTGGCGGGTTCGGGGCCGGGCAGCGGCTCGTCTTCCCGGTGCCATCCCTCGCGGATCTGCGCCTGCCGCAGCCGGCGGTTGCGCCGGGCGCAGGGCAGGCACTTGTCCTCGCGGGTAGCCCCGCACGGCAGGTCGATGACCTCGGTCTGACCGGTGTCGAGGTCGGTACGGCGCATGGGGATCGGCCGCAGGCACACGCCGTAGTCGGTGGCGAGTTCCTTCAGCACGTCGACGGAGCGGGGTAGCAGCATCCGGGCGGCCCGCGACCCGGGTCGCGGCTGTTTGACCGGTGCCTTGTCTTCTGGACTCGTGGCGGCCGGCGCCAGGCCGGGCAGGGTGGGTGCGGTCATAGGCGCTCCCCGGTGTCGATCCGGGCGAGCTGGAGGGTGCGCAGCGGCGGACGTTCCGGAGCGGTTGGCCGCTCAGTGGGGACCGGGGCATACACGACCGGTTCGGGTTCCTGTTCCTCGATGGGAGCTGTCGGTTCCTCGCTGACGGCCGCCGGTTCCGCGGTGGCCGGGGTGCTGGACAGGACGACCTTGGCCAAGGCGAGGAAGGCAAGTGATGGGACGGCCGCGACGATCCAGCCCCACGCCGACGCCTCGGCCTCAGCGACCTGGGCGGCAAGGGATAGCAAGGCGAACGCGGCCAGCAGCACGGCCACGAAGCGGACGGAGTGGCCAGCGCGCCGGCGGGCGCGGATTTCCAGGCCCAGGTAGATGGTCATCAGTTCCACCGCTACGGCGTTCGCCCAGCCGATCCAGTGGGGCTGGCCGTGCGCCACGGTCAGGTCGTGCACGTGGGTGAAGGCGGCGGCACCGGCCATGCCGCCGATGGCCAACAGGATCACGACGCGTGCGGTCGACTCCGGCCGGAGCCGGGGCTGTGCGGTCTGCTCGGGCATGGGTGCTCACCTCCCGCTCGGGCGAAGATCTGTACGGATGTGGTCAGGCGGATCCCCCAGCGAGGCCACTGCTTCGGACAGGCAGCGCCAGAGCGTCCAGGCCTCGGCATCGGTGAGGTACATGCGGCGGCGGCCAGCACCGACGGCGAGGTAGACCGGGAATGGGTCGGCGCGTTCGGTATCGACCCGGACGGACACGGCGGTCCGCTCACCGTCGGCGCCAGGAGCGCGGAGTCGATAGAAGCGGCGTGCGGGTCGCTCGGCGGTCATGCTTCTTCCTCCTCGACGTCGGACCGGGGGTTCAGGGCATCGAGCAGGGACTTCGGGAGCAGCGGCCGAGACCCCGCCCGGCGCGGTGCTGGCAAGCGGTCCGGTTCGGGGGCGGTCTCCCGGCCGACCTGGGCGAGGATGTCGGCCGCGTGGGCCGGGGCCGGGTGCTCCGCGGCCATCGCCCGGATGTGGTCGTCGCTGAGGTAGGAGAAGCGGATCCGTAACGGGTCCGGGGTGCCGTCGAGGATCACGTAGGCGACGCCCTTGGCCCACCGGGGCATCTGGTCCGCCAACGCACCACGGTCCCGTGCGCCGTCGCCGAGCACCATGTCCACCTGGGACTCTTCGGTAAGCCCGAGGGCGATCCGGGTCGGGAACAGGTCCCGGAACGGCAGCACCTCCTTGCGGGGGTCCTGGAGCGCGGCGACCACGAGAACTCCGACGCCCGCACCCTGCGACAGCAGCAGCCCTAGGGAGTTCGCGATCCGCTTCTTCAGGTCGCTGTCCTGGAGGTACGCGGTCAGTGCCGCCATCTCGTCGATGAGCACCACCACGAGCGGGTCGTCCGTGGTCGGAGTGTGCACCCGGACAACACCCGCCAACCGTGCCTGCCGTTCCCGCAGCACGGTGACCGCCTCATCGAGCAAGTCGGCCATCGCCTCGAAAGACTTACTTGCGAACCGGGCGAACATGGGCCGGCCCATGGCGAACTCCATGCCGCCCTTCGGGTCAATCACCCAGAGCCGCACCAACCCCGATGAGACGCCGCCGGCCAGCGACCGGACCAGCGACCACAGCACCGAGCCCTTACCGCGCCGAGTGGCGCCGCCGACCAGGACGTGCGTGGCGAGCAGGTGCAGTGACCAGGTGCGCAGCCAGCGGCAAGGAGGTGAAGTCGGGCACCGCCGGAACGGGGAACGGTTCGACCACCTTGCGCAGGGCATCCGTCCGGACGAGCACGAGGTAGACCACGGTTGGCCGGTCGCGGAATCGCACCCGGTCGACCGCACGTAGCAGCCAGGCCGCCCGGCCCGTCCGGTCCGGCGCATCATCGGGGTGTTCGGCGTAGACCCGTGCGTGCCTTCGGCCGAAGGCATACGCCAGATTCGCCGTCACCTTCTGGAAATCCGCTGGGCTCTGGCCTCGCACCATCCGGATGGTCAGCACGTCCAGCGCTTCATCGCAGCGCACTCGCAGCAGCTTGGGCAGGACCGGCCGGTGGTCGTACGTCTTCGCCAGGCCGCACAGGGTCATGGCCTCGCGCCACAGCCAATGCTCCCGCTGAAGGCTACGGGCGGTCCAACACAGCCCGGCAGTCCGAGTATCGTGGCGGGCAAATACCCGAAACCTCCTGCTCAGGTCAGCGCCGGAACTCCGATACGCTGACCGCCGACAAAGGCGACGCGACCGGACTCCGCGCCATCACATATCCGGCTGTGTCGCTGCCTGACCGATCTTCCGAAGATTCGGGGAACGTCGCGGGTCACGCCGAGCAGCCGAACCCGCAAGACGGTCGACTGTTGGCCGATGCCCTGGCGGCCCTGGCCGGCACCCCGGACGACGATCCGGGTGTGGAGCCGCTGCTTGAGACGATCGCGCAACTGACCGTCGACCGGGTGGGCGGGCTCAGCTACGCGTCGATCACATCGATGGCCGACGCCGGCTACGTCACGGTAGCGGCCAGCAGTGAGGTGGCCCGGGCAATCGATGCCGTTCAGTACCAGGCGCAGGACGGCCCCTGCGTGCGAGCCCTCGAGCAGCAGGAACCCATGGCCGTGCCGGACGTGACCACGACGATGATATGGCCGGACTTCGCCCGGGTCGCGCGCCGCTACGGACTGAACGCCACGATGTCGGCGCCGCTGTACACCGGTAGCGGCGCCTGTGTGGCCGTGCTGAACATGCACGGCCGTGAGCTAGCCACGATGGCACCGCTGATCGGCGGGGTGTGGTCGATTTACCGGCCGCAGCAGCAAATCGTGCTGCCGGGAGAACAGTTCGGGACGCTGGACGCTGGCGGCCTGGAACTACTGGCCGGACTCACCCAGGCCCTTGCCGTGCGTGAGGTCATCCAGCAAGCCATCCACCTCGTCCGGGCGTGCGAGGGCTGCACCGCGCGTGAGGCGTACCTGTGGTTGGTGCAGCGCGCCGCGGCCAGCGGGGCGAACCTAGCGCAGACCGCCGCGCGTCAGCTCGCCAGCGGGCTGTGACACGCAGGGGCGCTGAAGCGTCACGCAGGCGGGGGTGGGGAGCTCAGGGCGCCTGTGGTCAGCGCGAGCCGCAAATCCGGCTCGGTGGTAGAACCCGGTGGTTCTGACGGGCATCCGTGGCCCCGCCCCGGCCGGTGATGACCCATCGGGACCTGATGGCGTGACAGTGTGGCTGTCTGATCGAGTCCCGAAGCCTTTCCCGCTTGCTCAGGTCAGTGCTCTGCGTGAGGCTCGGGTGCGTTGAGGTTTCGGAACTGAGTGGCTGGCCGTGACGTGCGTCCGCAGGTTGGGCGATCGGCGGCGGTTCCGGTGTGTTCACCGCGTCGAAGGCGTCGTCGCAGTGGCCGGGGTGCGAACGATTGTGACCATGGCTGCCGCTTGGGAGACTTCCGGTAACGGCGCCGTGGCGATGCGGTGCTGCGGCTAGAGAGGCTGTGCTGCCGGGTGCATCACGATTGATGGGGCGGGGTCGGCGGACATCGGGCGCCGGGCAGGCGTCTCGTACCGCCGTATCTGCTGCGTCGCAATGAGCCCGCCCAGGCTGGTGGTGTCCGCGTCACATTGGAAGTGGAGTCGTCGGTGGCGGTGCTGGCGGTGCACGGCCCGTACCTGTTGCCGCTGCAATGCGATGCCCATCTGGCGGCCCGGAAATGCTTGAGCGCGCATCCCGCCGGTCTCGTCGTCGACCTGCGGGAGCTGGACGACCAGAACGGTGCCAGCGCCGGTCTGTGGCTGACGGTTCGACGCTTGGCGCAGCGGATGGATCCGCCGGTACAGGTAGTGGTGTGCGTGCCCGCCGGCTTCGAGATTGCCGCACGGCTGCGGCGCTTGGGCGCAAGGCGGTTCCTGCCGGTGTTCGCCACGTTCGAGCAGGCGCGGGCCGCGGCGTGCGACCGAAGGCCGTTGACCGATCGGGTCGTAGTGCTGCTTCCTGCCGGGGCCGGCACAGCGGTGCCGGCCCGTGCGGCGGTCACCGAAGCCTGTGCGGCCTGGCGCCTTAGCGATCTCGCCGAGCGGGCCGAGCTAGTGGTTTCCGAGCTGGTGGGCAATGCCGCGCAGCACGCCGGCACCTCGATCACCGTGGTCGTGTCCCGCAGAGGCACCGGGGTGCACCTGATCGTGCAAGACGGTGATCCGATCATGCCCCGGCTGCTCGAAACGCTTCCGCTGCGCTCCGGCGAGTTGCCGTCGCGCGGGCTGGGGCTGGCGGTAGTACACGCGGCCGCGGCCGCGTGGGGTGCGATCCCCACCGCGCAGGGCAAGGTTGTCTGGGCCACGATCCGACCCGAGATCGCGAAGCGGTGACGTTCGTGCAGCCGTCGACCGCCCACGACCCCAAGGGTACGGTGCGTGTCACGACGACAGCCAGTACCGAGCTGACTATCCACCTTTGCGGTGAACTCGACCTGTCCACCGTCTCGGCGCTGGTGGACGAGCTGCACGCCGTGATCACACTCGGGCCAGTCGGGCCGGTCGTGGTGAATTTGAGCGGCCTCGCCTTCTGCGACGTAGCCGGGGCCCGGGCGTTGACGAGGCTCGCCGAAGCGGTGGCCAGCCACGGCGACACCTTCCACGTCCGCGGTGCGAATCCGCGCCTGCGGTGGCTGTTCCACCAGATCGGAGCTGAGCTGCTGCTGTCCGGCCCCGCCAAGCCATGACGTCGCCTGATATCAGCCCATGCGGCTTAGAACTGCCCGTCGTCATCCTCACGGCGACTGCGGCTCATCTCCCGATCGATCTCGGCCTGTTCTCGATCCGCTCGTCGCTCCCCCGCGGACAACGCGGCGTCGGCCCGCTCGAGCCGGGCCCGAGACCGTTCCACCGCCTGCAGACCCCGCTCGATCGCCGCCCGGCTCTCTCGCACACGGTCCTCGGAGCCGGCGCGCAGGCGCTCATGACGCTCGGCCAGCGTCCGCTCCCACTCGTCAAGCCGCCTCTCGCGGGCGTCCGCACGCGCTTCCCGGGCATCGGAGATACGGTCTCGCTCGTCAGCGATCTGCTCACGTTGATCCGCCAAACGTTCCCGCTCGTCAGCGATGTGATCCCGCTCGTCGGCGGCCACGACGCGGTCGTCCACGCTCCGCTCACGCCGTCGACCGTCATCACCATCCTGGCTCGAACCCGTCAGGTCCTGCGAACCCATGACTCCACGTTAAGCGGTCCGGCGCCGCTGAACACGGTGATGGGAGAGCAATCCGCCAAGCCAGGCGCGCATAGCACCGGCCAGCCCATACCGCAGACATGGCAGCTGGCGGGGTACGTGCCGCCAGGGGCCGCCGACTGGCACCCATTCGGGCACGGGGATGCCGTGGCACCGTACGGGACGGAGTGGTCCGTACTGGGGATTTTGTTGGGGAACCGTCCGGAACTGCCGGGGCGGCCGCGGGATGCGCCGGGATGCCGCTGAAACGTACGGGCAGGTGAGTGGCACTTTCCGGGACCGATCGAGTCCACATGGGATGATCGTTGCGTTGTTCCCAAGCTGACAGTGCGGGTTCGATTCCCGTCACCCGCTCCAACGACGGAAGCCCTGGTCAGGACCGATGGTCCCGCCAGGGCTTCCGTATTGCTAGGCCATGCTGACACAGGGATGGGCCATTGGCTTCCTTCAGCGGTCGGTTTCTCGCCCCGTCAACCCGCTTTGCCTTGCGCACGCCCGGCTTGCGCCGGGCGGCCTTGAACGCCTTGTCCATCGCGTCAGCGAAGACCTGCCGGATCCAGCCGCTGCGCTTGCCGGGACCGCCTTTTACGCACGCCGCCCCACGGGTTTTGTCCGACGTGACGTGCCGAGACGGCGATCATGCCATTGCCGAGCGGTCCGCACGGCCTCATCGGTAGCAGGACCAGCTGTAAGGATCGTTGAAGTTGCTGTAGCTGGCGTACGCGGAGGCGGTCTTGTACTGGTCGCGGCATGCCCAGCCCATGTTCACCGGGCGGTCGAACGAGTTGGTGCACTTCCAGCCGAACGCGTTGTGCTCCACCAGGTGGGCGTAGGCCTGCTCGTATTGCACATCGCAAGCCGCTTGGACGTTGATCCCTCCGAGACGGGTCGCGGCGGATGCCGGAAGGGCCGATACCATTGTCGCTGCACCGGCCGTGAGGACGGCGGCAGCAGCTAGTCCCATCCGTCGGCTGCGCAATCTGGTGAACCGTCGGTTGGTGGTCATTCTTTCCACGGGGATTGTCTCCACTCTTTCGCGGGCTGTGACCGGGCCCGATCATGGCTGTCTGCAGGTCAGACCATCGGCCAAAGGCGTCATGCCGTTTGCGAGGCGGTTCGCTGCTTCGTTGCCCGTCGATGGCCTGTCACTTTCCTTGCGTGACTGCGACCTACACATTCGATGCGACGCGCATCACGCTGGCAAGGATGGCATCGGCCGGACTGCGTGTTCGGCCACCTGGGTCTGCCCATACGATATATTCATGCTTGTAAAATCGTGGCGCCCAAACTAGTTCCTCACAATTTCCTCACATCGTGCGCCGAACTCCGAGCATTTCGCTTGCCGAGGGAGTCGGCAGATCTTGGCCCGGCCGGCTGTCTTGTGCGGGAGATCAACGCGTCCCGCGTGGAGTGACGGTTTCAGCCCCCTAGGTGTGTCTGTGGTGCGCCGAAGATCGTGGAACTGCAAACCCGGCACGCCGGCCTTCTCGGTGCCGTGCGTCGGCGCTCATGACAGTTCGATCGGCGTAGCGGCCCGTCCAACGGGCGAAGTTCTGCTCGACGCGCCGGCTACGTCCAAGGCTGACAGCCTCGGCTTGAAGCCGGATGAGCCGACGACGACACTCGGCCACCCCAGCCGTCCACTCGACCTCGCGTGGCGGGACCCATGGACTTGCCTGAACAGAAAGAAGCCGCTACTTTCCTTTCAAGCAACCTATGAGGGTGAGGAAAGCATGACCGCATTGCCCGATCCTGGAGAGGCTGCCCGGGCCCTGTCCCTCGCCGACCGGCAGCGCCGGCACGCCATCATCGGAACAGACGAACCGCTCTGGGTATACGTCGCCGCTGCGATGATGATGATCATTCTCCTCGCGGTGACGGACTTCGCGCCCCGCTGGTTCGACGTGGTGTTCCCCGTCCTCGTGCTGCTCACCATCGCCTGGCAGAAGCTGCCGCGCCTTTCCCCGGGACTCGCCACTGCGTTCGGCCGGCGGGCCTACGGCGTACCGCTTCCCCCGCGCGTCCGCCTCATGTACGCCACCATCGGGATCATGTACGTCGCGACGGGGATTGTGGCCGTCGGCGCCGACCTGCCCCGACGCTTCGGTGCACCCACGTTCATGGTGGAGCACAACCTGGCGATCACCGGCACGATCGTGACCCTCGTCTTCATACCGCTTTCGTGGGTGATCGAACGAGCAGTGCGTCACAGGCTGAGCCGCACCCCGCGATGAGCCCGCGCTACCGGATTCCGCCCGGCAACACCGATCTTGACCCGCTTCTGCTGGACCCGACCCGCCTCGGCATCGTCTCGCTGCTCACCGGCGCCGTCTGGTGTGAGTTCGCCTTCGTCCGAGACAGCGTGCAACTCACCGATCCGGCATTGTCCAAGCAGGTCGCCACGCTCAGTAAGGCCGGATATGTCGAGGTACACAAGGGCTCCGTAGGCCGCGCTCCCCGCACGTGGCTGCGGGCCACTCAGCGCGGCAGCGCACGGCTCGAGCAGCACCTCTCCGCACTGCAGGCCATCGTGGCCCAGGCGCGTACCGCCGCCGGCAGCCACCGGCCCGAGGAACCGCCGGGTTCGCTGGGTTGATCGGGGTCGTCTCCGATCTGCATGGGCCTACGGGCGCCGGTCGGCCGTGCCCGAACCGTCTGAACGCGGCACTGAGCGCCGCCTCGATCTGCACTCCGACGGGATTGCCGGGCGACTTTGTACGGTTCCCAGGCTGACAGTGCGGGTTCGATTCCCGTCACCCGTTCCAACGACTGAGGCCCAGGCCAGGATCGATGGTCCGCAGCCCCGGGACTTCGGGCTCACATCGCCAGCGTGGCCGGCCGGCCTGGCACGTCATGGACGGGCCAGGCCGATCGCGGCAAGGGACACCCGAACCCGCGCCGACCGGCGCCCTGAACACTGCGGGCTTAAGACCCAAGCGCCTTTCGAGATTCCACAAGCCAGGGGTACGCGGTCGTTCGGAGGTTCGGCCGGCCACCGTTTATCTGGCTGGACCGCGGCGAGCTTGGTCCGTGCCGCCGGGACGGGGAAGGCGCCTGGCTGGGGTCAGAGCAGCGGTTCGCTCGTCCACGATGCGCTGTCGCGCCGCGGCCGCTTGCGCGGTGCGCCACTGTGCCGCCGCGTCGGCCACTGTGCCCGAGGGCTGACGTAGCGTCCTCGGCATTTCCTGCGAACCGTGCGAAGTGTCGGAAGCAGCGACGGAGGAGGTTGATGATGATCCGTTGGCCGACCGTCGCGACGCGTGGCGAGCAACCCAATCCGCTACGTCTGCCCCGGCCAAACCCCGACCGGCGGGCCGACTCCGATGCGAAGCATTCGACGAGTACGACGGCGGAGCGGCGCTCACATTCTCATAGCGCGGAGGCGCCTCCGACGGGATCGAACGTGAAGAAGGCGCCGCTCGCGGAGCGAACTCCCCGTAGTACCCGCGGTCACCCAGCACGGCCGGATTCCAATACTCTGATCCGCCACGTGAGCCGGCCTCCGACGACTGGCCTCTCGCGACTCCCCTACGGTTCCGAACTCGCTCGTAGTAATCACTGTCGCTGGAATGCGACGCGAACTGATCCTGATCCGACACAGCTGCTCCCTTCAGACCCGAGTACTTACCTCCACGACGAAGCTTCGGGGCTCAAGGTTCATCGCGACCGAGACTGAAAGCAGCACAGGGACACGGGGGTCGCGCAGCAACCTCGTTGAGGTGACGACAAGCGCTGGACCGAGCCGGCCGAGCACCGCCGGCGATTCAGCAGGCCAAGCCCCAGCCGAACTGGTTGCACGACAAGCTCAGTGGTCCCTGTCCCCCGAGGTGCGCTGAGCTGCCGAGACGATAGGGGCTACAGGTACGGCAGGTGTCCCCTGTCTGTCCGGCAACAGGCGCCGCGGCGGCGGGCCCGGCTCAGGGTCGGTCAGCGGACTCGGGCCTGGCGTGTTGCTTGGGCCGTGGTCCAGGCCAGATGGGCTGGTGGGGTGCTCGGGACGTTGGCGGCGGCAGGGGCACGGCCGGTGACGAACTGGGTGGCGGCGGCGCGAAGGCGTGCTTCTTCGGTTGCCTTGGTCACGCGCTCGTTGGCGATGCGCAGGTGCCAGGCGAGCCTGGCCAGCTGGGTCTGCTTCTCCGCCGAAAGGCCGCTTCGGCTCCGCGGAGCATGAGCTTGGTTGCGGAATCTCTCAATGAGCTCGTTCGCCTGTGTCGGCGGCAGAATCTTCGAGGGGTCGTGGTAGCGCCCGGCGAGCTTTTCGACGCTTGCCGACAGGTGGGCGTCGATCGCCTCGTAGAGGCCGGAGTTGTGGCCTGCCGTGGCTTTGGCGTTCCGGTAGCTCTTGACCGTGTCGGGAAGGTCCTGGCCGATCGTCTTCTCCCACTGGGTTCCCCAGACGGGCATGGGTGGTCCTTTCGTCGACGAGATGCCACCTAGGAACGGGCGCAGACGCCGACAGGTTCAGCTCCCCGGTGTCATGGCGGTGCGCTTCCACCGCCATGACGATGCCGGACCTACCGCTTGCGGGGTTGGTTGAAGCGGATCATGTTGCCCGCCGGGTCGCGGAAGGCGCAGTCGCGGACGCCGTACGGTTGGTCCATCGGTTCCTGGAGGACCTCGGCGCCCGAGGCGCGGATGTGGTCGAAGGCCGCGTCGACGTCGTCCGTGGCGAAGATCAGGCCGCGGAGCATGCCTTTGGCGAGGAGCTCGGACTGCTTCTGCTTGTCGTCCCGGGAGGCGTTCGGGTTGGAGTCGACCGTCTCGATGGTGATCTCCAGTTCGGGCTGGTTCGGCGGGGACACGGTCACCCAGCGCATGCCCTCGAAGCGGATGTCGGTGCGGACCTGGAGGCCCAGTACGTCGCGGTAGAAACCGAGGGCCTTGTCGTGGTCGTCGACGGTGATGAAGCAGTGCGAAACCTTGATGTCCATGCAGCTCACGTTAGTTTCGGCGGTGCCGTCGAGGCTTCTCCGTTCCTGACCGGCCTGGTGAGAATCTTGGCGAAGCAGGCGGGGATGGCGGCGCCCGCGTCGTGGTTGCGGGCTCGGTACGCGCTGGGGGTCTCGCCGACCAGTTCGGTGAAGCGGGAGCTGAAGGAGCCCAGGGACGTACAGCCGACGGCGAAGCACACCTCGGTGACGGTGAGGTCGCCGCGGCGCAGCAGTGCCTTGGCTCGTTCGATGCGCCTGGTCATGAGGTGGTTGTAGGGCGTTTCGCCGAAGGCCGCGCGGAAGCTGCGCGAGAAGTGGCCCGGTGACATGAGCGCCTCGCGGGCGAGCGCCGGCACGTCCAGAGGTTGCGCGAAGTCGCGGTCCATCCGGTCGCGGACCCGGCGCAGGCGGACGAGGTCGTCCCGGTTCATGCCACGAGCATGCCACGACCCGGTGCCGTGCCGACCCCTCCGGCCGGGAACCGGCCGAGCCCGGCGGAGCCCGGGCGGAGGGACCCCCGTTGCCGTGTGGTGGATCAGATTCGTGCCTCGCGCCGGGCGACCGTCAGCGACGCCAGCAGCAGGGCAGCGGGAGGAAGAGCTGCGACGGCAAGGGACAAGGCGGCCGGCCCGAGGCTCTGCACTCCCCTGAGGCCGACCACGAAGCCGAGTTGGATCAGCAACCCGCTGAGCAGCATCAGGCCCAGCGCCATCGTGACCCGCTCATCCACGACCGCCCAGAGCAGTCCGGCCGTGGTGAGCGCCACGAGCATGCCGAAGTTGAGCCACCCCGAGATGTCCGGGAGGAACCGGCCGAGCCCGTGGTCGGTCGCGACCAGCAGGAGCGGGGCGAGCGGGGCGTACCGGAGCAGTCCGAAGACGGGCACATGTTTGTGCCTGCGCATCGTCAGCAGGAGCACGACGGCCAGCGGTAGGTGCCAGAAGATGCCGAAGCCCGGACCGGTCATGGTGAGGCCGAATGCGACCGCTGCCGACGCGGCCGCGAGGCGGTGGTACGCACGCCAAGCGGCGAACAGGGCGATCACGGCCGGGCCGAGCGCGATCACTTGCAGAGCGTTCAGCATGGTGAGGCGTACGACGGCGTTCGCCACCGCGGAGACCAGCAGCATGAGAACGCCCGCGCGGGCGGCGGCCGGCCAGCTCTGGCGGAGGCTCTGGCGGTGAACGCGGCCGGCGCGTACCCGGAGGGCACCGAGCACGAGCGCGACCACCTCGCGCGGCGAGGTGCCATCGGCCGACTCCATCAGGGTCTCCAGCACTTCGGCGCCGCGCGCTCGGCGATAGTCGGCCGGGTAGAGCCGCAGGAGGCGCGCGTAGCGGCGTTCCAGGGCCGGGGCGGTCATGCGAGGCCCGCCGCGGGGCGGGTGGAGTGCCGGGTCGCGCGGTCGGTGACCACGCGCGCCGCCTCGGCGAGGTGGACCGCCTCCGTGCGCAGGGCGGAGAGTCCGCCGGGTGTCAGCGTGTAGTAGCGGCGCGCCCGGCCGTTGACGATTTCCTCGTTGACGACGTGGACGTACCCTTCGCCGGTCAGGCGGTCGAGCGCGGTGTAGAGGGTGCCGGTCGCCAGCTTCACGCGGCCCTGCGACAGGGTCTCGACCTGCTTGATGATCGCGTACCCGTGGAGCGGTTCATCCTGAAGGGCGGCCAGGATGAAGTACGTCGGCTCCCGCATCCGGGAGGGTTTGTCGCTCATGGCGATCACTATATACGTAGACGAGCTACATATGTAGGTACCCTCAGCTGATGGTCAGGAAGACGTTGTCGATCTGGCCCGCGTACTGGTCGTTGCCCTTGTTCGCGCCCTTGCCGCCGACCCGCAGCGGCTCGGCGTTGGCGATCGAGAGGTTCATCGGTACGGCCACCGACGCCCGCTCGACGCCGTCGACCGTCAGGGTCAGCCGGTCAGCCGTACGGGCGCAGCTCAGGTCGTGCCACACCCCGTCGGCGACGTCGACGGCCGGTTCGGCGCGGTAGATGCGGGTGCGGCTCGCGATCACACAGCTGGGGTGGCCCTGGCGGTGGTCGACCTGGAGCTTGAACTGGCTCACGCCGCCGACCGAGTAGCCCTTCTGGAAGACGTTGGCGCCGTCGGCGAGGTCGCTGTGCGTCATCAGGATCGACGCGCCGTACTCCATCGGGCGGGTGCCGGGGTTGAGGTCGTCGTCGCGCAGGCCCTCGAGGATCGCCCGCGGGCATTCGCGCTCGCGGATCAGTGTGCAGCGGGCGGGGTACTGCACCGCCAGGCCGGCGCCCTGCGGGACCAAGCTCAACGTGCCGCCGTTCTGGCCGAGGGCACGCAGCTCGTGGCGGCCCCGGACATCGGTGATCGGCTCGGCGACGCCACCGTCGAAGGTGTAGCGGACCGTCACGGGCGCGGTTGCCACACCCACCGCGCCGACGCGATCCGCGGCTCCGAATCCGATGTCGCTGGTGGTGAGCACGCCGCCGGAGGGGCGGGGCAAAACCATCGGCGCGAGCCGGGGCGCGGCGTCGCTGCGCTGGGCGAAGTGGGCCACGGCCAGCAGGCCGGCGCCGAGGACGGCGGTGGCCGCGAGCGCGCCGAGTGGGCTGAACCAGGACCGGCGGGTGTCGAGCATGCGGCTATTGTCCGAAACTTGGCTACAGGTGTTAAGTACAAACTCCGCGTCGGCGCAAAAGTGGTGTAAAGCACCCCTTAAGTGGTCGGTCGAATGGTCAGCTCGCCGGGCTCTCCCACCACCGCGTGCAGGACGTCGTCCAGGGCGATCACCCCGAGCGGCCGCCGGCCGTCGCTGACCAGCACGATGTGCCGCCGGTCGCGCCGCATGGTCAGCAGCAGGTCGGCCAGGTTCCGGTCGGGCGGCACCACCGCGAGCGGTCGGATGATCTCCGCCGGGATGGGCAGGCGGCGCGCGGCGCCTTCATAACCCAGGACATCCTTCACGTGTACGAAGCCGAGCACGCGTCTGGAGTCCCGCTGCACCACGGGGAACCGGGACCGGCCGCTGCGCGTCGCCACGGCCTCGATCGTGGCCGGCGACGCGTCGTCCGCCACCGTCGTCACGCCCGACCAGGGCCGGAGGGTGTCCGCGGCCGTCCGTTCGCGCAGGCCCAGAGCCGCGTGGATGCGCTCGTACTGTTCCGTGCCCAGCAGGCCTTCCGACCGCGCCTGCGTGACCATGCCCGCGAGCTCCTCCGCGGTGAACACCGTCTTGACGGCGTCGGTCGCTTCGATCTTCCACAGGCGCAGCACCGTGCGGGACGCCCAGCGCATCGCCGACAGGACGGGCCGGGTCGCCGTACAGAAAGCCAGCATGAACGGGCCGAGGATGAGCGCCGAGCGTTCCGGGCCGGCCAGCGTGATGTTCTTCGGCACCATCTCGCCGACCACCGTGTGCAGGAAGACCACGATGCCCAGGGCCAGCACGAACGCCACCGGATGGACCGCGTTCTCCGGCAGGCCCGCCGCGGCGAACGGGCCCTCCAGCAGGTGCGCCAGCGCCGGCTCGGCGATCGCGCCCAGGCCCAGGGAGCAGATCGTGATGCCCAGCTGCGCGCCGGCGATCATCAGCGGGATCTGGTTCATCGCCGACAGCGCCCAGCGGGCCGGACGGGACGTCTCCGCGAGCGGCTCCAGTGCCGTACGCCGCGACGCGATGAGCGCGAACTCCCCGCCGACGAACAGCGCGTTGCCCAGCAGCAGCACCACCGTCACCAGCAGCTCAGTCATCGGCGGGCTCCGGCGGCGCGACGACCCGGACCTGCTCGATGCGGTGCCGGTCGACCTCCATCACGGTGAACTCCCAGCCCTCGTCCTCGAGCGACTCGCCTGCCACCGGGATGTGGCCCAGCCGGGCGAGCAGGAAGCCCGCGAGCGTCTCGTACGGCCCCTCGGGCAGCCGGAAGCCCGTCTGCTCCGCCAGCTCGTCCTCGCGCAGCAGCCCGTCGACCAGGAACGTGCGGCCTCCGTCCGGCGCAGTGAGCATCTCGCTGCCCGCGTCGGCGACGTCCACGTCGTACTCGTCGGCGATCTCCCCGACCAGCTCCTCGATCAGGTCCTCGACGGTGACCACGCCGTCCGTGCCGCCGTACTCGTCGACCACGATCGCGAGGTCGGCGTCGGCGGCCCGCAGCGCCGCGAGGACCTTGTCCAGGCCCAGGCTCTCGGGCACGTACACCGGCTCGCGGGCGACGGCGGACACCCGCGTCGACGCCCGGCGGTCGGGCGGCACCCCGAGCGCGTCCGGCACCCCGACCACGCCCACGACGAGGTCGAGCGTCGTCTCGTACACGGGGAAGCGGGTGTGTCCGGTATCCCGGGCGACCGTGATCAGGTCCGCGACGCTGGCGGTGGTCTTGAGGCCGACCACGTCGACGCGCGGGGTCATCGCCTTGGCCGCGCGTTTCTCCCCGAAGCGGATGGTGCGGCGCAGCAGCGTCGCGGTCTCGGCCGGCAGCGCTCCCGCGCGGGCGCTGATCGCGGCGAGCAGGCCGAGCTCCTCCGGTGAGCGAGCGCTGGCCAGCTCCTCCTGCGGCTCGATGCCCAGCCGGCGGACGAGCCAGTTCGCCGAGCCGTTCAGCGCGCCGATCAGCCATTTGAAGAGCTTCGAGAAGGTACGCAGCGGCGCCGCCGTCACCAACGCGACCCGCATCGGCCGGGCCAGCGCGGCGTTCTTGGGGACGAGCTCGCCGAAGAGCATCGACACGAGCGTGGCCAGAGCCAGGGCGAGGAAGTGGGTGAACGTCTCGGTGTAGCGCCCGGCGACCGGCTCGATCAGGGGCGTGAACAGCCGCGACAGCGCCGGCTCGGCGAGGTAGCCGGTCAGCAGGGCGGTCAGCGTGATGCCGAGCTGCGTACCGGAGAGCTGGAAGGACAGCTCCTGCAACGCGTGCCGGACGGTCCGGGCCCGGCGGTCACCCTCGTCGGCGCGCTTGTCGATCTCCGCCCGGTCGACGGTGACCAGCCCGAACTCGGCGGCCACGAAGAACGCGTTGCCCGCGGTGAGCAGCGCGAAGGCCGCCAGCGGGAGCACCGCGGTCAGGATCAGGCCGTCCATGATCGGTTCACCTCGGCCCTCATTGTGCCGGAACCGGAGGTCCCGATGGTGACCGCGTTACCCGGATGCGCCATCCGGTTAGCGTGGACCACATGAACCTCGCCGAGGAATTCGTGCTTCTCGCGTACCGCAACGAGGGATCGCCCGAGCTGGACGGTCCCCGGCTCGATCACGGGCTGGCCGGTGCACTCCTGCTCGACCTCGCTCTGGCGGAGCGGGTGGCGGTCGAACAGGGCAGGGTCGTCGTTCGCGATCCGGCTCCGCTCGGTGACCCGCTGCTGGACGAGGCGCTGGCCCGGATCGCCCGCGACGGGAAGGGCCGCCAGCCGAGGCACTGGGTGTCGGCCTTCGCCCGCGACACCCGTACGCGAACGCTGGACCGGCTCGTCGACGCCGGCGTGCTGAACCGGGAAAAAGAAAGGGTGCTGTTCGTGTTCCCGCGCACCCGTTATCCCGCGCCGCACGGGGTGGAGCCGGTGGCGGAGGCCGAGGCCCGGCAGCGCCTGATCGCCGCCGTGTCGGGGTCGGGGCCGGTCGAAGCGCGTACGGCTGCGCTCTGCGCCCTGGTGGGAGCGACGGGCCTGGACCGCAAGATCTTCCGCGACCTGGATCGAAAGCAGGTCCGCCGTCGGCTCAAGGAGGTCTCCGAGGGGGCCTGGGCCGCCGCGGCCGTCAAGAAGACGATCCAGAGCATCCAGGCAGCGACCATCGCCGCCGCGGTGGCGGCCTCCTCTGCCGCCGCGGCGACCTCATGAGTCGGCCTAGGCCGGCGCCTTGTCGCCCTTGATGCTGCGCAGCAGCACGCTCGCCACGTCGACGACCTCGACGTTCTCCTGCTCGCCCTTGCCGGTGACCCCGTCGCCGATCATCGTGTAGCAGAACGGGCAGCCGACCGCGATCGTCTTGGCACCGGTGGCCAGCGCCTCCTCGGTGCGCTCGACGTTGATCCGCTTGCCGATCTTCTCCTCCATCCACATGCGCGCGCCGCCGGCGCCGCAGCAGAAGGAACGCTCCGAGTTGCGCGGCATCTCGACGAGGGTCGCCGCCTCGCCGAGCACCTCGCGGGGGGCTTCGAAGACCCGGTTGTGCCGGCCCAGGTAGCAGGGGTCGTGGTAGGTCACGTCGCCCTCGATCGGCTGGACCGGGGTGAGCTTGCCGGTCTTCACGAGGTGCGCGAGGAGCTGCGTGTGGTGCACGACCTCGACCTTCAGGCCCAGCTGCTCGTACTCGTTGCCCAGGGTGTTGAAGCAGTGCGGGCAGGTGGCGACGATCTTCTTGACATTCGCCTCCTGCAGCGTCTCGACGTTCTGCTGGGCGAGCATCTGGAAGATGAACTCGTTGCCGATGCGCCGGGCCGGGTCGCCGGAGCAGGTCTCGCCCTCGCCCAGGATCGCGAAGTCCACGCCGGCCTCGTGCAGCAGCGTGGCGACCGCGCGCGTCGTCTTCTTGGCCCGGTCCTCGAACGCGCCTGCGCAGCCGACCCAGAACAGGTACTCGAAGTCTTCCTCGCCGACCCGCTTGATCTCGAAGTCGAGGCCCTTGGTCCAGTCCTCGCGGGTGTTCTGCGGCGCGCCCCACGGGTTGCCCTTGTTCTCGAGGTTGCGCAGCATGACGCCGGCCTCGGACGGGAAGTTGGACTCGATCAGCACCTGGTAGCGGCGCATGTCGACGATGTGGTCGACATGCTCGATGTCCACCGGGCACTGCTCCACGCACGCCCCACAGGTGGTGCAGCTCCACAGCACGTCCGGGTCGATGACACCGTTCTCGTCGGCGCCACCGATCAGGGGCCGGTCGGCCTCGGCCAGGGCCAGCACGTCGACGCCCTTGAGCTGTTCCTCGGTCGCTTTCTCCTCGCCCGTCAGGTCCTTGCCACCACCGGCGAGAAGATAAGGGGCTTTCGCGTACGCGTGGTCGCGCAGCGACAGCACCAGCAGCTTGGGCGACAACGGCTTCGCCGTGTTCCACGCCGGGCACTGCGACTGGCAGCGGCCGCACTCCGTACAGGTGGAGAAGTCCAGCAGGCCCTTCCAGGTGAACTGCTCGACCTGGGCGACGCCGAACTGGTCCTTCTCGGGGTCCGCCTCCTCGAAGTCGAGCGGCTTGCCGTCGCTCATCATCGGCTTGAGCGCGCCCAGGCCGGAGCCCGCGGGCTTCTCCGGGCTGCGCTTGAAGAAGATGTTGAAGAAGGCCAGGAAGCGGTGCCAGGCCACACCCATCGTCACGTTGAGCGAGATGGTGATCAGCCAGCCCATGGAGATGAAGAGCTTGACCAGCGCCACCCAGGTGGGGCCGTCCTCCGCGGAGGGCAGCAGCGCGCCGACACCGTGGCTGACCGGCGTGGCCCAGGCCGAGTACTCGAAGGTGTCGTTGGCGACCTTGAAGCCGCGGATGAGGAAGCCGCAGATCAGGACGCCGACGATGATCGCCTCGACGAAGTAGCCCTGCCACATGGTCGAGCCGGTGAAACGGGAGACCTTCCGGCGCTTGTCACGCTGCCGGCGGTAGATCAGGTAGAGGATGCCGAGCAGGCCCAGGACGCCGATCCACTCGGTGACCAGGCCGTAGATCGTCCAGTGGCCGACGATCGGCAGGCCGCCCGCCGGGTCGACGACCTCGAAGTAGGCCTCGACCACCAGCAGGAACAGGATCATGAAAGAGACCATGACGAACCAGTGCGCCGCACCGACCGCGGTCCACTTCAGCATCCGGGTGTGGCCCAGGGTCTCGACGAGCATGGTCTTCGTCCGGGTGCCCTTGTCGCCGAAGCGCGCCGGGTCGGGCTTGCCCTGACGGATCACCGCGGTCATGGAGATGACCGCCCGCACCGCGAGGACGACCGCCACGAGGGTGACGGCGCCCGCCAGGACGGTGGCGACGATCTGCGGGGTGCCCATCTGCCTTGTGCCTCCTCGGTCGGCCGGTGCCGACCCATGTTACCCACGGGTAATCAAATTGCATGCGGGAGCACCGGTTGAGTTGGTCTCATCCGCCCACTCAGCCGAAAGCGCACCCCGCGGGCCGGAGCCCGGAGGTGCGCCACTCGGACGAATCCGACTTTACGGCGGCTACCGCCAGCGAGAGAGGATTCCCAGGGAGGCGACCATGGCACCGAAGCCGACGAGCAGGTTCCAGTAGCGCCAGGCCTCGACCGGATACTGCTGCTCCGAGAGGTAATAGACGACCAGCCAGGCGATACCGAAGACGATCAGGAAGACCGCGCTGATCGGCACCCAGGCCGGACTCGGCTTCTTGGACGCGGCCGCAGCGGCCGGACGGATGTCCGTCGGCGGCGTGTAGACCTTCTTCTTGCGGACCTGTGACTTCGGCACGGCGCTCTCCTGAGGGCAACAAGTGGTGAACAACCCACCGCTGAGCGGCTCCGGGGAACCCCGAATGCTGCCCGTGGCGAATACTGTTCGATAGCTAGCGTAGTCAAGGCGGCGCGCGCACAGGCACCCGCCGGTGGGTTTTCTCGGACCAGCACGGGGAGGAAGACCGACGTGGAGTACACCACGGGGACGCCCTCGTGGCGACTAGTCCTGCGCCGGGCCCTCGGCGGGTTGCGGCCACGGCGGCGGGCGCAGCGCCAGCGCGGGTGGTCGGTGGGCGTACCGCTGATCGCCCTGGCGGCCGGTCTGCTCTTCACCACCTCGGCCACCACCGCCGACGGCACGACGCTGCGCGACGACCGCCGGCCGCAGCTCGCCCAGCTGATCACCGACAAGCGCACCCGCCTCAAGGAGCGCGAACAGCGCGCCGCGGCCCTGCGCACGGCCGTCGACCAGGACGCAGCCCGCCTCGCCGACGTCGACGAACCGGTCAAAGAGGCCCGGCAACGCGCCGACGCCATGCGCGAACAGGCCGGCTTCACGCAGCTGCACGGCCCGGGCATCACGGTGACGCTCAACGACTCGTCCCGGCGACCCACCGACGGCGGCACGGACGCCCCTCAGAACGACGATCTGGTCGTCCACCAGGGTGACGTCCAGGCGGTGGTCAACGCCCTCTGGGCAGGTGGGGCCGAGGCAATGTCGATCATGGATGTCCGCGTCATCTCCACGAGCGCGGTACGCTGTGTCGGCAACACGCTGCTACTACACGGCCAGGTCTTCTCGCCACCATTCAAGATCACGGCGATCGGCGAACCCACAGCGATGCATCGGGCGTTGGAGTCCGCAGAGGGAGTCCAGCAATTCCGGGATGCGGTCGCCGACTACGGCCTCGGCTACACGGAAACCGTCGAGAGGAACGTGACAGTGCGGGCGTACGACGGGTCGAGTGACCTCCGATCCGCCGAGGTCACCGAGTGATGGTGCCGCCGGACGCCGCGGAGGGCGCGACGAACTCGGGTCGGCACCGCGCACCGGACGGTGACGCGCAGACGGCATTCATCCCCCGCATCACGGACGTGTCCGCCGACGGCGTGCCGGGCGGCCCGCTGGACCCACCGTTCGGCACCGGCTGGCCTTCACCCACCGCGGAAAGCGACGGATCCCCGCAAGCGGTGATCAATCCGGCAGACCAGTCGGGCGGTATCGATCCGGTCGTCGCCCGCGCCGCCGCAAAGGCCCGGGCCGCGGCCCATCAGGACAACCCACCGGTACGCCCGAGCGCGCCGTCCCCAGCCCCCGGATCGCGCGAGTTCGACTTCTTCGCCGCGGCCGAGGGAAGCGCGGGGGCGGTACGGCCCTCCAGCGGGGTCGGAGCAGCCTCGCCTGGCGCCGGGGTTGCCTGGCCGGCCGGCGGCGCTGGAGCGGCCCAGCCGGCGAGCGGCGCGGAAGCGACCCGACCCGCCGGCGGCGCGGGAGCGGCCCGACCCGCCAGCGGCGCAGGAACGGCCGGACCCGCCAGCGGCGCGGGAGCGGTCAGTGCGGGTTTTGCTGAGGGTGCGGGTGTGGTGGGAGCGGCTCGTTCCGCTGCGCCTCGCATTCCCATGCCACCGCCGGCATCTATGCCGTCACCACCCTCCGCGAACGCGCAGCCCTCCATAGCGCCTCCGCCGTCCATGGCGCCCTCGGCCTCTATGCCGCCCACAGCGTCCATGCCGCCCACAGCGCCCATGCCGTCCCAGCAGAGCGGCGCGCCACGTAGCTGGGAGGCGCTGAGCGGGGCACCGCAGGATGCCGGACCGCGTTCGGCACTGCCGAGGAACCGCGCGGCATCCGCGGGGATCACCGAGCCGACCGCGAGCGTGCCCTCGTTGAGGGATGCCGCGCCCCACCGGTCCGGCGGCGACGTGGGAACGGACGACTCCGAGCAGCTCCGCGCCCAGCGCGGTGGGCGTCGGCGGGCACCGGAGCCCGACGTCGCGACCATCACCCCGCAGCCCACGGACGGCGGCTTGTGGCCCGGGGACCCGGTTGGCGGTTCCTGGACCGCCGACCGAGCGAACCTCAGGCCGCGTCGTGCGGACCACCCGGCCGACGTCCGCCGCGAGCCGCACAGCGAGCACACCGGCGGCTGGGCCGCGCCGGCCGGCTCCTGGCCCCCTGCCACACCCGCCGCGGACGACCGCTGGTCCGACGGCGGCAACGGCGGACGCAGGAACGCCGGTGACACCGGACGGACGGACGCCCATGACCCCGCGCCTGCCAACGGCGCGACCGCGGCCCGGCCCGACGGCCGCGACACCGCGCCCACGAGCGCCACAAACCGCGCATGGACCGACACCCGCGACACCCCGCCCCCGAACGGCGCATGGACCGACACCCGCGATACCGCTGGGGCGAGTGGTGGGGATGCCGGGCGGATGCGTTCCGGGGACGCCGGGGCGGTGGCCGAGCGGCGGCCCGACCGGATTCGTAGTTCCGGGTCGAGCCGTCTCGCCCCGGCCGGCGAGCGGGACCGTGAGCGCCGGCTCGGACCCGATCGGCGTGCGGGCGGAGACCGCCGCCAGGGCGCCGGCGACGCCGAGGGGCTCGTGGACGGCTTCGGGCAGGATTCGGTGGGGGCGGATGCCGACCCGTCGGCCACCGCGGTGATCTCGACTGCTGACGCGCCTACCTCGCTGCTTCCCGCCGTACGGAAAAGGGTTGAGGCGCCGTCCCCGGCCAAGGACAAGGACAAGGGTGACGCCGTCGGGGCCGCTTCCGTGGCGGCCGCCGCCGCGGCCGCGCGGGAGGACGATGACGAGCCGGTGGCGGAGACGAAGCCGAAGCGTGGCGAGAAGGTCGTCAAGTTGCGGCCCGAGCAGACCGGCGAGGGCTACAAGAGCGTGTATTCCGAGTTGACGCGGCCGACGCTCGGGTCGCGGATCCGGGCCGGTGTCCGGGTCTCCGGCGAGCTGATGATCACCTTCGGGCTGATCATCCTGCTCTTCGCCGGGTACGAGGTGTTCGGCAACTCGGCCAAGGTCGAGAACGAGCAGGACACGCTCGCCGACCAGCTCGACCAGCAGTGGAACGACCCGACGGTCGCGCCCAGTGCCGGGCCGACCAAGAAGGCTCCTGCCGCGCCCGGCAAGGACCTGGTCGGCCGGCTCTACATTCCCAAGTTCGACATGCACTGGGTCGTGGTGAACGGGGTACGGCCGCAGGACATCCGGTACGCGCCCGGGCACTACCCGGACTCGGCCCAGCCCGGCAAGGTCGGCAACTTCTCGGTCGCCGGGCACCGGATCCGCAAGATCTTCTGGCGGCTGGACGAGTTGAAGCCGGGCGACGTGATCGGCGTCGAGACGCGCAGCAACTGGTACGTCTACCGGGTCAGCAACAGCGAGGTCGTCCGGCCGAACCAGGTCGAGGTCGTCGCGCCCGTGCCCGGCCAGCCCGGTAAGAAGCCCACCAAGGCGATGCTGACGCTGACGACGTGCAACCCGAAGTTCAACAACTACCAGCGGCTGATCGTGCACGCCGAGCTCGTCGACACCATCAAGCGGGACCCGAAGCTGCCCGACGCCGGCAAGCCCGCCGAGATCAAGAAGGCATAGGGAGGGACCGTGTACGCCTGGATCTGGCGCAAGCTGCCCTTCGGCCTGTGGGGCAAGCTGACCGGCTCGCTCGTGCTCGTCGCGACGGTCGGCGTGCTGCTCTGGTACGTCGTCTTCCCCTGGGCGACCCCGCTGCTGCCGTTCGACGACGTCCAGGTCGGCACCGAACAGCAGGACCCGAACTCGGTCGTGCCCGGCGACGGCGCCGAGCTGGGACCCGACGAGATCCCGTACGACCAGCACACGAACGCTCCCGACCCCTCCGCGAGCCCCAGGTGACCGCCGTGCGCATCCTCGTGATCGACAACTACGACTCGTTCGTCTACAACCTCGTGCAGTACCTCGGACAGCTCGGCGCCGACTGCGAAGTGCGGCGCAACGACGAGATCTCGGTCGCCGACGTCGCCGGCTTCGGCGCCGCGGGGGTCCTGCTCTCCCCCGGACCGGGTACGCCCGAACGCGCCGGCATCACGATGGACGTCATCCGCGAGTACGGGGGCAAGCTCCCCATGTTCGGCGTCTGCCTCGGCCACCAGGCAATCGGCGCCGCGTTCGGCGCCACGGTGACCCGCGCCCCGGAGCTGCTGCACGGCAAGACGTCGTCGGTGCAGCACAAGGGCGAAGGGGTGCTGGCCGGCCTGCCCGACCCGTTCACGGCGACCCGCTACCACTCCCTCGCCGTCATCGAGGACACCCTGCCCGCCGAGATCGAGGTGACGGGCCGGACCGAGTCGGGCGTGGTGATGGCGATGCGCCACCGCACGCTGCCGATCGAGGGCGTGCAGTTCCACCCGGAGTCGGTGCTGACCGAGGGCGGCCACACCATGCTGGCGAACTGGCTGGCGGCGTGCGGCCTGCCGGAGGCGTTGGAGCGAGCCCCGGAGCTGGCCGCCGAGGTGGAGACCCGCCGCCGCTCGGCCTTCGCCGCCGCCTGACCTTCCCATACGGAAAAGCCCGGAACGCCACGCAGGCGTTCCGGGCTTTCGCTGTTCGTGTGTCCTAGCCGCCGACGATGCCGCCGAGGCCCGTGTCGCCACCGTCGCCGCCGCCGTCACCACCGGGCGGCGGCTCCGAGCCGTCCGGGGCCGGCGAGCTCGGGTCCGGGTCCGGAGCCTTCTCCGCGATGACCGTGAGCGTGATCTGCGTCGACTTCGACTTCTTCTGCTTGGCGTTCGGGGTCTGCTCGACGACGGTGCCGGGAACACCGTCCTGGTCGGACTCCTGCTTCTGGATGTTCGTGAAGCCGCGCTCCTCGAGTCGCGCCTTGGCGACGTCGAAGGACTCGCCCTTGACGTCCGGAATCTCGATCAGGTTGCCGCGCGACACGGTCACGGTGATCTTCTCGCCGCGCGGGAGCTTCTCGCCCTCGTGCTCGACCTTGAGCACCTCGCCCTCGTCGGCGTCGCTGTCGACCCGGTCGATGACCGGGTCGAAGCCCTTGGCGGTCAGGGCGGCCGTGGCGGCTTCTTCCGGCCTACCTACCAGGCCGGTCGGCACTCGCTCGGTCTCCGGGCTCTGGCACATGACGAGGGTGATGACCGTGTCCACCTTGACGGTCTGATTGGGCAACGGGTTCTGTCCGTAGACCGTTTCCTTGCAGTCCTCTGTCGTCTTGGGGGTTCCCAGCTCGACCTTCTTGAAGCCGGCCTGGTCGAGCCTCGCCTTCGCGTCTTCCTCGGACTGACCGATGACCCTGGGAACCGGCTTCTCCGCGACCGGTGTCGTCGGTTTGTCCCGGTTGGCCAGGGTGAGGCCGATGCCCAGCGCGATCACGGCGAGCACACCGAGCGCCGCGAGCACCGCCATCACCCACGACGACGTCTTGCGCTCGGACGACTGCGGACCGCGCGGCCCCGCGACCCCCGCCGGGATCGGCCGGGTCATGGCGGTCGGCGCCTGACCCATCGGGCCGGTCATCGCCATGGTCTCGGCCTCGCTCATCACCGGCGTCGCCATGACGGGACGGCCGGAGACGGCGCGCAGGGCGTCGGCGCGCATCTCCTGGGCGCTCTGGTAGCGGTTGAGCGGGTTCTTGGCCAGGGCCTTGAGCACGATGGCGTCGACGTCCGGCGACACCTCGCGGTTGATGTCGCTCGGTGCCTTCGGATCCTCACGGACGTGCTGGTACGCCACACTGACCGGGCTGTCGCCGACGAACGGCGGGTGGCCGACGAGGAGCTCGAAGAGGACACAGCCGGCCGCGTACACGTCGGAGCGGGCGTCGACCGACTCGCCGCGGGCCTGCTCCGGTGAGAGGTACTGGGCCGTGCCGATGACCGCGCTGGTCTGCGTCATCGTGGTGGCACCGCTGGCCAGGGCCCGGGCGATGCCGAAGTCCATCACCTTGACCTGCCCGTTCTGCGTGATCATCACGTTGCCGGGCTTGATGTCGCGGTGGATGATGCCGTGCCGGTGGCTGAACTCCAGCGCGGCGCAGATGTCGGCGATGATCTCGAGGGCCCGGCGCGGCTGGAGCCGCTGCTCGGCCGCGAGCACTTCCTTGAGGGTCCGCCCGTTGACGAACTCCATGACGATGAACGGCTGCCGCTCACCGGTCGACGAGGTCTCCTCGCCGGTGTCGTACACGGCGACGATCGCAGGGTGGTTCAGGGCGGCCGAGTTCTGCGCCTCGCGCCGGAACCGCTCCTGGAAGGTGGCGTCCCGAGCGAGGTCGGAGCGCAGCATCTTGATCGCCACGTCCCGGCCGAGCCGGAGGTCGCGGCCGCGGTGAACCTCGGCCATGCCGCCGTAACCGAGCAGCTCGCCGACCTGATACCTGCCACCCAGCAGGCGGGCCTGCGCCGTCATAGCGTCTGTCGTCCTTCGGTCGCGGGGTACGGGCTGTGCGGGACGCCAGCCTGCTTCGTAAGACGGTACGACGCCGCCGCCGCAGGGGGATCGACCGCGCCCATGGTCTTCGCAGTGTTCCCCTCGTTGAGCAGGAACGAGATGACGCCCGCACACAGCAGGACGAGCAGGGCGAGCACGACCGCCAGCACGATGAGTACCTGCCGGCTGCCCGAGTTGTCAGTCTGCTTCGCCGGGGCCATCGCCGGGTGCTGCATCGGCGGCGCCGACGGATGCCTGTACGGCTGCTGCACCGGCGGGACCGAGGCGGCACCGCGCGCACCCTGCCCACCCGACACCGGCCGGGGCACCGGCGGGTACGGCGGACGGGCCTGTCCGGCGTTCGGATGCACCGGCGAGCCGGACGTCGGCGCGCCGGAATGCGGCCGGTTGGCGGCCGCGGGACCGCCGGACTGCGGCCTGTTCATCACCGGACCGCCGGAGTGCGGCCGGACGTGCGGTGCCGCACCGTTGACGGCCGGCTGCTGCACCTGCGTGGTCAGCGAGGACGCGGCCTGCCTCGCCACGGCGGCCATCGCGGACGCCGTGGGCCAGCGGGCGCTCGGGTCCTTGGCCATCGCACGTTCGACGATCGCACGGACCGCGGGCGGAATGTCGGCAGGCAGCGGGCGCGGCGTGTCCCGGACGTGCTTCATCGCGATCTCGATCGGCGTCGCGCCGTCGAACGGCCGGTGCCCGGACAGGCACTGGTACGCGACCACACCGAGCGCGTACACGTCGGAGGCGGCCGTGGCGACGGCGCCGGAAGCCTGTTCGGGAGAGATGTAGGAGGCGGTGCCGAGCACCGAGCCGGCCACCGTGAGCTGCCCGACCAGGGCGGAGCGGGCGATGCCGAAGTCCGTGAGCACCAACGTGCCGTTCGGGCGTACCAGAAGGTTTCCGGGCTTGACGTCGCGGTGGACGATGCCGTTCCCGTGCGCGGCGTGCAGCGCGTCGGCCGCCTGGGCGACGAGCGCCATCGTGCGGGCGGGGGTGAGCCGGCCGACCCGGCTGAGGGTGCGCGACAGGGCGTCACCCTCGACGTACTCCATGACCAGGAAGGCCAGCTGCTGGTCGGAGCCGTAGTCGTAGACGTCGACCACGCCGGGGTGGTTGATGGTCGCCATCGTCCGGGCCTCGCCGCGGAAGCGCTCGGCGAAACCGGGCTCGTCCAGCAGGGCGGGCAGCAGGATCTTGACAGCGACCGTACGGCCGAGCACCTCGTCGGTGCCGCGCCACACGTCCCCCATGCCGCCGCCGGCGATCCGCTCGTCCAGGCGGTACCGGCCACCGAGGGTCACCCCAGGGCTGATCATCTCAGTCCCCTCCCCCGCCGGCAGCGGCCTTCATGATGAGCCCGGCGATGCGGGCCGCCTCGGCGCTCGCGTGCCCGCCGGCCACGTTCTCGAGCATGACGCAGACGGCGGAGACCGGCTGCCCCTTGTCGTCGAACGCGAAGCCGATGAACCAGCCGTGCGGGTCGGCCCCGGTGGCGTTCTGCGCCGTACCGGTCTTGCCGCCGACCTCGTACCCGTCGATCTTGGCCCGCCGGCCGGTGCCGTTCTCGACGACGCTGACCATCATCTCCTTGAGATCACCGGCGACATCGGAGCTGATCGGCGTCCGCAGGGTCTCGGGGTCGGCGTTGTAGATCGGCCGCCGATCCGGGCTGAGCTCCTGCTGCACCAGGTACGGGCGCATCTGCTTGCCGCCGTTGGCGACGGTGGCGGCCATCAGCGCGCCCTGCATCGTGGTCATCCGGACTTCCCGCTGACCGATCGACGACTGGGCGAGGGCGGCCGGGTCGGTGCTGCCGTCCTGGTTCTGCATCGCGCCGGTGCGGCTCGCCACGACCGGCAGGCCGCCGTCGCGGAGGCTGCCGACGGTCAGGTCCTCCTGCTCGAAGCCCCAGTCCTGCGCTTCCTTCTTGACCTTGTCGGCGCCCAGCTCGACGCCGAGGCGCGCGAAGCCGGTGTTGCAACTGTCGGTCAGCGCTTCCTTGAGCGTCACCTTCGCGCCGGGGCAGGTCTCGGCCTCGGCGTTGTGGATGGGCGCGCCGGAGCCCGGCGCCACGTACTCCGAGCCCGCCTGAATCTCGCTGGACTGCGTGTAGCCGTTCTTCAGCGCCGCCGCCGAGATGATGACCTTCATCGTCGAGCCGGGCGGGTAGTTCTCGCTCGTCGCCCGGTTGAGCAGCGGCTTGTCCTTGTCGGCGTTGAGCTCCTTGTACGCCTCCCCGGCGACCTTCCGGTCGTGGCTGACCAGCGGGTTCGGGTCGTAGCTGGGCATGGAGACCATCGCCTGGATCGCGCCCGTACGCGGGTCGATCGCGACCGCGGAGCCCTTCTTCGCGCCGCGCTCGTTGTTGTTCAGCTGCTTCCAGGCGACTTCCTGCGCCTTGGGCTTCAGCGAGAGCACGACGTTGCCGCCGCCGGGCTCGTCGCCGGTGAACATGGCGCTGATCCGGTCGGCGAAGAGCTTGTCGGAGGCACCGGAGAGGAAGTCGTTCTCGGCGCGCTCGATGCCGGTCTCGGCGCCGCTGACCGGCTTGTAGCCGATGACCGGGGCGTACATCTTGCCCTCGGGGTAGACGCGGAGAAACTTCAGCGTGCCGTCGGTGGCCTTGCTCTCCGCCAGCGGCCGCTTGCCGGCCTCGATGACGCCCCGGGGGATCTCGTACTCGGCGACCTGCACGCGACCGTTGTAGTCGCTGGTGCGGTAGTCGTCCGCCTTGTACGCCTGGACCCAGTTGAGGTTGGCGAAGAGCAGTCCGAAGAGGACCAGGATGACCACGCCGGCCTTGCGCAGGGGAGCGTTCACGGCTTGATCACCTCCGTCATGGCGCCGTGCAGCTGAGCGGGTGGTTGCTTCGGGCCGCCGGCTTGAGCCGCGGGCCCACCCGTCGTCGGCCTGCGACCGGCGTCGGAGATCCGCAGCAGCATGGCGATGAGCAACCAGTTCGCCATGAGCGACGAACCACCCGCGGACAGGAACGGTGTCGTCTGACCGGTCAACGGGATCAGGCCCGTGATGCCACCCAGGATGACGAAGACCTGCAACCCGAGCGTGAACGCCAGGCCACCGGCGACCAGCTTCCCGAACGAGTCGCGGACGGCCAGACCGGCGCGGAGGCCACGTTCCACGATCAGCAGGTAGCAGACGAGCAGCGCGGACAGACCGAAGAGGCCGATCTCCTCGCCCATGCCGGCGAAGATGAAGTCGGTGCGCACCTCGGGCACGAAGCCCGGCGATCCGGCGCCGGGGCCGGTGCCGAACAACCCGCCCGTGCCCAGCCCGAGCAGACCCTGGACGAGCTGGCCGCTGCCGCCGCGGCGGAAGTAGTACGTCGGGTTGAACGGATCGAGCCACACCGAGGCGCGGTCGTAGAAGTTGGCGAACGGGCCGCCGATGGACGCGCCCAGCAGGTAGGCCACGTAGACGCCACCGAAGAACATCAACAGACCGATGATCAGCCAGCTCGCGCGTTCGGTGGCGACGTAGAGCGTCACCACGAACAGGCCGAAGTACAGCAGCGCCGTACCGAGGTCCTTCTCGAAGACGAGGACCAGCAGCGAGAGCAGCCAGACGGTCACGACCGGGCCCAGGTCACGGCCCCGAGGGAAATCGATGCCGAGGAACCGCCGGCTCGCCAGCGACAGCACCTCACGCTTGCGCACCAGGTAGTACGCGAAGAAGGAGACCAGCGCCAGCTTGGCGAACTCACCCGGCTGGATGGAGAAGTCGCCCACCTGGATCCAGAGGCGTGCGCCGTTGACCTCCGAGATCGACGCCGGCAGAACCGCCGGGATCATCACCAGGACGATACCGACCAGGCCCAACGTGTACGCGTACCGCGAGACGACCTTGTGGTCACGCACCACGAGCAGCAGCACCGCCGCCAGGATCAGCGCGATCAGCGTCCACTGGAGTTGGCGGCCGCCAGTGCCGGCGAACAGGCTCGGGACTTCCCTCTTCTCGGAGAGCGCCTTTGCGATGTCGAGACGCCGAAGGAACGCGATGCCCAGGCCGTTGATCAGCCCCACCGCCGGGATCAGGACCGGGTCCGCGTACACCGCGGTGTAGCGCACGACCATGTGGAGGCCGAGGAGGAGGATGCCGAGCAGCACCGACGGCACCCAGAACGTCGAGCTGAGCTTGTCGAGCTGGTTGGCCTCCACCGTGGCGCTGAAGACCGCCACGATGATCATCGCGAAGAGGAGCAGACCCAGCTCCGCGTTCCGCCCCGTCCTCGTTGCCGGGACGCGCGGCATCTCACCCGTGGAGGCGGGTGTGGGAGCCGGAAGGGCGGGCGCGGTCAAGAGGGGATCCCCAGACTTCGGTCGGGCGGGGCTCAGTCGACGGGCCGACACCCGACCGGGTCGCTGGTGACCGGCGGGTTCGGGTCCGAGGGCTGGGCGTCCGGCGTGGTGGCAGGCGCGAGATCGGGCACCGACGAGGTGGTGTTCCGGGCGGGAGCCGTGGCTTTGGCGGACGGCGGGGGCGTGGGGCCCGCCGACGCGATGGTGGACGGCGGCGCACTCGGCGCACACACGGGCTTCAGATTCGGGTTGGACGCGTCCTCGCTGGTCAGCTCGAGCAGCCGGCGCTGGGCGTCGGGCTTGCTGTCGGCGTGGATGCCCTGCTTGACCCGGTCCTGCGCGACCGTGGTCAGATCGTCGAGACGCGCGGCGCTGGTCTCGTTGACGCTCGACAGGTCCAGGCCGGCGATCTGGCCGGGCACACCGCGGAAGATCGCGAGCTGGCCCTCGTCGGTGGCACCGACGTAGTACTGGTCCTGGGTGTAGCGATAGCCCAGCCACAGCCCGCCGCCGAGCATGCCGAGCAGCAGCAGGACCAGAAGGCTGGTGCGGACCGGGTGCCGCTTCGGCGGCTCCGGCTCGTCGTTCTCGTAAGCCGCGGACTCGGGCTGCGCCGGGCGCGGTGGCGCCTGAAGCGCGGCCGCTCGCGCGGCTGCGCTGGAGCTGTCGGCGACCGTCGAGTTGCCACGGTCGCGGGCAGCCGCACCGCCGACGATCGGAGCCTGCTCGACGATGTCCGCGTCCGTCGCGTCAGCGATGACCACGGTGATGTTGTCCGGACCGCCGCCGCGCAGCGCGAGCTGCACGAGGCGCTCGACGCACGCCTGCGGATCCGGGATGTCCCGCATGCTCTCGCCGATGGTCTCGGCGCTCACCACGCCGGACAACCCGTCACTGCAGATCAGATACCGGTCGCCCTTGAGCACCTGGCGCACCGAATACTCCGGGTCGATGTCCCGGCCGTCGAGCGCCCGGGTGAGCAGCGAACGCTGCGGGTGGCTGCTCGCCTCCTCCGGGCTGATCCGGCCCTCGTCCACCAGCATCTGGACGTACGTGTCGTCCTTGGTGATCTGGGAGAACTCCCCGTTGCGCAGCAGATAGGCACGGGAGTCCCCGATGTGCACCATGCCGATCTTGCTGCCGGAGAAGAGGACCGCCGTCAGGGTCGTGCCCATCCCCTCCAGGTGGGGATTGGCGTCGACGGTGTCCCGCAGCTGCTGGTTGGCCGTCCCGACGGCGTGCCGCAGGGCGTCGACGAGCGCGTCACCGGGCACGTCCTCGTCCAGCGGAGCCATGGCGGCGATGACGATGTTGCTGGCGACGTCACCGGCGGCCATGCCGCCCATGCCGTCGGCGACGGCAAGCAGCCGCGGTCCGGCGTAGACGGAATCCTGGTTTCCGTCTCGGATCAGACCGCGGTCGCTCTGGGCGGCGTAGCGCAGGGTCAGGGTCATGGCCGTAACTCGAGAGAAGTGCGGCCGATCCGGATCGGCACGCCAAGGGGCACGGGAGTAGGTCCGGAGACCTTACCGCGATCGAGATAGGTCCCGTTCGTCGAGCCGAGATCCTCGACGAACCACTGCCCGTCGCGCGGAACCAGCCGGGCGTGCCGGGCGGACGCGAAATCGTCGGTGATGACGAGCGTCGAGTCCTCGGCCCGCCCGATCGTGATCTGTGCCTCACCGAGCGTGATCCGGGTCCCGGCCAGCTGACCGGCGGTCACGACGAGCTGCCGCGCCGACTTACCCCGCTTCGCCTTCGCCGGCCGGCCAGGAGCCATCACCCCGCCGACCCCGCGAGGCGTGGCGACGATGCTCTTGGACCGGACACCGGCGAACAAGTCCTTCCGGATCACCCCGACCACCGTGAACACGAAGATCCACAGCAGGATGAGGAATCCGAAACGGGCGACGGTGAGGACGAATTCTGGCAAGGTGGCTAGCCGTCCACTCGGAACGTCAGCGTGGTGGTGCCCAGCTGGATCATGTCGCCCGGGTTGAGCGCCACGGCCGACACCCGCTGGCCGTTCACCATCGTGCCGTTCGTCGACCCGAGATCGGTCAGCACGACCTGGCTGCCGTCGTAGTCCAGCCGGGCGTGCCGCCGCGAGATGCCGACATCCGGCAGACGCAGGTTCGCCTGGTCACCCCGGCCGATCACCGTCGAACCCATCTGCAACGGATAGGTACGCCCGTCGCCGGACACCAGGCCGACGTTCCGGCCGTTGTGCCCATGCTGCTGGTAGCCACCCGGCTGCTGGTCATACGGCGAGTAGGCAGGCTGGGCGTCATACGCCGGCTGCTGCACCGGAGCGACCTCGCCGCCGGTGTACACCTCCGCCGTCACCCGGAACATGCCCGTGTCGAGCCCGTCGCCCCGCTCGATCTCGACGATCACATCGCCGTACACCGTCCAGGCCTGCTCACCGATGAACTCCGCCTGCGACTGGGCCAGCTCCTGGGCCAGCGCGGCGGCATACGGCGCCAGCCTGCTGTGGTCGTACGGCGAGAGATCGATCACGTAGCGGTTCGGCACCAGAGTCCGCCCACCAGCGAGGATAGCCTTGTGGGCCTCGGCCTCCCGCTGCATGGCATTCAGAATCTCCACCGGGTGCACGACACCCTTGAACACCTTCGCGAAGGCCCCCTCGACCAGGCCTTCCAACCGCTTCTCAAAGCGCTGCAGCACGCTCACCGGCTCCTCCTCGGGTTCCGAGGACATGATGGTATCCGGCCGCCGCTTGCGCATCTCTGCGTGAGCGACCGGTCGCTCCTGACCCTCGTATGACGGCCCCCGACGCCGTGCTAATCTTCCCTGGCGTCAAGGGCAGTACCTGCTCGCGATGTAACGAGGGACAGCGTAATCTGTTCCGGCTAACGCAGTGCCACGGGGATGTGGCGGAATGGCAGACGCGCACGGTTCAGGTCCGTGTGTCCGAAAGGACGTGGGGGTTCAACTCCCCCCATCCCCACGAGTGTCCGGGTGGCCCCTGTCCGCGGAGTGCGCGGACCGGGGCCACTCGTCATATCTGCTCCGGGGGCCGAGCCCCCGGAAGCCCCGCGGTGCGGTGGGGCGGTGGGTGGGGTGGCTGCGGGTGGGGACTCGTGCGGCTTCGCCGCCCTTGATTCGTTCTTTGGTGGTTTCGCGGCTTCGCCGGTTTGGGCGCGGTTCTTGCGCCTCCCGGCTTGGCGTCGGCCCCTGACGGGGCACATCGGCCCGGCTGCCCACCCGACCAGGCACACGAACCTGGCTGCCACCCGGCCAGGGACACCAACCCCGGCTCCCCACCTGACCAGGCACACCAACCCTCGCTCCCCGCGCGATCGGGAGTACCAACCCCCGTTCCCCGCTGATCGGGCACGCCAATCCGGCGGGTGGGGTGGGCTCGTTTGGGTGAATCGGGGTGGGGCGGGTGGGGGGCGTTATGCTCGCGTCTGGCTTTTTGGATCCGAGACCTCTGGAGAGTTTGCTCGTGGCCGTTGCTCTGGTAACCGGATCAGGTGGTCTTATCGGGTCCGAGGCGGTGCGGCACTTCGCCGGCCTGGGGCTTGACGTGGTCGGGATCGACAACGACATGCGGCAGGAGTTCTTCGGGCCCGAGGCGTCCACTGCGTGGAACGTGCAGCGGTTGACGGCTGATCTCGGGAGTGCGTACGAGCATCACGGGGTCGACATCCGCGACCGGGACGCGGTGGGGCGGATCTTCCAGCGGTACGGCAAGGACATCGCTGTGGTGATCCACGCGGCGGCGCAGCCCTCGCACGACTGGGCGGTGCGGGACCCGTACACGGACTTCGATGTCAATGCGGGCGGCACGCTGACGATGCTGCAGAACACGCGGGAGCACTGCATCGAGGCGCCGTTCATCCACTGCTCGACCAACAAGGTGTACGGGGACACCCCGAACCGGTTGCCGCTCGTCGAGCAGGAGACGCGGTGGGAGCTCGACCCCGCACATCCGTACTACGAGGGCATCACCGAGGACATGTCGATCGACGCGTGTCTTCACTCGATCTTCGGTGCGTCGAAGGTGGCGGCCGACGTGATGGCGCAGGAGTACGGCCGGTACTTCGGCATGAAGACCGCGATCTTCCGGGGTGGCACGCTCACCGGGCCGGCGCATTCCGCGACCGAGCTGCACGGCTTCCTCGGGTACGTGATGCGCGCCAACATGGAGCGCCGGACGTACCGGATCTTCGGCTACAAGGGCAAGCAGGTGCGCGACGCCATCCACAGCCACGACGTGCTCAGCGCGTTCGAGGCGTTCTTCCGCAACCCGGGCTCGGCGAAGGTGTACAACCTCGGCGGCGGGCGGCACTCGAACTGCTCGAACCTCGAGGCGTTCGCACTCGCCGAGAAGATCAGTGGCACGCCGATGATCACCGAGTACGTGGACGACAACCGGATCGGCGACCACCAGTGGTGGATCGGCTCGATGGCCGCCTTCCAGGCCGACTACCCGGAATGGAAGCAGGTCTACGACGTGCCGATGATCCTCCAGGAGATCTACGAGGCGAACGTCGACAAGTGGGTCCCGGCGAAATGATCGACCAGGGCAAGCGCAACGTCCTCGGCGTCCTCGTCGACGCCGTGGACTACGACGCCGCCACCGCGAAGATCATTGACGCGGCGCTGGAGCGCCGGCACTACGCCGTGACGGCGCTCGCGGTGCACGGCGTGATGACCGGCGTGCAGGACCCGGCGCACAACGCGCGGCTCAACTCCTTCGACCTGGTGACGCCGGACGGTCAGCCCGTACGCGGAGCCTTGAACCTGGTCCACCACGCCGGTCTGGCCGACCGCGTCTACGGCCCGGAGCTGACCCTGCGGGTGTTGCGCCAGGCGGCGGCCGAAGGCCTGCCGGTCTACCTGTACGGGTCCACGCAGCCGACCCTCGACAAGCTGGTCCCGGCGCTGGAGCGGATGTTCCCGGCGCTGAAGATCGCCGGTGTCGAGGCGTCGAAGTTCCGCGCCAACCGCCCCGGCGAGGACGTGGAGATCGCCGACCGGATCAAGGCGTCCGGCGCGCGCATCGTCCTGGTCGGCCTCGGTTGCCCCAGGCAGGAGATCTGGGCGTACGCGATGCGCCCGCTCCTGGACATGCCGCTGCTCGCCGTCGGCGCGGCGTTCGACTACCACGCGGGCCTGCTGAAGAACCCGCCGGCGTGGATGCAGAAGTACGCGCTCGAATGGCTGTGGCGCCTCGGCCTGGAACCGAAGCGGCTGTGGAAGCGGTATGTGCTGCTGAACCCGGCGTATGTCTCGCGTCTCGCCGCGCAGAAGTCCGGCCTGTGGAAGGCGAAGCCGCCGGCCGCCACGGACGAGCCGGTCACGAGCTTCGCGGTCTGAGGATCCCGTTTCGCCTGCCCTTTGAGGCAGACTCTCCGCTGATGGTTGCCCTGCAGGCGGCGGGCGGTGCCGGGACCCCGCCGTGCCGTCGAGGGGATCCCGGCCGACCTCCCCAGGTCGAGCCCGTCGCCGCGGCGCACGAAGGCCTCGGATCCGTCGCGAGGCCGGAACGTCACCGGGCGTCTGACACCCGACATTAGGACAACCGTCACGGCGGCAACAGTGGGCATTGTCCGCTTCGCCCATTGGAATGAGTGCATGCAGTAACGCGCTGGGGACGGTTAGTCACCGCCATACCCCTACGGGTCGCCGCTCCGGTGATATCCCGGTTTTGCGGGTTGCGCGGGAGGTGAAGGCTGTCGATGTGAACACCACGACGGACCTCATCCTCATCGGCGCGCTCGCCGCGGTCTGGCTCACCGCCGGCCTGCTCGCCGATGCGCTCCCGGTCGCCCGTACGGCCCGCGAGCTCCGGCGCCGCGCCCGGGCGCTGTCCACGGTGGTCGGTGCGGGCGTCGCGGTGTTCCTCGCCGTGCCGATCGTCACCGCCCTGAGCTCGGGCGAGTCGGCTGCTCCGGCGGCCGCGCTCTTCCCGGCCGTACCGGCGGTCCTCGTGGTCACCGTGACCGCGCGCCGCCTGACCCGCATCCGTCAGGGCGCCGGGGCGTTCGCCACCGCCCCGATGGCACCGGCACCGCCCGCGCTGGTGGCCGCGGCGGCTCACCCGCTGCTCGCCACTCCGCTGCAGGTCACCGGGCTCGCCGCGCTGATCGGCGTACCGGTGGCTGCGGGTCTCGTCGAGGTGCCCGGCGCCGACGTCGCCGGCATTGCGGTCACCGTGGCGGCGGTCGTCGTTCTGGTGCTGGCCGTGCGGCATGCCGTCCGGCACAGCCGGCTGAACCTGGCGGTGCTCGCGCCTCTCGGCCGTGGCCGGGTCCGGCCGGCGATGCAGTCCCGGACAGAGGCTTACGCCGCACTTCCGGAGGAGACCGCCGTGTCGACGCCCGCCGTCCACGAGGTCGACCTGGCTGCCTGACCTGGTGAACCGGCGCCGCCACGACGGTTCACCAGGTCGAGGCTGCTAGCGCTTTGCTTCCTGCACGTAGAGAAGCTCGAGGATCGAACGGGCGGCCTCGAACCAGCGGTCGAGCCACTCCGACGGCGGCAGGGTGCCTCGCGCCGGAAGCTCGAGCAGCAGGCCGCGCAGCAGCGGGTGGTCCGCCATCGACTGCGACGGCGCGGCTTCGACCCAGCCGCCCGGCGAGAACACCGGCTCGGTCAGGCCCTGCATGTCCAGGGACGGCAGCTTCGCCGCGCGGTCCAGGGCGCTGGTCGGCTCGATCGGCGTACGGGTCGGCAGGCCGGAGGAGGACAGGCTCGGCCCGCTGCCCCGCGCCACCAGTTCGCCGTCGCCGGTCTCCGCGGCCAGCGCCGCTTCGCGCCGGTTCTGCCGGTACGCGCTCACGCCTCCGCTGAACCGGTCCTGCGCGGTGGGAGATCCGTTGCTCAGGTTGTCGGAACCAATCGTCATGTTCTCGCCTTGCCTCGCTCGTTGAGTTGGCCCTACCCGCACCGTCACGCGAGGGGGACGGTCAGCCGTACGGGCAAAACAGCGGTACGCCGGCGCGGTCCGGCCCGCGCTTAAGGCGTTCAACGAGGCGACTCCCCGAGGGGCGACGGTACAAATCCGGCGAAATGCGACGGGCTCGGGTCGGCGGAGGCGCTGCCGGGTCATCGCCCGACACCGCTGACCTGCCCCACTCGGACCGTTCGGGCACGGCGACGACGTTCGGACGGCGAACAGAACGGCGCTCGGAAAAGCAACGTTCGCGGGCCGACAGACCTCGGATGGTGGTTCAGCGAACTGGCCGCCAGCGAGAAGGACGTGACATGACGTGCCGAACGAACTGGCCGCCGCCGGTGCGGGCGGCGGCCAGTCCGGCCGTACCTGAATCGGGTGGTCCGGCTTCCCGGCCCGGACCTGTATCTTCCCGGCGGCGTCGCCGGATCTCGCGAGGGCGACCTCCTGCCGACCTGCGGCGGCCGCGGTCCGATCGGAATCCCCGGTATTCGTGCTAGAGGTCGAACTCGCCGTCTTTGGCGCCGCCCACGAAGGCGTCCCATTCGTCGGCGGTGAAGATCAGTGCGGGTCCCGTCGGGTTCTTCGAGTCACGGACGGCGATGGCCTGGTCGACGAACGCCACCTCGACGCAGTTGTCGCAGTTGGGGCCGCTGCGCGTGCTCTTGAACCACCGAGCGTGGCTCAGATCGATCCGGAAACCCTTGGTCTCGACTTCCACAATGGCTCCTCTGCCAGCATTACGATCATGTTCCTGGACTCCTCCGGTGAGAGGGCCGTCGCCCGGATGGTGTCGAAGATGGAGTTGTACTTGCGGAGTTCGTCGGTCTTCTCCAGGAACAGCCCGCCGGTCGCGTTCTCGGCGAACACCACGTTCGGGTCCTCGGCATCAGGAAAGTCGAGGATCGCGAACGTGCCGTCCATGCCGGCGTGGGCTCCCACCGCGAACGGCAGGATCTGGAGGGTCACGTTCGGCAGCTCGGTCATCTCGGCCAGGCGCAGCAATTGATCGCGCATGACCTCGTCGCCGCCGACCGGCCGGCTCAGCACCGCCTCATCGAGCACCACCCAAAGATCGATCGGATCGTCCTGAATCAATAACGCTTGGCGAGCCATTCGGACGCGTACCCGCTGCTCGATTTCTTGCTCGCTGTCACCCAGTCGAGCGGCCCGAATCATCGCAATTGCATACTTGTCGGTCTGCAACAGTCCGGGCACCACCTGCTGCTCGTACGCCCGGATGGATTTCGCCGCCGCCTCGAGTCCGACATAAGCGCCGGTGAGCACCGTGCTGAACGGGTGCCACCATCCCTTTTGCCGGGCTTCCCGCGCAATCTGTACCAATTCGTCGGACTCCACACCGGCCACGCCGTAAATGTCCAACATGTCCTTTACATCGCGAGGCGTGGCGCTCGTGTGGCCGGTCTCGATGCGCGACACTTTGGACGGTGAGCAGCCCAGCCGGTCGGCGACCACGTCAATCGTCACGCCGGCGGCGTCGCGGTATCTGCGCAGCTCAGCGCCGAGTCGGCGGCGACGGATGGTGGGGCTGCGGCGCGGGTTCACGCGGACCTCCGGGGGCGCGGCGGAAACGGCGAGATGCTCCGCCCTACGGTGTTTGTCGCTTCCAGTCTCCCTGTTGATCTCTTGATCCTTCAAGCGTCGACAGTGATCACTTGGTCACGTACGGCTGACATGCAACTTGCATCGATCCGAGGCGTGGTGCAATCTTTCGGTATGGCCGGCGTCACTTAAAGTTCCCAGCGGCGTTGCCCAGCCCGACAGACCGCACCGAAGCGCGCCGATTGCGGGGGTCGGCTCCAACCGAATGTCCTACGTGGACTTTACGAAGTCGCGGGGTCCTGGCGGGGGCCGACGGCGGCGTTACGGCACCGTTGTGAGGATTGGCATCCTCACGATGTTGCCAAGGCGTACGAGCCGGGCACACTGGAGCATCTGTGTTCACTGTGCGGCAAATCGGTGTTTGCCCCGAGACTGTTCAGGACAGGAGTTGACGTGCTTCCTCGGTCCGGCGATGTCATACACGTGACGAAGGCGGCGAGCGTCCAATTCTCATCGCCGATGATTTTCCGGGTGATCCGCGTTCATGACTGGCCGACGTACGAGGGCTGGATCTGGCTCGACGGCTACGAGCTCAACGCGTCGGGTGACGCGGTCGAACGCCGATCCATCTTCGTGCAGGTCAGCGGCCTTCGCCAGGTCGGCAAGGCACCGGACCCCCGCACCCGCAACGCCCGCCAGCCGGGCCTGACCTCGGGCACCATCCCCGCCCGGGCCATGCGCGCCAATCGCTGACGGGTCGACGCGGCGGCGAGCACCCGACGACGGTCCGCGCCGGGGGCATGCCCCACTCCGCGCCAGAACGGGACAACCCCCCCCAGGGCGGCCGGCGACGTCGCACCATCGGTCGGCGCAATCCACTCCATGCCGCCGACCCGCGGAACCCGGCCCGGCAGAAGATCCTGCCGGCGCACACCGACACGGGTCCGCGACATGACCCACAGCCACCCGACCGGGTGAGGCTCAGGATCGCTGCCTGCCTGGTCAGTCCGGGTCCACGCCCGCGGGCGGCGTCGTCGAGGCAGTCGGCGTGGTGGCCGTCGACTCGGCCGCGACGATCAGGTTGACCACCGTGTCACCGGGCACCTGCTGTCCCTCGACCGGGTCGCTGCCGATCACGGTTCCGGGAGGCGCCTCGGTGCTCGCCACGTACCGCAGGCGGTAGTTCAGTCCCGTACGGTTGAGCGCCGCCCGGGCCTCCTCGAGCGACAGCCCGCGTAGCGCCGGAATGGTGACGTCTTTCGGGGGAGCCGGCGGGGAGCTCGTCGGCTCGGTCGTGGTCGGAGCCGTCGTCGGCGGCTCGGAGGTGGGCTGAGAGGTGGGCTCGGTCGTCCGCGCGGGGGCCGCCGAGGCCGGCACCACCGGAGCCGGCGTCTCCTCGTCGTCGCCGGTGGACTGCAGGATCAGATAGATTCCCCAGCTCAGCACGCCCAGCAACAGCAGGGCCACGATGCCCACGGCGATCGGCGTCCACCAGCGGCCGCGCGGCTCGTCGGCGGGGACCGCGGCCCAGTCCGTACGGGTGGAATCTGCACCCGGCCGGGGCGGCCGGACTCCGGCGCGGCCCGCCCACACCTGGTCCTCGTCCGCCCAGTTGTGGTTCTCGCCGGCTGAATAGACGGCGGTGGCGTCGGGCTGAGGGGGCCGGCCGGTCACCTGGGTCGCGTCATCGGCGGCCGGAAGCAGTTCCGTCCGGTCGGCATCGCCCGCGTGCCGGGGCATCGGGCGGGTCGCCGCGTCGTCGGCGTCCCCCGATCGGGGGCCACCATTCGGGTGTTTTCGGCCCTCGCCGGAGGATTCATCGCGGAAAGGGAAGAACTCGCCGGTGTCGTCGGACATCGCCGTACCCTTTCGCTCGCCTCGTCCCACAGACGTCAACTTAGCCAGTGAGGATTGTTCGCGACGGTGGAGGCTTTTGCGTCACTCCCACGCCAAGCGCACCTCATGGTAGGTCGCGAACAAGCCTCAATCTTTAAGGATCCGCTCATCGATTCGCAGGCATGGTCCCGCCCGGCTACAGTGCCCCGCATGGCCGCGAGGGGCTGGACAGCGCAGGTGGCAGCCGCGGCCGGAGTGGCCGCGGGGACGGGTGCTGCCCAGCTCGGTCTCGGCTACGGGCTCGGCGTGGTGGTGTGGCCGGCCGGCGTCGCGGACGGTGACGACGTGTGGCTGGGCAGCCTCGGCTGGGCCACCTGGATCGCGGCGAGCGCGACCGTGTTCGGCGCGGTCATCGCGGGGCGGCTCGGCCGGGCGGTGGGCGGACCATGGCGCTTCGCGCTGGCGGCGTCCGCGGCGGTCGGTGCCCTGCTGACGGTCGCGCTGATCGCGCTTCCCGCCCGGGATTCGGTACGCCCGGACACGTTCTCCCCCGAGACGGTCGCCGGCGGGTACGCGGTGGCCGGCGTCCTGGTGGGACTCGTGATCGCGTACTGGGCGGTGGTCTCGAGGCCGGTCGCCGCCAACCTCATCGCGACGGCGGCGTGGCTCTGGGCCCTGGCCGTCGCGGCGATCGTGGCCGACGTGGTGTGGCACCGGCCCACCGCCACCTACCTGTCGAGCTGGCAGTTCGCCTCGGCGGACGGCGGCCACGGCACGATCCACTGGCCCAGTGCCCTGCTCACGCTGCTGGCGGCGTTCGCGCTGGGGGTGGTCGGCGCCTGGCCGGCCGCCCGCCGGGGTGACCTGGGCGTGGGCGCGGCGACGTCGGGCGCGGTGGGACCGCTGCTGATGGCGGCCGCGTTCTTCGTGCTCGCGCCGCAGTTGACGCCCGCCCTGGGCTCGCTCGGATCGGCCTACCTCATCGCGCCGTACGCCGTGCTGACCGGCCTCGCCGGTTCCGCCGCGACGATCTCCCTGGCTCAGCAGCGCGCGGCCCGCCGGACGGCACGAACGGTCGGGCAAGGGGTGGCGACGGTGCCGGCGCCCCGCTCCGCACCGGGCCGCCCGGCAGCCGGCAAGGCGAGCGCGACGGGCGGACAAGCACCGGGCCGACACGCACCGGGCAAGCCGGTAGCCGGCAAGCAGACACCACTCAAACCGGCAGCGGGCAAGCGGGCAGCGGGCAAGGCGGCAGCGGGCGAGCCGGCGACGGCTGCCACAGCAGGTCCGGGCGGGAAGCAGGGAGCAGGTCCAGCCGGCCCCGCCAGATCGAAGACACCCGGCGCAGGGGCCGAGCCGCCCACCGGCGAGGACGCCGAAGCGACTCAGAAGCCGGCAGGTCGGCCGTCCCTGCTCAGCCGGTTCCGACGGAAGCGGTCGGACGACACCGGCGCTGCCGTAGTGGCGACCGGAAGAGCGCAGGCCCCGCCGCCGGCGCAGCGGTCCGGACCGGGTGCCTCCGATGGGTCCGCGGCGACTTCGGGGCCGGAGAAGAACCGGCCGACGCCCGGGAAACCCGAGTCCAGGCCGGCATCAGCCGGAGCGGTCCCAGCGAAGGCCCAGCCCAAGCCGGCCGGGGCTGTCCCGGCGAAAGCTCAGCCCAAGCCGACACGAGCCGAACCCAAGCCCACCGGGACCGTGCCGCCGCGAGCCGAACCGAAACCCACCGGGACCGTGCCACCGCGAGCCGAACCGAAACCCACCGGCGCCATGCCGCCGCGAGCCGAACCCAAGCCGACCGGCGCCGTCGCCGCACGCGCCGAGAACAGGCCGCCCGGGGCGGTCTCGGCGCGAGCAGCGGCCCAGCCCCCCGGTCCCGGTGAACCGCCGAAGCGGGAGACGGTGGCCCGGCCGCCCGCCAGCCCGACCGTGGCGAAGATCAATCCGCCGGCGGCCGGCAGCACGTCGCCCGCCAAGAAGGCTGCGGGACGGAAGGCGTCCCCGCCCAGGAAGACCCCGCCGGACCCGTCCTAGTCGATCGGCCAGGTGTGCACCGGCTCGTTCGTTCGCTGGTGGGCGCTGTATCGCAGCAGCATGTCGTGCAACGCCGCGTATCGGTCGAGGCCGCGGTGGTGTTCGGCGTGCCAGACCGCCTCGGTCTGCCAGGTCGCTCCGTTGCGGCCGGTGCGGCAGCGGTCGTCGATGATGCCGAGCAGCCGGTCGCGGTGGCGCGCGTGGACGCCGAACTTCGCCAGGCCCTGGTGTGCCTTCGAGAGCAGCACGTCGCGGACGAGGTCGGTGACGGGGCTCTCGCCCGTACCCGGCCAATGGATTGTGGTTTCCATGCCTCGCCGGGCGGCCGCGTGGAAGTTGTCCTCGGCCGCCGCGAACGTGAGCCGGGACCAGACCGGCCTTTCCTCCTCCGCGAGCTGGCGGGTCAGCCCGAAGTAGAAAGCGGCGTTGGCCAGCATGTCGACCACGGTGGGGCCGGCCGGCAGCACCCTGTTCTCGACGCGGAGGTGGGGACGGCCGTTCATCACGTCGTAGACCGGGCGGTTCCACCGGTAGACCGTGCCGTTGTGGAGGCGCAGCTCACCGAGGTGCGGTACGCCGCCCTGCTCGAGCACCGCGACCGGGTCCTCGTCGTCGAGGATCGGCAGCAGCGGCGGAAAGTAGCGGACGTTCTCCTCGAAGAGGTCGAAGACCGACGTGATCCAGCGCTCCCCGAACCAGACGCGGGGGCGTACGCCCTGCGCCTTGAGCTCGTCCGGCCTGGTGTCCGTGGCCTGCTCGAACAGTGCGATGCGGGTCTCCGCCCACAGCTGCCGCCCGTGCAGGTACGGCGAGTTCGCCCCGATCGCCACCTGGATCGCCGCCACGGCCTGGGAGGCGTTCCAGTACGCGGCGAACCTGTCCGGTGGCACCTGCATGTGGAACTGCACACTCGTGCACGCGGCCTCGGGCGCGATCGAGTCGTTGGCCGTCTGCAGGCGCTCGACGCCGCGGATGTCCACACTGAACTGTTCGCCGCGCGCGCCGACGATCTGGTCGTTGAGGGCTCGGTAGCGCTCGTTGGCCGAGAGGTTGGCGAGGACGAGGTGGTCCGGTGTGAGGGTGGGCAGGCTGCCGATGAGCACGATGGTGGCGTCGGACTTGCCGGCCCGGTCGTCGGCGCGGCCGAGGCTTTCCAGCAGGTCCTGCTCGTAGTCGGCGAAGCCGTCGCCGCAGATCATCCGGGGCCGGGCGTTGAGCTCGAGGTTGAACTGGCCCAGCTCGGTCTGGAAGGTCGGATCGGCGAGGTTGGCGAGGATCTCGGCGTTGCGCATGGCGGGTTCGGCGTCGGCGTCCATGAGGTTGAGCTCGATCTCGAGGCCGGTCATGCGGCTGTCGCTGTCGAACGTGACCGGGCCGGAGGGGCCGTCCTCCGGCTCCTCGCCGCGGTCCAGCATCAGTGCCAGGACGTCGAGGCAGCGGCGAACCTTCCGCCGGTAGCGGATCCGGTCCTCGTTGGAGAAAACGGCACCGGACAGGTCCTTACCCATCGATCCTCCTGGCACGTTCGCGTGACGCTCTCACGTTAAGGGGACCCGGTAACCGTGGCCAGGGACGAAACGGACATACATCAGCGCTTAGTGAGCGTTCGGGAGCGCTCGGTCCACCATCGCACTCCGGCGCCGCGCCCGCCAGGGGAGCGCAGAACGAGAGGCGCCACCCGGGTGCGGGTGGCGCCTCTCGCGAAGACTCTGCGGGTCAGGCCTGCCGGATGGCCTCGCCCTCGATCTCGATCTTGACCTTCTTGCCGATCATGACGCCGCCGGACTCGAGGGCCATGTTGTAGGTCAGGCCCCAGTCCTCCCGGTCGATCTCGGTGGTCGCGCTGAAACCGAAGACCTGCTGACCGTACGGGCTGACGGCCGCGCCCTCGAACTCGACGAGCAGCTCGACCGGCCGGGTGACGTCCTTGATCGTGAGCTCGCCGTCGAGCACGAACTCGTTGCCGTCGAACGACTTGATGCCGGTGCTGCGGAACTCCATGGTCGGGTACTTCTCCGCCTCGAAGAAGTCACCGGTGCGCAGGTGGTTGTCGCGGTCCGCCTGACCGGTGTGCACGCTCGCGGTCTGGATCGTGGCGGAGACCGAGGACTCGAGCGGGTTCTCGGCGATGGTGATGGTGGCGGAGGCCTCGGCGAAGTTGCCACGGACCTTGCTGACCATGAGGTGGCGCACCACGAAGCCGACCCGCTTGTGCGCGGCGTCGAGCTCATAGGTGCCGGCGGCCGGGATCTGCAGACCCTGGAACTCGCGGGTGCCAGCGGCGGCGGTGTCGGTCATGACGGGTGTCCTCTCGGGGCGTTGCCGGTTCGTTGTCTGACGTAGCAACTATATCTCAAGCAATATTCCCCGTGTCAAGTGCCTGCTGGTAGCATGGGGGACGTGGGTACCGACTTCGACGATCCGCGGTTCACCGCCTTCGGCCTCTTCGCCGAGGCGTACACCGGCCTGACCAACCGTTTCGCCGCCCAGCTCGATGAGCACCGGCTGTCCGGCGTCGAGTTCGAGGTGCTGATGCGGCTGGCCCGATCGCCGCAGAACCGGCTGCGCATGACCGACCTCGCGGGCCAGACGTCGCTCTCCACCAGCGGCGTGACCCGGGTCGTCGACCGCATGGACCGGGAGGGACTGGTCCGGCGCGAGGCCTGCCCCAGCGACCGCCGCAGCTCGTACGCGGTGATCACCCCGGCCGGCCTGGAGCGCCTCGACGAGGTCCTGCCCGGCCACCTCGAGCTCATGCAACGGTGGTTCATCGGCCAGCTCTCCCCCACTCAGCTCGAGCAGCTGATGGAGTCGATGCGCATCATCCGCGACGCGGTGAACCCGTGCGCGACAGCCGGGAGTGACGGCATCAGCACCCATGCGTGAGAACGGCGCCGGACGCCGGGACACGGGCCGCTGAGGAACCGGCAGAACTACCGGCAGAACCGCCGCAACTCCGGGTCGAAACCCGCCTATCCGCACATATCCCCAGGTCTACCCCGCTAGGGTTGATCACCGCAGGGGGACGCGGCGCGGCCGAGGCCGAGGCGAGGCAAACGGGGGAGCCATCGTTCTCGCCGCGTGACCGGGGCGTGGTGACGGTCGGCGTTGTGGGGGGCACGGAAAGCGCCGGCCGTCCGCGCCGCGGTTGCGGTCAGTCGCCCGGCTCGCCGATCAGCTTCCGGTCCCGGGGCAGCAGCGTGATGCCGCCCGTACGGCACATCTCGCTCAGCCGATGCACCACCTTCGCCCGCTGGTCCGGCCCCGACGTGCTGCGGATCAGTCCGACCAGCGCCTCCACGGTGTGCCGGGGGTCGTAGTCACCCTCGTACGCGGCCAGCGCGACCGTGTAACTCTCCACCGCCCGGCGTTCGTCGCCCCGGAGCAGCGCCAACGCCCCCTCCACCAGGGCGACCGGACCGTCGACCGGCACCTGGGCGTCCGAGGGCCGCAGCTCGGCGAGCACCGCCTCGGTCTCCCGCTCCCAGCCTCCCTCGGCCAGCGCCAGGCCGACCGTGGTGAGCACCCGCCGTCGGTGACCCGGGTCCCCGACGTCCTCCAGCTCGGCGATCGCGTGCCGGCCCAGCCGTGCCGCCTCCGCGAAGTGGCCGTCCAGGCGCTCCACCTCGGCGAGGTTGGCGACCGCGACCGCCCGCAGCCGGTGCTCCCCGCACCGGCCGGCCAGCTTGTCCACCTGGGCCAGCCGGGCGCGGGCCGCCGGCAGGTCGCCCTCGCGGATGTCGTGCCAGGCGAGGTTGTTCTCGGCCACCGCCATGTCCCGGATGCGTCCGCTGCGGCGGGCCAGCTCGAGCGCCGCCTCGCCGTGCACGCGGGCCTGGTCGTACGCGTGGGTCGTCATCCACAGGGCGGCCAGCTGGTTGTGGGCGGTCAGCCGGCCGGGCACGTCACCTAGGGCGGTGAACTCCGCGAGCGCCGACTCCGCCGCGTCGATCTCCTCGGCACCCGAGCCGTGTTCCAGCGCCAGCTGCGCCAGTCCGACCTTCGCCCACGCCCGGACCGCCGGATCGGCGTCCGCCGTACGCGGGTCCGCGAGCAACCGCCGCAGCCACTGCCGCCCGGTCACGTCCCGGCCGCGGAACCGCCACCACCGGGGCAGACACGCCGCGAGACGCAGCGCGGTGTGCGGGTCCTCCTTGGCCGCGTACGACAGGGCGGCGCCCAGGTCGCCTGCCACGTCGTCGAGCCGGGCGGCCGCCTCGGCGAGGTGCGCCCCCTTGAGGTCGCGGGCGATGCTCAGCGCCAGCTCGGCCATCACCTCGGCGTGCCGGCGACGGGCCGCGGGCAGGTCGCCCTGGGCCGCCGCCTGTTCGCACGCATAGTCGCCGACCACGTCGAGCAGGCGGAACCGGAAGGCCCGGGCGCCGCGGGCGCTGAGCAGGCCCAGCTCCAGGAACCGGTCGAGCAGGTGAACCACGTCGATCGCCGGGTCGTGGTCGACGATCTGCTCGGCGAGGTCGAGGGACCACCTGTTGCGGAACGTCGCCAGCCGGTGCAACGCCTTCTGTTCCGCAGTGGACAGCAGCCGGTAGCTCGCGGCGACCGCCTCGCGTACCGAGACGACGCCGGTGTCCGTGGGCCCGGCGGGGCGGCCGGACAGGTCGAGCACGCGGTCGCCGTACCGGTCAAGGATCTCGGCGATCGTGAGCACCCGGCCCCGCGCGGCCGCCAGTTCGAGGGCGATGGGGAGGCCGCCGAGGCGGCGGACGAGCGCGGCCAGCGGAGCAACCTCCTCCGGATCGACCGGGGCGCCGCGCACCCGGGCCAGCCGGTCGAGGAACAGCGCCACCGCGGGATAACCGGCCACGTCCGCCAGAGCCGGCCCGGCGTCCGCGGGCGGCGCCTCGAGCGGCGCGACCGGCCACACCCGCTCCGCCGGCAGGCCGATGGGATGCCGGCCGGTGGCCAGGAACCGCAGCGTGGGGTGCTGGGCGAGCAGGCGGCCGAGGGCCTCCGCGAGCGCCTCCGGGGCACGCTCGACGGCGTCGATGAGCAGCAGTGCCGAACGGCCCGCGAAACGCGGCGCGAGATCGTCGGGCCGGCCGACCCCGAAGACCGCCGCCACCCCGCCCAGCACCTCGCCGGTGGTCGAACCGTCGGTGACGACGATGCCGGCGACCCCGCCGGGATGGGCCGCGGCGACCCGGTGCGAGACGCTGAGGGCCAGGCTGGTCTTGCCCACTCCGGCCAGGCCGACGAGCGTGATGCCGCGCGAGCCGTCGCCGGGCGGGTGCGACAGGCGGGTGGCCAGCTCGGCGACGTCGCCGTCGCGGCCGATCAGATCCCCTGCCGGAGGCAGCCGTACGTAACGCGGAGCCGGCGGCGAGAGCGACGACTGACCGCGGGCGGCGGCGAGGAACGCGAGGCGGTCCGCCCCGGCCAGGCCCAACGCCGCGGCGAGCAGCTCGGCCGTGGTGCGCTGCGGCCGCGAGGCCCGGCCGCGCTCGAGGTCGCGCACCGTGCGCACCCCGACCGCCGCTCGGGCAGCGAGCTCTTCCTGCGTCAGCTTCGCCCGCAGCCGGTAGCTGCGCAGCACGGCGTCGAATCCCGGACCTTCGCGGTCCGCCCCGTGATCGGACGTCATGGGTCTGAACCTAGGCAGACACGATGATGAATGCCGAGTTCAACCGGCCGATTGTCGACTAACCGACGCATCCGCCGCCGGATTTGCCGCGGATCCTGCCTCCGCGTCCAAGATCTACAGTCCGAGCCCCCGGGCGACGATCATCCGCTGCACCTCGGAGGTGCCCTCGCCGATCTCGAGGATCTTGGCGTCACGGTAGAAGCGGCCGACCGCCGACTCGTTCATGAAGCCGTAGCCACCGTGGACCTGGGTGGCGTACCGGGCGTTGTCCATCGCGGCCTCGCTCGCGTACAGCTTGGCGAGGGCGGCGTGGTGCTTGAAGTCCTCGCCGGCGAGCATCCGCGCCGCCGCGTCGTAGTAGCCCAGGCGGGCGTTGCGGGCCCGCATCTCCATGTCCGCGATCATGAACTGGACGGCCTGATAGTTGCCGATCGGCTGCCCGAACGCCCGGCGTTCCTTGGCGTACTTCACCGACTCGTCGACACAGCCCTGGGCCAGGCCGGTGGAGAGCGCCGCGATGGCGATCCGTCCCTCGTCCAGGATCCGCAGGAACTGGGCGAAGCCGCGGCCGCGCTCGCCGAGCAGGTTCTCCGCCGGTACGCGGACGTCGTCGAACGCCAGCTCGTGGGTGTCGGAGGCGCACCAGCCGACCTTGGAGTAGCCGGGAGCGACGGTGAAGCCCGGAGTGCCGGACGGGACGATGATCGTGGAGAGCTCCTTGGAGCCGTCCGGCCGCGTCCCGGTCGCCGCCATGACGGTCACCAGGCTGGTGATGTCGGTGCCCGAGTTGGTGATGAACGCCTTGGAGCCGTTGATGACCCACTCGCCCGTCGACTCGTCCAGGACCGCTCGGGTGGTCGTGGCGGCGGCGTCGGAACCCGTACCGGGCTCGGTGAGACCGAACGCGGCCAGGGCGTCGCCGCTGGTCAGCTGCGGGAGCCAGCGGGACTTCTGCTCCGGCGTACCGAAGCGGTAGATCGGCATGGCACCCAGCGAGACGGCCGCCTCCAGGGTGATGGCGACGCTGCTGTCGACCCTCGCGAGCTCCTCGAGGGCCAGGCAGAGGGCGAAGTAGTCACCGCCCATGCCGCCGTGCTCCTCGGCGAACGGGAGCCCGAACAGGCCCATCTTGCCCATCTGCCGGATGAGGTCGTACGGGAAGGTCTTGTGTTCGTAGTGCTCGGCGATGACCGGCGCGACCTGCTCGCGGGCGAAGTCCCGCACGCTCTCGCGCAGCGCCTCCTGCTCCTCGCTGAGCCGGAAGTCGACCATGGCGTGTCCTTTCGGGACGGTTGTTTCAGACGGGAGTGACGCCGTGGCGGCGACGGGAGAAGGTGCGGTCCTTGCCGCGGGCGGCGGTGAACCGCCGGACCAGCTCGCCGCGCAGGTCGCCGGGCTCGACGATGGTGTCGATGACCAGCTCGCTCGCGAGGCGCAGGATGTCGATGTCGCGCTCGTACTCGGCGCGGCGCTCGGCGATGAAGGCGGCGCGGTCCTCCTCGGGCAGCGCCGCGATCTTGTTGGCGTAGACGGCGTTCACGGCCGCCTCCGCGCCCATCACCGCGATCTTGGCGGTGGGCAGGGCGATCGTCGCGTCCGGGTCGAAGCCGGGGCCGGCCATCGCGTACAGGCCGGCGCCGTACGCCTTGCGCACGACGACGCAGATCTTGGGCACGGTGGCCTCGGAGATCGCGGTGATCATCTTGGCGCCGTGCCGGATGATGCCCTGCTTCTCCACGGCCGAGCCGACCATGAACCCGGGCACGTCGGAGAGGAACAGCAGCGGCACGTTGAAGGCGTCGCAGAGCTGCACGAACCGGCTGGCCTTGTCGGCGGAGTCGACGAAGAGCACGCCGCCCTTGAACATCGAGTTGTTGCCGACCACGCCGATGACCTGGCCGTCGAGCCGCGCGAAGCCGATCGTCAGCTCCTTGGCCCACAGCGCCTGGATCTCGAAGAACGAACCCTGGTCGACGATCCCCTTGATGTAGCGGCGCATGTCGAACGCCTGCCGCTCGCTCTCCGGAACCAGCGCGCCGAGATCCACATTGGCCGGTTCGCTCGCCGCCGCGGCGGGCGGCTGCTGGGTGTAGTTCGAGGGCAGATAAGACAGGTACGTGCGCACGACGTCGAGGGCGTCCTGCTCGGTCTTGCACAGGAAGTGACCGACGCCTGACTCCGCGCAGTGCACGCGCGCGCCGCCCATCGCCTCGAGCGTCGTCTTCTCCCCGGTGACCATCTCGACCATGCGGTCCGAGCCGAGGTACATGCTGGCGTTGCCCTCGACCATGGCCACGACGTCACAGAACGCGGGGATGTAAGCGCCGCCCGCGGCCGACGGCCCGAACAGGGCGCAGACCTGCGGGATGGACCCCGACGCCCGGACCTGGTTGTGGAAGATCTTGCCGGCGCCGCGCCGGCCCGGGAACAGGTCGACCTGGTCGGTGATGCGCGCGCCCGCGGAGTCCACGAGATAGACCATCGGTACGCCGGTCGCATACGCCCGCTCGATGATCCGGATGATCTTCTCGACCGTACGGGCGCCCCACGACCCCGCCTTCACGGTGGAGTCGTTGGCCATGACGCACACCTCGCGCCCGTCGATCCGGGCGTTTCCGGTGATCACGCCGTCGGCCGGCAGCCCCTCGGCCAGACTGTTGGCATACAGCCCGTCCTCGACGAACGAACCGTCGTCGACGAGCAGCGCGATCCGCTCGCGCGCGAAGAGCTTGCCCTTCGCGGCGTTGGCGGCGTGGTACTTCTCCGCCCCACCGGCGACCGCCCTCTTGCGCGCCTGCGCCAGCGCCTCCCCGTCGATTGCCACGTGCCCCCCTCGTTCGTCCTGAACGATCGTTAGGCTAGCGCATACCAGACTGTGGGACCAGGGGCTGATCGGCCGGTCCTGCCGGGGGCCGGACATGCGAACGGGAGCCCCCGCACGCTGCGGAGACTCCCGTCCGATTGATGCCGGCGCTGTGGAGGAGCACCGGTTTTCTTCCCTTCATCGACGCCTCGCGGCGCCGCTCGGGTCACGCCCGGGACCGGCGCGACCCGGGCCTGCTGCTGCTCAGGTGATTACTTGAGCAGCTTCTGCACGTCGAGGCCGCCCAGGTTCACGCCACCGGCGTTGCTCAGGTTCTGCGTGAGGCCGTCCACCGCGGTGCCCTCGGTGTTGCTCGCCGCGTGGGCCTTGTGGGCCTTGCGGGGGGCGTCGCCGTAGGTGTGGTCGTCGCCGCCCTGGCTGCCGCCGTCGCCACCGACGTCGTCGCCGTCGTCGTCGCCCGGGTAACCGCCGTTGTCACCGTCGTTGTCGTCGCCGCCCTGGTGGCCGCCGTTGCCCTTGGTGTCGTTCGAGCACGCCGCCGCCGCGTCGGCCACGCCGAGGACCGCGATCGCGTTGCCGCAGACGTTCACCGGGATGGTGATCGGGGCCGCGACCTGGGTGCCGTTCAGGATGCCCACGTTGCCGTTGCTGTCCTGCTTGATGCCGCCGCCCTTGTGGCCCGACTCGTTCTGCGAGGCGCCGGCCGCGTTCGCGACACCCGCCACACTCGCCGCGTTGCCGGTCACGTTGATCGGCGCGTAAACCGGGAGCGCGACCTGCGTGCCGTTGCCAATGCCGACGTTGCCGTTGCTGCCCTGCCAGATGCCACCCTCGGTGGAGTGCCCACCGTTCATGCAGGCGGCCTGAGCGTTGGACAGGCCCAGGATGGCCAGCGAGTTGCCGCAGACGTTGACCGGAACGTTGATCGGCGCGGCGACCTGGGTGCCGTTGCCGATGCCGACGTTGCCGTTCGAGTTCTGGTCGATGCCCTTGCCACCACCGGTGGTCTCGGTGACGCGACCGCTCTCGGTCTTGTTGGTGCCGGTGCCGGCCGCGTGGGCCACACCCAGGACGGAGACGGCGTTGCCCACGACGTTCACGGGCACGTCGACCGGCACGAGGATCTGCGTGCCGTTCAGGATCCCGACGTTGCCGTTCGAGTTCTGGGTGTACTTGCCCTTCTTGCCGCTCTCGACCCAGTTGATGCCCTGGCCCGCGGCGTTCGACTCGCCGGCCACGCCGATCGAGTTGCCGACCACGTTCAGCGGCACGGCGACCTTGGTGAGCACCTGGGTGCCGTTGGCGATGCCGACGTTGCCGTTGCTGTTCTGCGAGACGTCGGCGTGCGCCATGCCCGGGGCGAACAGGAGGGCGCCCGCGGCCAGGACACCGACGCTCAGAGTCTTACGAACCCAAGTCTTCATGGAGAGAAGATGCCTTTCGAAATTGTCAGAAATGGTGAGTCGCGTATTCAATTGAATGGTGCTTCCGGGCGCAGCGGTGCCCTGGCTGTTTTGTACGGCTGCCCTGACCCCGCTCGTCGACGTGCGCCCATTACTGCGTATCGGCGCTTTCGCCTGCGGTGAGTGACGACCCGGGCCTCAACGATGATTCGCCGCTTGTTCGCAAACGGTTCCAGGAATCGGGCCCGCGGCGCTCGGGCGCGGCATGCGCCCGGCGGTGGGTGTCACTAGTCAGGTGAGACGGTCGGTGCCTCGGCGTCGTGGCGCCGGACCTCGACATCGGTCGCGATCGGCAGCCGGCGGCAAGCCGTCGAGCTGTCCGCGACCGCTGACGGAAGGACGGCCGCAGAGGGGCCACCGTCCGTCGCAGTTCCCGCCCCGGAGGCCGGGAACCCGTTCGCTGCCCCGAGGTCAACCCGCAGCGGCGCGGGTCCGTCACCATCGGGTTTCTCGCGGACCGTCTCCGGCACGAACGCCGCGTGCGCGACCTGGTGCCGGGTGACGGTCTTTCCCACCGGGTGCCGCACGAGGTCCTGCGTGAGGACCGGTGCGGACTTGTGCTCGTCCGTCGCCCGTGGCTGCTCCAGGAACGCGACGTCGGGCGTCGTGGCACCCGCGTCCGGCTCCGGAGCGTTCTGGGGTGCCGCCGCGTCCGGCTCCGCCGCGTGCTGCGGCAGGCCGGTCACCACGTCGGTCACCGGGACGAGCGTCCGGGTGTCCACCGCCTCGCCGGTGAGGCGAACTGGGGCGGTCAGATCCCGGATGACGCGGTCGACCCCGCCGAGGGCGGAATCCGCGTCCGTGCTGTGCGTGACCTCGCCGACCGTGTCCACGAGCCGCTTCGGGATCGTGGTCACCGTGCCGAGGCCGGTGTGGCGCCCGCCGGACTCCCACGGCTCGGCGACCGTGCCGAGGACCCGGCCGATCACCGGCGCATCCGCCTCGGCGCCGTGCACCACGGCGCCCAGCAGGGACGTACCGCCCCCGTCGCGGCCGTGGCCGGCGGCGTGGTCATGGCCGCTGCCGGTGCCGCGGTGCTGTCCGGCGGCCCGCTGGAGGCCGCTGGCGTGCTTCGCGGCTCCCTCGAGGCCGACGCCCTCGTAGCCGACGGCGTGCGTCGCGGCTTGAGTCGCGGCGCCGAGGAGCCCGCCGGTCACCGGCTCGTGCTCGGCGGCGTGGGCGGCGGCTCCGGAGAGCAGCCAGGCCGCGCCGGCGATACCGCCGACGACCAGTGCGCGCAGACCCCACCGGGATCCGGACCGGTTCCCCCGCTGCCGCTCCGCCCCCTGGCTGTGGGGCGGCATGAGCGCGGGGCCGGTGGACGAAACGGCCGACGGACGGCGCGCCGGGCGCGGCTCGCGCTCGACCCCCCACCCCGTCATTGGTCCCGCCCCTCGTCGTCGACTCGTGACCCGCGGCCGAGTATTCAGCCACTCGGTATTGGTAACGAAGCGACACAGTCAGGGTCACGCGGACGAATGGAGAAAATCGATCGGACGTTTTCCTACGACGACACCAATCTGGTACGCGGTCCGGCTCGAAGAACACCCGACGGAAGCGTGCGCCCCAGCAGTCCTTCCGCCATACCGGCGACCTCGATAAGCGATTCCAGGTCGACGCCGGTGGACAGGCCCATGTCCTCCAGCATGTGCACGAGCTCCTCGGTGGCGATGTTGCCGGATGCGCCGGGCGCGTACGGGCACCCGCCGATCCCGCCCACGCTGGCGTCGAACTCGGTCACCCCGAGCTCGAGCGCGGTGAGGACGTTCGCCAGCCCCGTACCCCGGGTGTTGTGGAAATGCAGCAGCTCCGGGCGTACCTCCGAAAGCAGGTCACGAACCCGGCGGGGAGTCGCCATGCCGGTGGTGTCGCCGAACGCGACCCGGTCCGCGCCGTCGGCGCGGACCCGCTCCACGATCCCTGCGACCCGCTCCGGAGCGATGTCACCCTCGAACGGGCACCCGAAACTGGTGGCAACGATCACCTCGAGCGTCGCACCGGCCTCATGGACGAGCGGGATGAGCGCGGCGATGTCGTCGAGCGACTCCCCGGTCGAGCGGTTCAGGTTCCTGCGGTTGTGCGTGTCGCTCGCCGACACCACGACCTCGATCTCCCGGAAGCCGGCCGCGATCGCCCGCTGAGCGCCGCGCGTGTTCGGGATCAGCGCGGAGTAACGGATCTCCGGGTTGTGCCAGGCGCGCGCCCACACCTCGTCGGCGTCCGCCATCTGCGGAATGGCCTTCGGATGGACGAACGAGACGGCCTCGATCCGCCTGACACCCGTACGGGAGAGGGCGTCGATCAGGCGGACCTTGTCGTCGGTGGGGATGGGTTCCTCGTTCTGCAGCCCGTCACGCGGGGCCACTTCCCGGATCGAGATCGCGGTGCTCACGTCGTCTCCCCTCAGCGCATCCGGGACACGATGCCGGTGTCGTAGTCGCCGGAGAGGAACTCGTCGTTCTCCAGCAGCTCGGCGAAGAACGGCAGGTTGTTCTTCGGCCCGGCGATCTCGAACCCCGCCACGGCCGCCCGCGCCCGGGCGATCGCCTCATCCCGGTCGGCTCCGAAGACGACCAGCTTCGCCATCAGCGAGTCGTAGAACGGCGTGACCGTGGTGCCGGCCGCGTACCCGGAATCCACCCGGACCCCCTCACCACCCGGCTCGACCCAGGTGGCGACCTGACCGGGACCCGGCAGGAAACGCTTGGGATCCTCGGCATTGACCCGCAGCTCGATCGCATGCCCGCTGGTCGCCAGGTCGTCCACGTCGAAGGACGGCGCCTCCCCGGAGGCGATGAGCAGCTGCTGCTCGACCAGGTCGATACCGTGGATCAGCTCGGTGATCGGATGCTCGACCTGCAGCCGGGTGTTCATCTCCAGGAAGAAGAACTCGCCGGTGGCCGGATCGAGCAGGCACTCGACCGTGCCGGCGTTCCGGTAGTTCACCGCCTCGCCCGCCTTGACCGCGGCGGCGAGGAAGCGCTTGCGGAGCGCCGGGTCGACGGCCGGGCTCGGCGCCTCCTCGACCAGCTTCTGATTGCGGCGCTGCACCGAGCACTCCCGCTCGCTCAAAGCGATCACCCGGCCGTCGGCCAGCCCGAGAATCTGCACCTCGACGTGCCGCACCCGGGGAAAGTAGCGCTCGATCAGCACCGAGCCGTCACCGAACATCCGCTCGGCGAAGGCCCGCACCTTGTCGTACTCGGTCCGCAACGCCGCCTCGTCGTTCGCGACGGCCATCCCCATGCCGCCGCCGCCCGCAGCCGCCTTCACCATCACCGGGTAGCCGATCCCGGCGGCCGCCTCGATCGCCGCCTCCACCGACGCGGCCGGGTCCTGCGTCCCGGGCGCGACCGGCACACCGGCCGCCGCCATCAGATTCCGAGCATTGATCTTGTCGCCCATCGCGCTGATCGCGTCGGCGCCGGGCCCGACCCACACCAGGCCGTTGGCTTCGACGGTACGGGCGAAGTCGGCGTTCTCGCTCAGGAAACCGTAGCCGGGGTGAACGGCCTGCGCACCGGTCGACTTGGCGGCGGCGAGGATCGCCTCGGTGTTGCGGTAGCTCTGCGCAGGGTTCGCCGGTCCGACACACACCGCCTCGTCGGCCTCGACGACGAACGGCATGCCGGCGTCGGCCTCGGAATGAACCGCGACCGACCGGATCCCGAGCCGCTTGGCGGTACGGATGATCCGGCGGGCGATCTCGCCCCGGTTGGCGACGAGCAGCGACTCGATCATTTTCGCTCTTTCTTCCGGGTCTCGAAGGGGTGGCTCGAGAGGGTGGATGGGCAGGGGTACGCCCGGTGGTACGAGGTGTTCGGGTGGCGCGTGATCGGTGCGCGGGGTGGGGTCCTTGTGGGGGCTTGTTCCGGCGTTCGCTCGTGCGCGTCTTGGTGCCCTGGCCGGTTTCTGAGGCTTGGAGCGTGGGTGACGCTGATGCGCCCGTCGACATGTTCCGGCCGGGATCGCCTGCTCACGGGCGTGTCGACATGCTCCGGTCGGGATCGCCCGCTGGCCGGCCTGTTACGACGCCCTGGCCGGGGCTCCCTGCGTACAGGCCTGTTGCCACGGGACCCCTTGCTTACAGGCCTCTCGCCACGCTCGGGCCCGGACCACCCGCTGACGGGCGTGTCGACACGATGCGGCCGTGCTTGCCCGCTGACGGGCGTGTCGGCACGCTCCGGTCGGGTCTCGCCACGGCTCAGGCCCTGGCCGCGCCACTCAGGTGACGGGGTGAGGCGTGCGCCGTGGCCGCACATGGGTCAGCGGCCGATCAGGGCGTGGGCCGCGGCTTCCCGCAGCAGGGCAGCCCGGCGGTTCCGGTCCACCTCGCCGCCGAGGAAGGGCGTGGAGTTCATGAGGCCGAATGCCGAGTGGGCGAGCACCCGAGCCTCGCCGGCGTCCAGCTCGGGACGCAACGTGGCGAGCACGGCGACCCACTCCTCGACATACAGCCGCTGCAGCCGACGGATCTGCCGGCGCGGCTCGTCGGGCAGGCGGTCGAGCTCGTGCAGGTGGAGGGCGATCACCGCAGGGTTGGCGAGAGCGAACTCGACGTGGAACTCGATCAGATCGGTGAGAGCGGCGCGGGCGTCGTCGGGATGCCGGGCGACGCGCTCCTTGCCTCCGTGCAGCAGGCCCTCGCTCACCGGGATGAGGGCGGCCACGAGCATGGCCTCCTTGCCGGCGAAGTGGTGATACAGCGCGGGCCCGGTCACGCCGGCGGCCGAGCCGATGTCGTCCATCGACACGCCGTGATATCCCCGGGCGGCGAAGAGCCCGACCGCTATCTCGAGGATCTCGTCCCGGCGTGAACGCCGTCGCGGAGCCGGCGGTCCGGGACGCTGCTGCTGATCTACCGTCACCTCGCAACTCTAACCCGCTGTCAAGCGGGTTACTGAACGGTCGTTCAGGCAGTTTTCGGAGCTGCGCGCTCCCCATGATGGCGCTCCGGCCGACGTCGACCGGCCCGAATGTGACCGGGATGACACCCGGCTGACCACCGTCGTGCTCGTGTGGACCGCACGGCGAAGTACTGGCTTCCGGGCGCTGACCGGCCCCGCGGTCTTGGCCGGCGAACGGCGCCAACGGCGTCTCAGTTCGATCCTGACGGCATCCCGGTCGGCACGGCCAGCTGTTCCGGCTCGCGGCCGGCCCACCAGCGCCGCGAGGCCGCCCCCGCGAGCACCGCCCCGAGCGTGTTCATCAGGACGTCGTCAATGCTCGACACCCGGCCGATCGCAAGCACCCACTGCAGCGCCTCCACCGCAGCCGACGTGACGACAGCGGCGACAAAGATCCGCGGCACCGACGCCATGGCCGCGAACCGCACGGGCAGGAAGAACCCGAAGGCGGCGAGCACGAGCAGATTGCCGACAACCTGGGTGGCTGCCGTCTCGAAGTCCCCGCTCACCCAGGACGGAAGGTCGTGCAGGGGCACAAGGTCGACCGACCGCGGCGCGTCCTGCGGGGTGAAGAGCATGATCGTCCAAGGCAGCGACCCGGCGACCAACCCCACCTCGGCACCCGCCAGCCGCCGCCCCACCTCGCGCCGCCGCCACCGGTAGGCGACGAGGCTCAGAACCGGTAGCACCAGGGCAACCACCACGATCGTCGTTCCGTGATCCCGCCAGGCCGCCCCCATACCGGCGCAATCTAGGCCGCCCGAGCAACCCCACCGGCGACCGTGGCGTCTACGAGGCACGCCGCCATCCGCTCACGCCCCTCCGACCGAGGCCACCCACACAACACGACGCCGCCCGGCGACGGCTTTCGGCGCACGACTGGGTTGGGTCATGCGTCCTCTGCGAAGAACACATGACCCTGTCGGGCCGGGGCCAGCCAGAGGCCGGGCGGCGTTGGCGCGGCGAGCCGGTCAGGAGAGGCCGCCGGGCTCCGATCCCTTGGCGATCGGGGCGCGGACGAGGTTGCCCCACTCCGTCCATGAGCCGTCGTAGTTGCGGACCTGCGGATACCCGAGGAGGTGGTGCAGCACGAACCACGTGTGGCTCGACCGCTCGCCGATCCGGCAGTAGGCGATCACGTCGTCGCCGGTCTCCAGGCCCAGCTCGTCCCGGTAGATCTTGGCGAGCTCGTCGGCGGGCTTGAAGGTGCCGTCCTCGTTCGCTGCGGACTTCCACGGCTTGCTGACCGCGCCCGGGATGTGGCCGCCGCGCAAGGCGCCCTCCTGCGGGTATGCCTCCATGTGGGTCAGCTCGCCCGTGTACTCCTGCGGGGACCGGACGTCGACCAGGGGACGCCCGCTCGAGATGTGGCCCATGACCTGGTCGCGGAAGGCGCGGATCGAGCTGTCCTCGCGGACCGGGACCGGGTACGTCGCGGGTGGGCGTACCGTTTTGTCGCGGGTCAGCTCACGCCCCTCGGCCGCCCATTTCTGCCGGCCGCCGTCCAGCAGGCGCAGGTCCCGGTGGCCGAAGAGGCTGAAGACCCAGAGCGCATACGCCGCCCACCAGTTGAAGTTGTCGCCGTAGAAGACGATCGTGTCGTCGCGGCCGATCCCCTTGGCCTCGCACAGCGCCGCGAACTTCGCCGGGTCGAGGTAGTCGCGCGTGAGCTGGTCGTTCAGCTCGGTGTGCCAGTCGACCTTCACGGCGCCCGGGATGTGCCCGGTGTCGTAGAGCAGCACGTCCTCGTCCGACTCGACGATCACCAGACCCGGGGTGTCGAGGTTCGCGGCGAGCCACTCGGTGGTGACCAGCTTGTCGGGGTGGGCGTACGCCTGCAGGGACGGCGCCGGATCGTTCTCAACGGGCATGTCACTCACGCTATCGCTTCGATGGGGGCGAGCTCGGGACGCTTGGGGGTGACCTCGTCGCCGGACGAGGCGCCGGCGAGCCGCCGCTTGATCCAGGGTGCGAGGTGTTGTCCCGCCCAGCGCAGGTCCGCGCCGCGCGCGAGAAGCCACGGCGTGGGCGCGGGCATGGGCGGCACGAGCAGCCAGTCCTCGTCGACGCCGACGCCGAGCGCGCGCAGGACGTGGCCGGCGACCCGGCGGTGACCCGCGGCGGAGAGGTGCAGGCGGTCGGTGCTCCACAACAACGGGTTGTGGAAAGCCCGGTCGGCGAAGAGGTCGATCAGGTAGGCACCGTGGCGCTCGGCCACCCGGCGCGCCCCGTCGTTCAGGACGGCCGCGCGCGGGGCGACGATGCGCTGCCCGGGCAGATGGGCGGTGACGTCGGCGAAGCGGAAGAGGATCACGTCGGCACCGGTCTCCCGGATCCGGCCGATCGTCGAGTCGATCTTGTCAACCAGCGCCCCGGGGTCGACCTTGCGACGCAGCACGTCGTTGCCGCCCGCCGCGAAGCTCACGAGGCCGGGCCGCATCGCCAGCACGGGGTCGAGCTGCTCGGCGACGACCTGGTCGAGGAGCTTGCCCCGGACGGCGAGGTTCGCGTACCCGAAATCGGGCCCGGCGTCGACGGCCAGGCGTGCGGCGACCAGGTCCGCCCAACCGCGATAGGTGCCGTCGGGATAGCTGTCGTCCATGCCCTCCGTGAAACTATCGCCCATCGCCACGAAGTTCTTCCAGGTCACGGCCACCCCCTGAACGTTGGCTCATGTGCTTCGACCCGCCGAGTTTTCCACTGCCGGGCGGCGAGCGGCACGTGACGATGGCGACATCGGCGGCCGGCCGATAACCGGGTGTTTCTGTCAGAGCCGGTCCCTAGGCTCACGCACATGCTGATCCGAATGTCCACGCTGCTGCTCAAGACCTTGCGCGAGGAGCCGGCCGACGCGGAGGTGCCGAGCCATCGGCTCCTCCTGCGCGCCGGTTACATCCGTCGCGCTGCGCCGGGCGGATACACGTGGCTGCCGCTCGGCAAGCTCGTCCTCGACCAGGTGAGCCGCATCGTCCGAGAGGAGATGGCCTCCGTCGACGGCCAGGAGGTCAGCTTTCCGTCACTCCTGCCCCGGGAGGCCTATGACGTCAGCGGCCGCTGGACGGAGTACGGCGAGGACATCTTCACGCTGAAAGACCGCCGCGGCGCCGATCACCTGCTCGCGCCCACACACGAGGAGATGTTCACGCTGCTGGTGCAGGACATGACGAGCTCCTACCGGGACTTCCCGCTGATCCTGTTCCAGGTCCAGACGAAGTTCCGCGACGAGCAGCGGCCCCGGGCCGGGCTGCTGCGGGGACGCGAGTTCCTCATGAAGGACGCCTACTCGTTCGACCTCTCCGACGAAGGCTTCCTCGCGGCGTACGGGAAGATCCGCGCGGCCTACCAGCGCATCTTCGACCGCCTCGGCCTCGAACACACCATCGTCGCGGCGATGTCGGGTGCCATGGGCGGCTCGGCTTCGGAAGAGTTCCTGGCCACCGCCGACGTGGGCGAGGACACGTTCGTCGGCTGCACGACGTGTGACTACGCAGCGAACACCGAAGCGGTGGTGACCCCGGTGCCTTCCGTGGAACACCGCGAGCACGGGCCGCTGACGGTGCACGACACCCCGCAGACCCCGACGATCGCCTCCCTCGTCGACCTGGCCAACGCGCGGGCTCTCGACGGCCGGACCGACTGGACCGCCGCCGACACCCTGAAGAACGTGGTGGTGACCGTTCACCACCCCGGCAAGCACGACGAGCTGCTGGTCATCGGTGTGCCCGGCGACCGCGAAGTCGACATGAAGCGGCTGGAAGCGGTGCTGAGCCCCGCCAAGGTCACCATGTTCGACGACTTCGCCTCCCGCCCCGACCTGGTCCGCGGCTACATCGGTCCGCAAGGCATCAAAGTGCGCTACCTGGCCGACCCACGCGTCGCGCCCGGCACCGCCTGGTTGACCGGCGCCAACGAACAGGGCAAGCACGCCACCTCGGTGGTGGCCGGCCGCGACTTCACCCCCAACGGCACCATCGAAGCGGCCGAGGTTCGCGCCGGCGACCCGTGCCCCGGATGCGGTGACGGGCAGCTGACCATGCGCCGCGGCATCGAGATCGCCCACATCTTCCAGCTCGGCCGGCGCTACACCGACGCCTTCGAAGTCGACGTCCTGGGCGCGGACGGCAGGACAGTACGCCCGACCATGGGTTCCTACGGCATCGGCGTCTCCCGAGCCGTCGCCTCGATCGCGGAGCAACACCACGACGACCGCGGCATCCTCTGGCCCGACGAGGTCGCGCCGGCCGACGTCCACGTCATCGGCGCCGGCAAGGACGGCCAGATCCAGGCGGCCCTGACCCTGGCGGCAGAGCTTGAGAAGGCGGGACTGCGCGTGCTCGTCGACGACAGACCGCAGCTGTCCGCAGGCGTGAAGTTCACCGATGCGGAGCTGATCGGCATCCGCCGCTGCGTCGTGGTCGGCCGCCGTCTGTCCGAGGGGTACGCGGAACTGCGCGACCGGCGTACGGGCGACCGCCACGACGTCCGGCTCGAGGAGGTGACCGGTGCGCTACTGGGGTGAATCCCCCGATGTCCCTTCCCGCCGCCGGGGGTGTAATCGGTGACACGGCCGGGTACCCGCTCGCGTAACGGGCGGGGCAGAAGTGCGGGGAGGTACGTCCATGGCTAGGACGGCAGTGGCGGACGTGATGACCCGGAAGGTCGTCTACCTGCCGGGCGACACCATGCTCGACGAAGCCGCCCAGGTCATGCGCGACCAGGGCATCGGCGACGTGGTGGTGACCACCGGGCCCACGATGACCGGCGTGGTCACCGACCGCGACATCGTCGTACGAGCAATCGCCGAAGGCCTCCCACCCCAGAGCACGACGCTGTCCTCGATCGCCTCGCTGGAGCTCATCATGGTGGAGCAGTCAGCCACTGTGGAGGACGCGGTCCAGGCGATGCGCGAGCGCGGCGTTCGCCGGCTCCTGGTCTGCGACGCCGACCGGAAGGTGGTCGGGATCCTCAGCCTCAGCGATGTGGCGCTCCTACCGACATCGACGCCGGCCTGACCGGACGGTGGTCAAGACCGAGCCCAGCGACGCGACCGTTCGGCAGGGGTCGGCGCGCCTCCATGCCCACCGGCGCCAACGAGACCGCGCTCGACCACGACGCGCTGGCGGGCCATCGCGTCCAGCCACGACCCGGCCCGCTTCCTGCGACGCGGCGCGGAGGCGCCCAAACTGCCGGACTCGGCACAGGCGGCCTCCGGCGACGTAGGGTCGCAAACGTGAGCGACATGCCCCCGAAGCTGGCCGAGATCGTCGACGAGTTCGCCTCCGCGCCGCGTGAGGTCGTGCTCGAGATGCTGCTGGAGTTCGCCGACGCCGTACCTGCGCTGCCCGATGAGCTGAAGGACCACGAAGGGATGGAACAGGTCCCGGAGTGCCAGACGCAGTTCTTCCTACGGGCCGAGGTTCAGCAGGACGACACCGTGCGGACCTGGTTCGACTGCCCGCCCGAGGCGCCGACCACTCGGGCGTTCGCCGGGATCCTTTCGGAGGGGTTGGAGTCCGCCTCGGCGGCCGAGATCCTCGCCGTGCCCGACGATCTCTACAGCCGGATGAGGCTGGCGACGGCGATCAGCCCGCTGCGCATCCGTGGCGGTACGGCCATTCTCGCCCGCCTCAAGCGGCAGATCCGCGAGCAGGAGAGCGCCCGGGCATGAACATCGAAGTGTGGTCCGACGTCATCTGTCCCTGGTGCTACCTCGGCAAGCATCGGCTGGAGGCGGCACTGCGGGGATTCCCGGAGCCCGTCACGGTGACCTTCCGCGCGTACCAATTGGATCCCTCGCCGGTGCCGCAGCCTTTGCCGATCAAGCAGGCGTTGGCGGCGAAGTTCGGTGGTCCGCTACGCGCGGAGCAGATGTTCGCGCACGTTACCGCGCTGGCCGCGGGCGACGGCCTCGCCATCGACTTCGATCGGGCGGTCCTCGCGAACACCTTCGACGCGCATCGGCTCATCGCCTGGGCGGCCGGCCAGGAACTGCAGTTGATGATGATCGAGGCGCTGCAGCGAGCCCACTTCGCCGAGGGCATCGACGTGGGGTCGCTGCCGGCGCTCGCCCGGCTGGCCGGGTCGATCGGGCTGGATGAGGGGGCGGCCCTGGCCTACCTCGAGTCACCGGCCGGCACCGACGCGGTGAACGCCGACCTCCTGGAGGCTCGAGAGCTTGGCATAACGAGCGTCCCGACGTTCGTGATCGATCGCAAGTACGCCGTCCAGGGCGCGCAGGAGGTGTCCGTCCTCCGGTCCGCCCTCGAAGAGATCGCTCGCCGGGAAACGGTCGACGCTTCGGCGACCCCGGGCGGTTCGACGAGACCCTGACGGTGGTCGCCTCGATGTTCCACGTGAAACGACATCGACCCATTTGATCGATCGGGCCCGCACTTGAAGCCCGCCCGGCGAAGCGATCCATCGAGTGCTTTCCGGCCGGCAACCCAGGCCCACCTAGCTCCGCAACCGGCCGGTCCCGCTGCACTTCCGCAACGGGCCGCGACGGGCCCCCCGCTGGACCGCGACGGGCCGCGACGGGCCGCGACGAGCCGCGACGAGCCGCGACGAGCCGCGACGGAAGATCTAACACCCCGAGCGCCGGCGACAACGATCCTCAAACGCCTAGCTCTCTGCGCATCGCGATCCGCTCGACCGGGTCCAGGCCGTGCTGCGCCTCCACCGCCATCAACCGCGCCAGCTCCGGCCCGAGCTCCCCCTCCCCCAGCTCGACGAAGCCCAGCCGCACGTAGTACGGCCCGTTCCAAGGCACCCCCCGGAAGGTCGTCAACGTCAGCGCGGGATGCCCCCGCTCGGCCGCCCACCGACCCACGAAGTCGATCAGTCCGCGCCCGAGCCCTCTCCGTGCATACGCCGGATCGACACTGACCTGCTCGATGTGTGCGAGCCCGTCCACCACCTCCACCAACACGAAGGCGACGGGCGCTCCGGCGTCGTCGGCAACAACCCAACTCCGCCCTCCCCGCACGAACCGGGCAAGCACGGCGGCCGGCGGAACGGGATGCTCGGCGATGTCGGGCATCCCCACGTCGTGGAAGAGGGCACCCGCCCGGACCTCGATCGCCCGGATCTGCTCAAGGTCGTCGACCTGCGTCGCCCGGATCTCCATCAGCGGAGCGAATCAGCCCTCCCCCGGCCCGTCCAGCCGGTTAACGGCGGGCCGACGCCCGGCCGTGTCCTGCCCGGTCATGACGGCCTGCGACGCGCCCAGCTTCCGCCTCGCGGCGCGGTCCGGCGCGACGATCTCGGCGTCGCCATGATCGGCAGACACTTCCTAAACCTCGCGGGCCAGCCCCTCGATGACCTCTGCGCCGGGCAGCGCACCCAGGGCCGGCCCGGCGATGGCGATCTTGCTGTGCCGCACCCCCGACCCGATGATCACGTGCGGCATGGCCACCACGCGGGCGTCGACCAGCACGGGCCAGTCCTTGGGAAGGCCGATCGGGGTGATCCCGCCGTACTCCATGCCCGTCAGCCGGACCGCCTCCTCCATCGGCGCGAAGCTGGCCTTGCGCACGTCCAGGTATCGCCGCACGGCGCCGTTGACGTCCGCCCGGGTCGTGGCCAGCACGACGCACGCCGCATAGCGGGTGACGCCTTCCCGCTTTCCGGCCACGATCACGCAGTTGGCCGACTCCTCCAGCCGAACCTCGTATGCCTCGCAGAACGCCGCAGTGTCCGCCAGGTCGGCGCTGATCGGCGCCACCAGAACCTGGTCGCCGTCGATGGGCGCATCGACCGGCCATACCTCGAGCGCCGCGGCGACCGGCGCCGCGAGCAGGTCGAGCCGGGAGATCGCGGGTTCGAGCTTCAAGGTTCCGATCACGCTCGCCATCCTCCCCCGATTCCCTCGACCGGGCCAGCCGGGTCACTCTCCCTGTGGGCTTCGGTTATCCACAGGCACAGCGGGCGGCCGAGCCACACCAGCCACATGAGTGACCCACCGCAACGATCATGAAACCGCCGCACCGCTCAGCCATTCGACGATCTTGCCGACCGTCAGGTGATGTGAGGGAGAGACGCGGCGCCAGGGTCGGGACCGTCAGCGGGCTCGCCCTGCTCACCGGCGGGACGGCCGTCGCAGCCGTCGCGCACGGCGCGTCCTCGGTGTTCGCCACGGTCATGCTCGGCATGCTTGCCGCCGGCCTCGGACACGCGCTCCTGACCGAGATCCGCCGTCAGGCACGCCGCGGCACCGGCCGCTGGGCCACCGCGGACACGATCAACACCGTCCTCCTGACGGCCTGGGCCGCGGGCGCGGCCATCCTCGCCGCCCTGCCGCGAACCCCGCTTCCGGTCCGGGCCGTCGGCCTCATTCTCACTTTCGGGTACGCACTGAGCAGCGCCTACTTCGTCCTCGAACGCCGCCGCACCATCGTCGCGGCCAAGCACGGCACCGCTGGAGCCACCGAGGCAGCCGGCACGGAAAGCTTCGAACCAGCAAGCCTCAGCGAGCGCGAGCCGACGACGCAGTCCCAGGAGCCCGTCCAGAGTCCCGTCGAACCCGTCAACTGAGTCAGTCGAGCCGCCACGCGACGATCATCGGCGGTATCGGCACCAGCCCCTCAGCCCCCGGCGTCACCTCGGGTACGGGTACCCAGTCCAGACCGATCGGCTCCGGCCCGGTGACATGCGGCCCCAGCCGCGGCTCGTCGTCGCCGACCGTGCACACGAACACCGAGGTCATTCCCGACGGGTACGGCATGTCGTGCAGGTACCGCGCCTCCTTGACGACCAGGCCGACCTCTTCCAGCACCTCCCGGCGTACCGCATCCTCCGCCGTCTCGCCGGGGTCGATCCCGCCGCCGGGCAGCGTCCACCACTCCCGGCCCCCGTCGCGCCGGCTCCGCTCGTGCACCATCAGCACCCGGCCGTCCCGGATGATGACGGCGGCAGCTCGTCTCCGTCCACTCACGAGTGAAGGCTACTCACGACCGGCTCACCACTACGCGAACGGAGGGGCACGCAGCCGCGAACGATCCGCCGCAGATCGGGCCGCCGACGTGGCGCCGGCCCGAAACCGCTGGTAGTGCGACTCCGGTTCTCCTAGGTTGGACGGAATGCGCTACCGCTCCCCCGACGAGGACAGCGCCCGCTGGGACGGTTTCCCGTTCCGCCAGGGCGACATCATCATCAGTACGCGATCGAAGAGCGGCACGACGTGGATGCAGATGATCTGCGCGCTGCTCGTGTTCCGAAGTCCCGAGCTTCCGGCCCCGCTGCCGGAGCTGTCCCCGTGGCTGGACTGGCTGATAGTCCCGCGCGACGAGGTGCTCGCCCGCCTCGAGGCCCAGCCGCATCGCCGCTTCATCAAGACCCACACCCCGCTCGACGGCCTGCCGCTCGACCCGCGGGCCACGTACATCGTCGTCGCCCGCCACCCGCTCGACATGGCGGTCTCCCTCTTCCACCAGGGCGACAACCTCGACCGGCAGCGGATGGCCGAGCTGCTCGGCAAGCCGGACCCCTCCGAACCGAGCGAGCCGCCGCGCTCCATCCATGACTCCCTGGTCACCTGGGTCGACCACGATCCGGCACCGGCGGACGCCCTGGACTCACTGCCCGGCGTCATGTGGCACCTCACCGACGCGTGGCACCGTCGGCACGAGCCCGGCATCGTCCTGGTCCACTACGCCGACCTGGTGAACGACCTGAACGGGGAGATGCGCCGCCTGGCCGCGCGGCTCGCGATCGACGTACCGGAGAAGCAGTGGCCTTCCCTGGTCGAAGCGGCGAGCTTCACCCGGATGCGGGCACGGGCTTCGCAGCTGGCGCCCGACCCGGCCGGCATCCTCAAGGACCGGAATGCCTTCTTCCGCCGCGGTGGCTCGGGGGCCGGCCGCGAGTTGCTGACCGACGAGGAGCTCGCCCACTACGAGAAGCGAGCCGCGGAGCTGGCGCCGAGCGACCTCCTCGCCTGGCTGCACCGATGACCCGGCACCGCGGGCTCACACCGTCCGCAGGGCCCGCTCGAAGACTTCGGGAGGCATCGGACGCGCACGGTCCTGGCGGCTCTGCGTGAACGCCGCCAGCACCTGACGGCGCTCGTGCTCCGCCAGGATCCCCGCGAACGGCGAGGTCTCCCGCAGCTCGATCGCATACTCGGCGGACGACGTCAGCGCGTCCAGCACCGCCTCCACGCCCTGCTCCAGGACGGCGTCCCACCGGTCGAGCCACTCCCAGGCCCGGCCGTCCGGATGCATGCGCCGCAGCCGCCGCAGGTTGATCTGGGCCGCCGCCAGGACGGCCCGCGGGTCGCGCACGATCTTGCCGGCGACCGCCCGGTGCAGCCACAGCACTTCGAGCTGCTCCCGGTTCATGGCCGGCCGCAGCAGTGCCTCGACGTCACAGCGGCGCATCCGCCGCTGGCCGTCGATCGTCACGTACGGCAGCAGCCCACGAAGGCACAGGTCGACGACGTGCGCCCGCGACGAGCGCAGCAGCACCGCCGCCTCGCCCGTCGTCAGCCAACTCCGTGTGCGCATAGCCACACGTGGATATTGGCGCTGCCCGGGCACCTGATGCAACAACCGAACGGCCGATGGCTCTTTCAGGACGCCGACCGGCCCGATCCGCGCTACCTGCGCTGCCGGAGGGCATGGATCAGGAGGCCCGCTACGACCACGACGACGGAGGCGGCACACAGCAGCGCCAGGATGTGCCACGGCTTGATAGCTCCCACCCGCGGACCCTAACAAAGGGCTGATCTTGAGCGTTGGCACCGGCGGATCAGAACCGACGATCATTCACGAATTGAGTGGCTCCATATCCAGGCGGCTCCCCCTTTCGGGCGACTGTGGATGGTCGAAGGGAGTGGCTTTTATCGATCATGAATCGACGGTTTGGTGATGATGACGGGTCCTGCCACAGTGGTGTGATGGGTCTGACACGGACAGCGGTGGATCTCGCGGCGGACGGGAACCGGTTCAGCGTTGTCCGGCCGAAAAGGGAACCGTCGTGATCGACATCGTCGTGCGGGAAACGGCGCCCGCCGGGAACGGCACATTCGCGGCTCGCGTGGAGTTCGAGAACCGCGGCGGTGAGGACGTCAGTGTGTCGGTGCCGGTCGACGATGCCGGCGAGAAGCTGTTGGCCTGGTATTTCGAGGAGCACCTGCGGTTCCCGTTTCTGGACGGCGACCTGGAACGCAAGGCGGTCGAGCTGGTCGCCGAGTACGGGCGTTCGTTGTTCCGGCAGGTGTTCGTCGGAGAGGCCGCCTACGGCTACCGGGACGCCCGCCGAGTGGGTTTCGACGACTACCGGCTGGTCGTACGCGGATCGGCAGCGTTTCAACGGTTGCACTGGGAGGCACTGCGCGACCCGGACAGTGGTGATCGACTGGCGCTGCGGATGCCCGTGGTGCGTCAGGACGCCCGCACGCCGCTGCCCTATGACCTGCCCGCGCCGGCGCCGACGGTGAACATCCTGGTGGTGACGGCGCGGCCGTTCGGTCGCCGCGACGTGGGGTATCGCACGATCTCGCAGCCGCTGCTGGACGCGATCGGGCAGACCGATGTGCCGGTTACGGTGGACCTGGTCCGGCCGGGCACGTGGGAGGCGCTGCGGGAGACACTGCGAGCAGCCGAGCGGGAGCGGGGTCAGGGCTGGTACCAGGTGGTGCACTTCGACGTACACGGCGGGTTCGGCATTCCCGGCACCATGACCACCGACACCGGCGGCAGCACGACACGGTATCTGTTCGACCCGGCCCACACCCCGGCGGCGAACGTCAAGCAGGGGTTCCTGTTCTTCGAGACGGGCACCGCCGGCGAGGCACAGGCGGTGCCGTCGGCTCAGGTCGCCCGGTTGCTGGCGGAGCACCGGGTCGCCGTGGCGGTCCTGAACGCCTGCCAGTCGGCGATGCAGACCGGTGACGAAGCCAGCCTCGCTCACGACCTGGTCACCGTGGGAGCGCCGGTCGCGGTAGGGATGGCCTACTCCGTGACGGTCAGCGCCGCCAAGCGGGCCATGCCCGTGTTCTACGAGCGGCTGGCGGCAGGAGACGATCCCGTACGGGCGGCGTTCGAGGCCCGCCGGGCGCTGCACGACGTGAAGGCCCGGCAGGCGTACTTCGAGTACGAGCTGGACCTGGAGGACTGGATCCTGCCGGTGGTCTACGCCCAGCGGGAGTCCCGGCTGAAGGTCCGCCCGATGACACCGACCGAGGAGGAAGTCTTCTACCGGCGCCGTGAGCAGGTCGCGGTGGCGCCGGTGGTGGAGTACGGGTTCGTCGGCAGGGACCTGGACCTGCACGCCATGGAGCGCATGCTGCTGACCGACCCCCAGCAGACGCAGGTGCTCGTGCGGGGCATGGCCGGGGCCGGGAAGTCGACGCTGCTGGCGCAAGCCGGCTGGTGGTGGCAACGCACCGGCCTGGTCGACCAGGTGTTCACCTTCTCGTACGAACATCGGGCGTGGACCGCCGAGCAGATGATCCGGCACATCGCCCACGAACTGTTCACGCCCGTGGAGTTCGCCCAGTGGGACGCTCTGGGAGATGCCGCCAAGGCGGGCCGGATCACCACGATGCTGCGGGCGTCGCGGCACCTGATCGTGGTGGACAACGCCGAGTCGATCACTGCCAGCCCCGCGGCGATCCCCCATGCCCTCCTCGAAGCCGACCGGGATCGGCTGGCCCGCTGGCTCGCGAGCCTGAAGGGCGGCAAGACACTGCTGTTGGTCGGTTCCCGGGAGGCCGAAACCTGGCTGGCCGGCTACACGTTCACCGACCGCGTGTACGAGCTCCGAGGCCTCGATCCACAGGCGGCATCCGTGATGCTCGACCGGATCCTCACCCGCCACGGCGGCACCCGTTGGTTGTCGGACGACGTCGACAAGGCCCAGCGGCAGGCGCTGCAAGAGCTGATGCGGGTGCTGGACGGCTACCCACTGTCGATGACCGTCGTCCTCCCGAACCTGGCAACCGCCCGACCCACCGAGGTGCTGGCGGAGCTGCACAGCGGTGACGCCGGCGTCGACCCGACGATGGCCGCGCGGCGCGCGATCGAGTACAGCCACGGCAAACTCGACCCCGCACTGCAACGGTCGCTGCTGCTCCTCGCACCGTTCACCGCCACCATTCCCGCCCACATGCTGGATGACTACTTCGACGCGCTGCGCGCCGCTCTGGGATCGGAAGCCCTTGACGGTGTCGACCTGGTGGCGGCCGTGTCGGAGCTGCGACGGGTCGGGCTCGCCGCCGATCACCCGATGTTGCGAGGATTCGTGCAGACGGTGCCGGTTCTGCCGTTCTTCCTCCGCAACCGTATGCGGGATCAGCCGGACCTGGTTCGTGCGGTCGACCAAGCGCATTACGAGCTCTACCTCCGCCTCGGCGCAGCACTGCAGCAGATGCTGCTGAGCCACGACCCGCAGGAGCGGCTGGCCGGACAGGCCGGCGCGACCGCGGAGTACGCCAACTTCACCGCCGCGCTCGGCCACGCCCAACGCACCGCCCAGCCGGTGATGCCCCTGGTCGGCCCGTTGGAGGAGTTCCTCGATCAGACGCAGCAGCACAACGCCCGGCGACAGCTGCTCGACGACGCCATCGCCCGCCACCCGGCCACCGACAACCCCGACCAGCAGGACGAGCTCGCCACTCTGCACAACCTCGCCGGCGTCACCGCACTGGCTCAGCGCCGGCTCGATGACGCCTACCGGCACCACCAGGCCGAGCTCACGATCGGACAGGCCATCGGCGCACGGTTCGGCCAAGGTGCCACGTACGGTCAGCTCGGCCGGGTCGCGCAGGAGCAGAGACGTTTCGAGCAGGCCGAACGGCACTACCACCAGGCCCTCGAGATCTTCCAGGAGTTCGGCGACCGGCACAGCGCCGCCCGTACGTACCACAACCTCGGTGTGATCGCGCAGTCGCAGAAGCGGCTCGACCAGGCGGAACGGCACTACCGGCAGGCCCTCGACATCAAGCGGGACACCGGCGACCGGCACAGCGCGGCGAGTACGTACCACCAGCTCGGAGTGGTTGCGCAGGAACAGAGGCAATTCGACCAGGCCGAGCAGCATTACGTCCAGGCCCTCGACATCTACCTGGAGTTCGGCGACCGCCACAGCGCCGCCCGCACCTACCACAACATCGGTGTGATCGCGCAGGCTCAGAAGCAGCTCGAGCGGGCCGAGCAGCATTACCGGCAGGCCCTCGACATCTACCTGGAGTTCGGCGACCGCCACAGCGCCGCAGGCACCTACCACCAGCTCGGCAGGGTCGCCCAGGAGGAGAAGCGGTTCGAGCAGGCCTTGCAGCATTACCGGCAGGCTCTCGACATCTACCTGGAGTTCGGCGACCGCCACAGCGCCGCAGGCACCTACCACCAGCTCGGCAGGGTCGCCCAGGAACAGACGCGATACGACGACGCCGAAGAGCACTACCAGCAGGCCCTCGACATCAGGGTGGAGTTCGGCGACCGGCACAGCGCCGCCAGCACCCACCACCAGCTCGGTGTGGTGGCACAGTTGCAGAAGCGGTTCGACCAGGCCCTGCAGCACTACCAGCAGGCCCTCGACACCTACCTGGAGTTCGGCGACCGCCACAGCGCCGCAGGCACCTACCACCAGCTCGGCAGGGTCGCCCAGGAACAGACGCGATGCGACGACGCCGAAGAGCACTACCAGCAGGCCCTCGACATCTTCCTGCAATTCGAGGATCGGCACAGCACCGCCATCACCTACCGGCACCTGGCAGAGATCTACATCGCGCTCGGCCGAGACAGCGACGCCGTCGGCGCGTTGCTCCAGTCGGCGGCCAGCTGGCAGGCGAGCACCGAGACATGGCCCACGCAAGTGCTCGACCTGCTGCGGAGGGAAAAGGGCTCGCTACCGCCGGACGAGTTCGAGCACGCCGTCAGCGAGATCATTCCAGCCGATCTGCGAGAGAGCCTCCGCAGCGCACTCGGCCCGGACGGACAGCCTGCCGGCTGAAAGGCCCGGCGGTCGCGAGGGCTGAGCCGTATCGCTCCGCGAGCACGTCGCCGATCGAGGCCAGGTGGTCCCGCACCCGCGGAGGGCCGGTCACCTCGAGGTATTCGACCAGCCCGGCAAGCTCCCCGGCGAGTATGTGTTCGTCGTTGCCGCGGATCACAACCTCGATGCGGCCGTCGGCCGTGGCACCTCCCACTTCGAGTCGAGCGCCGAACCCCATTCGGAGCACGTCCATCCCGTGGGGCGCGCACATCGCCCGGGCCTCGAGGGGTGTTCGCTTGCGTTCGACCTCGTCGGCGATCGCGCGCCAGCTCTCGGCAAGGTCGAAGTCATCGGGCCGGTGCACGGGATCGGCGGTCGGGTCGACGGACGACACGCGGTCGATCCGGAAGGTCCGCCGGCCGGCCTCGGTGTGAGAGACGAGGTACCACGACGGGCCTTTGGCGACGATGCCCAGCGGGTGGACGGTTCGCTCGGTTTCGGTACGTTCGCGGTCGACGTAGCCGAGTCGGACCTGGACGCCGCGAATCACCGCGTCCTGGAGCTCGTCGAGGAAGCGAGGCGGTCGGGGCTCGACCCGGTTCGACCCCCACCGGTGCGGATCCGTGACGAGCGACGCCGCCGCCGACTCCGCCTGCGCCCGGAACGGCTCCGGCAATGCATGGACGAGCTTGCGCAGCGCCGCTTTCACCGCCGGTGTCACAGACGAGGCCGGACCGGCGACCAGGAACAGAGCGCGGGCCTCACCCGCGGTCAACCCGGACAGGTCGGTGCGGGCGCCGCCCACGAGGCGCCAGCCGCCGCCTCGGCCCTGCACGGAGTACACCGGCACGCCGGCCATGCCCAGGGCGTCGAGGTCGCGGCGGGCGGTGCGCTCGGAGATCTCCAGCTCCCGGGCGACCTCCGCTGCGGTCACCTGCCCGCGATGTTGCAGCAGCAGGATGATCGCCATCAACCGGTCGGCTCTCACCCGGACAACACTTCCCCCAAAACCGGTCAGGAGGTGACCGGTATCGGTCCGCACGATATCGGCATGACAACCGATTTTCCCGAGCCCACCCGCATTTCGGTCAACGGTGTGGAACTCGAAGTCTTCGAAGCCGGTCGGCGGAACGCGGGGAACCCCATCGTCCTCTGTCACGGCTGGCCCGAGCACGCCTTCTCCTGGCGCTATCAGGTGCCGGCCCTGGCCGCCGCGGGCTACCACGTCATCGTCCCGAACCAGCGGGGTTACGGAAACTCGTCCCGCCCCGCCGAAGTGACGGAATACGACATCGAGCACCTGGCGGGTGACCTCGTCGCCCTCCTCGATCACTACGGCTACGAGGATGCCACCTTCGTCGGCCATGACTGGGGCGCATTCGTCGTCTGGGGCCTGACCCTCCTGCACCCGAACCGGGTCAACGGCGTGGTAGCGCTGAGCGTGCCCTACCAAGAGCGCGGAGAGATGCCCTGGATCGAGGTCATGGAGGCCGTGCTCGGCGCCGACTTCTACCTCGTCCACTTCAACCGGCAGCCGGGCGTCGCGGACGCCGTGCTCGGGGAGAACACGTTCCAGTTCCTTCGGAACCTCTACCGGAAGAACGTGCCCCTCGCAGAGCCCCAGCCGGGCAACGCGCTTATCAACCTCGCTGGAGCGGAAACTCCCCTCGGTGACCCCGTCATGAGTGACAGCGAACTGGCTGTCTTCGTCTCCGCATTCGAGTCGACAGGGTTCACGGGCGGAATCAACTGGTACCGGAACCTGGACCGCAACTGGCGCCTGCTGGCGGACGTGGACCCGGTCATCCGACAGCCCACCCTCATGATCTACGGCGACCGCGACACGGTCGCGAGGGCTGAAAGACTGACGGAATTCGTACCGAACGTGGAAGTGGTCACTCTGGACTGCGGTCATTGGATCCAGCAGGAGAAGCCGCAGGAAACGACTGACGCGATTCTGAAGTGGCTGGACCAGCGGGATCCCGGCCAGCATTCCAGCAGGGCTTCCGCTCACGGTTCGCCGAAGGTTCGCGGGTCGTAGTCGCCGGTAAGGCGCTCTGCGCCGCGGGTGGGCGGCGTCAGCCACCACCCCGCCTGGGTGCGCCGACGCTTGCCTCGATGCACGGCTGCCGGCGGCTGTTCGCGAGCGAGGCCTGGTCGTCAGGTCAGGCCTCGCAGCGGCGAGCCCTGAGTCGTACCGAGTTTGTGGAGCCCAGGGGACTTGAACCCCTAACCCCCGCCTTGCAAAGGCGGTGCTCTGCCAGTTGAGCTAGGGCCCCCGGAACTGCGGGGCTCAGCGCAGGTCGGGCGCCGTGGTGGCCTCGTGCCAGAGGGCACGCTCGTCGCTGGAGGCCTTGACCCTCTTGACCACCAGGGCGGCCGCGCCGACGATGCCGGCGACGATCAGGAGCTTCTTCAGCATGGCCGGGTCCCCTTTGATCTGCGGCGGAGGACGTGCGTGGTGGGGCTAGCTGGAATCGAACCAGCGACCTCAGAGTTATCAGCTCTGCGCTCTAACCGACTGAGCTATAGCCCCGTGACAGCGACACGAAGGTTACCGTACCCGGTTGGGCTCGCCCAAATCGGGGGGCGACTCGCCGCGTCGGGGCCGGCCGGCTGGGGGATCGCGGTCCGGCATGACGTGTCCGAAGGGGCAAGAAGCCGGGTGCGGACGGGAAGCGCCGGGCGGCGCGTCCCGGTGGCACCGCTTGGGCGTCCGGAGACACAGCGGCCGCCGCGGAAGCCCGCGGCGGCCGCTTGCCTGTCTGTCGTCAGTCGCGCTCGGCGAGGGTCAGCTCGATGCCGCCGACCAGGTCCGCGCAGACGTTGTAGATGAACGCGCCCAGCGTGGCCAGGGCCGTGAACAGCACCACGTTCACCGCGCCGATCAGCATCGAGGTGCCGATGACGCCCCAGGCGGTGATGCGGAAGCCCGTGTTGGTCGTGCCCGTGCCGCCGCTGGCGTTCACGAGGCTCTGCAGGCTGGTGTTCACCTCGGTCCAGACGCCCATGGCGTCGAGGGCCAGGTAGAGCACCGAGGTGGCCACGACCACCACGATGAACAGGACCACGGAGACGGCGAAGGCGAACTTCATCACGGACCAGGGGTCGATCCGCTTGAGGTTCAGGCGGGCCCGGCGGGGACCCCGGGCGGCCGCCGAGGACACGGTCGAGCGCGCCGAGCGTACGGCCTCGGACACCCGGGCCGCGCCGACCGCTGCGGAACCGCTGGCCGCGGCCGCGGCGCCGCCGGACGGAGGCTTGGGGGCCGCGCCGGGACGCTGCGGGACCGTGGCCGGCTTGGCGGGCGGCGGGGCGACCCCGGCTCTCCCGGCCTGGGCCGTCGGCGCCGCGGTGCCCGAGCTCTTGCCCTTGGTGACGATCGGCACGGTGGCCGAGCCCTTGGCCGCCGGGGACGGGCCGCTCGGCCGTTTGCCATCGGCCTGTCCGTCGCCGTCGGCGCTCGGCTCACCCGGCGGCGGGGGCATGCCCGGGGCGCGGGTGAACTTCGGCGGGGACGGGGCGTCCGCGGGGACCGCCGCGCGGCCAGCTGCCTCGCGTCCGTTCGATGCGGCGCCGTCCTTCTTCGGCTCCCCATCGACCGGAGTCGACGAGGCCCCCGGACCTCCCGACTTCGCCTGTGTCTCCGGCATCAACTAGTCCTGTTCGTCAGGCTCGTCGGCATTACGAGCAAGCGCCACGATGGTTACACCTTCTGGGAGGTCCATCAGCTTGACCCCCATTGTGTTCCGATCCCGCGTGCGCCGTACAGGCTTCACGGGAGTCCGGATGACACCACCATTGCTGGTGATGGCAAACAGTTCATCCTCCGGGCTGATCACCAGCGCTCCGACCAGACCACCACGACGCTCCGTGATCTTCGCGGTCAGCACGCCCTTGCCACCCCGACCCTGGACCGGGTACTCCTCGATCGGCGTCCGCTTGGCATACCCGCCGTTGGTCGCGACCAAAACGTCCATGCCCTCCTGGACCACCTCCATCGCGAGCAGCTCGTCGGAGTCGCCGAAGCGCATGCCGATGACGCCCGAGGTCGCCCGCCCCATCGGGCGCAGGGCCTCGTCGGTCGCGTTGAACCGGATCGCCTGGGCCTTCTTCGACACCAGGAGCAGGTCGTTCTCCGGCGCAGCCAGCGCGGCACCCACCAACTCGTCATCCTCCCGCAGGTTGATGGCGATGATGCCACCGCTGCGGTTGGAGTCAAACTCGGCGAGGCGGGTCTTCTTCACGAGGCCATTCTTGGTGGCGAGCACAAGGTACGGCGCGACCTCGTAGTTCGGGATCTGAATGACCTGCGCGATGTGCTCGTCCGGCTGGAAGGCGAGCAGGTTGGCGACGTGCTGGCCCTTCGCGACCCGGTTGGCCTCCGGCAGCTCGTACGCCTTGGCGCGGTAGACCCGGCCCTTGTTCGTGAAGAACAGGATCCACGAGTGGGTCGAGATGACGAAGAAGTGGCTGACGATGTCGTCCTGGCGCAGGGAAGCGCCGCTCACGCCCTTGCCGCCGCGCTTCTGTGAGCGGTAGAGGTCGACCTTGGTGCGCTTGGCGTACCCGGTGCGTGTGATGGTCACCACAACGTCCTCGCGCGCGATGAGGTCCTCCATCGAGACCTCGCCGTCGAACGGGATGATCTGGGTGCGCCGGTCGTCGCCGAAGCGGCTCACGATCTCGGCCAGCTCCTCGGAGACGATCGCCCGCTGCCGCTCCGGCTTGGCGAGGATGTCCTTGAGGTCGGCGATCTCGATCTCGATGCTGGCCAGCTCGTCGATGATCTTCTGCCGCTCGAGGGCCGCCAGGCGCCGCAGCTGCATGTCCAGGATCGCCTGGGACTGCACCTGGTCGATGTCGAGCAGCTGGATCAGGCCCTGACGGGCGTCCTCGACCGTGGGCGAGCGCCGGATCAGGGCGATGACCTCGTCGAGCGCGTCGAGCGCCTTGACCAGGCCGCGCAGGATGTGCGCACGCTCCTCGGCCTTGCGCAGGCGGAACGCGGTCCGCCGGCGGATGACCTCGATCTGGTGCTCGACGTAGTAGCGGATGAACTGCGCCAGGTTCAGCGTGCGCGGCACCCCGTCGACCAGCGCCAGCATGTTGGCGCCGAACGTCTCCTGCAGCTGGGTGTGCTTGTAGAGGTTGTTCAGCACGACCTTCGCGACCGCGTCGCGCTTCAGGACCAGGATCAACCGCATTCCGGTACGCCCGGACGACTCGTCCCGGATGTCCGCGATGCCGGTGAGCTTGCCCTCCTTGACGAGCTCGGCGACGCGCTCGGCGAGGTTGTCGGGGTTCACCTGGTACGGCAGCTCGGTGACCACCAGGCACGGCCGGCCGCGCTGGTCCTCCTCGACCTCCACGACGGCGCGCATGCGGATCGAGCCACGGCCGGTGCGGTAGGCGTCCTGAATCGCCGACTGGCCGACGATCAGGCCCTTGGTCGGGAAGTCGGGACCCTTGACGATCTCCAGCAGCGCGTCGAGCGTCGTGGCCTCGTCGACCTCCGGGTTGTCCAGGCACCACTGCACGGCCGCGGCGATCTCGCGCAGGTTGTGCGGCGGGATCTTGGTGGCCATACCGACGGCGATGCCCTCGGAGCCGTTGACGAGCAGGTTGGGGAACCGCGCCGGCAAAATCGTGGGCTCCTTGGCCCGGCCGTCGTAGTTGTCCTGCATGTCGACGGTGTCCTCGTCGATGTCCCGCAGCATCTCCATGGCGAGCGGCGAGAGCTTCGACTCGGTGTACCGCATGGCGGCCGGCGGGTCGTTGCCCGGCGAGCCGAAGTTGCCGTTGCCGTCGATCAGCGGGTAGCGCAGCGACCAGGGCTGCCCCATCCGCACGAGGGCGTCGTAGATCGACGAGTCGCCGTGCGGGTGGTAGTTGCCCATGACGTCGCCGACCACGCGGGCGCACTTCACGTAGCCACGGTCCGGGCGGAAGCCCGAGTCGTACATCGCGTAGAGGATCTTGCGGTGCACCGGCTTGAGGCCGTCGCGGACGTCCGGCAGCGCGCGGCCCACGATCACGCTCATCGCGTAGTCGAGGTACGACCGCTGCATCTCGACCTCGAGGCCGACCGGCTCGACGCGCTGACCCACGCCGCCGCCGGTGTCGTCCTGCGGCTCCTCGGCGGGGATCTCGGGAGTATCCGTCACAGTTAACCCTTACTTACGGTCGAACCCGACAAACGGGCCCGAGCTACGCATTTCGCTGTGGATAACGCTGTGGAAAGCGGTGGAACGCTGTGCATAACCCGAGGTGAGCGGTGCCGCGGGGGCACCGCTCACCGGCGGATCAGATGTCCAGGAAGCGCACGTCCTTGGCGTTGCGCTGGATGAACGAGCGGCGGGCCTCCACGTCCTCGCCCATGAGGACGCTGAACAGCTCGTCCGCCGTGGCCGCGTCGTCGAGCGTCACCTGGCGCAGCGTGCGGGTGGCCGGGTCCATCGTCGTGTCCCACAGCTCGCGGAAGTTCATCTCACCGAGACCCTTGAACCGCTGGATGTCGTCCGGCTTGGCGTTCGGCTTCTTCTGCTGGCGCAGCGCGATCAGGCCGTCACGCTCCCGGTCCGAGTACGCGTACTGCGCGTCGTCACCGCGCTTGTTCCACTTGATCTTGTAAAGCGGCGGGGCGGCGAGGTAGACGTGCCCCTGCTCGACCAGCGGCCGCATGAAGCGGAACAACAGGGTCAGCAGCAGCGTCTGGATGTGCTGGCCGTCGACGTCGGCGTCCGCCATCAACACGATCTTGTGGTAGCGCAGCTTGGCGATGTCGAAGTCGTCGTGGATGCCGGTGCCCAGCGCGGTGATCAGCGCCTGGACCTCGTTGTTCTTCAGCACCCGGTCGATACGGGCCTTCTCCACGTTGAGGATCTTGCCGCGGATCGGCAGGATCGCCTGGATCTGGCTGTCGCGGCCCTGCTTGGCCGAACCGCCGGCCGAGTCGCCCTCGACGATGAACAGCTCCGAGACCCTCGGGTCGGTCGACTGGCAGTCGGCCAGCTTGCCGGGCATGGAGCCGGACTCCAGCAGCGACTTGCGCCGGGCCAGCTTGCGGGCCTGCTGGGCTGCGATCCGCGCGCGGGCCGCCTGTGAGGCCTTGGTGATGATCGTCTTGGCCTCGGCCGGGTTGCGGTCGAACCAGTCGGCGATCCGCTCGTTGGCGATCTTCTGCACGAAGCTCTTCATGTCGGTGTTGCCGAGCTTCGTCTTGGTCTGCCCCTCGAACTGAGGGTTCGCCAGCTTGACGGAGATGATCGCGGCGAGGCCCTCGCGGATGTCCTCGCCGGAGAGCTTCTCGTCGCTCTTGAGGAACTTCTTCTCGACGCCGTACCGGTTGACGATGCCGGTCAGCGCGGCCCGGAAGCCCTCCTCGTGCGTGCCGCCCTCGTGGGTGTTGATCGTGTTGGCGAAGGTGTAGACCGACTCGCCGTACGACTCGTTCCACTGCATGGCGATCTCCAGGGCCATGCCCTCCTCGTTCGCCTCGGCGTCGAACTCGATCACCGACTTGTGGATCGGAGTCTTGGTGTGGTTGAGGTGCCGCACGAAGTCGGCGATGCCGTTCTCGTACATGAAGGTGACCTGGCGCGGCTTGCCCTCGTCGTCGACCTGGTCGGGCCGCTGGTCGACCAGGTTGATGGTCAGGCCCTTGTTGAGGAACGCCATCTCCTGCAGCCGGCGGTAGATCGTCTGGAAGTCGAACTCGACCGTCTCGAAGATCGTCGGGTCCGGCCAGAACTGGACCGTGGACCCGGTCGTGTCGGTCGCCTCGCCCTTCTCCAGCGGGCTCGGCTTCGACGCCGTGTACTTCTGCCGGTAGACGTTGCCGGACTTGTGGATCTCCACGGCCATCCGGGTGGAAAGCGCGTTCACCACGGACACGCCGACGCCGTGCAGACCGCCGGAGACCGCGTACGCCTTGCCGTCGAACTTGCCGCCCGCGTGGAGGACGGTCAGCGCGACCTCGACGCCCGGCTTCTTGAGCTTCGGGTGCAGGTCGACCGGGAATCCCCGGCCGTTGTCGGTGACGGAGACACCACCGTCCGCCAGCAGGACCACGTCGATCGTGTCGCAGTGACCCGCGAGCGCCTCGTCGACGGCGTTGTCCACAACCTCCCAGACGAGGTGGTGCAGGCCCCGCTCGCCCGTCGAACCGATGTACATACCGGGACGCTTGCGGACCGCCTCGAGGCCTTCGAGCACGGTGATGGACTCGGCACCGTATTCCTGCTTCTTCTCTGCCACCCTCGGCCACTTTCTCGCACCGGTCTCCGCGAGGAGGCCCGGCCACGGGGTTGGCGGGGCGCTCGGCGGGCAGCCGGCGGGCAGGGCGAACCACAGGCGAGCGAGCCGCGAGAAGGAGGCGGACCACCGGTGGAGCCGAGCGCGCCGGTCGCCGCGGTCGTCCCGCGGATCGTGATCGGCTGGAAAAAACGCGTAGCGTGACGAGTGCTCGCCGCTAGGGGGAGTTCGGCACGTGTCGCACTTTCCCGGTCTCCGTCGATTCTACTCCGTCCGAGCGAGTTATCGGAGGTCCGGCACCCTCGTACGGGCACCTCAGATTGCCGTAGCGCCCCGGAGGGCCGTTCCCACGGGTCCCCCTACACGGAATGAGGCCCCACCGCAACGGTGCACCGTCCGGCGGCTGACCGTTGAGGCGCGCCTGCACCGGCCCGGCGCCACGCGCTGCGACACTGCCTCACACGGGTGGGCGAGAGTGTCGTAACCTCGCCCGCGCGGGCCGCAGCGTGGCCGGACGGCCCGCACCCGGGCGGAAGCGAATCCGCCGGGCGGTCCGCAGCCGGCGTCGAGGAGAGGTGGGAGCCCCATGGCGCACGACAAGGGGCTGGACAACGTCGCCGTGCACTGGCCGCGGACGAACCGGTTCTACGACCCGGTCGCCCCCGCGGAGTTCGTCGACTTCGGCGCCGTCGCCGACGCGCCGGACATCGCCGCGCCCACCGGAGCTCTCGCGCTGCACATCGCCAAGACCGGAACGGTACGCGCGACCGCGTACACCGAGCTCGTGGACCTGCTGCTGGGGTTGGAGGGCGTCCTGTACGCGACGGACGCCGCGGCCGAGGACGAGGACCCGGTCATCGACCCCGACGGCTGCGCGTGGATCGCGGGGGGCCTGGAGCGCTTCGTCGAGGGCCACCAGCCGTACGGGGACCTCGTCACGTTCGACAGTGTGGCCGAGGTCATGCGCGCCGCCGTGGCCGCCGGGCGGCTCGCCGAGCAGCAGCTGCGATGGCTGGAACAGCGGCTGGCGGCGCTCCGCGACGATGCCGGCAACGCACCGCACTGGAGCTTCGCCCGTACCGAACTAGCGATTCTGGCGGGGTTCTATCGCCGCTGCGCCGACCGCGGTTACGCCGTCTTCGCGGACTATTAGCCGTAGGTGTCGCGCGGGCCGCGGCCCTGCACCCGACGGGGGCCGCGGTTCCACGACGGGGCCGCGGGGCCGTGAATGTTGAGCCTGGTCACCACGTTGTGGCCGACCTCTTTGGCGATGTTGCGCAGCAGCGTCGCGGCGAGCAGGCGCAGCTGCGTCGCCCAGGCCGTCGACTCCGCCTCGACGGTGAGCACGCCGCCCTCGAGCTTCACCGGGTTGCTGTGCTTGGCGATGTCCGGACCGACGACCTTCTCCCACGCGCCGAAGACCGTCGCCTCCGCGGCCGGCTTCTGCCAGCCGCGCTGCTTCATGATCCGTTCCAGGACCGCGCCGAACAGCTGCGGGTCGCGGGGGTCAGGGCCCGGACCGGAATAGCCGCGGAGCCGTTTTCCCTCGCCCTCGGAGCTTCCGGTACGCCGGGGACGCGGCCGCTGAGCCGCCCTCCGTTTGGCCAACGCGGCATCGAGCACCGCCCGAGCCAGCTGGGGACCGGTCTGCTCGGGCCCTGAGGCGGCCGCTGCACCCTTTTCCGCGGGTTCCTCAGACACGGGTCACCGTTCCTGGTCCGACGTCGTAGCGGGCGCCCTGGAGGGCCGCCGGCACATCCTCCGCCACCGCGCAGGTCACCAGCAACTGGGTAGCGTCCGACACCAGGGCGGCGAGGCGCTCGCGGCGGCCGGCGTCCAGCTCGGCGAACACGTCGTCGAGGATCAGCACCGGTTCGATGCCGTCGGTGCGCAGCAGGTCGTAGGCCGCCAGCCGCAGCGCCAGGGCGAACGACCAGGACTCGCCGTGGCTCGCGTACCCCTTCGCCGGAAGATCTCCCAACGCCAGCGTGAGGTCGTCGCGGTGCGGGCCGACCAGCGTGACCCCCCGCTCGGTCTCCGCCTGACGGCGCTCGACGAGCGAAGCGAGCAGGGCCTCCTCCAGCGCCGGGCGGTCCGGTGCCAGGCCGTCGCCGAGGCGCGACGCGTACGCGATGGACGCGGACGACCGCCCGGCCGCCACCGCGTCGTAGGCCTTCGTCAGATGCGGCGCGAGGGCCGCTACCAGCTCGATCCGGCCGGCCAGCAGCTCGGCGCCGTGATGGGCGAGATGCTGGTCCCACACCGCGAGCGTCGACAGATCCTGCCCGCGGGTGCCACCGACCTTGCGCGTCAGGTACGCCGTCCGCAGCAGAGCGTTGCGTTGCTTGACGACGCGGTCGTAGTCGGCACGCACGCCGGCATAGCGCGGCTGCCGGGCGACGAGCAGGTCGTCGAGGTAACGCCGCCGCTCCGACGGGTCACCGCGGACCAACTCGAGATCCTCCGGGGCGAACAGCACCATGCGCAGGGCGCCGAGAACCTCCCGGGACCGGCGTACGGGAGACCGGTTGAGCCGCGCCCGGTTCGCCTTGCCGGGCACGATCTCCAGCTCCACGAGCAGCTCGCGTCCGTCGTGGACGATCGCGCACCGGATCACCGCCGAGGTCGCACCGGCACGCACCAGCGGGGCGTCGGTGGCCACCCGGTGACTGTCCAGAGTGGCCACATACCCCAGGGCCTCGACCAGGTTGGTCTTGCCCATGCCGTTCTGGCCGACCAGCACCGCGACGCCCGGGTCGAAGTCGACCGCCACCCGCTCGTACGAGCGGAAATCGATCAGCTCGACCCGGCGCACGTACATGGATCAGCGCTTGACGGCGTGGCCGCCGAACTGGTTGCGCAGCGCGGCGACGGCCTTCATGGCCGGCGAGTCCTCCTGGCGGGACTGGAAGCGGGCGAACAGCGACGCCGCGATCACGTTGGCCGGCACAGCGAGGCGCACGGCCTCGTCGACCGTCCAGCGACCCTCGCCGGTGTCCTCGGCGTAGCCCTTGAGGTTGGCCAGCTCCGGGTCCTCGTCGAGCGCGCGGTCCAGCAGGTCGAGCAGCCAGGACTTGACGACCGAGCCCTCACGCCAGCTCTTGATGACGGCGGGGACGTTCTCGACGAGCTCCGACGCCTCGAGGATCTCGTAGCCCTCCGCGTACGCGTGCATCAGGCCGTACTCGATGCCGTTGTGGACCATCTTGGAGTAGTGCCCGGCGCCGTGCGAGCCGGCGTGCGCGAAGCCGAACGGGCCGGCCGGCTTGAGCGCGTCGAAGATCGGCTGGCAGTGCGCCACGATCTCGGCGTCGCCGCCGACCATCAGCGCGTACCCGTTGGTGTTGCCCCAGATGCCACCGGAGACGCCGCAGTCGAGGTAGTGGATGCCCTTGGCCTTGAGCCGCTCGGCGCGGGGAGCGTCGTCGGTGAACTTCGAGTTGCCACCGTCGATGATGATGTCGCCCTCGGAGAGCAGCTCCGAGAGCTCGTCGATCGTCTTCTCGGTGATCTGGCCGGCGGGAACCATCGTCCAGACCACCCGCGGGGCGGCGAGCTTCTCGACCAGCTCGGCGAGGCTGGCGACGTCGGTGGTCTCCTTGTGGTGGTCGTAGCCGACAACCTCCTGGCCGGCGGCGCGCAGGCGGTCGCGCATGTTGCCGCCCATCCGGCCCAGTCCGATGAGGCCGAGCTGCATGATGTCCCCCTAGGTGTGTGTTCCTTCAGCCCAGTATCAGCGGGTTACCCGGATAGGCATGATCAGATAGCGGTATCCGGGCACGATTTCGCCGTCTTCGCCTGCGGGCGAGATCACAGCGGGCTTGAAGGCGTCGACGAACGACAGAACCGCGGTGGGGGCGCCGAGGTTCTGCAGGCCGTCGATCAGATACTGCGGGTTGAAGCCGATGGTCAGCGGCTCACCGGTGAAGGTGGCCTCCATGGCCTCGCTGGCCCGGGCCTCCTCGGTGCCGCCCGCCTCCACGACGAGGCCGTCCTCGCCGAAGGAGAGCAGCACCGGGGTGGTGCGCTCGGCCACCAGGGCCACGCGCCGGACCACCTCGACCAGCGCGGAGACGGTGACACGAGCCTCCGCGTTGTGGCTGGCGGGAAAGAGTGAACGCACCGGCGGGTAGTTGGCGCCGTCGAGCAGCCGGCTCGTGGTGCGGCGGGTGCCCCCGGCGAAACCGATCATGCCTTCGCCGGCGTTGCCCTGCGCGAGCGCGAGCGTGACCGCGCCACCGATGGGACCCAGCGCCTTGGCGGTGTCGTTGAGAGTCTTCGCCGGCACCAGCGCGTTCAAGCTGATATCCGGGTCGTCCGGGTTCCACTCGAGCTCACGCATGGCGAGCCGGTAGCGGTCGGTGGCCAGCATGGCCATCGTCGAGCCGTTCAGCTCGATGCGCACACCGGTCATCATCGGCAGCGTCTCGTCCCGGCCGGCGGCGACGGCGACCTGGGCCACCGCGACCGCGAACGCCTGCGCGTCGACGGTGCCGGCGCTCGACGGCATCTCCGGCAGCGTCGGGTAGTCCTCCACCGGCATCACCGGAAGGGTGAAGCGCGCGCTGCCGCACACCAGCTCCAGGTGGGAACCGACGGCGGCGATGTCCACCGGCTTGGCCGGCAGGGCCTTGGTGATCTCGGCCAGCAGGCGGCCGGAGACGAGCGCGGCGCCGTCGGCGTCGGCCTGCACCTCCACGCTCACCTGGCTGGAGACCTCGTAGTCGAATCCGGAGACGTGCAACCTGCCGTCGGTCACCCGCAGCATGACGCCGGCAAGGACCGGCACCGACGGGCGGCTGGGGAGGCTCTTGGCCGTCCACGCCACGGCGTCTGCGAGTGCGTCTCGCTCCACCCGGAACTTCATGCCATGCCCTCCGCGTCACTTTCCTGCTTGGGAACTTCGGATCTGCTGATGAGCCCACTGAACTCTATGGCGCGGGTGGGTGGTTCGTCCGCCCGGCCCCCGGTCCTCGGTGCTCCGGGCCTGGGGTGGATCGGGCCGCAAGCGGCTCGTCCACACCTTCCCCAACGCTGATGATTGCCTTTTGGATTTTCCGAGAGAGATATCAGTCGTAATCATCGGGCCTGTGCACAGTGTGGAGAACTCACGTCTTCGCAGGTCAGCGGGTTATCCACCGGTGATTCACATGTGGGCAACCGGGGTATAAACCGGGGTCCGCGTCCACAGTCGCCGACTCGACGGCGGTTGTCCACCGTTGTCCACCGGTTGTCCACCGGCTATCCACGGGGTTTGTCCCCCGGCCTGGGGATAACGCCGGGACGCTACCGGCTCGTCGTCCCCAGATCCTTCAACAGGAAATCCACACGCGTCCACAGGGTGTGGGGACAGATGTGACGCTGTGTGTCTGTCCACATCGATTTCCCCAGGAGTTCTCCACATCTGTGGGGAGGGGGCTCGAGGGGTTGTCCACCGCTGGGGATGAAGCCTGTGAAGTCCTGTGGATTGGTGTGGATAACGTTGGCACGAAACGGTCTCGTCGCGACGTTGACAAGGCGGGGATGTGGATGAGTCGTGGTCGGGGGTGGGGTGTGGGTGGGTCGGTCCGGGGTTAGTTGGCCCTCGGGGGCAGGCCTGTGGACGGCTGGCTTGGGTAGCGGAGGCGTGGCGCGGCTGGGCGGCTGAGCCGGGCGGAGGGCTGCCGGCTGGGCTGGGCGGATTGGGCTGCGCGGGGGTCCGGCGGCTGGGCTGGTCGCGCACCGGCCGGGCTCGCAGGCTCGCGGTGATGGCAGGCCGTCTATGCCCCGGCGCAACGTCTACGCCCGGGTGGCGGAGCTGGGAACTGGCTGGGCTTGCAGGCTCAGCGTGATGGGCGGCGCTGGGAACCGGCTGGGCTCGCAGGCTCGCGGCGATGGGCGGCGCCGGCCGACGGGGGTGTCGGGGTGCTGGCCACCAAGGTGGAACGGGCGGGACGGAAGGGCCGCTGGCTGGACTGGGCTTCTTGGCCGTGCTTCTTGGCCGCGCTTCTTGGCTGGGCGGAGGGGCCGCTGGATGGGCCGAGAGTTCGCTGGCTGGGCGGCTGGGCCGGGCAGATGGGCTCGAGGGCTGGGCCGGGCGGCTGGGCTCGGGGGCTGGACTTGGCGGCTGGGCTCATCGGCTGGACTGGACGGCTGGGCTCGGGGGCTGGACTGGGCGGAGGAGCCGCTGGCTGGGCTGGCTCGGCGGCTTGATTAGGCGAAGGGCCGCTGGCTGGGCCGGCCGGGTGAGCTGGCTGAGTTTGTCCGGCGGGACAGGGTCCAGCGGCGCTGGCGGCGGAAACCAGCTGGCTGGGTGAGTCGGCTTTGCCGTCGACTGGACCGGTCGGGCGCGGTGACGTGGCACGACTACGTGGCAGGGAGCGACGGCGGGCTGAGGCGGGCGCGCGGTAAGGCGACGTTCGGTGACCCGGGGCCGCAGACGGGGTCGGCAGTAGCGCCCGGCGCGAATGACTTGCGGGACGGTGTGGCTTGTGCCGCGGGACGTCATGTTCGGTGGTGCGCAGAGTCGCCCGGGTCGATGCAAACGGTGGCGGATCTTGTCCGTAGCGAGGTGGCTAAGAGGCGACCGCGCCGTCGCGGCCGGAAAGAGGAAATGCGCGATGGCCGCGGTGTCCACAGGCGGCGGGCGCGGTGGGGTTGAGGGGTGCGGTGGCGACGTGGCGCTCAGGCGGTAAGTGTCGGCGTTGGTTCCGCGGTCAGCCCGGCGGCGGGGTACGGCCTGGAGTGGCTACGGCCTGGCAGGCGTGAGGTGTTCGGCCACGGTGGTGCGGTTGGGTCGGTGTGCGGCCGTACCTTCGAAGTTGATGTTGCTCAGGGTTTGACGTTCAGGTGTTCTGCTTGATGCGGTTCGTCAACTCTGCGATCTGGTTGTAGAGCGAGCGCCGCTCAGCCATGTGTTGGCGGATTTTGCGGTCGGCGTGCATGACTGTTGTGTGGTCGCGGCCGCCGAAGGCTTGGCCGATGCGGGGCAGCGACAGGTCGGTGAGCTCGCGGCAGAGGTACATGGCGACCTGGCGGGCGTTGACGAGGACTCGGGAGCGGGAGTGGCCTCGCAGGTCCTCGAGGCTGACGCCGAAGTAGTCGGCGGTGGAGACCATGATCTGGTCGGCGGTGATCTCCGGGCCGGCGCCGTCGGGCATGAAGTCGCGGAGGACTTCCTCGGCCAGGGAGAGCTGCACTGAGCTGCGGGTGAGGCTGGCGAATGCCGTCACTCGGATGAGGGCGCCTTCGAGCTCGCGGATGGAGTTGGAGACTCGGCTGGCGATGAACTCGAGGACGTCGTCGGGGGCGTACATGCGCTCCTGCGCGGCCTTTTTCTGCAGGATCGCGATGCGGGTCTCGAGGTCGGGCGGCTGGATGTCGGCCAGGAGGCCCCATTCGAAGCGGGTGCGCATGCGGTCTTCGAGGGTGGCCAGCTGGCGCGGGGAGCGGTCCGAGCTGATGACGATCTGCTTGTTGGCGTTGTGGAGCGTATTGAAGGTGTGGAAGAACTCCTCCTGCGTGCGCTCGCGGTTCTCCAGGAACTGGATGTCGTCGATCAGGAGGATGTCGACGTCGCGGTAGCGGCGCTGGAAGGCTTGGGTCTTGTCGTCGCGCAGGCTGTTGATGAAGTCGTTGGTGAATTCTTCGGTGGAGACGTAACGCACACTGCGGGCGTGGCCGAGGGTGGTCGCGTAGTGGCCGATCGCGTGCAGCAGGTGCGTTTTGCCCAGCCCGGAGCTGCCGTAGATGAACAGCGGGTTGTACGCCTTGGCCGGGGACTCCGCGACCGCGACCGCCGCCGCGTGGGCGAAGCGGTTGGACGAGCCGATGACGAACGTCTCGAACATGTACTTCGGGTTGAGGCGGTTGCCGTCGTTGCCGCCGGGGCGGGCGCCGGGCTGGGCGCCGCGCATGTCGAGCGGGGTGCGGCCCGGGCCGTTGTCGCCGCCGTGGCGCATCTGCAGCGTGTCGTCGCGGCGGTCCTGGCCGATGAGGGCCGGGCGGTCGTCGGGGCGGCGCTGGTTCTCCCGGAGCTGGGCCGGCTCGGTGGCCATGCGGTGACCGGCCGCCTCGTTGGGGTTCTCCGGGAAGTGCGGAAGCTGCCGCGGCGGCTCCGCCTTCGGCTTCTTTTCCTCGGTGACCGAGGTTTTCACCGGCTCCGGGAACAGCGCGTCCTGGGCGTCGCGCGCCGCCGGCACGCTCCGGGGGAAAGGCGCCTGCGCCGACCCGGTCGGCGCGTCTTCCCGCTCATAGGTCTCGGTGTACGGCGTGGGCTGTGGATAACGATCCGGGTACGCCGGGGGCGGGACGTCCGCGTAGTGCGCGGGTGGCTGGGTCGACGGCTCGGGCGGCGGGCTGCCGTACACCGTGCCCGGGCGGCCGGAGCCGTCCTCAGGCGGGCGCACCGTCACGGCGACCTGGATCGGGCGGCCGAGCCGGCGGGAAAGCGCCTCGGTGATCGCCAGACGCAGCCGCGACTCGATCACGTCCCGGGTGTACGTGTCCGGCACCGAGAGCAGCGCGGTGTCCTCGACTATGGCGCGCAGGCGGGTCAGCCGCAGGTACGCACGCTGCTGGGCGGACGCGATCTCGTCCGCCAGCTCGTCCGTCGCCGCAGCCCAGACCCCGCCAAGGTCGACCGTGTCGGCCACCGCCGCGCCACCCCCATCGCCACCGTTGCCCGGTGGCCTTGTCCGGCTTCCGCCCTTGCCTGCCGTCACCCGTACGGGCGACGGACCGGCTCCCCCCAACCCAGCACATTCAACGTGCTGAACATGCACGGCGCCACCGGCTGTCCACAGGTTATCCACAACCTGTGCACTCGTCGGCGGTCGCTCCCCGGCCGGATGGTCGGCAGACTTCCTCAGAGCCTGTGCTGGCGCGGGAAAACAGGCTCACCGTGCCGAACGATTCACCGCCTCGTCGGTTCCTGCCGGGCCCGGCGGGAGCGGTATGCGAACAGCGCTGAAGACCAGCAAACGGGCACGCTAACAGCGCGCCCGTGTCCGCATCAACTGGCGGTACCCACCGCGGGGCAGAGCTGGCACGAGAAAATTCACTCCGTACGGCGTGAGTGACGAACCGTACCCCCCGTCGGCGTGCCGCCCCGGGGATGGTTGACCACCGCTGCACGCCTGCGTAGGGTCGAGCGGTTGCTCCGCCGCGCTCTGCTAAAGTGGCGTCTTGCAGCTGATGCCCCCTGGACGTAGTACGAAGACGGAGTTCTGACGTGAGCAAGCGCACCTATCAGCCGAACAACCGCCGGCGCGCCAAGACCCACGGTTTCCGGCTGCGCATGCGCACCCGGGCCGGCCGCGCCATCCTCTCTTCCCGCCGTTCCAAGGGCCGCGGCAAGCTGTCGGCCTGAGCCGACGCGGGCCGGGCCGGATGCCAGGTAGTCGTGCTGGCCGCTGCGCAACGACTGCGGCGTAGCACCGACTTCGCCGCAGCGGTCCGCGGTGGCCGCCGAGCCGGTCGCGGAACCCTGGTGGTCCATCTCCTCATCGATGAGCCGGCGCAAGCCTCCGAGGCGCGCGCCGGCTTTGTCGTGTCCAAGGCGGTGGGCAACGCGGTCGTCCGCAACAAGGTCCGCCGCCGGCTGCGCCACTTGGTGCGACCCCGGCTGAGCTCGCTCCCGCCGGGCGCGTCGCTCGTGGTCCGGGCCTTGCCCGCGGCCGCGACCGCCGCCTACGACAAGCTCGGCTCCGATCTCGACGCGGCCCTCGCCGCTGCGCGCGCACCGCGGCGGCGACGATGACACCGCTCGCCCGCCTGCTGACCGCGGGGATCGTCGCGTACCGTCGTTATGTGAGCCCGGCTCTGCCGGCTCGCTGCCGGTTCCACCCCTCGTGCAGCGCGTACGCCCAAGAGGCGCTCGTGAAGCACGGCGCGCTCCGTGGAACCGGCTTGGCGATCTGGCGGCTGCTGCGCTGCCACCCTTTCCACCCTGGCGGGTTCGACCCGGTGCCCGACCCGATCCGTCACCGTCCTGCCGATGTGACTGGAGCATGAATTGAGTCTCGACTGGATCTACTACGGCATTTCGTGGATCCTCCTGCGCTGGCATGCCCTGTGGGACACCATCGGCATCCCCGACGGCCCGGTGCTGGGCACCAACTGGTCGTGGATCCTCTCGATCGTCTTCCTGGTGGTGACGCTCCGCGTCATCCTCTTCCCGGTCTTCGTCAAGCAGATCAAGTCGCAGCGGGCGATGCAGGCCCTGCAGCCGAAGGTCAAGGAGCTGCAGGAGAAGCACAAGGGTGACCGGGAGACGCTCCAGAAGGAAATGATGGAGCTGTACCGCGTCGAGAAGGCGAACCCACTGATGGGCTGCCTCCCGATGTTCCTGCAGATCCCCGTCTTCCTGGGCCTCTTCCACGTCCTGCGCCGGCTGAGCCCGGAGAAGGACCCCACCCTGTACGGCTGGACCGCCGAGCAGTTCCACAGCGCGACGCATTCGGCCCTGTTCACCGCCCCGTTGCCGGCCAAGTTCGGCTCCTCCCCCGCGGAGCTCGCCGCGCTGAATGCCGGCAGCGGCGCCACGGTGAAGGTCATCGCCGGTGTGCTGGTTCTCATCATGATGGCGACGACCTACCTGACCAGCCGCCAGATGATCCTCAAGACCGGCTGGGCCGAGGACCCGCAGCAGAAGATGATCCAGCGCCTGATGCTGTACGGCATCCCGCTGTCCCTGCTCGTCTCCGGCTCGCTGTTCCCCATCGGCGTGGTCATCTACTGGGTGACGAACAACCTCTTCAGCCTGGCCCAGCAGCAGTGGGTGCTCCGCAAGTTCCCGCCGCCGCAGATGGCCGGCAGGTCCGGCGCCTCCTCGGCCCGCCCCGCCGCCGGCGCTACGGGCAAGAGCGGCCCGAAGAACCCGGTACAGCCCGCCGCCCGTGGCCTGTTCGGCCGCAAGCAGGCGGCGCCGGAGCCGCAGTCCCCGGTCGTCGACACCAAGGCCCTCGCCCCCAAGCCCGGCGCCAAGCCGGTCAACCCGAAGAAGGGCGCCAGGCCGGCGAACAAACCCAAGGGATGACGCAGCAGCGGCCCGGGCGACGACCCGGGCCGCGCGCGGCCCTCATGGGGGCGGCGACAAAGACCTCCCCGTACCGGCGAATGGACACCGCGGGTACGGGAAACAGCGGACCGAGCAGGTCCGGCCCGAGAGTACGGAGATGAGACCGTGACCGACACCAGCACTCCCAGCACCGAGGAGACGACCGCCGCCACCGCGGAGTCGACCGGTACGGAGGAGACCAAGAAGTCGGAGAGTGTGGCCTCCGACTCCGACCTGTTCCGGCAGAGCGAGATCGCCGCCGACTACGTGGAGGGTCTGCTCGACATCCTCGACTACGACGGTGACATCGACGAGCTCGTGTCCGCAGGCCGGCCGATGGTCGAGGTCGTCGGCGGCCGCCTGCAGCCGCTCGTCGGCCAGCGCGGCGCCACGCTGGAGGCACTGCAGGAGCTGACCCGCCTGGCGATCTTCCGCGCGACCGGCTCGCCCAGCCGGCTGCTGCTCGACATCGGCGGCTACCGCGCCACACGCCGCAAGGAGCTGACGGCGGTCGCGCGCAATGCTGTGGAGAAGGTCAAGGAGCACGGTGACGCGGTGCGGCTCGAGCCGATGTCGGCGTTCGAGCGCAAGTGTGTGCACGACGTGGTGAACGCGATCGCGGGTGTCGAGAGCGAGTCCGAGGGCGTGGAGCCCAACCGGCGGATCGTTGTGCGGCCGGCGGAATGACTGAACCACGCATGAGCGTGGGCGGCGACGGCTCGGGTGCTTCGGTGCCCGGGCCGTCTTCGTCTTCCACGCCGTCGTCTTCGTCGGTGTCGTCGTCCTCTTCCTTGCCTTCCTTGCCTCCCTCGGGTTCCTTGCCTCCCACGCCTTCCTCCCCTTCCTTGCCTTCCTCTCCTTCTTCTTCCTCGTCTTCGTCTTCCTCGGCGGCGGCTGCCGACTCTTCCTCTTCGGCGGTCTCCTCGGCGGCGTTCTCGGCGGGCTCCGGGGTCGATGGCTTGTCGGGCGTGCGGGACGCGTCCGGTCTTGTGGAGGCCGGGACGGGCCCCGTGGTCTCGCCGCCGGCCGAGTACCGAGCCGCCGCCGAAGCCGTCTTCGGTGAGCGTCTCGCGCTGGCCGGGCAGTATGCCGAACTACTCGCCACGGACGGTGTCGTTCGCGGCCTGATCGGCCCTCGAGAAGCACCCCGGCTCTGGGAACGACACCTGATCAACTGCGGTGTTATGTCCGAGATGATCCCGATCGGCGCTTCGGTGATTGACGTGGGGTCTGGTGCCGGTTTGCCCGGTATCGTGCTGGCAGTGGCCCGGCCTGATCTCACGATCACCCTGGTCGAGCCGCTGGCACGACGTACCGCTTTCCTGTCCGAAGCGGTGACAGCGCTCGGCCTCGACGCGACCGTCACGGTCGTCCGAGGGCGGGCGGAAGACCTCGCCGGTGGACCCCCCGCCCCCGCCGATGTCGTCACCGCACGCGCTGTGGCGCCGCTGGACCGGCTCGCCGGGTGGTGCCTGCCCCTCGCCGCCCTGGGCGGCCGACTCGTGGCGCTCAAGGGCGCCTCGGCGGAGGACGAGGTGGCGGAGCATCGCCAGGCGGTCGCCCGTCTCGGCGGTGGCGAGCCGGTCGTCCGGCTCTGCGGGGTCGGACTCATCGACCCGCCGTCCACAGTCGTGGAGATCGTGCGGGAACGCGACGTCGTGGCACCACGGCCGAAGCCGTCCAAAGGGGCGGCTGCCCCGGGCCGGTCCGCTGGAGAAGCCGGCGGGCGCGGCTCCGGGAAGAGGAGATCGCGGAGGAGATAGATGGCCAGGCGGGGCGCGCGGAAACGTACGGGGAAAGTTCCACGGCCCGCGCCCGGGGCGACTCCATCCCCGTCGAGGGTTGTGGCCGCGTCGTCTGGATCCGTGGGGGGCGAGGCGGCGATCGGCGGGTCGGAGCGCTTGGCGTCGTCGGGGCCTGTCCCTCAGGGCGGAACTGGCGCACCTGCCTCGGCAGCCTTGCCGACTGCCCGTTCCCCTCAGGCTGCGGTGGCCTCGCGAACGGCGTCTTCTCGGGTCTCGCCGACGTCGCCTTCCTCTCCGGCCGAGGTGGTGTCACCGGTTCCCGCTCCTTCCCCATCGGTCGCGGTGGCGTCGCCCACCGGCGCCGCTCGTCCTTCAATGGCGGTGGCCTCGCCTGCTGCGGCCGCTCGTCCTTCGATGCCGGTGGCCTCGCCTACCGCGGCCGCTCGTCCTCCGGCCGCTGTGGCCCGACCCACTACGGCTCCGTATCCTTCGGATGCGGTGGCCTCGCACGCTGCGGCCGCTCGCCCTGCGGCCGCGCTGGGTTCGCCCTCTGCGCCTGTGGACGCCGGGGCACCGCCGGTCGCTTCGTCTCCGCCGGTGGTGGCTCCCACGCCAGGCGGTTCCGGTTCACGCGTCAGCGACACAACGACCCCGGTCGCGTCGCGCTCGACCATCGCGGACAACGTTCCTAATGCGTCTCCTGCCACCATCCCGTCGCCGGCGCCTGCCCGCTCCGTGCCTCCCCCGCAACCTCCTGCCACCCCCTCTCACGGGCTCGTCCGTTCATCGGCTCGGCGGTCGGCTTCCGGACTTGGTTGGCCCGACTCTTTCCGGGCGTACGGCGGCAAGCTGCGGCTCGTACCCGGATTCATGGTCTTCGAGGCGCCCTCGATCCTGTCGGTCTGGACTCATCAGGCGGACAACCGTGGCGACGCTCGCCCGACGGCCGTAGGCTGGCCGCGCGTCGATAGTGTGGACCGGACGGCGGGCGCTTCAGCACCGCCGTTTCCTGCCGGACCGCACACTCGCGGTGCCGACTCCATCCAACCAGGCAGGGATAAAACGGTGCATGAGTATGGCAGGGGGCCCGACGGTGACCCCGGCTGGGACGAGGTTTCACGTGAAACCGATCCATACGCCGGCTCCGATCGGAGCGTGAGCCTGAGTGTGACCTTCAATAGTGGGGAGCAGAGCGTGCCTCAGCCGCGTGCCGGCAACGGGGGGCAGGTGTACGGCACGCCGGTGAGCCCCGAAGTCGCTTCGTCCGAACCACGGCGCCCCGCTCCCGCGCCTCGATCAGACTCGTCCGCGGTGCCCGTATCGGGCTCTGCCTCCGTACCGTCTGCTTCGGCGCCGAATTCGGCTCCACCCGCCGCGTCCGCCTCGGGCTCTGCGCCCGTACCGTCTTCTGTTATGAGCACGCAGCATGGCGGGGACTACGCAGCCCAGCCCACCTCGGCGCCCCCGGTTTCTGCTCCCCCGACGTCGGCGCCGCCGGCGCCCGGGTCGCCGGTCGCCGGATCGGCGGAGCCGACGACCAACGGGGCGACGGCAGACGAGCATGTTTCACGTGAAACGCCGAACCGGGTTGAGGACGATCCACCCCTTGCCATGGAAGCGTTGCGAGCTGTGCAGATTCTCAACCCGAGCGGCGAGATCACCATGCCGCGGCCCGATCACCCGCGGGTGCTCTGCGTGGCGAACCAGAAGGGTGGCGTCGGCAAGACGACCACGACCGTGAACCTTGCGGTGGCTCTCGCGCTGCACGGCAATCGTGTCCTCGTGGTCGACCTCGACCCGCAGGGCAACGCGTCGACGGGCCTGAACGTGCCGCACCACGCCGGCGTGCCCGACGTGTACGACTGCCTGATCGACAATGTGCCGCTCGCCGAGGTTGCGCAGCCCGTGGAGGGCATTCCCAACCTGTTCTGCGTGCCGGCGACGATCGACCTTGCCGGCGCTGAGATCGAGCTCGTGTCCGTCGTCGCGCGTGAGTCCCGTCTTGCACGGGCGATCACGGCGCACCCGGAGAAGTTCGACTACGTCTTCATCGACTGCCCGCCGTCGCTCGGCCTCCTGACGGTCAACGCGCTCTGCGCGGCGCAGGAGGTCCTGATCCCGATCCAGTGCGAGTATTACGCACTGGAGGGCCTGAACCAGCTCATCAACAACATCAACCTGGTTCGCCAGCACCTCAACCCCACGCTGGACGTCTCCACGATCCTGCTGACGATGTACGACCGCCGTACCCGTCTCGCCGACGCGGTCGAGCAGGACGTCCGCAATCACTTCGGCGCGAAGGTGCTCGAGGCGGTGATTCCCCGCAACGTACGAGTGTCGGAGGCACCCAGCTACGGCCAGTCCGTGATGACCTACGATCCGGGTTCGCGGGGCGCCACGAGCTACTTCGAGGCGGCACTGGAGATCGCTATGCGCGGGGTCAACACGGGAGGCACGGCATGAAGAACCGTCCACGGGGCGGCCTCGGCCGCGGCCTGGGGGCCCTGATCCCCACAGCGCCGGCGGCCGGCACCGCGGTCGCAACCGACACTCCGCCACCGGCAGCCGCGCCGGCGCCTACCCAGTTCACGGCGCCCGCGGAACCTTCGACACCCGAGCCTGCCGCCGCCACTCCCCCGGAACCGGCCCTCGCGGAGCCTGTCGACGACGGCCTGGCGCCGGTCCCGGGCGCACGTTTCGCCGAGCTGCCCGTCACGGCGATCGTGCCCAACCCCAAGCAGCCGCGGCACGTCTTCGACGAAGAGGCCCTGGAAGAGCTCAAGACCTCGATCCAGGAGGTCGGCTTCCTCCAGCCGATCGTCGTCCGAGACATCGGTGAAGGTCGCTACGAGCTGGTCATGGGTGAGCGCCGTTGGCGCGCCGCCCAAGCGGTCGGCAAGGAGACCATCCCGGCGATCGTCCGCGAGACCCGCGACGACGCCATGCTCCGCGACGCGCTGCTCGAGAACATACACCGCGCCAACCTCAACCCGCTGGAAGAAGCAGCCGCATACCAGCAACTGCTCGAGGAGTTCGGGGCCACGCACGAGGAGCTGGCACGGCGAATCGGCCGCAGCCGCCCGCAGATCTCGAACACCATCAGGCTGCTCAACCTCCCAGCCCCGGTCCAGCGCCGTGTCGCGGCCGGCGTGCTGTCGGCCGGTCACGCGCGGGCGCTGCTCGGCCTCGAGGACAGCGAGGCCCAAGAGCAGCTAGCGCTCCGCATCGTGGCTGAGGGCCTTTCGGTACGCGCAACAGAAGAGCTCGTATCGCTCGCCATCGCCGACGGCCCAGCCAAGAAGGCAACACCCACCCGACGGCCGAAGGTCCACGCACCGGCGCTGAACGATCTGGCCGAGCGTCTCTCGGACCGCTTCGACACCCGGGTCAAGGTCGACATCGGCCGGAACAAGGGCAAGATAACGATCGAGTTCGCGACGGTTGACGATCTCGAACGGATAGTGGGAATGATCGGCGTGGAGGACGAGGGCGCGGGGTCCTCGGAGTGAGTTCAACCCGGTCGGCCGGACGCTGACCGGCAGCCGCTGGCCGGCGGCAGGTACGAATGACAGAGGCACGTGAGACTGGCGGATCACGTGCCTTCTTCATGTCTGCCGTCAGGACGAACCTGGAACACCGATTTCGACGCCGACCTTGGGCGCGATCCGGTTCTGTCAGAACGATTCTCCTGGGATTTCGTCCCAGCCCGGTTTCCCCTGCCTTCTAAAATCTGACGCCAGATTTGGCCGTTTTGCGGCCGTAGTTCGACACTCGCTGACTCAGCACGACGCCAACATGAATGATGATCACTTTAGGGCGATGTCGGCTCGACGTTCGGAACTGGGCCGGGCGATGAAGTGGCCATGTCAGCGGCTTCGGCAGATCGACTGATTGCTAGTCTCGCCTAGCTCGACCCGGCGGCCGTTGGAAGACCTGAGGGCGACCTTCTGCCACTTAGGAACGCCTTGGCTTCGAAGCGCATCGTGCGAGCCGGCTGGCGCGATGGTGGTCAGCTGCAGCGGTCGCTGATCGTTGACGGTGGGGAGGCCCGGCCCGCCCGCAGCTTCGCCTCGTGACCGCCGTCGAGCACGATCGCATACGGACGCGCTACTTAGCCGTGCCGGGCTCGTAGTCATGGGCGACTTCGGCAGTGGCTGCGGGCCGCCTGTACTTCCGACCTGGCGAGGTGTGCCGGTTGTACTGTGACTACCACCTCTTGGCGCTCTCCCCGTGCGCATACCTCTGCGCCAATTCGCCGACTCCGTCACCGCCTAGTCCTGAGCGCGATCAAGCGCTCAGCCATCGGGTTCCCGTATGAACGGGCCGAGTAGCGAGCTCGAGAGGCTTCCAGCGGCGGATCCACAAGCGGGTGCTATCCACGCGGAGGGCGGCGAGTGGCAGAGTCCTCTGCCGAATGGGGTCAGGTGAAAAGATCGATATGAGGCCTGAGCGCCGCACTCATGATCGCGTGCTGCCGGTGTTCCTCCTTCGGTGCTGCAGCGGGGCTGAAACTGAGAGCCAGGCTGGAAGGCAGGGCACCATGGTGGCAGCGTTCGCGGGGAGTCGGCCCGAAAAGGAGCAGTGCCCGAGGGCGAGACGGACGTTCCGCAGACAGGGTAAGGACGCCCCAGTGGTGTGCGTCGGCGAGCTGCTCTCCGAAAAGGTGTCGCTAGTGGGCGTAGGCCGATGAGACGGGTCAGCGTGAACTTGTTTGGGCGAGCTCTTGCCTCAAATAGCCCGACTCACCTTCGTGGTCGCTTTCCAGCTCGCTAGGACTCGGATCGTCCTGTTTCACGTGGAACGCCGTGAAGGGTAGGTCCAGAGAAGGCTCTCATCTCGCCTGTCGGTGCTGGGTCATCGGGATCTGACGTGCTCTTTCGTGAACTGCTCTACTGGGAAGGCCGCCCCTCCTGGGGCCCCGGTCGTGTCTCGCCCGCCCGTGACCGTGCCGGACGCGCCGCCGCGCTCCGTGCGAGACAGCGCAGGCACGTTTCACGCATGCCAACAATGCGGCCGGAGTTGGCGTCTGCGGCGCTCTAGTGTTCCGGGTCAGTGCCACGCCGTTACGCGTCGAAACGCCGACCGCGTTCGAACGCTCGTAGACGAATGTCTGCAATGGCGGCTGCGGTGCGGGAAGCTACAGATGGCCTGGCCGTCGGCGTCAAAGTCCTGGGCGCGCCGACTGGGTGTCAGTGTTCGAGAGTCTCTGGCGTCTTGTCGGCGGATCGACGGAACTCCGGGCCGCGCGAACGCCACAGCTCGCGCGCTGCGTCGGGGCCGAGCCCGGCCCTCCAAGGCCGCCCCCGGTCGAGGCTGGGTAGTGGGCTTAGGAGTGGGAACGGTACAGCGGCGCCCCTGCGCCGTTTCACGTGAAACAGGCCGTCCCGTAGCAACGTTCGATGCGGTTCCTGCTCGCTGACCGGTCTTCCGCCTCGCAGATAAATGGCGACAGCTCTACCAAGGTAGCGGCGCGCCGGACGGCGGAAGACAGCGAACCGGCTCCGTCCCCGCTTACGGTGCCCGGCCAGGCGTCGAACGAGCACGCGATGCACGCGGACGCCCTAAGCGGCCACGGCACATCGTGCGCGCTGGGCACCTCCGCCCGGCCCACGACCCGGCCGCTGTCCAGATCAACGGGGCTAGGGCCGGGTCAGGCGACTTCGCGGAGACCCGAATGACTTGCTGACGATCACGGTTTGCCGAACATGCGCCGGCTGATCTGGGAGTCAACCACCGGCCCCAGCGAACGGTTTCACGTGAAACGCGATTTCGCTTGGGCGACCGCTTCGACACGGCGCTCGGGAGCCTCAGGCCGATCTGGGCTGTCGTGCGTCCAGCCGGTACGGGCCAAGTGTCGACGGAACTGCCGGGTCATGGCCGAGCGGGAAGGCCGGTGGAAGCCACCACTCCTATTAAAGGGCGTCGTCAGACCAGCCATCCGGCCGCTCATCATTTCGGTGGCGGTGGCGGTGGCGGTGGCGGTGGCGGTGGCGGTGGCGGTGGCGGTGGCGGTGGCGGTGGCGGTGGCGGTGGCGGTGGCGGTGGCGGTG
>NZ_JBFAPM010000015.1:0-207706 GCF_040676695.1 Actinoplanes sp. NPDC049548
TTGCCCATGTACGCCATCACGTTGATCGCGTTGTCGACGCCCTTGGCGCGCAGGCGCTCGATGGTGTGCCGGTACATGGCGGCGAAGTCCTTGGCTTCCCAGCCGGAGCCGGCCTTGGCGATGACGTCGTTCTCGGGCTCGTGGTTGAGCACCAGGAAGAACTTCTCCGGGAAGCTGCTCTTGATCCGGGCGGCGAAGCGGTCGATGCGGGCGTCCTGCTCACCCTTGGCGACCTTGGCCCACGTCGAGCCGTACGCGATCTTCCAGTTCATCAGCAGCACGCGCGGGTGCTCGCTGTCGCGGGCCATGGCCATCTCCGACTTGGTCGGGAACGGCTCGTCACCCTTGTGGTAGGTGTGGAAGATGCTGGCGGTGCGGCCGCTGAGCTTCTCCCAGTCCTTGAGCGCGGCATCGCGCGGCGCGTCGGTGAAACCACCGGCCGCGGCGCCCCACAGCACGCCACACGACGGCACGAGCAGCTTGTCGGTCACGCAGTCACCGGCCGCGGGGGCGGCGGGCGGCGGCATGTCCTCGTCCTCGATCGGGGTGGCCGGCGGGGTGCTCGGCGCCGGCTCGGGCTGGGCCGGGACGGTCGGCTGGGGCTGCGGCTGCGCGGGGGTCGCAGCGGCGGCCGTCGAGATGATCAGGGCCGGGCCGCCGGTGCTCTCGGCCGAGCGGAGCCGGGTGATCGCGGTGGCGGACGACTGCAGCGCGAAGGCGTACGCGCCCGGACCGCTCACGACCTTGCTGAGGTCGAAGGTGACCTCCGTGGCAGCGGGGGCCGGAGTGGCGGAAGCGACGACCGCACCGAGCGCGGGGGCGTTGCCCGAGGTGAGCGAGCGCTCCGACCAGGCGGTGCCGGCTACGCGGGCGAGGGTGAGCCGGCCGGCCACGCCGCCGACCGTGGTCAGCCGCAGCCGGGCGGCGGCGACCGCGGTGCCGGCCGGGACCTCGAAGCGCAGGAACGCGGTCTTGGCGTCGCCCTTGAGGCGCCCGATCGCGAGCTTGTCCTCGGCGCCGAAGACGGCACTCTTACGGCCGCTCGAGACGTACGCGTCGTCGGTGGCGGCCAGCTTCAGCTCGGCGCCCCCGGCCGGGGCGGCGGCAGCCGGGGCGGCACCCGCCACGGCTCCGGCGCCGGCGGCCAAGGCGGCCAGGGCCGTCACGGACTTCGTCAGCTTCGCACGACGCACTTTTCATCTCCCCCGCGTTGTCCGGCCGCGTCTCGGCCGGGCATGGGAAGAAGATTCCGGGGCGTACGGTGCGCGCATCGTGCCCGTCGCGGTGCGGCCCGGTTGCGAACGACCCGAACGGCGAGACTTGAGGATTTCGCGGGGCGAGCCGGGGCGCACACGGGTCCGCAACGGTCATATGCTCGCCGCGCGATGATCGTCCGAGAGGGGGAGCCCCGTGACCGACATCGGCGCCGTCCTGGCGGCCACGCCCGTGATCGACGGGCACAACGACCTGCCCATGGCCCTGCGCGCCCGAGCCGGCTACCGGGTGGAGGGGCTGGCGGCGGACCGGCCGGAGTTCCACACCGACATCGCCCGGCTGCGGGCGGGCGGCGTGGGCGGGCAGTTCTGGTCCGTGTACGTCCCCTCCGACCTGCCGGAGCCGGAGGCGGTGGTGGCCACGCTCGAGCAGATCGACGCGGTGTACCGGCTCGTCGCCGCGTACCCGCAGGACCTCGCGATCGCGTACACCGCCGCGGACGTGACCCGGGCGCAGCGGGCGGGCCGGATCGCCTCGCTGATCGGAGTCGAGGGCGGGCACAGCCTGGGGTCGTCGCCGGGCGTGCTGCGGGCCCTGGCCCGGCTCGGGATCCGCTACGTGACGCTGACCCACAACCACAACACGTCCTGGGCCGACTCGGCCGCCGACGAACCGGGCTGCGGCGGGCTCAACGACGAAGGGCGCGCGGTCGTCGCCGAGATGCAGCGCATCGGCGTACTCGTGGACCTGTCGCACGTCGCGACGACCACCATGCACGCGGCCCTGGACGCCGCCACGGCCCCGGTGATCTTCAGTCACTCGTCGGCGCGGGCGGTCACGGACCACCGCCGCAACGCACCCGACGACGTCCTCGTCAAGCTGCGCGACAACGGCGGCGTGTGCATGGTGACCTTCGTGCCGCCGTTCGTCTCGGCCGAGGTGGCGGCGTGGACCGAGGCGGCCGACGCGGAATGGGAACGGCTGGGGCTGCCCGGCGACCTGGACGCCTGGCCGCGGGCACCCCGGCCGGGCGAGGAGCTCCCCGCCCGGCCCGTGCCGCAGGGGCCGGGCGGCGACCACCCGCCCGCCGCCTTCCGGCCCTGGCTGGCCGCCCATCCCCGCCCCGAGGCGACCATCGCCCAGGTGGCCGACCACGTCGAGCACGTCCGCGAGACCGCGGGCGTCGACCACGTGGGGCTCGGCGGCGACTACGACGGCTGCGACCGGCTCCCGGCCGGACTCGAGGACGTGTCGGGCTATCCGCGCCTGCTCGCCGAACTGGCGGCGCGGGGCTGGGCGGCGGCCGATCTGGAGAAGCTGACCGGCCGCAACATCCTGCGGGTGCTGCGGGCGGCGGAGGAACACGCCACCGAGCCGATGTGGCCGGCCTGACGGAGACGCCTCACCGGGTCACACCAGGCCGGCGTCGTGCACCAGGAGCGCCACCTGCACACGGTTGTTCAGGTCGAGCTTCGTGAGCAGGCGCGAGACGTGCGCCTTGACGGTCGCCACGCTCATGAACAGCTCGCCGGCGATCTCCGCGTTCGTCTTCCCCTGACCCAGCGCCACGGCCACCTCGCGTTCCCGGTCGCTCAACGTCTCGAGCAGGTGCCGGGCGCGATGCCGGCCGGTGTTGCCGTCGGGCGCCGCCACGTGCGCGATGAGCTGCCGGGTCACCGTGGGCGACAGCGTCGCCTCGCCGCCGGCCACCCGGCGGACCGCATGCAGGATCTCGACGGGCGGGGTGTCCTTGAGCAGGAAGCCGCTGGCGCCGGCCCGTAACGCGCGCAGCACATATTCGTCCGCGTCGAACGTGGTCAGCACGACGACCTCGGGGGCGCCGGGGCGGGCCCGCAGCGTCTCGGTGGCGGCGAGCCCGTCGACGCGCGGCATCCGGATGTCCATGAGCACGACGTGCGGCCGGTGCGCCGCCACCGCCGCCGGCACCTCGGACCCGTCCGCTGCCTCGGCCACGACCGACACGTCGTCCGCGCTGGACAGGATCATCGTGAGGCCGGCCCGGACCAGGGCGTCGTCGTCCACGATCAGCACCCGGATGGGGGCGGGCGGCGGGCCGCTCATGCCGGCCACGGCAGCCAGGCCGCGAGCACGAAGTCGCCGTCCGCGGAGCGGCCGTGGGTGAGCCGGCCACCGGCCAGGGTGGCCCGCTCGGCCAGCCCGATGAGCCCGGTGCCGGCACCCGGGAGCGCCGCCGGAACCGGGCGGCCGACCGGCGCCGGATTGCGGATGTCGATGGTGATCCCCTTCCCCGCCGCGCCGCCGACCGCGACCCGGACCGCCGTGCCCGGTGCGTGCTTGCGCGCGTTCGTCAGCCCCTCCTGCACGATCCGGTACGCGGTGCGCCCGGTGCCCGCCGGCACCTCCTGCGGCTCGTCGACCTGTACGTCCAGCCGGATCTTGACCCCGGCGGCCCGGGACTCGTCGGCCAGGGCCGGCAGCTCGTGCAGGGTCGGCTGGGGCCGTTCGGGCGGGGCGTCGCCGGCCGGCTCGCGCAGCACGCCGATGACCTCGCGAAGGTCCTGCAGCGCCTGGTGGGCGCTCGCCCGGATCACCCCGGCGGCGCTGGCCACCTCCGCCGGCGCCGCGTCCGGCCGGATCTCCAGCGCCCCGGCGTGCAGGCTGAGCAGCGAGATGCGGTGCGCCAGGACGTCGTGCATCTCGCGGGCGATACGGGTGCGCTCGAGGGCGCGCGCCTGGGCGACCCGGAGCTGCTGCTCGGCCTCGGCCCGGTCGGCACGGTCGCGCAGCGACACGACCAGCTGCCGGCGGGCACGCACGATCATCGCCCACAGCTGCACGATGAGCAGGATCGCGATGCTCCAGAACAGCGACTCCAGCACCGGGGTGTCGTTCTCGGGCCGGATCACGCAGAACGCCGCGTTGGTCGCCAGTCCGGCCACCGTCACCACGGCGGTCACCGCGAAGCGGCGGTGCACCCCGACGGAGAAGAGGATGACCAGGGCGGCGATGGCGATGGTGACCGACACCGTCCCGAAGACCAGCACGCCGGCCGCGAGGTGCACCGGCCAGCGGCGGCGCCACCACAGCGAGACGGAGAACACGACGCCGATGGCGAGGTCGCCGAGGATCAGCCAGGTCGGCGTGCTGCTCCACTGGGGAACCATCTCGGGGTGCGGATCGAGCAGATCCGCCGTCACCAGCAGGGTCCAGCCGAGACTGCAGACGAAGCACAGGATGTCGATGAGCCAGTCGCGGGTCGAGCGCGGCCCGGGCGGGCCGTCGGCCTCGTCGCGCAGGGCGGCCGGCAGCAGCCAGCGGTATTCCGGCGCCTGCTCGTCCGGGCGCACCGGCGCCAGCTCCCCCATGGCCGCCATCGTACGGTCGCCGTCCGCGGCGCCGATACCGACCAAAGTCGTAAGCCGCGCTAGACCAAGGTTCGCCGGCATCGACCGGCGGCCGACGCGCCCGACCGGGCGGTCCCGGCACGCTGGGACGCATGATCACGGTCGAGAACCTCACCAAACGGTACGGGACGCACCCGGCCGTCGACGACGTCTCGTTCACCTGCAGGCCCGGCACGGTGACCGGCTTCCTCGGTCCCAACGGGGCCGGCAAGTCCACGACGATGCGGATGATCTGCGGACTCACCCCTCCGACCTCGGGTACGGCGACCGTGGACGGCGTGCCGTACCGCCGCATCGGCAACCCGGGACGGCGCATCGGCGTGCTGCTCGACGCGTCCGCCCAGCACGCCGGGCGGACGGGGCGGGAGGTGCTGACCCTCGCCGCGCTGACCATGGGCGTCGACAAGCGGAGGGTCGACGAGAGCCTGGAGCGCGTCGGTCTCAACGACACCGCCGCCAAGCGCCGGGTGCGGGCGTACTCGCTGGGGATGCGGCAGCGGCTCGGGCTGGCGTACGCGCTGCTCGGCGACCCCGGCATCCTCGTGCTCGACGAGCCGGCGAACGGCCTCGACCCGGAGGGCATCTTCTGGATGCGCGGGCTGCTGCGCGACTTCGCCGACCGCGGCGGCACGGTGCTGCTCTCCTCGCACCTGCTGCGCGAGGTGGAGGCGGTAGCCGACCGGCTGGTCGTCATCGGCGGCGGCCGGATCGTGGCCCAGGGCGACAAGGCCGACCTGCTGGCCTCGTCCGGCACGATGGTCCGCGCGCTCGATGCCGGGGCCCTGCAGCGGGTGCTGCACCACGCCGGGCTCACCGGCACCGCCACGACCGACGGGGGTGTCGTGGTCCCTGCTGACGCGGAGACCGTCGGCCGGGCGGCCGCGGACGCCGGACTCGTCCTGCTCGAGCTGCGCCCCGCGGGCAGCAGCGGACTCGAGCACCTGTTCCTGACCCTGACCGCCGGTGACTCGGTGAAGGAGGCCGTGCGATGACCGCGGTGCAGAGCCCGTTGACCTCTCCGGCCGCCGCTGCGGTTGATGCGCGCGGTAGCCGTACCGAAAAAGGGGTGTCCTTCGCCCGGCTCACCCAGGTGGAGCTGCGCAAGCTGGCCGACACCCGGGCCGGTCTCTGGTTGCTGGTGGTGATCGGCCTGGCCTCGGCCGCCACGGCCGTCATCATGATCACGGCGGTCCCGGACGCCGAGCAGACGTACCACGGGCTGCTCTCGTTCGGCCTGCTGCCGGCGAGCGTGCTGCTGCCCGTGCTCGGCATCCTCTCGATGACCAGCGAATGGTCGCAACGCACGGCGCTCGGCACCTTCACCCTGACCCCGGCCCGGGGGCGGGTCATCGCGGCCAAGCTGGCGGCGACGGTGCTCATCGCGATCGCCGCGACCGCCGCGGCGGCGCTGCTCTCCGCGGCGGCCAACCTGGTCGTCCTCGGCACCGGCGGCGACGGCAGCTGGCACATCACCGCGGAACAGGTCGCCCGGCTCCTGCTCAACCAGGTCCTGTTCGTCCTGATGGGCTCGGCGTTCGGGGCGCTGCTGATGAACTCGCCGCTGGCCATCGTGCTGTACTTCGCGATCCCGACGGCGTGGTCGGCGCTCGGCGCGATGGTGAAGTGGCTGGGCAAGGCGGCCGAGTGGCTCGACATCAACATCACGGCGGCACCGCTGAGCGAACCGTCGATGGCCGCCGGTCAATGGGCCAGGCTCGCCGCGGCGTGCGCCCTGTGGGTGGGGCTGCCCCTGGTGCTGGGCACCATCCGGGTCCTGCGCCGCGAGATCTCCTGACGGTGGCACCGACCGGCCGCCGCGCAGGTTCGCGGCGGCCGGGACGGCGGTAGGGTGAACGGTATGCCGATCGGTGCGCAGCCACCCGGCCGGCGGGGCACGGTCGACGAGCCGTACAGCGCGCTCAATCTGCGGCTCGTGCTGGCCTTGTTCGGCTTCGTCGTGTGCACGGTGCTGTCCGTGCTGTTGTTCCGTGCCGGATGGACGGTGCCGGGCTGGCTGCTGGCGGCGTGGGCGCTGATCGCGGTCGGCGATGCGGTGGTGGTGCAGCTGCGGCGCCGCGCGCGGGCACGGACCGAGGGCGGCAGCGACCACTCGCTCTTCGAGTAGCCGGCAGCGCTAGTCGGCGGCCAGTGCCGTCACCGGGCTCACCTTGGCCCCGCGCCGGGCCGGCAGCACCCCGGCCAGCGCGGTGAACACGACGAGCGCCAGGAAGACCGTCGCCAGCTGGCCGGCGGGCAGCCGCAGCGGCGCGTTCACGTCCAGCGTCCGGACCGCCAGCCACGCGTACGGGACGCCGATGAGCAGCCCGAACCCGGCGCCGACGACGCCGTAGAGACTGGACTCGGCGGTCAGCATCGTGCGCAGGCCGCCGGGGGACAGTCCCACGGCGCGCAGCAGGCCCGACTCGCGGGTCCGCTCGACGACCGACAACGCCGCCGTGCTGCCCACGCCGACCACCGCGACCAGCACGGTGAGACTGATCAGGGCTACCCCGACGACGAGCACGATGGTGAGGGTCCGGTCCATCTCGTCGCGTTGGTCGGCCAGGACCTCCACGCCCATTCCGGGTTCGGCAGCGAGCAGCTCGCGCAGGGCCTTGGACCCGGCCGTGCGGCCCGCCTCGCCCGCCTCTGCTGCGTTGGCGACCATCGCGGTCGGCGCGGCGGGGACGCCGAGCTTCGTCATGTCGGCCGGGTTCATCAGCACCGAGAGGCCCAGCGGAGCAGACGGGTTGAGCAGCGTGGCGACGGTGACCTCGGTGGTCCTGTCACGCAGCCGGACGGTGACCCGGTCGCCTTCGCGGACTCCCATGCCGCCCGCCGCCCATCGTGCCACCGCGATCTGTCCCGGGCCGACCCGGGCGATGCCGGCGAGTTGCGGCAGCGCGGCCGGGTCGATGTCGAGGGAGCTGAAGGTGGAGTCCTCCTTGCCGTCCACCACCATGTCGAACACGCTTCGGTAGAAGGTCACGCCGGTCAGCTCGGGGCGCTGCCCGGCAGCGGTGACGATGCTGCGGGGCAGCGTCGAGTTCTCGGCCGAGACCTGGAAGTCCGCGGGCGCCTCCACCGCGACCTGCTGCTCGAGAACGGAACGCAGCGACGCGCCGGCGACCAGGGTGCCGCCGACGAGTGCGACGCCCAGGGCCACGACGACCGAGACCGCCGCCGCGCGCCGGGGAGCGCCGCCGATGCCGCCGACCGCCAGCCGCCCGAGCGGGCCGAGCCGGCGCAGCGGCCAGCCCACCACGGCGAGGAACGGCCGGACGAGCACCGGACCCAGCACGGCCAGCGCGAAGAAGGCCAGGGACGCGGACAATACGGTGCCGAAGAGCGGGCCGGTCGGATCGTAGTGCTCGGTGGCCGCGGTGGGCATCTCGGCGAAGACCAGCGCGGCCAGGCCCGCCGAGCCGAGGACCAGGAGAATGCCGAGGATCCACCGCGCCACTCCGATGTCACGCCGCCCGGCCGCGGTACTGGCGGAGCGCAACGCCTCGAGCGGCGGGACTCTGGCCGCCGCACGGGCGGGCGACAGGACCGCCACGAGGGTCAGGAAGACCACCAGCGCCACCACCCACAGACCCTCGGTCACCGGAAGGCCCGGCCCGGAGATCTTCGCGCCGAAGGCTGCGGCGACGGGCGGCGCCAACTGCCCGAGCAGGAGCGCCGCCAGCACGCCGGCGCCGCCGGTGACCAGGCCGGTGACGGCGCCCTCGACGGCGAGCGCGCGCGAGATCGAGCGGCGCCCGGCACCGATGGCCCGCAGCAGAGCCAGCTGCCGCATCCGCTGGGCGAAGACGATCCGGAACGTCGAGATCGCCACGAGTACGGCGGCCACCACCGCGATGAGGATGAAGACGCTGACCACGAGGAGCAGGTTCTTCGCGCCGTTGAGTGCTCCCTCGACCTCACGTGCGTGGTACTCGTCGCCGGTCAGGACCCGGGTCTCGGAGCCGTCCGGAGCGGTCGGCGCCGACCTCGTCACCTGCTCCACGGCCTTCCTCGCGGTCTGCTGCGCGACGCCCGGGTCCAGCCGCAGGTCCGCACGCCCGAAGGTGCCGACCCCGAGCACGTCGATCACCGTACGTTCGGTGCTGTAGGCGTTCTGGCCCCAGTCGTTCTGTCCGTCCACCACCCCGACGACGGTGAGCTCGGCCCGTCTGCCCTTGCCGCCCTCGCCGGCCGACACCTCACCTGCGACCTTCGCCCCGACCTGCAGGCCGAGCCGCTCGGCGGTACGCGGGGTGACCGCGATCTCGCCCTCGGCCTTCGGATAGCGGCCCTGCTGGACGGTGGCCTCGGCGAGCGGGCCGCCACCGGGATCCGCGGTCACCTCCAGGTAGCCGCCGCTGAGCTGGACGGAGCCGCTCATCCGCGCGGCGTGCCCGGCGACGCCCGGGACCGCGTCGAGCTTCCGCAGCAGGCCCACGGGCAGGTCACCCTCCACGACCACACCGGCCGCCGGGTCCTTGACCCCGTCCACGATGGTGTTCTCGGCGATCCGGTAGGCCAGCACCACGGAGTAGACCACGAACGACGCCACCAGCATGGCCAGGCCGGTCAGCAGCAGCCGGCTGGGCCGCCGGGCGACGCCCCCGAGCTGGGTACGCAGGACGGCGCGGCTCATCGCTGCCGTCCCGGGGAGGAGGGCTGCCGGGGCCGGCTCGGCGGCCGGAGGGGACTCGAACTCATCGGAAATCGTCCTCTGCGTGGAAGTCGGTGACCACGGAATCCTGCAGGCGATCGGTGGCGGGCGCATCGGCCGCACGAGAGGAAGGCGGGCGGACGGGGATCTGCCTTTCGGCCGATGGACGGCCGGCCCACGCGGTCGCGTTCCTTCCCCCGGACTGCGCGTCATGCCCGGTTTCGGGCGTTTACTCCCTGTACCGTCCTGTGCTGTGCGCGCCTCATACCGCTTCGCCGCCGCCGCTGTTCTCCTCCTCGCTCCCCTGGTGCCGCCCGCCGCGTCCGGCGTCGCGGCGCCCGCCCCGGCCAGGACGGCCGTGATCGACGACGTCCGGGAGCCGGCCCGCAAGACGTATTCGACCGCCGGCCTGGAGCGGCGCCGGCCCGGTCTCGCGCGCCGCGCCGCGGCCGGGCCCACGCCGCCGGCCGGCACGGTGCGAAAATGGCCTGCCCTCGACGACATCGACGGGCGGTTCTACCGCAAGGACTACACACTCCGCGGCATCGGCGACCACATCGAGGTGTGGGTGGCCGACGACGTGGCGTTCCCGGCCGGCGACTGCCGCCCCGCCGGGTCCACGGTGGTCACGGACGCGCAGATCGCCGGCCTGGTGCGGGAGTTCGACTCGACGATCTTCCCGCGCGAGACCGCCGCGTTCAGCACACCACCGGACCGCGACGGCTCCGGCGCGCAGCTCTCCGGCGACTACACCGGCGCCGGGCAGCGGACGGTCACGCTGGTGGACAACGTCCGCGACGACAACTACTACGACTTTCCCGCGGCGGCCACGTACATCGCGGGCTTTTTCTCCGAGCAGCTCAACGATCTCGTCGACCGCAATGTCATGACGATCGACGCGTACGACTGGCAGCACCGCACCGGGGCCAGCCCGCCGGACGAGCCGACCGGCGACCTGTGCACCAGCCGGCCCGCGCGCCCGCGGATGTACGAGGGGACGTTCGCCCACGAGTGGCAGCACCTGCTGCAGCACTACACCGACCCGGGCGAGGACCTGTGGGTCAACGAGGGCCTGTCGGACTACGCGCAGAGCCTCGTGGGATACGCCGACGGCACCGCCACCGTGTACCACCCGGGTGCGGACTCGCACCTGGTGTGTTTCCAGGGGTTCGCGGTCGTGAAGACGGCGTTCAACGCCAACCCGCGCGAGTGCGGCGGGGCGCAGAACTCGCTGAACCTGTGGACCGAGAGCGAGCCCGCGGAGGTGCTCGCCGACTACGGCAACGCGTACCAGTTCCTGCTCTACCTACGGGACCGGTTCGGCGCCGGGGTGCTGTCGCGGCTGCACCGCGACGGTGACCACCACGGCCTCGCCGCCGTGCAGACGGCGCTCGGCCCGAAGGTGCGGCTCTACGGCGTGCTGCACGACTTCCAGACCATGACCCTGGTGGACAAGGTCGCCCAGGACGGGACGATGATCGGAGTACCGCGGGAGCGGGTGACCGCCGCGAGCCTGCGTTCCACCGTCAACCTGGCCAACCCGGCGTCCTACGACCGGCCCGGCGCGGCCCCGAACGGTGCCGACTATGTGCGGCTGCGCGATGCCCGCGGGCGGTCGCTGCGCGGGGCCGACCTACGGTCGGTGCGGTTCCGCGGGGCCCGCACGCTGCCCTCGCTCCCGCTGGAGTGGACGGTACGCGACGGCGCCCTGTTCTCCGGCGACGCGAGTGACACCGACGCCGCCGCAGTGGTTCCGGTGCGGGTCCCGGAGGGGTCGGCCACCCTCACGCTGCGTGCCCGGTACGGCGCCGAGAAGGGCTACGACTACGGGTACGTGACCGTGTCGGCCGACGGGGGTCGCACGTACCGGGCCGTCGCCGGTGACCGGACCGTCGCCGGTCCGCTCGGCCCCGGCGTCACCGGAACCACGGACGGCTTCGAGAAACACACCTACGACCTTTCCGCGTACGCCGGCAAGCGGGTCCTGCTGGGCCTGCGCTACGTCAGCGACGGCGGCGTCAACGAGGGCGGCTGGTTCGTCGACGACGTGATGCTCGGGGGCCGGACGGTCAGCGACGGTACGACGCTGAAGGGCTTCCGCTCGCCCACGCAGATCGTGCCGGTGGCGGTGCACGCGTGGAACGTGCGGCTGGTCGGGCTCGACGATGCCGGGAAACGGGCGCGGCAGGTGCCCGTGGGGCAGTTCGCGGCGCTGCGGGCGTACCCGAAGGTGGTGGCGATCGTCGCCTACGACGAGCCGACCGGCGAGGTCGACCAGTACGCGCCCTACGCGCTGACCGTGAACGGCGTTGCTCAGCCGGGCGGCAGCACGCCGTAGATCAGGGCCGGGGAGCCGGCGCCGCCCCGCACGATCTGCCCGCCGCACAGGATCCACGCGCCGGTCTCGGGCAGGGCGGCGAGGTTGGCGAGCACCTCGAGGCTGAGCCGGTGCTCCTGATGGACGAGGCGGGAGGCCGCGTACGCCGTGTCCGTGCCGGGGTCCGGGCCGAACGTGTCGGTGCCGGTGCCGCCACGCCGGCCCAGCCGCCCGCTGTCGACGAGCCACCGCACCGCGTCCACGCCGAAGCCCGGCTGATGCAGGGCGCCGTCGGCGTCGCGGCCGTAGTAGGCGTCCGTGCCCCACTTGGCGTCCCAGCCGGTCCAGAGGACCACGAACGAGTCCGGCGGGATGGGCCCGTGCTCCTCCTCCCAGTCCAGCAGGTCCGCGCGGGACAGGGCGAAGTCGGGATCGGCGGCGCACCGGTCCCGGACGTCGATCTTGACGGCCGGGCGGAACAGGTCGTCGGGCTCCAGGTCGTCGGCGAGCGCGGCGCCCTCGGTGAAGTGGCCGGGCGCGCTCCAATGGGTGCCGGTGTGCTCGCCCTGGCGCACGTAGCTCAGGCGGTAGCCGTCGCGCGCGATGGTGGCGACGGTGTCGGTCGTGAACGCCGGGTCGCCGGGGTAGAGGCATGCGGCCGCGGGGTCGGCGACGTGCGAGAGGCTGACGAGGTTCAGCTGCATCCGGTCAGTGTGCGGGGTCGGCGAGGACCAGGGCGAGGCGGCCGGTGCGGCTCTTCTTGGCGGCGTACATGGCGGCGTCGGCGCGGGCGATCAGGGTGTCCGCGGCCGTGGTCCGCGGGTCGCCCCAGGCCACTCCGATGCTCGCCTGGGGCAGCAGGCGGCCGCCCTCGACGTCGAGTCCGCCGGTGGCGAGGGCCGCCACGAGGGTCTGGCCGATGTGCCGGGCGTCGAGGGCGGCCGGGACGTCGGGGCAGATGACCACGAACTCGTCGCCGCCGAACCGGCCGACCACGTCGCCGTCGCGAACCGCGGCGCGCAGGCGGGAGGCGACGTGGGTGAGCAGGCGGTCGCCGGCCGCGTGCCCGTACACGTCGTTGACCTGCTTGAACTCGTTGAGGTCGATGAAGACGACGGCGGTGCCGCGGGTCGCTCCGGTTCCGGTCAGCGACTCCTGGAGGGCGGCGAGCGTGGCGGCGCGGTTGCGGCAGCCGGTCAGCGCGTCGTACGTCGCCCGCTGGTTGAGCTCCTCGCGCAGCCGCACGTCCTCGGTGACGTCGGTGAGGCAGATGATGGCGCCGGTGACCGCCCCGGCCGTACCGGTGAGACAGCGCAGGTTGGCACGGACCCGGCGCAGGCCGCGCGCGGCGTGGTGGTAGCCGTACTCGGCGTCGGTGTCGTGCCCGGCCAGCACGGCGTCGATGGCCGCCTCGATGGCGGGCCGGTCCGCGGACACGATCCGGTCCAGGTGGTGGCCGCCCAGGATCTCGCCGGCGTCGGCGCCGATGGCCCGGGCGGCGCGCTCGTTCTGGTACGCGATCCGGCGGTCGGTGCCGATCTGCACGATCCCCATCGGGATCGTCTCGGTGAGCCGGCGCAGCAGCTGCGAGCTGGCCCGCAGCGCCTCCTGGGCGGCCATCTCGTCGGAGATGTCGAGCATGTCGGCGACGACCTCGCCCACCTCGGGATCGGCCAGGCGGTTGTGGTTGGTGATCTCGAACCAGACGACGTGCCCGTCGCGGTGCAGGTGGCGCAGGCGTACCCGGCGGGCCGCGCCGTCTGAGGTGGACAGCAGGTCCATCCAGCTGGCGATGGCCCGCACCCGGTCGTCGGGGTGGATGAGGTCGACCGCGCGCGTGCCCTTGAGCTCCTCCGCGGTCCAGCCCAGCACCTGGACGACCTCCGGGTCGGCGCCGAGGATGACGGCGTTGAGGTCCTTACGGACGGTGATCAGGCGCGGCTTGATCGGCTCGTGTTCCAGCGGCCCGTCGCCGCCGTCGCCGGTGAGGCCGGCGATGAGGACCAGCGGCAAGCCGTACCGGTGGGTGAGGTCGAAGATCCGCAGCTCGACGAGCTGGGAGGGGGCGGCGATCGGGCGCACCCGGCAGGTGGCGGTGCCGCGGGTCAGGAACTCGTGCCACGCGTCGATGACGACCGGGTGGTCCTCGGCGACGAAGATGTCCAGCGCCGAGCGGGGCCCGACCACCGGGCGCAGGGTGCCCAGCTCGAAACCGGCGGGCAGGCCGGCGAACAGCCCGGACGGCGTGACCGCGCTGACGAAGGCATCCGGGTGGCGGGCGACCGCCTCGGCGTACACCGCGTCGCGCTCGGCCTCGGTCAACCTCACGTCCGGCATGCCTGACGCATCGGCGGGCCGTGCCGTCACTGAAGGGAAACGACCGACGTTGACACTGTCATATTGACAGTGTCAGTATGGTCGGCGTGTGGACGATGGACGAGCTCGTGGAGCGGGTACGCGCGGCCCTGGCGGCGGAGTATCCCGGCGCGCCCAACGGCCGGGTCCGCGACGTGCCCGACCGGCGGGCCATCCGGTGGTACACCACGACCGGCTTGGTCGACCGCCCGGCCGGGATGCGAGGCCGCACCGCCCTCTACGGCCCACGGCATGTGATGCAGCTGGTGGCGGTGAAGCGGCGCCAGGCGCAGGGGCACTCCCTCGCCGCGATCCAGGCGGAGCTGGCCGGCGCGAGCGATGCGGAGCTGGCCGCTGCGGCCCGGGTGCCACCGGAGCTGCTCTCGGGTGCCGGCGACGCGGAGGTCGCCGCACCGGGCCGGCCCCGGTTCTGGACGGCGGCACCCGCCACCTCTTCCCCCTCTCCTTCCCCATCGCAGCCGCTGGTCACCGAGGTCGGTGGCGTCACGCTGGGCGGCGGGGCGATCCTGGTTCTTCCGGTACGCCCGGAGCCGGCCGACCACGCCGCGATCGCGACCGCCGCCCGCCCCCTGCTCGACCTGCTCGCCGCCCGAGGCCTGCTGGTGCCCACCCCTGACCTGTCCGCCGCCCGAGACCCGCTCGAGCCCACCCCCGACGATGGGAGCCCGTCATGACCCTGTCCGTCACGCCGATGGAGCCGGCGGAGCTGAACCGCATCCGGATCCTGCCCGACGCCGGTCTGGGGGCGCTGCGCACCGACCGCGGCAACCTGCCGCTGGACCGGCTCGACGTCCGGGCCCGGATCAGCGGGCTGGTCGCGCACACCACGGTCACCACCGAGTTCGTCAACGCGTACGACACCGCGCTGGAGGCCACGTACGTGTTCCCGTTGCCCGACCGGGCCGCGGTCACCGGGATGACCATGACCGCCGACGGGCGTACGGTCGCGGCCGTGCTGCAGGAGCGGGCGGCGGCCCGGGAGGCGTACGACCAGGCGGTCGCCGCGGGACAGCGAGCGTCCATCGCCGAGGAGGAACGGCCCGACGTCTTCACCATGCGGGTCGGCAACATCGTTCCCGGCGAGCGGGTCGTGGTGGAGCTGACGCTCGCCGGCCCGCTGCCCTGGGAGGACGGCGCCGCGACGTTCCGCTTCCCGCTGGTGGTCGCACCCCGGTACGTGCCGGGCACGCCGCTGGCGGACACCCCGGTGGGCGCCGGGCAGGTCCGCGACACCGACGCCGTGCCGGACGCCTCCCGGATCACCCCCCCGGTGCTGCTGCCCGGCTTCCCCAACCCGCTGCGGCTGTCGATCTCCGTCGACATAGACACCGCAGGTCTCCCCCTCAGCGAGGTGCGCTCGAGCCTGCACACGGTGACGACCTCCGGCGGCCGGGTCGAGATCGCGGCCGGGGAGCGCGCGGACCGCGACTTCGTCCTGCGGCTGCCGTACGCCGGCGACGGCTCCGGGGCGGTGTTCGTGCCGGACCCCGACGGCGACGAGGGCACGTACCAGCTGGTGGTCCTGCCGCCCGCCGCCGCCGACGCACCGGCCCGGCCCAAGGACGTGGTGCTGGTGCTCGACCGCTCGGGCAGCATGGGCGGCTGGAAGATGGTCGCCGCCCGGCGTGCCGCGGCCCGGGTGGTCGACACCCTGACCGCCGACGACCGGTTCGCGGTGCTGACCTTCGACCACCAGGTCGGCCGCCCGGACGACCTCGGCGAGGGGCTGGCCGAGGCGACCGACCGCCACCGGTTCCGCGCGGTCGAGCACCTGGCCCGCGCCGACGCCCGCGGTGGCACGGAGCTGCTCGCCCCGCTGCGCGAAGGCCTGTCCCTGCTCGCCGGAGTGGAGGGGCGCGAGCGGGTGCTGGTGCTGGTCACCGACGGCCAGGTCGGCAACGAGGACCAGATCCTCGCCGAGGTGACCGCGCTGATCGGCACCACCCGGGTGCATACCGTGGGCATCGACCGAGCCGTGAACGCCGGCTTCCTGGGCCGGCTCGCCGCGCTCGGCGCCGGCCGCTGCGAGCTGGTCGAGAGCGAGGACCGGCTGGACGAGGCGATGGAGCAGATCCACCGGCGGATCGGCTCACCCCTGGTCACCGACGTCACCGTGACCGGGATGAGGCCGGGCCGGCCACAGTCGATCTTCCCGGGCGTACCGTTGGTCCTGTTCGGACGCTCCACCGGTGCCGCGCCGTCCGCGGTAACCGTGCGGGGACGCCACCGCGACGACAGCGCCTTCACCGTCGAGGTCCCGGTCGAACGCCGCGACGAGCCCGCGGTGACGGCCCAGTGGGCGCGCACGCGGCTCCGTGAGCTCGAGGACCGGTACGCCGCCGGCGACCACTCCCTGGAGCAGGAGATCGTCAGCACGTCCCTGCGCTACGGGGTGCTGTGCCGCTTCACCGCGTTCGTCGCCGTGGACAGCCGCGTGGTCAACGAGGGCGGCCGGAGCCGGCGGGTGACCCAGCCGGTCGAGTCGCCGTCCGGGTGGGACCTGTTCGACGCCGCCCAGCCGCGGCCCTTCCTGGTGGCTGGAGCCGCGGCGGCCATGCCACCACCCGCCGCTCCCGCGCCCGGCGGCCCGATGCCCGGCCGGCCCGGCTTCGCGCCGGTCCGGGGCCAGGCCGCCCGGGGTCCGCAGCCGTTCGCGGCCGTACCGTCCGGGGTGATGGCACGCGGCTTCAACCGCAAGGCGGTCGCGCCGGCCGGCACCGGGCTGACGCTGCAGGACCTCACCGCGATCGTGGCGGTCGAGGCGCAACGGCTGTGCGAGGCGGAGAACCGGCCGCTCGCCGAACGCCGGGAGCTGCTGGCGGACCTGGGCACCCGGCTCACCGCCCTGCTGGAGGGCATGACCGCGCCCGAGGTCACCGCGTTGCGCGAGCTGGCCGAGCGGCTGCGGACCGGCGGCGACCCGGCGGCCGACTGGGCGTACGCGCGGCGGGTGCTGGACGGCTTCACACCCGCGGCCGGGCAGCGCAAGGCGTTCTGGAAGCGCTGACCGGCTGCTCAGAACGGGAAGGTGCCGACCGGCGGAAGCTGCTTCGGCGCGTCCGCGGGCGGCAGGCCCTGGGCGGCGATCTCGGCCTTCGAGGCCGTGGCGAGATCCAGGGCCGCCGCCGTCTCCTGGACCGGCTGCTCCAGCGCGGTCGTGAACGGCTGCGCGGCCCGGCAGACGGCACCCTTCGCGGGCAACGTCTTGTGCAGCAGGTAGCCGTCCATCGCAGCCGTCACGCACGGCGACGTCCCGTACGCCGTGTGCCCGAAGTTGTCGCTGCTGAGCAGGCGTGCGTGGGCGAGCAACCCGGCCGAGCCGACGGCCTGGTAGTAGTTGGTCGCCGGATCCCAGTAGCTGCCGACGACGAGCACGGTGTTGCGGGTCCGCCGGGTGAACGGTCCGGTGTAGGCGTCCTCGTCGCGCACCTGCCAGATGTCGCGGGCGCACGGGGCGCTCGCCCACGCCCAGGCGGGACCGAAGTACGGCGCCCGCTCGGCGGCCTTCGCCACCTTCGCCGGCCACGACGCCACCTTGGCCGGGTGCCGCCCGTCGGTGCACATGACCGCCGCGTACGCGTCGAGCGAGTTGTCGTACGGGAACGCGCGGCCCTGCACCGACGAGGCGGCTGCGGCCACCTCGCTCGCCGACGCGTGCGTGGACGTCAGTGCCCACAAGTCGCGTGCCAGGCCGGTGACCTGGTCCGGGGCGTCAGCGGCGTACAGCGACGTCAGGACGTACCCGATGAATGTCGCGTAGGTGACCTTGACACCCTCCAGGGTGACCGGCCTGGCGCGCAGCCGCCCGGCAAGGGTGGCGAAGCGCCGCACAGGGTCGCCGGCGGCGAACGCGCACCGGCTCTCGCCGGCCTTGTCGCAGAGGGTGAGGATGCGCCGTAACGCCCGCTCGGCGCCCTGCGCCGACCCGAGCCGCTCGTCCTGGATCACACCCTGGGTCCTCGCCGAGCCGATCCACGACCGCGGGTTGATGACCCCGTCGACGGCGATGGCGCGGAAGCGGTCGGGGAACATGTTCGCGTAGTACTGGCCGAGCGCGGTGCCGTAGCTGAAGCCCAGGTAGCTGAGCTTCTTGTCGCCCACGGCGCGGCGCATGACGTCCATGTCCCGGGCCACCTCGGCGGTGGACATCGCGCCGGCGAGCCGGCGCCCGGTGGTCGAGCAGCCGGTGGCGAGCTTGCGGACGCTTTTCAGGTACGTCCTCGTCTGCTTCGCGCCCACCGGGAATGCCACACCCATGCCCTTGAGCGCCGCGGTCTGCCGGCCCGCGTCGGTGAAGCAGGAGACGGCGTCACTGGCCCCGATGCCACGCGGATCCATGCCGACGACATCGAAACGCTCCAGCAGTGAGTCGCTGAGCACCATCGGCGCCACGAGCGCGAAAGAGGTGGCGGAGGAACCCGGGCCGCCCGGGTTCACGAACAGGCTGCCGATCCTGTGCCGCTGGTCCTTGGCCCGCACCCGCAGCAGCGCGACCGTGGTCTGCTCGCCGTGGGGGTTGTCGTAGTCGAGCGGGACGTGGGCGGTTGCGCACTGGGCCCAGCTGTAGCAGGCGTACCAGCGCAGATGCGGGGTGGCGACGGCACCGACCCGGCGGGCCTCGAGGGCGCTGGTGACCGCGCTCCCCGCCGCGTCCATCCCGGCGACCGGCGTGCCGGGCGCGGTCACCGACGTGCCGGATGCGGTCACCGACGTGCCGGGCGCGGCGACGGCCGGCACCGCGGCCCCGCCGGCGAGGACGAGCCCGGCGACGCTCGCGGCGAGCAGGCGGAGGGTGAGCGGCATGCGGGCGCCCTTTCAGCGGAGGTATCAGACGAATCGGCACCGCTCCGATGCCCCGAGTAGCCCGTTCGGGTGCCCTCACCCTGGCCGTTCGGCCCATCCTGCGCCGAGGTCGCGGCGCGCGGCGCCGGCCGGTAGCGGGTAGGTTTCCGGGAGGTCAGCGACGGTACGGCGGCGAGGCGGACGATGACGGAGCGGGACGGCGGGGACGTGCACGCGACCCCCGAGCACGGGGACCCGCGGCCGCTCCCACCCGACCTCGAGGGCGAACCGCTCCTTGTCCGGCCGTATCTCGACGGTGATCCCGGAACGACCCGGGTGGACGATCTCGCGGAGACCTGGCCGGAGACGGCGTTCGCATCCCGAACGCATTCCTCGCTCCCCGTACCGGAACCACTTCAAGCCGAAACAGTCGAACCCGCAGCGAACAGCTCACCCCCACGCCATCTCGCGGCGGCGTCCAGCGCTGTGTCCGAAGGGTCCCCGGCGCCGAGGCGGCGTGGCGCGTTGCTGATCGTCGGCGGTGCCGTAGCGCTGCTGACGGGCCTCGGCGTGGCCGGCGCCCTCGCGGCACTGCCCTCGGGCTCCGACCGCGGCCCGCAGGCCTTCACCGACGTCAGCCTTCCGCCCTATTCCACCCCGGCGACCGCCGCATCCTCGCCGTCCGCCACGCCCAGCCATGGGCCCACGACCGTCGGCACCTCACCGGCCACCACGCACAGCAGCCCGCCGCCCTCCCCGACCTCCGCACCGGCGCCCGCGACCACCCGGGCGACGACCGCCCCGCCCGCCGGCGCCGCGCCCGAGATCCGAGTGTCGAGCCCGGCGCCGACGCTCTCCGCCGTTCCGGAAGCCGACCGCACCGGCGCCATCACCGGCGCCGGCGGACTGTGTCTCGACCTCAACGGCGGGGTTCCGGCCGACGGCAACCACGTCCAGATGTACGAGTGCAACGGCACCGCCGCACAGATCTGGACCCTGACCAGCGAGGGCACCCTGCGCGTCGTCGGCAGGTGTGCCGGCCCGGTCGACGACGGCACGGTGCGCATCGCGGCCTGCGACGGACGGGCGGCGGCGCAGTGGCGGGCCGGTCCGAACCAGTCCCTGGTCAACGTCGCGATCGGCGGCTGCCTCACCGACCCCGCGAACGGCGCCGGCCCGGGTGCGGGCGTCCGCGTCGCCGGCTGTACCGGCGCCCCGGGCCAGCACTGGCGCCTACCATGACCCGGTGGTCCCGAGAATGACCCTTTCTCCGCGGCAGCAGGCGCTGGTGGACCGGTGGCTCCCCGGCGCGACCGTCGAGCGCGACCACAGCTGGGGCCTGGTGGGCACCGTCGTCCTCGAGGTGACCCATGCCGGGTCGCGCTTCATCGTGAAGGCCGGCGACGAGGACGACCACCACATCGCGCGGGAGCTCAACGCCCATCTCCACTGGCTGCGACCGTGGACGAGCAGGGGTCGCGCACCCGCCCTGGTGCACGGTGACCCGGACGCCAAAGTTCTCGTCACCCGCTACCTGCCCGGGGACCTTGTGCTCGGCAGCGAACACGCCGACGATCCCCGCATCTATCGGCAAGCGGGTGAGCTGCTGGCCCTCCTGCATGCCCAGGACGCCGTGAGGGACGACACCTACGAAGCGCGCGCGAACGAGAAGTCGTTGGCGTGGCTCGACGGCCCGCATCGGATCGCTGCTGCCACCGCAGAGCGCCTGCGAGCGGAGATCGCCGGCTGGCCGACCCCGCCCGTGACCCTGGTGCCGACCCACGGCGACTGGCAGCCCCGGAACTGGCTCGTTCACGACGGCGTCGTCGCCATCATCGACTTCGGGCGTGCGGCGTTGCGTCCGGCGCTGACGGACTTCGCTCGCCTGGCCGTGCAGGAATTCCGCCAGGCCCCGACACTCGAGGCGGCCTTTCTCGACGGGTACGGAGGGGATCCTCGCGAGGCGGGCTTGTGGCACCGCAACCGGGTACGCGAGGCGATCGGCACCGCCGCGTGGGCGTACCGGGTGGGCGACGAGGCCTTCGAAGCCCAGGGCCACCGGATGATCGCCGAGGCGCTGTCCCCTCAGAAGGACCGGTCCGGCGGCAACGCCTGGTAGGCGGGTCTGAGGATCTCGGCGAGCGGCATCCCGGCGTACGTCAGCGGTGGCGGGTCGAGCTGGTCGAGCAGCAGGTCCGGGCGCAGCACCGGCGGGGCAGGGTGCGGTGCGGTGGGCGTACCGGAGCTCCAGAAGTCCTCCAGCAGACCGAGACCCGCGTCGGCGGGCTCGTCCGGCGCGGAGATCGCGTCCGCCACGTGGACCGAGGTGCTGCGCAGGTCGCTCAGCCGCGTCAGCAGCTCGTCGCGGCCGCGGCCACGCCAGGCGAACACGCCGAACGGGTCGGTGTCGAACGACGCGGCCAGGGCGTAACAGGTCGCTGCGAGGTGGACGCACGGCATCGGCCAGCGTTCGCAGCTGCAGTCCATCGCCACCTCGTCGAGCGACAGGGGCAGCAGGGTCAGGCCGGCGTCGCGGAAGACGGTGTCGATGTCGGCGGGCATACGACCGGCGAGCAGGTCGGCGACGTAGCGGGCCTGGGCCGCGAGGTCGGCTTCCACGCGGGACCATTCGGCGGCACCGAACGCCCGGACGGCGATGCGGGCCCGGTAGGCGTGGACGTCGTCCGGGCCGCGGACCTGAGCGGTGACCAGGCTGCTGGAGATCGTCAGGCTGCGGACGTGGCCGGCGCGGGCGTCCCGGCGGCCGCGGGCGAAGGTGGGTGCCATCCGCAGCGCCTCGAACATCGCCACGAACGGCTGGGCGAACCGGTCAGTCACCGACGGCCTCCGGATCCAGCGCGGTCAGGTCGCGCAGCTCGTCGGTGGACAGGGTGGTCAGCCAGCCTTCGCCGTTGCCGACGACGCGCTCGGCGAGGACGCCCTTGTCGGCGATGAGGCGGTCGATACGCTCCTCCAGGGTGCCGAGGCAGACGAGGGTGTGGACCTGCACGTCACGCCGCTGTCCGATGCGGAAGGCCCGGTCCGTCGCCTGCGCCTCGGTCGCCGGGTTCCACCAGCGGTCGACGTGGACGACGTGGTTGGCGGCGGTGAGGTTGAGTCCCGTACCCCCGGCTTTGAGCGACAGCACGAACACGCCGGGCCGGCGGTCGTCCTGGAACGCCGCCACCATGTCGTCCCGCGCCCCTCGCGGGGTGCCGCCGTGCAGGTAGCGCACCGGCACCCCGAAGCGGGCGGAGAGGTGAGGGACGAGCATGGACCCGAACCGCGCGAACTGCGTGAAGCACAGCACGCTCTCGCGCTCGGCGAGGGCGGCGTCGAGGATCTCCTCGAGGCGTTCCAGCTTGCCGGAGCGCCCCGGCAACGGGGAGCCGTCGCCGAGCAGCTGGGCCGGGTGGTTGCAGACCTGCTTCAGCTTGGTCATCGCCGCCAGGACCAGGCCTTTGCGCCGGGTCTCGGTGGTCTCCTTGAGCCGCAGCATCATGTCGTCGAGCACCGCCCTGTACAGGGTGGCCTGCTCGGCGGTGAGCCCGCACAGGTGCCGGGTGTGGCGCTTGTCGGGCAGATCGTCGATGACGGCCGGGTCCGCCTTGACCCGGCGCAGCAGGAAGGGCCGGGTGGCGTGCCGCAGCCGGCCGGCGGCTTCCTCGTCGGCGTACCGCTCGATCGGCACCGCGTACCGGTTGCGGAACGTGTGCGCGCTGCCCAGCAGCCCGGGATTGAGGAAGTCGAGGATGGACCAGAGCTCGGCCAGGCGGTTCTCCACGGGCGTACCGGTCAGCGCGACCCGGCTGCGGGCCTTGAGGCGGCGGACCGCCTTCGCCGCCCCACCGGAACTGTTCTTGATGTGCTGCGCCTCGTCGAGCACCACCCGGTCCCAGGTCACACCGGCCAGCGCGTCCGCGTCCCGGGTGGCGGTCGCATAGGTGGTGAGCACGACGTCGGCCCCGTCGGCGAGGTCCGCGGGATCCGGCCGGTCAGCGCCGTGCAGCACCTTCACCCGCAGCGACGGCGCGAACCGGGCCGCCTCCCGCTGCCAGTTGCCGAGCACCGACAGCGGGCAGATCAGCAGCGTCGGCCCGCTGCGGCGATGCAGCAGCAGCGCCAGCAGCTGCACCGTCTTGCCCAGGCCCATGTCGTCGGCCAGGCAGCTGCCCAGCCCCAGACCGTCGAGAAAGGCCAACCACGAGAAACCCCGTCTCTGGTACGGCCTGAGCACCCCCATCAGGTCCGCAGGAGCCTCCCGCAGCTCGAGCCGCTCCCCCAGCCGCCCGGAGAGCAGGTCGGCGACCCACCCCCGCCCCCGCACCTCGGTGACCGGCAGCGGCACCTCCTCCGGCGGCAGCAACCGGACCAGCCGCAACGCGTCCCCGGCGGTCATGGTGCCGCCGCCCCGCCGCAGGAACTCGAGCCCGGCGCGCAACCGCTCGGCATCGAGGTAGACCCACCGGCCCCGCAGCCGCACCAACGGCACCTTCACCCGAGCCAGCTCGGCAAGCTCCGTCTCGGTGAGCACCCGCCCGCCGAGCGACAGCCCCCAGTTGTAGCCCACGATGGTGGCAAGATCGGCGGCCTCGTCCCGCAGCACCGGGGCGACGGCCTCGGGCGTGCGAACCTCCAGCGCCAGCCCGAGCCGCTGCGGCTCCCGCCACCACGCCGGCAGCAGGACGCCGAAGCCGGCCTGCTCGAGCAGCGCGGCCCGCCCGAGGAACCGGTGAGCACCCTCGGTGTCGAGCACGAGCTCGGTCGGCCGGGCCATCCGCAGCGCGGCGTCCAGCTCACCGAAGAGCCGCGAAGCCCGGCCGAGCCCGGCGATGAGCCGCTCCTGAGGCCGATGCGTCCACCGCCGCAGCGGCGCGACGGCATCGCGCCACACATCGGCGGCGGGCACGAGCAGACTCGGCTCGTCGACCGGCTGCAGCAGAAACTCCAGCAGCCACGCGTCGGGCGCGGCGTCCTGTCCGGTCACCTCCGCGGCCAACGTGGCGTCGGCGCCCACCGCGGCACCCGCGGCAGCCGCGGATGTCTTGGCGTCGGCGGCCGTCGTGGCGTCAGGCACGGTGGTCGCGTCGGGTTCGTCGGGCTCCAATTCGTCGAGGTGGCTCAGCCGGAACACGACCCGGACCGCGGCCCCGCTGCTCGCCTCGGTGTGCCACTGATCCAGCGCGTCCGCGACCGCGTCGAGCGAACCCCGACCGGCTGCCACGGTGGGGTCGTCAGCGGTGAGGGCCGCCAGCCAGGGCGCCCCGGAGAGCGTCACGCCCGCCTCGGCCAGCCGGGTGCGCACCAGCCCGTCGACCAGGCGCTCCAGCGCGCCGTGCAGCGCGTCCACGGCGGGGAGGCCGTCGATCTCACCGGGCCGTGCCCGTTCGGCACGGCAGGCCGCCGGCATCGCCTCGACCAGTTCACCGTGGCGTACGGCGTCCGGGCCCGTCAGCACCGGCCGCCACCAGGCCCGGACGTCCTGCGCATCGGCGCGCACGGCCGGAAGCACCCGCCCGCGGGCGACCAGGTCCGCGGCGAAGGCACAGATGTCGGCCAGATACTCCAGTGACGGAGCGGGCCGCGCACCCAGCTCGTCGGCGAGATCCGTCGTCACGAACGGAACCGTGGCCGCAGGCACCCGCCATGGCCGCAACCGGGGCGAGCCTCGCCGAGGAGCCAGCCCGAGATGCGGAGACGGCAACGGCCCCGCCGAGGTGGACGGAAGCAGCAACGTCGAGATCCGCGGCTCACCCGGCGCGGCTCGTGCCCGCGGATGCAGACCCCGCTGGGTGCCACCGTCCTGACCGGTGGCGGTCTCGATCCAGAGGGAGAGGGCTCCGTCCCGGCTGATGAAGCCGTGCAGCACGCTCACCGTTGCGGGCGCCGGGCCGGTCATGCGATCTGCCAGGCGATGTCGGGCGGCCGCACCCGGGCGCACCGTGGGCCGCCGTCCGGGCCGGTGAGACCGAGCCGCCCGACCAGCACCCCGGCGCCGTCATGGGCCGCACGCAGCATGGTGGTGGGGACGTCGGCGAACATGAGCTTGGCCCGCCGGAACATGGCGAACGCCTCGCCGTCGACGGCTCCCCAGCTCAGATAGAGGAAGCGTGCACCGGGGCGGCCGTGCACGTAGGGGCCGCCCACGTCGAGGAGGTCGTCGACCTCGCGGCTGGTCACCTCGAACGTCCAGACCGCCGCCTCGGCGTCGGCCGGGTAACGGTCGACGACCTGGGTCTTGCGCTGGACGCCGACGTGCACGTTCCCGAGCCGCAGGGTGTCGGCCTCGGCGCCGCCGCGGCGTCCGGGGAGGTCCTCGCCCTCGATCCTGATGTGCACGCCCTGAACTCTAGGCGGACCCTCCGACACTTCCGGACCCGCCGACGCAGCACCGACGGGGCGGACGACGGAGTCGTTTTGCCGGGCCGGTTCCGAATCCTCCGCAGACAGCGACTTCCATCAAAGTCCAAAACATTTCGGAACATTGACAGTGATAATCCGGGGCGAGCACTCTTCCGGCCATGGGAGCGCTTTCATGCGCTCGGTCCGAACCCTTCGAGGAGCGAAAACGTGGCGATGTCGTCCCTGCGGCGTGCGCGCCGGCTACGCGCCGGCGCGGCTGTCCTGGCACTCACGGCGGTCCTGCCGCTCACGGCGACAGCGGCCGACGCGGCAAGCCCGGCAAAGGCGTCCACCACCGCGACGGTCGCCAAGGCGCAGCCGACAAGCCTCGGGCGCCACCCGGCCGGGCGCCGCACCACCTTCTACACGCCACCACCCAACCCGGGGGCCGTCGACCAGATCGCCGCGCTCAAGGCTCAGGGCCGCCGGCCCCTCGCCCGCAAGCTCGCCTCCATGACCGAGACGCCGCAGGCGGTCTGGCTCACCAAGTACGAGGGCAGCGAGCTCACCCGCGTCGTCCGCACCCACGTCCGCAAGGCAGCACGCCAGCACAGCACGCCGGTGTTCGTGGCCTACAACGTGCCGTTCCGCGACTGCGGTGCCTACTCCTCCGGAGGCGCGCGCACCGTCGCCGAGTACAAGGCGTGGATCGACGCTTTCGCCGCCGGCATCGGCAACACCCGGGCCGCCGTCATGCTGGAGCCGGACAGTCTCGGCATCATCCCCTGGTACACCGACATCAACGGCAACGCCGAATGGTGCAAGCCCGCCGAGGCCGACCCGGCCACCGCCCAGCAGGACCGGTTCACGATGCTGAACTACGCGGTGGACCGGTTCAAGGCGCTCCGGCGGACCAGCGTCTACCTGGACGGCACCAACAGCAACTGGCTCAGCTCCGGCGACGCCGCCGACCGCCTGGTCCGCGCCGGCGTGCTGCGGGCCGACGGCTTCTTCCTCAACGTCTCCAACTTCGAGGCGACGCCGCGGCTGCTGAAGTACGGCAGCTGGATCTCCAAGTGCGTCCACTACGGCACCCGGGTCGCGCCGGGCCGGTTCCGGGACTGTGCCAGCCAGTACTACCCGGCCGACCCCGCCGACTTCAGCACCTGGACGCGCAGCGACGCCTGGTACGACGCCAACGTCGGCACCGTCTCCCCGGACGAGCTCCCGCACTTCGTCCTCGACACCAGCCGCAACGGCCAGGGCTCCTGGACCCCGCCGGCGGGTACGGCGTGGCCGGACCCGATGACGTGGTGCAACCCGCCCGACCGTGGACTCGGAATGCGGCCGACCACCCGCACCGGAGACCCGCTCGCCGACGCCTTCCTCTGGATCAAGATTCCGGGCGAGTCGGACGGCCAGTGTGACCGCGGCACCGGAACCGGCCTTGACCCGGCGCGCGGGAACACGGCCGACCCGGCCGCGGGCGCCTGGTTCCCGGCCCAGGCCGTGGAGCTGGTCCAACTGGCGAACCCGCCCCTGCGCTGACCGGCGAAACGGCCGACGACCGACGACCGAACGAAACCTGACCGGCGAACGGGCCGGCGCCTGGAGCGGGAAGGCTCCGAGAGCGCCGGCCCAGCCGGTCGAGAGGTCAGCCGTGATCGCGCAGCCAGGCGTCGATGAGCCCGCCGAAATGCCCGAGGAACCGCTCGTGCTCGTGCGGCGGGTACATCGCGCGCACCGTCTCCGTGAGCAGCGACCGGAACTCCGGCGAGCCGACCCACTCGTGCACCATCTCGTCGACGTGCGACAGGTGCTTCTCGCAGAACTCCTCGTACTTGTCGATCTCGAAGTAGTCGTCCGCGAGCTTGCGGTAGGCGCCGAGCTTCTCCTGGTACGACAGCCCGGGGTCGTCGGCGACGGCGAAGTACGCGGACGAGTCCATGTCCAGCCGCGGTTTGCGCCCGGTGACCACGCAGAAGACGGTCCAGCGCAGCAGGGCGGTCATCGCCCACGGGAAGTAGTAGTGCAGCGACGTGACGGCCACGTCCGGGCAGGCGTTGGCGTAGTCGATGGGGTGCACCTCGTCGCCCTTGACCAGCGACTCGCACGAGTTGAACTCCCAGCGGAAGAACGCGTTGACCAGCCGGGAGATGGTGACCACCTCGTCGCCCACCTGAGGGCTGAGGAAGTCGTGGTCGACCGCGTACCGCTCGTGCATCGGCAGCTCGGGGCGGAACTTCATCACCATGGTCTCGGGGCCGATGGTGAGCGAGCGGGCGAACACGTCGTAGTCCTCGACGGCGGCCTGCAGGTGCATGAGCCGCTCGCCGGAGGCGTCGTACGCCGCGTGCAGCTCCTCCGGGTTGCGGATCTTGGAGACGCCGACCCAGGCCCCGCCGTCGTACGGCTTCATGAACATCGGGTAGCCGATCGACTCGGCCAGCGTCTCGAGGTTGAACGGCTGGTTGTAGCGGGCCGAGGTGTACGCGTACCGCGAGTTGTCCAGCGGGTTCTTGAACGGCACGAGGACCGTCTCCGGCACCTTGAGCCCGAGCCGCAGCATCGCGCAGTAGGCGGCGTGCTTCTCCATGGACTGGAACGTGAACGGGCTGTTGAGCAGGTACACGTCGTCCATCAGCGCGGCCTTCTTGAGCCATTCGCGCGGGTGGTAGTACCAGTAGGCGAGCCGGTCGATGACCAGGTCGTGCTGCGGGCGGTAGCGCAGGTTGAACGGCTCGATGGTGACCCGCACGCTGCGGATCCGGTGGCTGCGCCCGGCGTCGTCGGTGATGGCGCCGACCCGCCGCAGCAGCGCCTCGTACGCCCGCGGCCAGTCGTCCTCGGTGCCCAGCAGCAGTCCGATGGTGTGCTCGACGTCGGCCATTGGCGCCTCCTCGCTAGTTGAACACCTTCTGCAGCAGCGTCGTGAGCTGCGGGTCGAGCGCGTCGCGCCAGGCGGTCCAGTTGTGCACGTCCGGCACCTCCGCGAACGACACGGCGTACCCGTGATCTCGCAACGCACGCGCCATGTCCCTGTTGTTGGCCAGGTTCTCCTCCACGGTGCCGCACGTGAGCGCAACCGGCACGCCGGGGCCGTCATCGGCGCGGATCACGCGGCCGGTGAACCGTACGATCCGCAGGTAGCGGCGGAAGCCGGACTCCTGCCGGTCGTAGCGGGGCTGGAAGAAGCTGCCGGACTGCAGGAAGAGACCGCCGAAACCGGCCGGGTGCCGGCGCTGGGCGTGCAGCATCGCGAGCGCGCCGAGGCTGGCGCCGATGCCGACGACGGGCCGGCCGGTGCCCAGCTCGGCGGCGATCTTCGGCAGGACGTCGCGGGCCAGGGCGCGGGCGTACGCGGGGCTGGCCGAGTACCACTCGAGCCGCTCCCCCGGCGGCAGCAGGACCAGGTGGTACGGCGGCACCCGCCCGGCGGCGATCATGGCGGCGCTGTACCGGCCGAGCTCGCCGTACCGGTGGTAGTCGGGCCCGTCGTGGGCGACGACGACCCGGTCGGTGGCGGCGTCCGGCGACCAGATCCGGGCCACCATCTCGCCGCGCACCGCGGGCAGCGGCAGGTACACGTCGCGCCACCGGCCGGCGCCGTGCGGCAGGTGCAGCCAGTCGGGCTCGCGGTAGTCGGGGCACCACAGCACCGACGCGTCACCCAGGCGGCGCGGGTTGTCGGGGTCGTCGACGGTCTCGGTGGTGCCGTCCGGGTAGCCGAGCGTGAGCCGGTACTCGAGGCGCTGCACCGCGGGCCGCGGCACCCGCAGCTCCCAGGCGCGCAGCTCGTCGAGGTAACGGAAGTCGCCGGACACCACGGACGACTCCAGGCGTACCGAAGTCAGCCGCCGGTCGTGGTCCCGCAGCCGGAACCCGAGCTCGGTGGACGTGCACCACGATCCCGCCACGGGTTCCATGACGGAACCTTAACCGCTCCGGGAGGGATCAGGGCGACGCCGGCGACAGCCCGAACATGTCGGCGAGGCCGGTGACGCGCAGCTGCCGGTGCACGAACTCGCTGGGATTGCGCAGCACGAACCGGGTGCCGGTCTCGCGGGCGGTGTTGTAGCCGGCGACCAGTGCACCGACGCCCTGCGAGTCCATGAAGGTCACGAAGGTGAGGTCGACGATCATCGTGGCCGGGCGCTCGGCGTGCAGCGTGCCCACCAGGGCGCTGCGCAGCGCGTCGACCGTGGCCGCGTCGAGCGTGCCGCGGACGTCCACCACGATGGCGCCGTCCGCCTGGCGCCGGGTGGTCATGACGGCCTCGCCCATGCATTCCGCCTTTCCGGGCATCGGAAGCCCGTAGGCCCACGGTACAACGCCCGAGTCGTCCACCGCAGGCTCCCGCACCAGGGCGTGAGCAGGGCGGACACCCAGTCCGGCGGAGTGTTACCGGCCGATTACCCGCCGCTGGGGCAGATCGGCAAGCGGAGCGGGCAAGTTTCCCGCATACCGCAGATCATCTTGCGGTCACCGCAGGTGGGGGACACGGTGACAACGGTGGTCATCTACATACGGACCGCCACCGGAGGAGGGGAGGTGGGCTGTGGCGACGAGCAGCAGCCAGAAGCCGGGCATCTTCGCGGTCCGCGACGTCCGGTCACTGATCACCGAGACCGCCGAGGAGGGGCACGGCCTGAAGAAGGCCGTCGGCCCCCTGCAGCTGACAGCCATGGGCGTCGGCGCGATCATCGGCACCGGCATCTTCGTCGTCATCGGCGAGGGCGCCGGGGTGGCCGGGCCGGCGGTGATCCTGTCCTTCGTCCTGGCGGCGGTGGCCTGCGCGTTCTCGGCGCTCTCGTACGCCGAGCTGGCCTCGTCGATCCCGGTCTCGGGCAGCGCGTACACCTACACCTACGCGACGCTCGGCGAGATCGTCGCGTGGATCATCGGCTGGGACCTGATCCTCGAGTACGGGGTCAGCGTCGCCGCCATCGCGGTCGGCTGGGGCGGCAACCTCAACGCGTTCCTGGACGCGGCGTTCGGCTACACCCTGCCGGACGCGATCGCCAAGTCGCCCGAGGACGGCGGCGTGTTCAACCTCCCGGCGGTCTTCATCGTCCTCGCCATCACGCTGCTGCTGGTCCGCGGCGTGACCGAGAGCGCCCGGGTCAACCTCGTCATGGTCGTGGTGAAGTTGACGGTGCTGCTGTTCTTCATCGTCGTGGCGTTCTTCAACTTCGGCACCGGCAACTTCCAGCCGTTCGCCCCGGACGGCATCGACGGGGTGACCGCCGCCGCGGCGATCATCTTCTTCGCGTACATCGGTTTCGACGCGGTCTCCACCGGCAGCGAGGAGGCGCGCAACCCGGCCAAGGACCTGCCGCTCGCCATCATCGGATCGCTGGTCATCTGCACGATCTTCTACGTGCTGACGGCCGTCGGCGCCATCGGCGTCGCCAGCCCGCAGCAGCTCGAGGGCAGCGACGCGCCACTGGCCGCGGCCCTCGACCAGGGCGCCGGCATCAGCTGGGCGGCGGGCATCCTCTCGCTCGGGGCGGTCGTCGCGATCACCAGCGTGGTCCTGGTCATCATGTACGGCCAGACGCGCATCTTCTTCGCCATGTGCCGCGACGGGCTGCTCCCCGAACGCCTGGCCACGGTCAACCAGCGTTACGGCACGCCCGCGAAGCTCACGATCGGCCTCGGCGTCCTGATCGCCATCCTCGCGGCCCTGGTACCGCTCTCGGAGATCGTCAAGCTCGTCAACATCGGTACGCTCTTCGCGTTCATCCTGGTCAACGTCGGCGTGATCATCCTGCGCCGGACCCGTCCGGACATGCCCCGGCCGTACCGGGTGCCGTGGTCGCCGGTGCTGCCCATCATCGGCGTGGCGTTCGCCATCTACCTGATGGCCGACCTGCCGGTCGACACCTGGATCCGGTTCGTCGTCTGGCTCGTCGTGGGCATGCTCATCTACTTCCTGTACGGCTACCGCAACTCGCGGCTGCGCCGGGAGCACCCGGAGGGGACACCGGGCTGGGCGCGTGAGGAGGGGGAGCAGCCGTGACCGCACCGGTGATCGTGGGCGTGGACGGCGGCGCGTCCGGAGAGGACGCCCTGGTGCTCGGACGCTGGGCGGCGTCGGTGCTCGGCGCCCCGCTGGTCGTCGCCGTCGTGCACCCGGCGCCGTCGGCGCTGGGCTCGGGCCGGGTCGACGCCGAGTGGGTCGCCGACCGGCACCGGGCGGCGGCGGCCGTGCTCGACGGCGCCCGGGCGGTGCTCGGCGACACCGACGAGGATCCGGTCGAGTACCGGACCGTGGCCTCCACGTCGGCGGCGCACGGGCTGCACGACCTCGCCGAGGAGCTCGAGGCCGAGACCATCGTGGTGGGTTCGGGACGGGCCGGCCCGCGGCACCGGCTCTTCGCCGGCAGCACGGCGGAGCGGCTCCTGGCCGGCAGCATGTGCCCGGTGGCCGTGGCGCCGGCAGGGATGGAAAAGCCGCCGGGAGCGCTCGGCCGCATCGGCGTGGCCTACGTGGACACCCCGGACGGGCGGGCGGCGCTGCAGGAGGCGGCGCGGCTGGCGGCGCGGACGGACACCCCGGTACGGCTCTACACGGTCGTGGCCGACAGTGATGCCACACTGCCGTTCCTCGTCGGCCAGGACGCCGAGCACGCCTTCCTCGACACCGCCCGGGAGACCTACGAGCAGGCGCTGACCCGGGCGGCCGAGTCCGTCGAGGGGGTTCAGGTGGACTGGGAGATCCGGGTCGGCGACGTGGTGGACCAGCTCGCCGAGCTCGACGACGTGGACGTGCTGTTCTGCGGCTCGCGCCGGTACGGCCCGGCGCGGCGGGTGCTGCTGGGCGGCGTCTCGGCCCGGCTGGTCCGCCGGGCGCGGCGCCCGGTCGTCGTGGTGCCGCGCAGCGGCTGACGTCAGGCCCGGTGGCGGCCGGGCCGTTCCTGGTACGCCGTCTGGTCGTCCGCGGGCAGCGCCACGTCGGTGGGGGCCTCGGCCGCGCGCTCGTCCCAGGCCGACACCGCGGAAGGGCGGGGCATCCGCGTGCCGAGGTCCGCCAGTGGCACGTACACCCGGGCGTCCACGGCCTCGGCGAGCAGGAGCGCGGCGACGAGCGCTGTGGGCCGCTCGGCGGGCTCACGGTGCAGGCACCGCGAGCACAGGTCGAGCACCTCGGGTGCCAGGCCCTCGATCTCGGGCAGCGGGTCCGGGTCACGGAAGCGCTGGGCGTGCACGAGCGCGGTGTTGGATTCGGCGTACCAGGGCAGCCGGCCGGACAGGCAGTGGTAGAGCAGCACGCCGAGGGCGTACATGTCCGAGGCGGGGGTGGCGGGGAGGCCGTCGAAGCGTTCCGGGGCGACGTAGGCGGGCGTACCCATGACCGGGCCGTCCGGGTCGGGGTCGTGGCTGCCGGCAGCGGCCGCGATGCCGAAGTCGAGCACCTTGGCCCCGGACGGGGTCAGCATGATGTTGGCGGGTTTGATGTCGCGGTGCACCACGTGCTCCGCGTGGGCGGCGGCCAGCGCCGCGGCCACCTCGGCGCAGATCCGCACGGCGATGCGCCAGTCCAGGCGGCCGGCGGTGAGGTGCTCGCTCAGCGTCTGGCCGTCCACCAGCTCCATCACGATGTACGGGACGTCGCGGTCCGGCGCGGGCGACGTGCCGAAGTCGTGCACCCCGGCGACGTTCGGGTGCGCGAGCCGGGCCGCGGAACGCGCCTCGGTCCGGACCAGGTCGACGCTGCTGACGTCGCCCAGGGTGCCCTCGACCGCGGGCGCCATGATCTTCACCGCGACGGGCCGGTCGAGCACCCGGTCGTGGCCCCGCCACACCTCGGACATCCCGCCGATCCCGATGCGCTGTACGAGCTGGTACCGCCCGCCCAGCGTGCGCATCGGCCACCCCCTGGCTCCCCGCGCGGCGCCCGCCCGCACCGCGATCCCCGCTCCCCTACCCGTGGTCCCGGCAGCACAAACGCCTCAGCGGTCGGTCCACCCCACAGGTGTCACGCGAGCATCACGATCAACTCGTCGAGGTCCTTGCCGGTGCCGACCCGCTCGGACACCGTGGCGGCGACGCGGCGGGTGAGCGTGCGGCGCAGGCCGGAGGGGCGCAGCACGGCCGGCCGCAGACGACCGGCCTCCCGGTGCACCGCGGCCTGGGCGGCGACGGCCGGCGCGATGGCCGGGAAGTCCATGTAGACGGCGCGGTTCTCCGGCGAGCCGAGGTAGGCGAACGGCCCCGAGCCGGCCAGCGGCTGCAACGGCGTACCCATCATCCCGATGTTGCGGTAGGCGCCGCGGTCCAGCATGGAGACGGCGTGCCGGACGTCGCGGCGACCGCCGACCACCAGGAAGGTGCGGTAGAGCAGCGAGCTGACGATGAGCGAGGACCGGCCGCCGCGGTAGGCGGGCAGCACCGCGAGCGTGGCGCAGTCCCAGACCAGGCCGCCGTCCATCCCGTGCGCGGCCAGGATCGTGTCGATGTCGACGCCGATGTGCTGCGGGGCGTCGTCGACGGTCTTGACGCCGCGCCCGGTGCTCTCGATCATGCGCGCCACCCCGGCGGGGATGCGGCGGCGGCGGTCGATGACGACGAAGAACAGGCTGTTCGCCTCGTAGGGCCCGTACTCGGCGGCCATGACCGCCGCGTCGTTACCGAAGGAGTGCTCGAAGATCTGCCGTTCGAGCGCCCGGCCGACGTCGGCCAGCTCGGTGTCGGGGCCCGCCACCGCGCAGACGAACCGTCCGCGGAGCTCGGGGTGCCCGGCCAGGAAGTTCCCGGTGATCCGGCGTGCCTGCGCCGGGGCCAGCTCGTAGCGGGTACGGGTCGTGGCGGTCACGGCTCAGAACTCCTTGGCGACGATCTCGGTGGTCCGGAAGTAGTCACGGGTGAAGTCGATGACCGTCCGCGGGTCGAACGCCTTGCAGGTGTAGATGTCCACGCTGAAGAACGAGATCGGGCGCTCCCAGGAGTAGAAGTGCGCCCCGGACGTCTCCCAGTGGATCCAGCCGGCCCAGCCGTACAGCTCGCTGACGTGGGTCACGGGCTCGATGATCGTGACCATGTCGGTGACGTCCGAGAGCTTGCGCAAGTAGTCCTTGATGTGTGCGTCGGTGATCACGAACGTCGGGTACCCCTCGACGACCATGCGCTGGCGGTGGATGGTCGGGGCGAGGTCCTTGAAGTCGAGCATTGCTTCCTCACGGGGGTGCGACGACGGGCAGACAGCAACCCTCCGTTTCGGGAGCCCGGTGGGAGTTGTTCGGAAATGTGAACTCCGCCTCACCGCTCGCCGCACAAACATGGCGGAGCCCGTCCTTGTGGGACGGGCTCCGCCACAGGCGGTCACTCGATGTCGCCACCGCCGATTTTGATGGCGGGCGCGGGAGGACCGGGAGTTATGGGATGACGGTAGGCGAAGTGGATCACAGCCGATGCCTCGGGGGTGGCGCGGGTGACGCCGCTCTCACCGGGCTACCGGTCAGTAGGCAAGCTCCGTGCGCAGGTCGTGAGCGCCGTCGGCGCGGGTCGCCTCGTAGTAGATGCGCCGGCGCCCGTCGGGCAGCGACACCAGGCTCAGGTAGCGCAGCCCGTTCGGGGCGTGCGGGCTGCCGAGCGGCTCGCCGTCCTCGGCGGTCAGCTCGCCGAAGCTGCCGTCGGGCAGGCGGACGCCCCGGGCCACACCGGTGCGCTCCTCCCAGTTCTCCCCCGCCGTCGCCCGGCCGTCGTACGCGGCCAGGATCGTGTCCCCCTCGACGGAGATCGAGGACACCCGCACGCCACGCGCGTCCCACTGGCCCGGGCGACCGGCGAGCGCCGTGCCGCGCCAGGTCCAGTGCACGCCGTCGGGGCTGGTCGCGTACTCGGTGGTCATCCGGTCCGCGTCGTCCCAGGACTCGAGGGGGTGCACCGATGCCCAGAGGTGCCACCCGTGCTCGTCGTGGTGCAGCACCGGGTCCTTGACGCCCACCGTCTCGTCGCCGGCCAGCACGGTCCGGGCCGGCGCGGTCTCCAGCCCCTCCGGGGTGTCGGCCTCGAGCAGGTCGACCCGCCAGTGCTTGGTGCCCGGGGTGGCGGCACTGACATAGAGCCGCCACCGGCCCTCGGGCGTCCGCACGAGGGCCGGGCGCTCGAGCGACTCGGCGCCGAACCGGTCCTTGTCGACCGTGGCCACGACGGTGAAGTTCACGCCGTCGCTGGAGCGCGCCACGACGTTGGAGATGCCGCGCCCCTCACCGATCGGCAGCCGAAGACGGTACGCAAGGTAGATGTCACCCTCGGCTACGATCGAGGACGGTGCGCCCGCCCACGCTCCCGGTTCGTCACCGGGCGGCTCGACCACCACCGTCGAGTCCTCCCAGCGAGGCAGCGACAGGGTGTGGGTTCCGATGGACAAGGCGGCTCCGTTTCGTGGCGTCGGCGGCACAGCGAAGAGTATCCGCTCAAGTGTGCATTATCTATGGGCAAGATAGGGATTACGACGCGCTGGCGTGTCGGTCCACCGACAACCAGTCGTCGTACCGCTCGCCCGTCACGTCCTGCAGCAGCGCGATGTCGTCGGCGAACAGCGGCAGCAGCGCGGCTCGCTCGGCCGGAGTGGTGACGGGCCGGTTGCCCCGCTTGCGGTGCAGCAGCGTGAGCAACGGACCCCGGGCGGCGAGCCGCAACGGTACGGGGAAGCGATGCCCGAAAGTACCGCCCGCCCGCAAGAGACCGCGCAACACGCCGTTGACCGCATTGTCCTCGACCACGTGCCGGTTGACGTTCTGCTTGGGGATGTCCCGCAGCACACCGGTACGCACACCCAGGAAGTCGCACACCCGGTCGAGGGTGGCAGCCGGCGCGTCCTTGAGCTCGCGGTAGCGCAGGAGCAGCACCTGCTCCCGCGAGAAGACCTTGAAGAGGTGCTGCACCTGGCGCCCGTACAGGCCGAGGCTGACGTAGTGCCAGAAGTCCGCCCAGCCGGCTGCCTTGCGCTCCTCCTCGGCCCGGCAGGCGGTGAGGAAGTCCGCCTCGGGTTCCAGCCCCGCGTTCCACAGGTGCGTCCAGTTCGAGTGCGCCCGGTCGACCGGGTCGCGCAGGAGCAGGATCAGCCGTACGTCGGGCAGCAGCGCGTGAATGCGCAGGTGGGTGCTGTGGTCGTACAGGTAGAAGGGGGTGGCCTCCCCCTTGAGCGCACCCGTCGGCGCGGGGTCGAACAACGCCTCGTAGTCCGGGCGGCGCCAGACGTGCTCCTGGTAGGTCTGCACGTCGCCGGGGCCGCCCGCCGTCGGCGGCCGGCCGTCGGTGAGGAAGAACTTGGGCTCCTTGACGGTCGGCAGGAAGAGCCCGGGATGCCGGACCAGGGCCGCGTGCAGCGCGGTGGTCCCGGCCTTGGGCACGCCGGCGATCAGGAAGTCTGGGAGTGGCATGGGGGGTCCCTCCTCGTGCCAGGCACGGCGCCGTACGGGTACGGCAGCCGATCGATCTAAGAGTTAGCCTACAGAAGTAGTAGGCTTTGGGAAGCCGGTGTCCACCCTGCGAACGGCACTCTTACCCCCAGGCCCCGCCAAGCACACCGCGCGTTCGGGTGCAGCGGGGCGGAAGCGGGCACACGCCGGGGTTTCACCGCCGGGACATCAGGCCGCCGACCCGGGACCGACAGCGCCGGCCGGGGTTGAGCGACGCCCTTATGACGTCGCGTCCGGACCACCGGTTCAACAGACGACCTCGCTGATCTGGCGACCGGAAGATCGCGTGACGTCGCTCATGAGAAAGCCGCGGAAACGGCTGCGTCCGGAAGACGCGTGACGTCGCGCACCCCGGGGACTCCGTGGGAGCGGCTGCGCACGGGACGTCGCGGCCCGGCCGCCGACGCGACCGGCGACAACCCGCCGGGACGTCGCCCTGGGGACGCCGAGTTCGGGGGCCGCCTTCAGGGACGGCGGCGCCACCAGGTGCGACGGCGGTAGCGGGGGCAGATCTCGGGCCCGCACAGCGCGCATTCGGTTCCTCGCCGGTGGTGCTCGTGGGCCGCTCGCTCGTGGCCGCAGACACACAGCGCTGCCGTCGTCGTCACCGGATCACGCACCGTGCGGACGGCTTGCAGTGGCGGCCCACGGCCGGCGATCGGTCATGGTCACAGCGTAGGCATCGACCGCTTCGCGCGCCCGTGCCACGCCGATACAACCGACCTGCAACCGTCACCTCACGCAGCGTAATACTACGTAGAGTGAGGTGGATCACCCCCATAAATCCGACTTAGCAATTTTCTGTCCCGGCATACCGTTCTCGAATTCGAAATGGCGAAATGAGCGTTCGCCGCCTTTCTGCGGTCGCCCGTGCCCGCCTGTCCGTTACGCGCTGTGATTGGTGGGGCTTCAGGCTGATCTTGTTGCCCGTGTGAATACCCCCTGCTCATACGTCTGGTTAGGGTTCAACGTATGGAGATTGTCACCCTGGCCCTTCGGTTAGTTGACGCTACGTAGCGTGCCGCTAGATTTGTCGACAGAAGCGAGCGACTTGGGTTTCTGCCCCCGGAAACCTCCGATTCTGTCGCCTCTGCCGCCCCCGAAGGGATCCACATGCAGCACGCCACGCCTCCCGGAAACACGTTTGGTAACGGCCAGTCATCACCGACCGTAAGCGTCGTGATTCCGGCTCTCAACGAGGAGCGGAACCTGCCGCATGTCTTCGCCAAGCTTCCGGAGGGCATCGACGAGGTCATCGTGGTGGACGGCGGCTCCGTGGACCGCACCGTCGAGGTGGCGCGCGAGCTCCGCCCGGACGTCGTGATCGTGCAGCAGTCGCGCATCGGCAAGGGCAACGCGCTGGCCTGCGGCTTTGCGGCCTGCACCGGTGACATCATCGTGATGATCGACGCGGACGGTTCCACCGACCCGGCCGAGATCCCGCTCTTCGTGGCTCAGCTCGTCGCCGGGGCCGACTTCGTCAAGGGCTCGCGGTTCTCCAAGGGCGGACACAGCCACGACATCACCAAGCTGCGCAAGCTCGGCAACGACGGGCTCAACCTCGTCGTGAACGTGCTGTTCGGGACCAAGTTCACCGACCTCTGCTACGGCTACAACGCGTTCTGGCGCCGGGTCGTGCCGACGCTGGACCTGCCCGACACCGGGCTGCCGCGCCCGAACGACGGCTCGAAGCTGTGGGGCGACGGGTTCGAGATCGAGACGATGATCAACATCCGGGCCGCCGCCGACGGCATGAAGGTCGGCGAGGTCGGCAGCATCGAGCACGCCCGCATCCACGGCCAGAGCAACCTCAACACCTTCCGCGACGGCTTCCGGGTGCTGCGGACGATCTTCAGCGAGTACGGCCGGATGCGCCGCCTGCGCCGCAGCGGCGCCACCCGCGCCGGAGTGATCGTGCACCAGCACCCCACCGCCACGCCGTCGAACACCGCGCCGGCCCACGTGCTGAACAAGGTCGTCAACCGGCCGCCGGCCGCCGGCGTCCCCGCCGGGGAGCAGCGCCAGCACGTCGCTCACCTCAACCGCGGCCTGCGCCGTGACGAGGTCGGCACCCGGCGTACCGACGACATCAAGGCCCTGCAGGCCCGCGCCACCCGCGAGGACTGACGCCGCGCGCAGGTCCTCCCGCCTGCGCCCCCGCCCGTCGTCCCGCACCCCCACCTGCGCTCGAGGAGCACCCCCCCGTGGAACCCACCCCCCGCCCCGCCGTCAGCATCGTGATCCCGACCCACAGCGAGCAGCGCTGGGCGTCGCTCGTGCGCACCGTCGCGGCAGTCAAGTCCCAGCAGTACACGCCGGCCGAGATCGTGGTCGTCGTCGACCACAACTCCGCCCTGTACCGCCGGGCCCGCCGCGACCTCAGTGGCGTCACGGTGCTGGAGAACCTGTACAACCAGGGCGTCTCCGGCAACCGCAACACCGGCGCGTTCCACACCTCGACCTCGCTGATCGCGTTCGTGGACGACGACGTGATCATGGACACCGACTGGCTCGGGCACCTGATCGCCCCGTTCGCCGACCCCAAGGTGATCGGCGCGGGCGGCGGCATCGCCCCCGCCTGGGAGGGCGCCGAGCCGCGCTGGATGCCCGAGGAGTTCCTCTGGGCCGTCGGCGGCTCGTACGCGGGCCTGCCCACCAGCACCAGCCGGGTCCGCAACGTCTGGTCGGCCGGCATGGTCGTCCGCCGCGACGCGTTCCTGGCGGTCGGCGGCTTCCGGACCGGCTTCGGCAAGCTCGGCAGCCAGAACCGCCCCGAGGACACCGAGCTGTGCCTGCGGATGAGCGCCCTCGGCGGCGGCCACTGGATGTACGTCCCCGAGGCGATGATCCGCCACGAGGTGCCGGTCGAGCGGTCCACCTTCGGCTGGTTCGTCCGCCGGTGCTACGCCGAGGGCCGGGGCAAGGTTGCGATGGCCGGCCTGCTCGACGGATCGGAGAGCCTCGGGTCGGAGCGCGCGTACCTGCGCTCCCTGCCGAAGGCCGTGGTGCGCAACCTCGCCGCCGCAGGCCGGGGCCGGGGCCTGCACCACGCCCTCAAGGCGGGCGGCGTGCTCGCCGGTGTGGCCGCCGCCGGCTGGGGCGGCGTGGTGGAGACGGTGGCCGCGCGGCGCGCCGAGAGCCGGTTCGAGACCGTCGGGGCGACCCGATGACGGCCGGAGTGAACGGTACGGGCGTGAACGGCACGGTGTGGGAGCCGCCGCTGCGGGTCGACGAGCTGATCACCGCCCCCGCGTTCGAGGCCGGCGGCGACGTCCGCCCGGCCGTCGTGCTCGACGTCGACCTCGCGGAGCCGCTGCAGACGGTCGCCGCGGTCGGCCCCGACGGGCGGCGCGTCCGGCAGGCCTGGGTGCTGGTCCGGCTCTTCACCGAGCCGCTCGGCACCGTGCTGACCGACGTACCGGAGCAGGGCCTGACGCCGGACGGCCTGGCCGCCGCGATCGATGCGGAACTGGGCACGACGCTCGCGCCGCGCCTCGCCGAGCTGGGCCTGACCGGCCTGCCGGTCGACGGCATCACCCCCGCCGCGGAGCCCGCCTTCCTGGCCCGGCGGCGTGAGGTGCTCGCCGACGCCCCGCCGATCACCGTGGTGATCTGCACCCGGGAGCGGCCCGGAGCGCTCGCCCGCTGCCTGGACAGCCTGCTCACCCAGGCCTACCCGGACTTCCGCGTCCTGGTCGTCGACAACGCCCCGGTCACCGACGCGACCGCCGAGGTGGTCCGCTCGGCCGCCCGCCGCGGCCCGGTGACCTACCTGAAGGAGCCGAAGGCCGGGCTGTCGTTCGCCCGCAACGCCGCCGTCGCGGCCGCGCCCGGCGAGATCCTCGCCTGGATCGACGACGACGAGTACGCCGACCCGAACTGGCTCGCCGAGGTCGCCCGCGCCCTGGCCGACCACCCGGAGGCCGACGTGGTCTCGGGCGTGATCGTCCCGGCGGAGCTGGAGACGCAGGCGCAGCTGTGGTTCGAGCAGTTCGGCGGTCACAGCAAGGGCCGCGGCTTCACGCCGGACGTGTTCAGCCCCGCTACCGCGCACCGGCAGAGCCCGCTGTACCCGCTGCCGCCGTTCGGCACCGGCGCGAACATGACCTTCCGCCCCGGCGTGATCGAGCGCATCGGCGGCTGGGACACCGCGCTGGGCGCCGGCACGCCGGCCATGGGCTCGGAGGACACGCTCGCGTTCACCCAGGTGCTGGTCGGCGGCGGCACGATCGTCTACCAGCCGACCGCGGTCACGCACCACTACCACCGGCGTGACTTCGAGGGCCTGCAGAAGCAGATGGTCGGGTACGGCGCCGGGCTGACCGCCGCGTACACGAGCCTGCTGATGAAGCAGCCTGGGCTGCTGTGGCCGCTGCTCAAGCTCGTCCCGGGCGCGTTGCGCGACCTGACGAGCAAGGACAGCCTGCGCGTGTCCACCCTGCGCGAGGACTTCCCTCGGGAGCTGCTGACCGCCAACCGGCGCGGCATGCTGAGGGGTCCGCGGGCGTACCTGAAGGGCCGGCGGGCGGCACGGGCCAAGGCCCGGAGCGGCCGCTGATCGTGGTGACTCCGCCGTTCCCCGGACAGTCGCCCGACCACGCGGCATTCTCGGTACATATGTGGCAGTTGGTGAGGATCCGGCGCGCCGCCCGCTCGATGGGGGCGGCGACCGGATGCTGACCGTGCCCAGCCCCGAACCGGGCGAGCCGGCACTGCGCCCGGCCGCGCCGATGACCTCGATCCAGCACTTCGAGGCCCCGAGCGACGAGATCGCCGCACCCGGGGCCCCCGACCAGGCCGGGGAGGCCGAACCCATGCCCGACCAGCGCGCGGCGGAGCCGGCGCGGGCCTCGGACGACGACCGGAACCGCCCGGCCGCCCGAGGCTCGGCCCGGGTACGCCCGGCGGCGCCCGAGGGTGCGGAGCGACCGGCCCGGACGGACATCCAGACGACCTCGGGCGTGCCGAAGAAGCCGATTCCGGCCGCGCAGCCGGCCGAGGAGAGGCCGTCCGCAGAAGCGCCGGCCAAAGACCCGGCCGCCCCCGCAGAGCCGGCCGCCCCGAAGACGTCGGAAGCGGACGAACCGGCCGGCGAAAGGCCGACGTCATCGTCAGCAGCGGACAAATCGGCCGGTGAAAGGCAGACGTCCGCGGCCGGGGAACCGACCGTCGAGGTGGCGGCCACGGAGTCGGCAGACGCCGACGATGAGCCCACTGCCCTCCTCGAAACGGACACCAAGGGACAGGAAGACGCCGACCCTCAACCTCAGGTCGAGGGTGAGGGTGCCAAGCCTGAACCTCAGGTCGAGGGTGAGAACGACCCGGAGAAGACGGTCGTCATCAAGCTCCCGGACCACGACCCCGAGAAGACCGTCGTCCTGACGATGCCACCGTCGTCGGTCGACGACACGGTCGTGCTGCCGATCCCCGCCAAGCCGACCCCCGAGGCAACGCCGCGCCCCACTGAGCCGACCCCCACTAAGCCGACCCCCGCCCAGCCGATCCCCGCCAAGCCGCGCCCCGCCCAGCCGGGCCCTGCGGCCAAGCCACGCCCCGCCCAGCCGAACCCGGCCAAGCCGCGCCCGGCCCAGCCGAACCCGGCCAAGCCGCGCCCGGTCCAGCCGAACCCGGCCGGGGCGAGCCCGGCCAAGCCGCGCCCGGCCGAGGCGAAGCCCGCCCGGGACCCCGGCGACGACACGGTGGTGATCGTGCCGCCCGCCGCCGACGACACCATGGTGCTGCCCGTCGGGACCGTCGCCCCGCCGACCGAGGTCGTCACGGCGATCATCCCGGTCGTGCCCGGCCGGAAGGCGGGTGCGCCGGGGGCCAAGGAGTTCAAGCCCAGGCAGGCGACGTCCGCCGAGGCCGCCCCCGCCGACCCCGGCCGGGCGCCGAAGCCGGCCCGGCCCCGGCGGGAGCTGCTCGACCTGGGTCACGCGCCGGCCGTCCTGACGATCTCCGCGCTGGGCGTGCTCATGGTGGCGCTCGCGTACGCCGGCGGCCGGGTCAGCACCGGCAACGCGCCGTACGCCTACTGGTTGGGCCAGGTCGTGGTCTTCACCCCAGTGGTCGTGCGGCTGCTCAGCCGCCGGATGGCCGGCGCCGCCGAGTCGTTCCTGCTGGTCATGGGCCTGGCGCTGAACCAGTACCTGCTGAAGTGGATGTACAGCCCAGACCAGTTCCGCTTCCCCGACGAGCTGCAGCACTGGCTGGCGACGACGATCATCGTGGAGTCGGGGAAGCTGTTCCAGCCCAACCCGGCCCTGCCGCCCGCCGTGCACTTCCCCGGGCTGGCGGAGATGGGCGCGGCCGTGAGCTCGATGACCGGGCTGCCGGTGACCGCGGCCGGCGTCATCGTGGCCGGTGTCGCGCACCTCGTGTTCGTGTCCGTGCTCTTCGCGGCGGTGCTGCGCGCCAGCAACTCCCCCGCCGTCGCCGGGGTGTGCTGCGCGACGTACGCGACGGCTCTGCACTATCTGTTCTTCAACTCGATGTTCCTCTACCAGACCGCGGCGCTGCCCTTCTTCATGCTGACGATCTGGGCGACGCGGCGGTGGCGGGCCGAGGGCGGGTGGCCGTTCGTGACGCTGGCGGTCTGCGCCGCGGCGCTCACCACGGTCAGCCACCACGTCACCGCTTTCGCGCTGGTCATCACGCTGCTCCTGCTCGCCGTGGTGGAGCTGGCGGTGCAGCGGCCGCGCCAGTGGAAGGCCCTGGTGATGCCGGCGGTGGCCCTGGTCGTGGTCGCCGTGTGGATGCTCACCGTGGCACGCGACGTGCTCGGCTACCTGGAGGCGCCGGTCGAGCAGGTGGGGCAGACCATCTCGAACCTCATCAACGGCCGGTCCGAGGCGTCGTCGACCACGGCGGCGGTGAGCGTGGGGCAGCTCGTGGTGCAGGGCTCCGGCCTGCTGGGGCTGTTCGTCCTCTACGCCGCCCTGGTGCGCGACATGATCCACCGCCGCGATCGGGACTCCTGGCGGTGGGCGGCGGTCATCGGCGGGGCCGTCTTCTTCGCCGGCAACGGCGTGCGGTTCCTCGGGCAGAACGGCCCGGAGATCGCCGGGCGGCTCTCCACGTTCACGTACGTGCCGATCTCGATCCTGGCGGCGATCGCGCTGGTCCGGGGCGTGCAGATCATCCCTGCCAAGGACGCCGAGGGGCGCCGGTGGCGGTGGCGGGCCGCCGCGCCGGCGATCGACGTCGTCGTCCCCGGCGGCTGGAACCTGTACAGCCGGGTCGCCGCCGGCTCCGCGATGATCACCCTGCTGATGATCGGCGCCCGGGCCGGCGGCTGGCCGCCGCTGGGCTCCATCCTGCCGGGCCCGTACCTGGCCGGTGGTTTCGAGCGGTCGGTCGACGTGTACGGGGTGGACACGGCGGAGTGGGAGCGGCGGACGCTGGGCCACGGCAACCGGATCGGCGGTGACGTGACGTCGGTGTCGCTGGCGTCCACGTACGGCCGGCAGGACCCGGTCCGCGAGGTGGGTCCGCTGTACTACGCCGACGACTGGGGCCTGGACGAGGAGCAGTTCGTCTCCGACCTCGCCATCCAGTACCTGGTGGTCGACAAGCGCCTGTCGGAGCAGCTGCCCGAGGGTGAGGCGTACTTCGAGAACGACCCGAACGCGGGCTCCATCACCCGGCCGCTGACCACGACGCAGATCGCCAAGTTCGACTCGCTGACCGACGTCGACCGGCTCTACGACAACGGCACGGTCCGCGTCTACCGCCTGGGGGCCCAGTGAACGCGCTGCTCACCCGGATCGTCGCCGGGCTCACCCTGGCGGCGGGCGTGGCCGTGCTGGCCGGCCCGAAGCCGCTCGCCGTCGCCGGCGGCCTGCTGCTGGCGTTCGTGCTGCCCGGCATGGCGGTCACCGGGGCGCTGTTCCGCCGCCGTACGCTCACCGCCATCGAACGGGTCCTGCTCGCCCCGGCGCTGAGCATGGCGGTGCTGATCGTCGCCGGCCTGGCGATCCACCTGTGCCGCCTTCCCCTGGACCGGGTGTCCTGGGCCGTCGCCACGGGCGGCCTGACCCTCCTGGCGCTCGGCGTACCGCTGGTGCTGTCGAAGGGCGTGGCGGCCGCCCCGACCGCCGAGGAAGAGGAGTCGCGGCCGGTCGGCGAGCGGCGGGCCCGTATCGACCTGACGCCGCGTGACGCGGTGGTGATGGCCGAGGCCCGGACGATCGTCATGTCGGTGGTGCCCCCGGAGGACGAGCAGCAGGCGGCCGTCGACGAGAAGGCGCAGCGCAGCCGGCTGGTACGGCAGCTGCTGCCGCTGGTGCTGGTCCTGGCGGTGCTCGGCGGTGCCAGCTGGCTGTCGTTCGGCACCTCGCGGGCGACGTACGAGACCACGGTGACCGCACTGTCCGCCGCGCCCTCGGGGCCGGTGGACGCGCTGGGCAACCGGGTGGTGGCGGTGTCCGCGTCCGGCCTGGTGGCCGCCGACGGCCCGTACCGGCTGACGGTGAGCGGGGCGGGCGGCACGACGCCGACCCGCAGGGTGATCGCGCCGTCCGGTGACGGGACCTGGAGTGAGAACCTGACGCTGCCGGGCGACCAGCGGCTGACCGTGAGCCTGTACCGGTTCGGCGACACGGGCGCGTTCCGGACGCTGTACATCAGCGCGGTGGAATGACCGGGTGACACCGCTTCGGCGCGCGCCGGGCGGCACGGCATACTGGTCCGCGACACGCGACTGGCGGCATCGAGGATGGACCACCATCGGGGAGCACGTCGTGGGCGCCGTCCGCCTGGGTGCCCACGCTCTGGGAGACGCGCATGTCCGAAAGCCCTGAGGCGCCGGCTCACGAGGCCCGGCTCCTGCCCGGCAAGCCCGTCGCGGACGCGGTCCTGGCCGACGTCGCGCAGCGGGTGGCGAAGCTGCGGGAGGGCGGCGTCCAGCCCTCGCTGGCCACGATCCTGGTCGGCGACGACGACGCCAGCGCCGGATACATCCGGATCAAGCAGCGCCAGGCGGGAGAGCTGGGCTTCGTGTCCCCGCACGAGCACCTGCCGGCCACCGCCACCCAGGACGACCTGCACCGGGTGATCGACCGGCTCAACGCCGACCCCGCCGTGCACGCCCTGCTGATCCAGTACCCGCCGCCCGCGCACATCGACTACGACGCGGCCCTCATGACCGTCGACCCGGACAAGGACGTCGACGGCATGCACCCGCTCAACCTGGGCCGGCTCTCCGTCGGCCTGCCGGGGCCCCGCCCCTGCACCCCGGCCGGCATCGAGGCGCTGCTCGCGCACCACGACGTCCCGGTGGCGGGGCGTGAGGTGGTCATCCTGGGCCGGGGCGCCACCATCGGCCGGCCGCTGGCCATGCTGCTCTCGCAGAAGCGGCCGACGGCGAACGCCGCCGTTACCGTCGTCCACACCGGGGTGCCGGACTGGCAGCGGTACACCCGGCGGGCCGAGATCCTCATCGCGGCGGCGGGCGTCCCCGGCATCATCCAGCCGGAGCACGTGCGTCCCGGGGCCACGGTGATCGGCGCCGGCGTGCGCTACGAGGGCCGCCGCCTGCTGCCGGACGTCGCCGAGGAGGTCGCCACGGTCGCCGGCGCGATCACCCCGCGGGTCGGCGGCGTCGGCCCGACGACCGTCGCCATGCTGTTCCGCAACGCGATCGAGGCCGCGGAGAAGGCCGCGGGCGTCAGCCGCTGAAGCGGGCGCTCTTCGCCATCGCCACGTACGCCGCGAGCGACTGCGGGTCGGTGTCGATGCGCCACTTCTCCGTGTACCCGGGGTGGGTGTCGGTGTCGAACCACGCCACGCCGCCCACCGCCGGGTGCGCCTCGACCCACTGGGCGAACAGCGTGATCCAGTCCGCCTTGGTCCGGCCGCCGCGGTCCACGGCGCCGACCTCGGAGATCAGGATGGGCTTGCGGGCGGCGTACGAGCGGTAGATCGGCCCGAACAGCGTCTCGGGCTTCTCGTGGTGCAGGTTGTAGCCCGAGACGCCCACCCAGTCGACGTACTTGTCGCCGGGGTAGAGGGCCGCGTGGGTGTTCCAGTCGGCGACCGGCGCGGAGTTCCAGTTGGGGCTCCAGACCCACGCGACGTTGTCCGCGCCCTCCTCACCGAAGATCCGGTGCAGCCGCCGCCACGACTCGACGAAGCCTCCGGCGTCCTTGTCGTTGCGGGCCGCGCCCCAGGGGTACCAGTCGCCGTTCATCTCCCAGGCCCAGCGCAGCAGCAGGGGCCGGCCGACCTTCTTGAGCCGGCGGGCGGCCCGGGCGATGAGGTCGTCGGCGGCACCGGAGGTGATGTCGGCGTACCGGGTGCCACGCCAGGACACCATGGGGAACGCGTGGTCCGGCAGGCCCTCGACGGTGCGGGGCAGCAGGTCGTCCCAGTCGTAGAAGACGTGCAGGATCCGCTCGTCGCGGCCGGTCTGCTGCCGGCGCAGCTGCTGTGCCTGCGTGCGGGTCCGGGCGGACAGGTCGAGGTACGCGCCGAGCATGACCTTGCCCGGCCGGAACGGCACCGGGCCGCCACCCTTGGTGACCACCGGTGGCGGGGTGGGGGCCGACGCGCGGGGCGTCTGCGAGGCCGACCGGCCGGGTGAGCTCGTCGCCTCCGCGGGACCGTCGTCCGGGCGGATCTTCAGTGCGGCCACGGCCGCGGCGGGGACGGCGGCGAGCGCGGCGACGCCCAGCACCTGGCGGCGGCTCAGGCTGCGGCGCGGGGCGCGGTGGGTAGGGCTCATGTCAGGTTCCGGCCGGCGGCACGGGCCAGCCGGCGGACGACCCGCCAGCCCGGCTGGGCCAGCTGCTTGAGCCGCGGCACCAGCGGCGAACCCCCGCCGCTCACCAGGTTCACCAGTTCGGCGCCGGTCATGTCCGGGGTCGGCTGGAACCGGGGTACGGCGAAGCGCCGCTCCCCCGGCGTGTGCAGCCGCCGGCCGACCTCGGTGGCGTTGTCGTGCCCGGCGGTGAGCACGGCGGCACGGACCTTGGCGCCGTTGTAGCCGTGCGGGTACGCGAAGCTGCGCACCCGCCGGCCGAGGCGCTGCTCGAGCTCGTCCTTGCTGCGGGCGATCTCCTCGCGCAGCTGGGCCGCGGGCAGGACGTCGAGCGGGTGGTGGACGAGGCTGTGGTTGCCGATCTCGATGCCCGCGTCGGCGACCTCGGCCAGCTCGTCCCAGGTGAGCAGCTTGCCGAAGTCCGGGGACCAGCGGCCCAGCCAGTCGGCGTACTCGCCGAGGTGGCCGACGGAGGCGTACAGGGTGGCGCCGGCGCCGGCCTCGGCCAGGACGGGGACGGCCTGGGTGAGGAAGTCGCGGTAGCCGTCGTCGAAGGTGACGGCGAGCAGCTTGTCGGTGCAGCCGTGCTCGAGCAGGTCGAGCGCCTCGGTGAGCCCCACGAGCCGGTAGCCGGCGGCGGTGAGCGCGGTCAGCTGCTCGGCGAGCCGCACCGGCGGCACCGCCAGGTCGCGCATCGGACCGGCGACCGCGGACACGGAGTGGTACATCAACGCCGGCATGGTCTCCCACGCCGGCGGCGCCGTGACGGTCACCGCATCCCTCCCACGCGCTCCCGGATATGACCATTATCGGTCGTGGACCCGGCAAGCTTCGTGGTTCGCGCACTGTTGTCGCAGGGACCGGCGGCGCCATGTCTGCGCCGCTCAGGCCACGCTACGGGGCAGTTTCCGCAGTGTCCAGCACGACTGCGGCGACCACGGCCGACATATCGGCGACGGTCATTCGGACAACCCCGCCCCGGGTCGCCAGACCCCGGTCCGCCTCGTACGCCACGACGCCCGCGTGCTCCAGCTCGTCGGCCAGCAGGGCCAGCCGCCGTTCGATGCGGGCGGCGAGGTGTTCTGCGAGGTCGTCCTGGCGGGCGGCGGGGATCTGCACGGTCATGGGGTCAGCCTTCAGTCCTTTAGTGGGCGGCGGCGGGGTGGTTGGATGGGCACCTTTCGCCGTTGGCGGGGCGTCGCCGCCCGAACGCGGCCACATGTCCCACGCTAGGCGCCGCGCGTACCTGTTGTGGGCTTTCAGGGTTTTTGCCCCGGACCGTGGACGATCCGGCCTCTGCCGAAAGTCATAGGCGCCGATCCGGCTGCGGAGGGAAGCGCGCGCACCCTCGGTGACGGCAAGGTGATGACCATGACCTCAGACCGTGCGCGCCGCCTCGCCGAGGCCGCCTGTGAGGCCGGGCTGGTGCTCGGGCTCACGGCGCTGCCGACCGCCTGGCGCGCCCTCGACGGCGAGCTGATCGTGATACTCGCCGGCATGCTCGCCGTGCTCACCGCCGCGACGTACGCGCTACACGCAGTCACGTTCGACTGCTTCCGCCTGACGGCTCAGCGCCGGAAGGGCAGTTTTTCTTATACCCAGCGTAAGGAATGAACCGTCGGACGTCCTGGCGCGTACCCCGGGTTGCACGCTCTCACGACACCCGGGGGTGACCAGGATGTTCCGCCTCATCCAGCTCCACGCGCAGCACGGCGTCCCGCGCATCGGCGTGGATCCCGACGGTTACGGCAGCGAACGGGCCGCCCTCGCCCGCTACCGGGAGACACCGGCCGAGTTCTTCGGCGTGGGCCGCTTCGACGAGTCGGGGCGGCTGGCGGAGATCATCATGGACACGGTGTGCGGACCCGCCGCGAGCTGCCCGAGGCAGGCGGTGGTGGTGCACGCGGAGACGTTCCAGCGGCTGTGTGACACCTGCTCGTTCGGCCTCGAGGTGCTCACCCTGCCGGAGCTGGCGCTGCGGCTCGGGGTCGCGGTACGCCTGGCGCCCGTCCTGGCCCCGTCCGGCCGGCACGCCGCGCCGGAGGAGAGCTGCTCGATCGGCAACCGGATCGCCCGCGAATTCGCCTCGCACATCGACGACCCGGTCTGGCGGATGGAGCTGTGCGCGGAGCTGGCCCGTACGCCCAGCGCCGTGAACGGCCTGTTGATCGGCGTCGGGGCGCTCAGCCACCGCGACGTGCTGGACCATTACCCCGCCCTGTGCGCGCTCGGCACCCAGCTGCCCGTCACCATCCACGCCGATCTGCTGCGGGCCACCTCTCGGCCACTGTCCCCGGCCGGAGTCGCCGCGCTGCGGCTCGGCCTGTAGGAACCGAACCCTGATCAGCCGCGGCTGATCAGGGTTCCCACCCGCTGCGGGGCGAAGATGTCGTCGGCCAGCAGCAGCGCGAGGCCGACCAGTCCCGAGCGGGTGTCGAGCTTGGTGGCGACGATCTCGAGGTTACGCGTCGCGAGCGGCAGGGACCGCCGGTAGACCATCTCCCGGATGCCGGCGAAGAGCTGCTCCTCGATGCGCGCCAGCTGGCCGCCGATGACGATCACGCGCGGGTTGAAGAGGCTGACCGAGTCGGCGATCGCGTGGCCGACGATGCGCCCGGCGCGCCGGGCCAGCCGTACGGCGGTGACGTCGCCGGTGCGGATCAGCGTGACCGCGTCGTCCACCGAGGTGACGTCCTTGCCGGCCGCCCGGAGGTCGCGTACCAGGGCCCACCCGCCCGCGTACGCCTCGACGCAGCCCGTGTTGCCGCACCGGCACAGCGGCTCGTCGTCCGTGTCGGCGACGGCGAGCTGGATGTGCCCGATGTCGCCGGCCGCCCCGTCGGCCCCGCGGTAGACCTCTCCGCCGATGATCATGCCCGCCCCCACGCCGGTGCCGACCTTGAGCATCAGCAGCTGCCGGACCTCCGGGTGGATGCTGCGGTGCTCGCCGAACGCCATGGCGTTGACGTCCTTGTCGACCAGGACCGGGCAGTCGTAGCGGCCGGCGAACCAGCCGGGGATGTCGAACCGGTCCCAGCCGCTCATGATCGGCGGGCTGACCACCTGACCGCTGTCGAAGTCGACCGGGCCCGGCACGTCGATGCCGATGCCGTGCACGTCGGCGGCCACACGCCCGGCCTGGGCCAGCAGCTCGGTGAACATCTCGTGCGCGGCGCTGAGCACGACCTGCGGGCCGGAGGCGACGTCCATGGCCCGTTCCCGCTCGGCACTCACCTCACCGCACAGGTTGCACAGCGCGGTGCGCATGCCGGTGGCACCGATGTCGGCGACGAGCAGGACGCCCCGGTCCCGGTGGAACGTGAACCGGCTCGCCGGGCGGCCGCCGGTCGACGAGCCCTCGCCGCCCGGGACGACCAGCCGGGCCCCCAGCAGGGCGTCGAGCCGCTGGTTGACCGTGGACCGGGACAGGCCCGTCTGCTGCATGACGTCGGCCCGGGTGAGGCTGGGCTGCGTACGGAAAAGGGCCAGGACCTCGCCGAGGCCCGCGCCGGAGACCCCGGTGGCCGGGGGGCTGATGCTCACGCCGCGATCCTATTACGTCTAGTCACTACGCGAAAGTCTTCACACTTTTGCTTGACAGTCGTCATAAGTCGAGCATCTAATCAAGCGAAACCTCCCCCCTCGGAAGGAACCCCCATGCCACGCATCGCCGCGGCGTCCACCACCGCACTCCTTCTCCTGCTCGCCGCCTGCTCCTCCGGCTCGGACTCGGCGGCGGGCGACGGTGGGACCGCCAAGGTCGCCGCCGTCATCAAGGGCCTGGACAACCCGTTCTTCCAGTCCATGGAGCAGGGCATCAAGGACCAGGGCACGGCCGCCGGGATCACCCCCACCGTGCAGGCCGCCAACTCCATCACCGACACCACCGGCCAGGCCGACCGCCTCACCGCGCTCGCCGGGCAGGACTTCTCCTGCTACATCGTCAACCCGATCTCCGGCACCAACCTGGTGCAGGGCATGGCCCAGATCGCGGCGCAGAAGGACACGATCGTCAACATCGACAGCCCGGTCGACGCCGCCGCCGCGAAGGCCGCGAACGCCACGCCGGCCACCTACGTCGGCACCAACAACGAGTCGGCGGGAGAGAAGGCCGGCGCGCACATGATCACCCTGGTGCCGGCGAACGCGAAGGTCGCCGCCATCGGCGGGATCGCCGGCGACGTCACCAGCGGCGCCCGGGTCGACGGGTTCACCAAGGCGACCACCGGCAAGCTCCAGCTCGTCCAGACCGTCGCGGCGAACTGGGAGCGCCAGGAGGCGCTCACCCAGACCACCAACATCATGCAGGCCCACCCGGACCTGGCCGGTTTCTTCGTCGCCAACGACGACATGGGGCTCGGCGCCGCCCAGGCGGTCGCCAACGCCGGGAAGACCGGGAAGGTCCACATCATCAGCGTGGACGGCAACAAGGACGCGCTCACCGCGGTCAAGAACGGCGGGCTCGACGCGACCGTCGCGCAGTACCCGTACGCGATCGGCCTGATGGGCATGGAGGCCTGCCAGGCGGCCGCGGCCGGCAAGACCCTGCCGGCCAACGTCGAGGCGCCGGTCGAGCTGGTCACCAAGGAGAACGCCGACAAGGCGCTCGCCAGCACGCCGAAGCCATTCGGCACCTACGACGACCCCTTCAAAGCCCTGATCGGCGGATGAGCATGACGACCGCAGCCGTCGCCGCGCGCGACACCGAGCCCTGGGCCCACCGCCTCAAGGACATCGGCTTCTGGGCCGAGTGGGCCGCCCTCGTGGGCCTCGTCGCCCTCGTGATCATCTTCCAGATCCTCAACCCGACGTTCCTCAGCAGCGGCAACGTCCGCTCCATGCTGATCGCCTCCGCCATCCTGGTGGTCCTCGCGGTCGGGCAGACCTTCGTGGTCGCCACCGGGGGCATCGACCTGTCGGTTGCGTCGATCATGACGCTGGCCGCCGTGGTCTTCGGCGCCACCTATGCGAGCTGGGGCGTCGCCGGCGCCATGCTCGCCGCCCTCGTCACCGGGGTCGTCGCCGGCCTCGTCAACGGCGTCCTCATCGCCCGGGGCAAGATCACCGACTTCATCGTCACGCTCGGCATGCTCTCCGCCGCCTCCGGCACCGCCCTGGTGCTCTCCGACGGCAAGCCGGTCACCGTCATCAACACCTTCCTGCTCCGGCTCTCTACAGGCGGCATCGGGATCTTCGGCTGGTTCGTCGTCATCGCCGCCGTGGTCGCGGTGATCGCCCACATCCTGCTCTTCCACACCCGGTTCGGCACGCACGTGCTCGCCACCGGCGGCTCCGCCGAGGCGGCCACCGCGACCGGCATCAGCACCGCTCGTATCAAGATCGCCGTGTACGCCGTCTCCGGGGTGCTCGCCGGGCTGGCCGCGATCCTGCTGGTCGCCCGCGTCGGCGCGGCCGAGCCCGCCTCCAACACCTCGTTCCTGCTCAACTCCGTGGCCGCGGTGGTCCTCGGCGGCGTCAGCCTGCTCGGCGGCCGCGGCACGATCACCGGCCCGGTCATCGGCGCCCTGCTGCTGACGGCCCTCACCAACGGGCTGACCCTGCTCGGCGTCTCGCAGTTCTACCAGCCGCTCGCCGTCGGCATCGTCGTGGTGCTCGCCGCCCTGCTCACGAGGTTCCAGAAATGACCGACCTGCTCACCGTCGACGGTGTGTCGCTGTCCTTCGGCAGCGTGCGCGCCCTGGTCGACGTCTCCCTGACCCTGCAGCCCGGCGAGATCACCGCCCTGGTCGGCGACAACGGCGCCGGCAAGTCCACCCTGGTCCGCTGCATCTCCGGCATCCACCGGCCGGACGCGGGCACCATCTCCCTCGACGGCGAGCCGCTGCACTTCAAGTCCCCCGAGGACGCCCGCGAGGCCGGCATCGAGACGGTGCACCAGAACCTGGCCCTGGTCGAGGACCTGACCGTATGGCAGAACCTCTTCCTCAACCGCGAGATGGTGCACCGGGCCGGCCCGCTGGCCGTGCTCGACCGCCGCGGCATGCAGCGCGAGGCGCAGCGGATGGTCTCCACCCTCGCGGTCAACGTGCCCGCCGTCCGCAGCCGGGTCCGCCGCCTCTCCGGCGGGCAGCGCCAGGCCGTGGCCATCTGCCGGGCGGCCGGCTTCGAGTCCCGGCTGGTCATCATGGACGAGCCCACCGCCGCGCTCGGCGTCCAGGAGACCGCCCGGGTCGAGGACCTGATCCGCAAGCTGCGCGACGACGGCCACGCCGTCCTGCTCATCAGCCACAACTTCGCCCAGGTCATGGCGCTCAGCGACCAGGTGTGGGTGATGCGCGCCGGCCGCTGCGTCGGCGGGCGCCGCACCGCGCAGACCACCGGCGAGGAGATCGTCGCCCTGATCACCGGCGCCAAGAGCGCCTGACCCCAAGGACACCCCTCATGGAACTGCGCAACCCCCTCGGCGTCCACGCTCTGGTCTGGGCGGGCGACACGTCACCCGCCTCCGTCGCGTACGCGGTCAGCCAGACCGCGAAGACCGGCTTCGACCTGCTCGAGTTCTCCCTGCACGACTCCCTCAACCTCGACGTCGCCGCCACCCGCGCCCTCCTCAAGGAGCACGGTCTGCAGGTCGCCTGCTCCCGCGGGCTGGCCTTCGACGCCGACGTCTCCAGCGCCGACCCGGCGGTGGTGGAACGCGGAGCGCGACTGCTGCACGACTCCCTGGCCATCACCCACGACCTGGGCGGCACCCACTTCACCGGCGCCCTCTACAGCGCGCTCGGCAAGTACGGCGCCCCGCTCACCGAGGCGGGCCGGGCGAACGTCGTCCGGGTGCTGCGCGACCTGGCCGAGGAGGCCCGTACCCGGGGCATGACGCTGGGCCTGGAGGTCTGCAACCGCTACGAGACCAACGTCGTCAACACCGCCCGCGACGCGCTGCGGCTCGCCGACGACATCGGAGCGGACAACGTGCTCGTACACCTGGACACTTACCACATGAACATCGAAGAGGACGACCTCGTGCGGCCCGTACGGGAGGTCGGCGACCGGCTGGGCTACGTGCACATCGGCGAGAACCACCGCGGCTACCTCGGCTCCGGCCACCTCGACTTCACGTCGTTCTTCCACGCCCTCGCCGACATCGGCTACACCGGCCCGATCACCTTCGAGTCGTTCTCGTCCGCGGTCGTCGCCCGCGGCCTCTCCAACGACCTGGCGATCTGGCGCAACCTGTGGTCCGACGGCGAGGACCTGGCCCGGCACGCCCGCGCCTTCATGGCCGACCAGCTGACGGCCCGCCCCTCATGACCGCGGCGGCCCGGGTCCTCACCTTCGACGCCCTGGTGCAGCGCGCCCGCGGCCTGGTGCGCGACGGGCGCCGCGCGATCCTCGGGATCGCCGGCGCCCCCGCCGCGGGCAAGACCACGCTGGCCGAGGAGCTCGTCGCGGCGATCGCGGCGCAGGGCCCGCCCGGCTGGGTCGCCCACGTGCCGATGGACGGCTTCCATCTGGGCGATGTGGAGTTGGAACGGCTCGGCAACCGCGACCGCAAGGGCGCACCGGACACCTTCGACGCCCTCGGCTACGCCGCCCTGCTGCGTCGGCTGCACGAGGACACCGACGACATCGTGTACGCGCCCGGCTTCGAGCGCGTCATCGAGCAGCCGATCGCCGGCGCCATCCCGGTGCCCCGCGCGGCCCGCCTCATCGTCACCGAGGGCAACTACCTGCTGGTCGACGACGAGCGGTGGCGCACCGTACGCCCGCTGCTCGCCGAGGTCTGGTACACCGACCTGGACCGCGAGTCCCGCCTCGACCGCCTGATCGCCCGGCACATCCGCTTCGGCAAGGAGGAGAAGGCGGCGGTCGCGTGGGCCACCGGCACGGACGAGCGCAACGCGGCCGTCATCGAGGCGACCAGGGACCGGGCGGACCTGCTCGTGCCGGCGGCGCTGATCCGCGCCCTCGGCACGCCGCCGTCGTGATCCCGCGCGTGGCAGACTTCACCCGTGTCTGTCGGTGAGTCCGTCGAGACCGAGCCGCGGCGGCGGCCCGGCCGGGCCGTACGCTTCGGCCTGATCGTCACCGCCGTCCTCCTGCTGCTGTTCGGCGTGCCCTGGTGGACGCTGGTCTGGGCCGGCAACCGCTGGCCCGGCACGGTTTTCGCCGCCGGCACGATCGTCTTCGCCGCGCTCGCCGCGGCCTTCCCGGCGCTGATGTTCTCCGGGCACGGCCGGCATCACCGCGACGGCGCCGCCCGCACGGCCGACACCCTGCTCGGCGTCGTCTGGGTGCTGTTCGTGTGGTCCATCCTCGGCAACGTGCTGCGCGCGGTCCTGGCCGTCGCGGGCGTCGCCGACCCGGCCCGGTCCCGGATCGTCACGGCGACGGTCGCGCTCATCGCGCTGGTCCTGCTCCTCTGGGGGTACGCCGAAGCGATGCGCGTCTCGCGTGTCCGCCGCGTCGACGTGACGATCCCGCGCCTCGGTCCCGGGCTGGACGGGCTGCGGGTCGTCCTGCTGACCGACACTCACTACGGCCCGATCGACCGCGCGCGCTGGTCGCGGGGCGTCGTGGAGGTCGTGAACTCGCTGGATGCCGACATCGTCGCGCACACCGGAGACATCGCCGACGGCGAAGTGGCGCAGCGCCGCGAGCAGGCGGCCCCGCTCGGCGACGTCCGCGCGAGGTTCGCCCGCGTCTACGTCACCGGCAACCACGAGTACTTCAGCGGCGCCCAACGCTGGGTCGAGCACATGGCGTCGCTGGGCTGGGAGGCCCTGCACAACCGGCACGTCGTGGTCACCCGCGACGGCAGCAGCCTGGTCGTCGCCGGCGTGGACGACCGTACGGCGGCGGGCTCGGGCGTACCCGGGCACCACATGGACCACGAGGCGGCGCTGCGCGGCGCCGACCCGTCCCTGCCCGTGCTGCTGCTGGCTCATCAGCCGCAGCAGATCACCGGCGCGGTCGCGCACGGGGTGGACCTGCAGCTCTCCGGGCACACCCACGGCGGCCAGATCTGGCCGTTCCACTACCTCGTCCGCCTCGACCAGCCCGTCCTGCAGGGGCTGAGCCGGCACGGCGAGCGCACCCAGCTCTACACCTCGCGGGGCACCGGCTTCTGGGGGCCGCCGTTCCGCGTGTTCGCGCCGAGCGAGATCACGTTGCTGACCCTGAGGCGGGGGTAGTCACTTCCAGGTGAGGTCGACCGTGTCGACCTCGGTCAGCATGGCCGCCACGTAGTGGCACTTCCCGGCCGGGCACTGCGGCGACGGCCAGGTGACCGCGACGACGACGCGGTACATGGGAACCGCATCGGACGGAGGACTGTCCGGAGCGTCGCAAAGACCGCCGTTCTTCTTCTGCCAGCACCTGCCCACGTAGTACGACCGCTCGTACGGAGTGGCGATGCTGCTCACGAGAACGGTTTCCCCTTTCGTGGACAGAGGCTTCAGGTCCGAGCTCGTGGCGTCGGCCGGGTTCTCATAGGCCAGCTTGGTGATGTGCTGGTCCTTGTCGAAGTAGACCTCGACGCCCGGGACCATGTCCTTCACCTGTTCGTCCACCAGGCTCTTGGTCCGGCCCAGCAGCACGTTCTTCCCGGTCAGCTGGCTCACGTAGTCCATGCTTCCGGCCGCGATCTGGACCGCGGCCTGCAGGTCCGCCTGGCGGCGCAGGCTCACCTGGGAGCCGACGAAGAAGACGATGGCACTCGCCATGACGATGCCGACGAGGCCGATCGCCACGACGGTCTCCAGCAGCGAGAAGCCCTCGTCGGACGGCGGGCGCGATGACCGGCTCACTGTTCCGTCACACTCATCAGGCCCATACCCTTGACATCCGGCACGGCGTTCCACTTCTGCAGGTCGTGACCGCCGCACGAGACGAGGCCGATGTAGTCGGCCTGCACCGCATTACCCGCCACGCCGGCCAGCGGCGCAAGACAGCGGTCGCGCCACGCTCCGGTGCCTTCCAGGCGGTAGCGTTCGTTCCATGTGGCGGCGTGCGGTCCCCGGACCCGCCAGATCAATTCCGGGTAGAGGGTGGGCTTGGCAGCGACGTTCGCCGCGTTGCAGTTCTCCGCGGTGACCACATCCTTGCGGACGGCGTGCGCGCCGGGCACCCGCAGGCAGAGCGTCACGCCCTTCGGGTCCGTCGTGTAGATCGGCCCCTCGCCCTCCTCCGGCAGGTCCCACAGCTGGTTCCACACCGAGCTCATGATGAGCTTGTCCGGGTCGGGCGACTGCTTACAGGGGAAGGCCCAGACCAGGTATCCGGAGGAGGACCCGTTGTTCTTGTAGCCGGTGTAGTCGAAGCACTTGCCGAACTGGAAGTAGTTCACCAGCTGCCGGGACGTCCTCGACTTGGACTTCTTCCCGGCCGCCCCGGAGCCCGCGGTCGTGGTGACGTTCCACGACTGGTAGTCGGTGAGGGTCTGCCCGCACTTCTTCGACGAGCCGCTCAGGGACCCGCTCATGTCGTTGAGCTGGATGTAGTAGCCCGGCATCGTGACGTTCCAGCAGTAACCGTTGAGAGTCTGCCCGTCATCGGTGCCCCGGAAGTTGCTGTTCTCGTCGAAGCTCCACTGCTGCCGCGCCGTCCGGCTGCTGACGCAGGGCTTCAGGGTGACGTACTGTCCGAACGCCTGCGGCGAGCCCGCCTCCGCGCACAGGGCGGCGGCATCCGGCGAGTTGACCTGCCGGATGGTCAGCAGCTCCGTGTACGCCCACAGCTGGTCGGCCCGGATGGAGCCGTCGGCGGCCAGCGCGCAGGCCTCCAGGTGCAGCTTCGTGTTCACGACGGGAGCGGCCGTGAGGCACCAGTCCTGCGTCGCCGACGACGTCCGGTAGATCCGGATCTGGCCGCCCGGGGTGTAACCCTTCTCCCGCAGGACGAACTCGTAGGTGCCGCTCAGCGTCCGGGAATGTCCCCCGGCGGAGGAGCCCTTCGCGAGCACGTAGGCGAACTTCGCGCTGGTGGGGAGGTCGGTGGCGCACGGCACCCCGCCGTGCGCAATGACCCAGGACTCGTCGTGCGAGGCCGGGTTCGTCGTCAGGTACCAGATCTTGACCTTGTACGTGCCGCCGGTGGTGCCCACGGTCCCTTCGACTAAGCCGCAGGGCAGCTTGGACGGGTCCCCGTACTCGTCGGTGCTCGACTTGGCGGCGCGCAGGCTCGCCAGCGCGCTGTTCAGCCCGGTCCGCGCGGCGAGCAGGGCCGTCGCACGGCTGGACGATGTGCGGGAGCTGACGGTCTCCCGCATGACCGTGGCCATCAGGAGCACGCTGAGGCCCACCGCGACCACCAGCACCAGCATGGCCAGCGGCATCGAGCCGTCGTCGTCGCGTCGCCGCAGTCTCATGACCGGACCATCCCCGAGCAGACGCCCGCGCTGGACGTCGTCAGCGACGTGTTGAGGGCGGTGAACGTGAAGACCGACCGGCGGCCGGTGTGGCCGTCCTGCCCCGGAGCACGCGCCTCGAGGTTGACGGTCAGGCGCTGGTGCGGATACGTACTCGCGCTGGCCGGCTCCAGGACGAACGGCTGGGTGCCGGCGAGGGACGACGCCATGGTCGTCCAGCCGCTGGGGGTGGCGGCGGTGGACGGCAGCTCGCGACGCTGCAGGCGCCCCGACGGATCGAGGCGCATCTGGGTGCAGAGCTCGCCGTTGGTCCCGCTCGCCCACTCGACGTACCAGCTGCCGCCGGCCGTCGCGATCGTGTTCGGCTGGCTGATCCCGGTCGCATACCGGACGGACTTGTCGAGGAGCTGGAAGGCGGTCTGCAGCTGGCCGATCTCGATCGACATGCTCTCGCCCCGGTTGCTGGTGCGGTACATCTGGACCAGCGCCCCGGTGGCGACCGCCATCACCAGCGACATGATGCCCAGGTTGACCAGGAGCTCCATCAGCGTCGCGCCGTCGTCGGAGCGCACGCCGCGACCGGCCCGGGCCCGCGGGGCCCACCGGTGGCAGTCGTGCTTCGTCATCAGGCACTGCTCCTCGTCAACGGCGGGATCGAGGAGAGAAATCGACGCCGCGGGGCGGCACCTTAGGAACTACCGGCCGAAGGTGAGACGGAAATCCGCGAAAGTCAGGGACAGCAGCGGCCTGCGGTCGGCGAGGTACCCGAGCGGTCCGGTGCGATCGATGTGCCAGCTGATGTCCGTGTGGCGTAGTGCCCCTGTGCCGCGTACGGGAGTGCGGACGACGATGTTGCGGTCGCTCTGGGCCAGCGACAGCGGAGTGGGCCACCGGCCGGGCAGGCGGCGGCCCGGCGAGATCTCCGCGCGCGCGATGCCCGCGGCCCCGGCTTCCGGCGGGGCGACGGTCAGTTCGGCCAGATCCTTGGGGATGGCCCACAGGGCGCGGCCGCCGTCGCGGGACTCCGGGCTGTCCACCCAGATGTCCATGATCGTCGTGCGCAGCGGGCGGGTCAGCACCGCCGCGAGCAGCTCCCGGTAGTGCAGCGTGCCGCCCGGCTCGTAGGTGACCCAGGCCGCGCCGACGAGGGCCCGGCCGGCGACGGTCAGGGGGCGCAGTCCCGCGGGCAGCGGTGGCAGGGCGCGGCGGGGCACGACGAAGACCGACAGGTGGAGCTGTCCGCGCAGGTGCCACGGCGAGGGCGGGTACATCAGCCGCAGGCTACCCGGGCCGCCGCCCAGTCCGCGTGGTCCAGGCCGTTGCCGTCGCCGGCGTCGGCCACCCGCAGCTCCATCGTCGTCGCGCCGGTCACGTCGACGCTGACGTCGGTGGCGGCGTCCGCGCCGGTCACGACACCCGACTCGTAGCGACGCTGGCCGTCCAGCCACACCGAGAACACCACCGACCCACCGGTGCCGGTCTCGTCGTCGACGCCCACGGCCGCGCGCAGGCGGGAGCAGGCACCCGCGAGCGGCACGGTCACCGTGGAGACCGCGTGGACGCCGAGACCCTTCGGGAACTGCGTACCGCCGATGGTGAGCGGGCCGCCGTCGCCGGCCGCCTGCTCGCCGTTGCTGCGGTCCTTCTCCACCGGGCCCCAGCCGTTGGTCTGGGGCGTGTACGGGCGGTCGCTCAGCCACGCCCAGCCCGGCGGCAGCGGCGCGGACGTGGTCACGGTCGCCGAGGTGGTCGAGGTGAACCCGGCCGGGGTGGTCGTCACGGCGGTGGCGGTCAGGGCGTACGAGCCGACGTCGGTGCCCGCCGGCGCGGTGACCCGGAAGCTCGCGGTGGCCGGGGTGCCCAGCTCGACGGTGCCGAGCGTGACCGACGGCGGGTCGACGCTCCAGCCCTGCGGAGCGGTCAGGCGTACCGTCGCGTTCTCCAGCCCTCCCGCGCAGCGGGCGGTGACGGTCACCTGGACCGGCTCCGCCACGCCGGGCTGCACCGAGCCGTCGGTGGTGGCGGACAGCGACGGCGGGCACGGCGCCGGCACGTCGGAGTCCGGTACGCCGCCGGCCGCCGCCTCGCGCCGGGTGAGCGGCCGCAGCACCAGCTCCTGGGTGTACGGACTGGTCGGGGACAGCCGGTACGGCGCCAGCACCGAGTTGGGCGTCTCCCCCATGCCGGTCTCCCCCGCCTCGGCGTGCAGGGTGACCCAGCCGCGGTTGCGCACGAGCGGCAGCTGGTGGTCGTACTCGGCACGGTCGAGGTCGTCGTACGCGGTGACGCTGACGTCCCGCATGCCGCCGACGATCAGGCCCGCACGCCCGTCGGTGAGGGCCGCCCACCGGGCGTCGGTGTGGTTGCCGTACGCCTGCGGCCGCGAGTACCGCACGTACTCCTCGGCCACGCTGCTGCGGTACACACCCATCGGCGCGCCGCTGCGGCGGTCGTTGTACGACTCCTGCGGCCCGCGCCCGTGGTACGCGAACTGCTGCATCTCGTCGGGCAGCCGCAGCGACAGGCCGACCCGCGGCAGGTAGGGCAGCGAGCCGAGGCGCGGCCCGGAGGGCACCACGTCCTGGCGCAGCGTGATCGTGCCGCGCCGGTCGATGCGGTAGCGCAGCGTCTGGTCGAACGCGATGCCCGTCCCGGCCCACCGGCTGCGGACTTCCACCACGGCCGCGTCCGGCTCGGTGGTGGCGCGCACGCCGGTGACCGACGGCGTCAGCGCGTCCAGGCCGGTGTCGTGCCAGATGCGGCGGTCGTCGGTGCCCCAGTCGTACGTCTCGTTGCTGGTCGGCGGGCGCCACACGTCGAGCCGGGGCCCGCCGTGCAGCAGCTCCCGGCCGCCGCTGCGCAACGACGCCAGGGTGCCGTTGTCGAAGCGGTACGTGAATCCCGGCCCGGACACCGTCACCGTCTCGCCTCGCGTGGACAGCGCGGGTGCGCCGGGAACCGGTGGTGTCGCCACGCCGGGCACCGCCGTGCCTCCCACCGGGAACTGGTCGTGGCCGAGCACCCAGCCGCGGCGGGCCCAGGGCACGTCGCGGGTGCTCACCGCGGTGACGGTCAGGAAGCGCTCGCGGTCCTGCGGGTTCGCCGGCACCGCCCCGACGGCGAGGTCGGCCGTCGCGGACGGGCCCAGCCGCACGGTACGCGTACCCGAGCGCAGCGTCCGCTCCTGCTCGGTCAGCGCCCACCGCACCTGCACGTCGAGGGCGCCGGCCTGCTGCTCGTTGTGCAGCCGGATCCGCCCGGCGGCGGCGTCGGTCGCGCTGATCCGCACCGGCGCCTGCGCCCAGGCCATCTCGGCGGTCTCCGGCTGCACGTACCGGTCGGAGCCGACCAGGCCGTCGGTGCCGGACAGGCTGATGCCGAGGCTGAGGAAGTCGCCGCGGCGCTGGTAGGTGTCGAAGTCCAGCGCCAGCACGGCGTCGCCGGCCGGGTCGGCTCCGGCGGCGAGCTGCTGGGGCGTGAGGGCGGTGGGGTAGACGCGGACGTCGTCCACGAGACCGCGGGCGAGGCGCGCGTTCCACAGGTCGTTGTCCTGCTGGGTCTTGGCGTTGTGGCCGACGTTCACCTCGTACAGGCCTGGGTCGACCGCTCCGGTGCGGGGTACCGACGCCACCTGCGCGCCGTCGATGAAGAGGCGCAGCGCCGCCCCGTCGTAGACGCCGGTGACACGGTGCCAGGCGCCGTACCAGGACGCCGGGACGTCGGCGACGGTCGTGGCCCAGCCGTTCGCGTCGACGCCGAACTCGAGGGTGTCGCGGTCGCGCATCTGCAACGCGTACCCCTGGCCCTTGGTGAGGATCGGGAAGCTGCCGGCCCACTCGCCCGGCTTGACCCACGCGTCGAGGGTGAGCGGCCCGGTCAGGTCGAGGCGCCGGTCGCGGAACACGTCGACGTAGTCGTCCAGGCTGGACAGCGCCACCGCCTGGCCGCGCCGCCCCGCCGCCTGACCGGGCTTGCCGACGAGGAAGGCCTGCAGGTGTCCGGGCGCCGAGTCCGGGGTGAGGATCAGCGGCTGGCGCAGGTTCTGTTCGGCCCAGTCCCAGATGAAGCCGCCCTGCATCTCGGGATGCTTGCGGGCGAGCGCCCAGAACTGGTCGAAGTTGCCCAGCCCGTTGCCCATGGCGTGGGCGTACTCCCCCATGACGATCGGCTTCGTGCTGCTGAGGGTCCGCGCCTCCAGCCGGGCCGGGGTCGGGTAGCGGGGGCCGTCGACGTCGGCGTACGGGGCGTCGCCGTCGGGGTTGTTCGACTGGTGGTAGAGCAGCCGGGTGGGCTCGTTGGCGTCGGCCCACGCGGCCATCGCGTAGTGGGCGGCACCCAGCCCGGCCTCGTTGCCCGTGTCCCAGAAGATCACGCTGGGGTGGTTCTTGTCGCGCTCGACCATCGCGTGGAAGCGGTCGGCGAACGCCTTCTGCCACTCCGGCCGGTCGGCGAGACAGACCGAGGGGCAGCTCTCGTGGTTGTGCGTCTCGATGTCGACCTCGTCGTCCACCCACAGGCCGTAGCGGTCGGCCAGGTCGTAGAGGTACGGGTCGGAGGGGTAGTGCGAGGTGCGGACCGCGTTGAGGTGCAGCCGCTTCATCAGGAACACGTCGTCGCGCTGGGCCTGCCGGGTGACGTGCCGGCCGGTGTCCGGGTCGGTCTCGGCGCGGTTCGTGCCCTTGATGAGGATGTGCTTGCCGTTGACGAGGATCTGCCGGTCGCGCACCTCGATCTCGCGGAACCCGACCGGCTGGGCCGTGGTCTGCAGCACGCGTCCCCTCGCGTCCAGCAGTTGCAGCGCCAGCGTGTAGAGGCTGGGCTCCTCGGCGCTCCACTTCGCCGGGTTCGCGACCGGCGCCGTCAGGGTCACCCGGCCGCCGCCGGTCACGGCTTCGGCGGTGGTCACGGTCCGCCCCGCGCCGTCCAGCAGGGTGCCGCGCACGGTGAAGGTCCCGGCGGCGCCCGCCACGTCGACCCGGGCGGAGAGGACGGCGTCGGTGTAGGACGCGTCGAGGTCGGTCGTCACGTACGCGTCCCGCAGCCGCGTCTGCTCGGTGCGGTAGAGCACGACGTCGCGGAAGATCCCGCTGTAACGCCACTGGTCGAAGTCCTCGAGGTACGCCCCCGAACCCCAGCGGTGCACCTGTACGGCGATGGTGTTGCGGCCGGAGTGCAGCCGGTCGGTGACGTCGAACTCGGCGGGTGTGTAGCCGCCCTGGTCGTATCCCACGTAGGCGCCGTTGACCCAGACCAGGTAGTTGCTCGTCACGCCCTCGAAGCGGAGGTAGAACCGCCCGCCGCGCCAGGAGGCCGGCAGGTCGACCGTGCGCACGTACGCGCCGGTGGGGTTCACGTCGTGCGGCACCCGGGGCGGGTCGTCGGGGACGATGTCCGAGGGGATGTTGCGGAACACCGGGTGGTCGGCGAAGTCGGACTGCCAGGTGTGCGGCACGCGTACCGACGGCCACGCCGACGCGTCGAAGCCGGACTCGTGGAACGCGGCGGGCACGTCATCGGGCCGGTCGAAGATCTTGAGCCGCCAGGCGCCGTCGAGCGAGCGGACGTACGGGCTCGACCCGCCGCGGGCGGCCTCGGGAATCGACGCGTACGGCCGCAGGTCGGCGTGCGGCGGCTCCTGTCCCTCGCCGGTGAGCTGCGGATCCTCGAGGTAGCGGTACACGTCCGCGACGGTCTGCGGGCCGCCGGTCGCTGTGGTGGCCCGCGCGGGTGCGGCGGCGACCAGCGACGAGGCGAGCACCAGGGCGGCGGCTGCTGCGGTGAGTCGGCGCACGGGCACTCCTCGGGCTCGGCGACGCGTATCGACCGATATTGATAGTTTCCCGCCCGAGGGGGCCTGTCAATGCGCGGCGCTGATCGCCTCCGCGGCGGCCAGCATCTCGTCGCCGACCGGTTGCAGGCCGATGCCGGTCGCGAGCAGGCCGGTGGACACCCGCTCGGCCACGCCCCACTCCCAGACGGCGCTCGCGTCCAGGCCGGTGCGCCCGGCCAGCAGCCGCGCCCGGTCCCACGGGTCGCCGGCCATCAGCTCGACGGGGTCCTCGCGCATGAGGACGCCCAGGTCGTACTCGGGTTCGGCGAGCAGGCCGTCCGGGTCGACCAGCCGCCAGCCGTCGCCGGCCCGCAGGGCGTTCCACTGATGCACGTCGCCGTGGACCAGCACCGCCCGGGCGTCGTCGTGGGCCGCGATGCGCCGCTGGGCGCAGGAGATCGCGTGCGTGACCGTACGCGCGGAGCACGGCCGCCCGAGCTCCTCCCACCGCGACCGGATGTGCCCGATGAGCCACCGCCCCTTGTCCGCTCCGGTCGGAAGGCCGACTCCGGGCGCGGCCCGCCACACCTGGCGGGCCAGCTCGGTGAGGATCTCCAGCCGCTCGGCGAGGGGTGGCCCCACGTCCGCCATGGACGGTCCGAGGCGTTCGAGCAGCAACGCGCCGCGGGACTCGTCGGCGTGCAGCAGGCGTACGCACCCATCGCCACCGGCGAGCCGCAGCACCGTGATCTCGTGGCTCGCGTGGTTGCCGGCGCGGGGCACCAGCAGCTTGAGCACCGCCGGCGTGCCGTCGGCCAGGGTGGCAGGGGCGACGTACGCCTCGGTCGCATCCTCGTAGGCCGGTCCGGTCTCGAGTCCCCACTCGGCGCCGAGCGCGGCCACGAGCGACGGCAGGGCGGCCAGCCAGCCGTCCGCCTGCGCGGCCCGGGCCTTCGCGGTCACCACGGCGGGTACGTGCACGGCCGTGATCGTGCCAGAGGGCACCGGCGCCGGCCAGGTAATTGCGTTGAGCCGCCCGGGCGGGGACCGCAGGATGGAGTCACCGCCCCTGCTGCCAGAGGACTATCGATGCGCCTGCTTCGCGACTTATGGGCTACTTCGCCCCGTCGCACCGCCTTCATCGCCGTCCTCATCGTGCTCGGCGCCGCCGGGCAGGCCGGCGCCCTCGGCCTCGCCGGCGCGGTGCTGGTCGACCGGTCGGTGCCGCTGTTCGGCGTGCTCGCCGCCGCCCTGGTCGTGTCGGTCTTCAGCGACGTCGTCGTCGGCCTCGTGGCCGCGCGGCTGACCGCCGACTGGGCGGCCGCGGTCCGTCGTGGGCTGTGCCGGGTGGCCTTCGGCCAGGACGTCCCGACGCTGGAGAACACCCCGGTCGGCGAGCTGCTCGACCGCATCGACAGCGACGTCTACGCGGTCGGCTCGGAACTGCGCGGCAGCGGCGTCCGGCTGGCGCAGTCGCTGGCGGTCGCGGCGCTGTCGATCGTCACCGCCTTCTTCGCGTGGTGGCCCGCCGCCGTCGGCATGGTGCTGGTGTCGATCGTGCTCGTGCTGGTCATGAACAAACCCATCCAGCGCATCTCCCCCGCCCGGATCCGCGAGGAGGAGGCCTGGTCGGACCTGGCCGCCGTGATGGAGGAGGCCGTCCACGGTCAGGACGACGTCCGCACCAGCCTCGCCGCGCCGTACGTCCGCCGCCTCTACGCCCAGCGGGCCCGCCAGGTGCTCGAGCGCGGGCGCCGGGTGTGGCGGATGTCGTCGCGGATCACCATGGGCGCCGGCGCCATCACCCGCACGCTCATCGCCGTCCTGGTCGTCGGCGGCGCGTGGGCGCTGACCGCCGGGCACATCGACGGCGCCCGGCTGACCGCGGTCTGGCTGCTGGCGCTGGGCTTCGGCGGCACGCTCGAGCACGTCACCCGCATGGTGCCGGAGCTGCAGAACGCGCTCGGCGCCTGGAGCCGCGTCCAGCTGCTGCGCGCCGTGCCGCAGGAGCCGGCCGGCGGGCAGTCCCCGGCCGACGGCGACCTCACGGTCCGCAACCTGACTTTCCGGTACGGCGAAGCCGGCTCCGGCCGCCCGCCCGCGCTGCGCGACGTCACCCTGACGTTCCGCCGCGGCCGGTCGTACGCGCTGATCGGCCGCACCGGCTCGGGCAAGTCGACGCTGGCCAAGGTGCTCACGCGGGCGGTGGACGTGCCGCGGGGCACGGTGTTCCTCGCGGGCACCGACATCAACGACCTCGACATCGAGGGCCTGCGCCGGTGGACGGCGATCGTGCCGCAGCGCACCGAGATCCTGGCCGGCACCCTCGCCGAGAACATCGCCCTCTTCGACGAGGAGCTGCTGCCCCAGGCGGCGGCGGCGCTCGCCGAGCTCGGCCTGGACACGTGGGCGCAGAGCCTGCCTGACGGCGTCGATACCAAGCTCGGCGAGGGCGGCTACGTGCTCTCCGCCGGCCAGGAGCAGCTGGTGGCCTTCGCCCGGATCCTGGTCCGCGACCCGCAGGTGGTGATCCTCGACGAGGCCACCGCGCGGATGGACCCGGTGACCGAGGCGTGGGTGCAGCGGGCGACGGACCGGCTGCTGCAGGGACGCATCGGCGTCATCGTGGCCCACCGGCTGTCCTCGGTGCGCCGCTGCGACGAGGTGGTCGTGCTGGCCGACGGCGAGGTGCTCGAGGCCGGGCCGCTCGCCGAGTCCCGCCGCTTCGCCGAGCTGCTGGCCAGCTCCAACGTGGTCGCCCCGGCGCGCACCGGCGGCGGGGTGGCGGTGCTGGAGCGCGACCCGGAGCCCGTCCCCACCGAGCTGGGCAACAACCTGCCGCAGGCCGACCCACCGCCGCTGCCCGAGCCGCCCCCGGCCCGGACCATGCGGGAGATCTTCCGGCTGACCACCAACGACGCCCGGTACGGCCTGGCGGCGGTCGCCCTCTTCGCCGTGCTCGTGCTGCTGGGCCTCGACGGCGCGATCCTGCCGCTGCTCTGGTCGCAGGTGGTCGACGGCGTCGGCGACCCGATGTGGCCGGCGGTGGGGATCGCGGCCGCCCTGATCGTCGCCATCCCGACGCTGTACTACACCGGCGCCTGGTTCCCCGAGTGGTGGGTGCGCCAGATGCTGCGGATCAGCATGCGGCTGGTGCACGGGCAGATCGGCCCGCGGCGGATCAGCAAGCACACCCCGGCGGAGGTGGTGGCCCAGGGCGGCGACACGGAACGGGTCGTCATGCTGGCGGACAACCTCATCGACACCGGTGTCGCCGTCGTCATGATCCTGGGCATGACCCTGGCCTCACGGTCGTGGGTGCCGGCGCTGTTCTTCACCGGCACGATGGTGGTGTCCGGGCTGGCGGCCACACTGTTCGGGCCGCGGCTGGAACGGGCGGCCCGGCGTACGGTCGCCGCCCGGGCCTCGTTCGCGACGGCCCTGGTGTCGTCGCTGTCCGCGGCCCGCACGGTGAAGCTGGCCGGCGCGACGGTGCCGGTGCTGCGCCACCTGGCGGGGCTCGACGCCGTCCGCAGCGAGCGGCAACGGCACGAGATCGCCATCCAGGTGTGGGCCCGTTCCACCCCGTCGGTGCTCAGCGGCCTGCTGCCGATCGCCGCCTGGGCGTTGTACCTGGCCGGGGACCTGTCGGCGGCCGCCACCCTCATCGCGGTGGCGGTGCTGGGGTCGGCGCGCTGGTTCGCGTGGACCACGGCCTCGCTCGTGTCGCACTTCCCGTCGGCGCGGGTGTGGACGCGGCGGACGACGGCGATGGCGGGCGTGGCGGCGTATTCGTCGGCGGTGCCCGGCGTGGACATCGCGGCGGGCACCGCCGACGCCCCTCCGGTGGCCGCCCGCAGCCCGTTGCGGCGCCTGGAGCTCGCCGGCTTCAGCGCGGTCCACGAGAACGGCACGGTCGGCGCCCAGGACGTGGACCTGGTCGTCGAGCGCGGCGAGCTGGTCCTCGTCGTCGGCCCGGTCGGCGCCGGCAAGTCCTCGCTGCTGCGGGCCCTGGCCGGCATCGTGCACCACACCGGCACGCTGGCCTGGAACGGGCGGCCGGTGGACGAGCCGGAGACGTTCCTGCGGCCCAACCAGGTCGGGTACGTCGCCCAGCTGCCCCGGGTGCTGTCCGGGACGGTCGCCGACAACATCGCGCTCGGGCACGAGGTCGACGCCGCGGACGCGGTGACGACCGCCCAGCTGGAGCACGACCTGGCGGCGGCCGGCGGCGGCCTGCAGCTGCTGATCGGCCACAAGGGCACCCGGCTCTCGGGCGGTCAGCTCCAGCGGCTGGCGCTCGCCCGGGCGCTCGCGCCGCGCACGGAGCTGCTCATCGCGGACGACGTGTCCTCGGCGCTGGACGTCACGACCGAGCTGGAGCTCTGGCGGGCGCTGCGCGACCACGGGGTCACGGTGGTCGGCTCGACGTCGAAGCGGGCGGCGCTGTCCCGCGCGGACCGGGTGGTCGTCCTGATCGGCGGCCGCGTGATGGCGCAGGGCACCTGGCCCGAGCTCGAGGACCGGTACGGCCACCTGGCCGGCTGAGCGCCGGCCGGGCCCGTCAGGGGCGGGGGGAGGTCCGGGTCCAGGACCGCTCCCCGCGCCGGCTGGTCGCGGCGACGCAGCGCGGGCAGATGTGCCGGACCTCGTCCTGCGGGGTCACCACGTCGGTGCGGCGGAAGTCGAACGGCACGTGCGGGAAGCGGCGCAGCCGGGTGCGGCTGAGCGCCAGCCCGCACACCGTCTGGTTGGTGCCCGGCTGCCATGCGTGCACCTCACCGCCGGGCTGGCGTACGCCCGCGGGATCCGTCCACTCACTGGACGCCGCTACCGACGCTGTCACCGTGCGTGCCATGCCGGGCGGCGTACCCCCGCCGCGGCCGTTCACACCGCCGGTCACGCGGCCTGCGCCGCCCGGGCCAGCGCCAGGTCGTGGGTGGTGTCGGCCGCGACGGCCGGGGCGGGAACGGTACGCCCGTCAGCCAGGCGGACGCTCACCGTGTCCCGCCGGACGTTGTCGGTCTCCGGTGAGCCGTCTGTGGGTTCGCTGGACGGGTTCACCCGTGCGGGGCGTCGCCCCCGCCCGCGCTCGCCGTTAGGTCAGCGGCAACGCAATCGGCGAAGGACGGGGTGACTTCGATGACACGGTGGCTGGCCGCCACGGCGCTCCTGCTGGCTCTCGGCGGGTGCGGCGACGACGCGACGCGACCGGAGACGGTGCCGGTGCCGGCGACCACGACCAGTGGCACGGCGACCCGGGCCATGGCGACCGAGAGCACCACGGCCGGCGCGGGAACGGCCACCACGACCGGTCGTCCGCGCGCCTCGCGGACGACCGCGGCGGCCCGGGACGCGGCGGGCCCGGACGGCTTCGTCGCCACCGTGCGCGACCGGCTGCCCGAGGTGGCCCTGGACCGGCGCGACGAGGAGCTCGCCGCGATCGGCCGGCAGGCCTGCGCGGACCTGGCCGGCGGCCTCGACGCCGACAAGATCGTGGCGCGGACCCGCAGCCTCGGCACCGCCGACGCCGAGGCGACCGACCAGGCCACCGCCCGGGAGCTGGTCAAGCTGGCCATCGACACGATCTGCCCCGATCAGGACCGCCGCGTCGACGAGTTCTGACCGGCACCCGCGACTGCCAGCCGCGGGCCGGCGGCCGCCAGGGTGAGACCGAGGCCGACCAGGACGGCGGCGACCGCGAAGGTTGCGTGGGTGCCACGCGCGATCTCGGCCGGCGTCGCCGTGGCCACGTCGCTCGTGCCGGCGACGGCGAACACCGCGCCCATCATCGAGGCGCCGGCCATCAGGCCGAGGTTGCGGGACAGGTTCAGCAGGCCCGACACCTGGCCGCGCCGGTCCGCCGGCGCGTCCCGCATGACGGCGGTGTTGTTCGCGGCCTGGAACACGGCATAGCCGGCGGTGACCACGACCAGCGGCAGGACGTAACCGGGTACACCCGCCGCCACGGGCATCAGCGCGAGCACCACGGCCCCGGCGATGATCGCGCCGAGCCCCGCGACGACCATGGTCCCGGTGCCGAGCCGGTCGGTGGCCCGCCCGGCCGGTACGCCGGTGAGCGCCGCGACCGCGGGACCGGCCGACATGACGAGTCCCACGAGCGCCGGGCCCAGACGCAGCGCCCCGGACAGGTGGAAGGGCCCGACGACCAGCGTGGACATCATCACGGCGGAGACCAGGACACTGGTCGTCAGGCCGAGGGCGATCGCGGGCTCGCGCAGCACCGTCAGGTCCAGCAGGGCCGCGCGCGGCCGACCGATGGGCGCAGCGGCCCGCACCCGGGGAAGCGCCCTGTGGACGAGGACGAGGGTCACCGCGCCGAGCGGTACGACGCCCAGGAAGATCGCCCGCCAGCCGAAGCCCTCGACGAGGACGCCTCCCAACGTCGGGCCCAGCGCGGTTCCCACGGCCGACATCGTGCCGAGCAGTCCCATGGCGGTGCCCGTACGGTCCTCGGGCACCGTGTCGCCGACGACCGCCATGGTCATCGCCAGCATCCCCGCCGCTCCTGCCCCCTGCAGGCCTCGCGCGAGGATCAGCAGGGCGATGTTCGGGGCGAGCCCGCACAGCAGCGTCCCCACCGTGAACAGGGCTACGCCCGTGACCAGCAGCCGGCGGCGGCCGACGAGGTCACCGAGCCGCCCGGCGACCACGATGAGAGCCGTCACCACCGCGAGATAGCCGATCACCACCCATTGGACCTGGGAAAGGGTGGCACCCAGGGCGGCGGCCATGGCGGGCAGGCCGACGTTGGCGATGCTGATGCCGAGCGACGGCAGAAGTGTGGACAGCGACAGGGCCGTGAGGGCGATGCCTGGCCGAGAAGCGCGGGAAGTTGTCACGTCCCGACCGTAGGAGCGATCCAGGCCTGGCGGAACGCGCAAAGATGGCAACGAACCTGTGCACCGGACGCCATATCATCGGCGAATGGCCCGTCCCGATCTCAACCTCCTCGTCACGCTGGACGTGCTGCTCGAGGAGGGCAGCGTGACCCGGGCCGGGGAGCGGCTCGCGCTCAGTCCGTCCGCGATGAGCCGCGCGCTCGCCCGCCTGCGGCGCGCCACGGGAGACCCGCTGCTGGTCCGGTCCGGCCGGGGACTCGTTCCCACGCCGCGCGCCCTCGAGCTGCGCGAGCGGGTACGCACGCTGGTCCACGACGCCGAGGAGGTGCTCCGGCCGGCCGCGCGGCTGGAGCTCGCGACACTGACCCGTACCTTCTCCCTGCGCTGCAGTGACGGATTCGTCGAGCGGTTCGGGCCCGCGCTGGTGGCGACGGCCGGCGCCGAGGCTCCCGGCGTACGGCTGCGTTTTCTGCAGAAGACCCGCAGTGACCCCCGGTCCTTGCGCGACGCGGTCGATCTGGAGACCGGCGTGCTCGACGAGGCGCCGCCTCCGGACCTGCGCAGCCTGCCGCTGTTCACCGACCGGTTCGTCGGCGTCGTCCGCCCCGGGCATCCGCTGAGCACCGGCACGGTGACGGTGGCCCGGTACGCCGCGGCCCGGCACGTGCACGTCTCCCGGCGGGGTCTGGCCGAGGGACTGGTCGACGAGGCGATCCGCGCGACGGGACGGCAGCGCGAGGTCGTGACGGTCGTCGACGGCTTCGGCGCCGCGGTGGCCCTCGCGCGGGCCGCCGACCTGGTGGCCACGGTCCCGCAACGGCACACCGAGAACCTGTGGCACGGCATGCACTCCTTCGCCCTTCCGTTCCCGGCCCCTCAGGTGACCGTGTCACTGCTGTGGCACCTGAGACTGGACGCCGATCCTGCCCACCGGTGGCTGCGCGACCGGGTGACCGGCGTGTGCCGCGACACCGGCTGATCGGGGGTCGGCCGAAAGTCGCAGCGAACCCCCAGCAGGTCAGGACCGCGGTCCGATGTCTCCCACAGGCGGATTGCGGATTCTGGTGCTACCCCACAGAAATCCCCCCAGGAGGTAGCGATGTCGGCACGAGGAATGCTCAGCGTGGTCGGGACGGCCGTCGGCGGTCTCATCGGCTGGACCCAGGACGCCGCGCCCGCCGCCGACCCCGCCGCGGTGCGCGAGCTGTTCGCGCAGCTCGGCATGGCGGTCGGCGAGGGCGACCAGGCCCTCACCACCGCCGTCCGCCGCTTCCAGGCACGGGTCGGCCTGGACACCGACGGCGTGGCCGGCCCGCGGACCGTGCACCTGCTCGCCCGCTACGCCAAGGAAGCCCGCGAGCTGCGCCGCTTCGAGTACGCAGCCTGATCTCCGAGGGACCGCAGGGCGGCCAGCCCCGGCAGCAGGTAGTACTCCCCGCCGCGGCAGGTCACCACCGGCCGCCGGAGCGGCACGTGCACCGGCGACTCCCCCTCGACCAGGATGCGCGCCTGCGGGCCGCCGGCCGTGGTGAAGACGTCCTGCTCGCCCCCGCGGCCGAAGGCGTCACCGTCGCCCATCCACTCGGTCTGCACGAACTCGAACTGCCGGCGGATGTCGCCGACCACCGCCAGGAACAGCAGACCCCGCTCCCGGCCGTCGTCGGGAGCACCCTCCGGCAGGTACGGCCCGTACGGGATGCCCCGCCGCAGCATCATGTGCCGTCGCGACAGCCGTTGTCCGCCGGGAAGGGAGCCGCGCGGGTTGGCCCGGCGTACGTGCGAGGCCACCGGGCACCGGTCCAGCGTGCCGCCGTCCCGCGCGCGGCCCACCAGCGCGGCCGCCGCGTCGTCGGCCCCGCCGGCGAACTGACCGGCGACCTCGCCGACGGTCCGCCGGAACGCCGCGACGTCCTGTTCCAGCTTGCGGTAGACCAGGTAGCTGCCGTGCCGCGCCAGGTCCGCGGGCAGCCCCCGGCCGGCGATGTCGCCGTCGACGTCCCGCAGCCCGAGCACGAACTCCCCAGGCGGCAGCAGGTCCCCGGGCGCGCCCCGGTCGTACCCCTCGACCAGCGGGGTGGACAGGCCGTCGGCGAAACCGAAGTGCTCGATGAAGGCGCCGCCGGCGGCCACGAGCCGCTCGCCGAAGCTCTCGCCGACGATCTCGGCGCCGCCGGATGCCGTCACCTCCACGCGCAGCTCGCGCACCACCGCGCCGAGGATCTCGGGCGTGGTGGCCGAGACCATGAGCACGGCGTGCGTACCGCCGGGCTCGGTGAAGGGTGCGCTCCACCGTGACGTTCCCCGCCCGGGCGAGAGCTTCGGCTCGCGCCCGGCCATGCCGGCGCGGAACTCGTCCGGGAACCGGGCCAGCTCGTCGCCGGCGACGCCCAGGGCCGCGAGGCCGGCGTGGCTCAGACCCAGGTGCAGCGCGCGGTTGGGCCGCGCCTGGACGTCCGCCGCGGAAGTGATGCGCGGTGCCAGCGCACCCAGCCACGCCCGGGCCGCGGCCGCGTCGGTGAGCCGCAGGAAGAGGTGGGTGGCCGCGCGGTGGTGACCGTACCCCCGCAGCACCATGCCCTGGATGTCGCCGAGCGGCAGCGGGCTCTCCCCGGCCGCGCGGACCGGGACGGCGGGGCGGCCCGACGAGGTGAGCGGCGGCACCCGGCCCTCCGCCCCGGCGGCGGCGAGATCTGCCAGCCGGCGGCGCAGGGCCACGGCGTCGCGCAGCTCGGCGACCGTGCCGTCCGGCGCACCGGCGAACGTGTAGTCGGCACGCAGGCTGCGCTCGGCGAAGAACCGCACGAAGTCGTCCGCGCGTTCGCTGCCGGGGTAGTCCGTGCAGTGGTCCCAGATCGCGTCGGCCTCCGGCCCGAGAGCGCGGACGCCGGCGAAGAAGCGCTCCTGCGGGCCGTCCACCGTGGCCGTGAGCAGCAGGTACGGGTGGGGCAGATCATCCGGGCGGGGCGGGCGGCCGGCATGCACCAGCAGGTCGAGCAGGCGCGCCTTCCAGCCCCACACGCTGGGGCGGGCCTGCGCCACGGGGTGCTCGACCACGAGCAGACGGGCGAAGTGGACGCCGGGGACGTGGGCGAAGGGCGTACCGCACTCGCGCAGGGTCTTTCGCAGTTCCGCGGCCCGGCCGTCGGCGACGCGGGCCATCACGGTCACCGACCGGGTGCCGCTGTCAGGCTGCCGGCGCATCGTCACGCTCCCAGGTGGAGAGGTCGCCTTGGACGTCGTGCACGAAACGCGCCCACTGCGGGTGGGCCTGGGCCGCGTCCGGGTCGAGGTCACCGAAGAAGGCGCGGTAGGCGTCGCGCACCCGCAGCGCCGCCGCCACCTCGGTCACCGAGGACTCGGGGTACGCCGACCAGTAGTGGTCGACCGGCAGGTCATTGCGCCCGATGTAGCGCCGGAACGGCTCGGTCGGCAGGGCGCCGGGGAAACCGTACGACCAGCCCCAGATCAGCGCCATCCGCCCCGGGATGACGATCGAGAACGCGTCGATGTACTCGTCCCAGTCACGGTTGAAGTCGCTGCGGAACAGCAGGTACGCGTACCGGGAGCGGCGCTGCTGGAACGGGAAGCGCGTGATGACGCTCCAGTGCGCGAAGTGGATGAAGGACATCTGCTGCAGCTCGCGGCTCGGTCCGAGGAGCTTGCGCACGTACAGGATCAAGCGCAGCGGCCCGGCCCACAGGCGCGGCATCGGGCTGAGCACGGTGAGCGCCGTGCCCCGGCCCGATCGGGCGGTGACGGTCATTCTGGTATCCCCCGAAGATCGACCCATCGGCCTCCGCCGATGCGGTACGGACAGCATCGCGCCGCGGGGGCCGGAATACACTCGGCCGATGATGCTCGGACGGATCGCCGAACGTGCATTGATCGACGCCCTTCTGACAGGAGCCCGGGCGGGCCACAGCGACGCCCTGGTCCTCACCGGCGAGCCCGGCATCGGCAAGACCACCCTGATCCAGTACGCGATCGAGCAGGCCGAGGGCATGCGCGTGCTGCGGGCCCGCGGCTTCGAGGCCGAGTCGGAGATCCCGTTCGCCGGCCTGGCCGACCTGCTGCGCCCGGCGCTGTCCGAGCTGGACACCCTGCCCGGCCCGCAGGCCGCGGCGCTGCGCAGCGCGCTGGCCCTCGGACCGCCCGTCGCCGGCGACCGCTTCTCCGTGTGCGCCGCCACGGTGGGCATCCTCGCGGCCGCCGCCGAGGCCGCACCGCTGCTCGTCGTCGTCGACGATCTGCAGTGGCTGGACGCGTCCTCGCGGGAGGCGGTGCTGTTCGCGGGCCGGCGGCTGCAGGCGGACGGGATCGCGCTGCTGCTGGCCACCCGGGACCCCGCCGACGCGGCCGAGCTGCGCTGCCCGCAGCGGGCCCTCAGCGGGCTCACGGTCGACGAGGTGGATGCCCTGGCCCGGGCCTCGATGCCGGCCCCGCCCGCCGGCGCCGCGGCCCGCCTGCACGCGGCCACGGCCGGCAACCCCCTCGGCGTCATCGAGCTGTGCCGCGAGTGGACCGACCCGGTCGACGACGTCATCGGCGCACCGATGGTCCCGAACGGCTCGCGGATCGAGCGGGCGCTCGCGTCCCGGCTGGCGCAGGTGCCGGAGCCGACCCGCCGGGCGCTGGTGCTCGCCGCCGCCGCGGTCGGCGGGGACGTGGGCACGCTGCTGGCCGCGGCCCGGGCCTCCGGCCTGGGTCTGCGCGACTTCGCCCCGGCGGAGAAGGCCGACCTGGTCTCGATCGACGAGCGGCGGATCGACTTCCGGCACCCGCTGCTGCGCTCGGTGGTCTACTACGGAGCATCGATGGACGACCGGTGCGCCGCACACACCGCGCTCGCGGCCGCCTTCGCCGGTGTGCCCGGTGACGCCGCCGCCGACGCCCGCGCCTGGCACCTCGCCGCGGCCACCCTGGAGCCCGACGACGACGTCGCCACGGAGCTCGAGCAGGCCGCCCAGCGCGCCAACCGCCGGGCGGGCTATGTCGCCGCCGCCCGCGCGTTCGCGCACGCGGCCCGGCTCAGCCGCGGCCCTGACCGGCCGCGGCGGCTGCTGCGCGCGGCCCGCTGCTGGCAGCTCGCCGGCCGCAACGACCAGGTGCTGCCGCTGCTCGACGAGGCGCTGCCGCTGACCACCGAACCGGGCCGGCGGGCGCTCATCCAGCACATGAGCGCGTACGTGCGGATGTGGCGCGGCCGGCCCGACGAGGCCCTGGAGTATCTGACCGCGAACGCGGAGGCCGTGGAGCACGCCGACCCGGGCCGGGCGGCGCTCATGTACTCCGACGCGGTCATCCCGTACTTCATGACCGGGCGCATGGACGAGCTGCAGGCGGCGGTCGGGCGCGCGCACGAGCTCGGCGTACGGGTCGGCGGCACGGCGCGGCTGGTCGCAGCGGTGGCGTACGCCGGCGGCCGGGCCCTGGCCGGCGCACGCGCGCAGGCGGTCCGCCTGCTCGAGGACTGCCACCCTGAGCTGCTGCGCGCCGACCCGCTGGTCCGCGCCCAGGAGATGTGCCACGCGGCGCTGACGTGGATCTGGATGGAGGGCTTCGACCGGGCGGCCGAGCTGGTGGACCGGGTGATCGGCGCCGCCCGCTCGACCGGCGCGCTGGGCGTGCTCCCCCAGGCGCTGGGCATCGAGTCGGAGCTGCACTTCCGCGCGGGCAGCTGGCACGACGCCCGGGTCAGCGCCGCCGAGAGCCTGCGGCTGGCCAGCGAGACCCGCTCCGCCAACCTGTACGGCCTCTTCTTCGCCGGCCGCCTCGACGCGGTCCAGGGGCGCGCCGACGACTGCCGCCGCCGGGTGGCCCGCACCGACGAGGTGGCGCAGCGGCTCGGCGTCGACTGCATGGCGCTCTACACCGGGCACGAGCTGGGCCTGCTGGCACTGAGCCACGGCGATGCGGCGGAGGCGATCGTGCGCCTGGAGGCGGTCCGGTCGCTGCCGGTGGTCCGGGAGATCCGCGAGCCGGGTGTGGTGCCGTGGGTCTTCGACCTGGCGGAGGCGTACATCCGGGCCGGGCACACCGACGAGGCGCGGGCACTGCTGGACGCCCCGGAGGCCGCGGGCGACGGGCCCTGGACCCGGGCGGCGGCGTTGCGGTGCCGGGCCCTGCTGGCCGAACCCGACGACATGCGGGTGGCGTTCGAGGCGGCACTGGCGGCCGAGGCGTGCGCGTACATGCCGTTCGAGCGGGCCCGCACCCAGCTGAGCTTCGGCGAGCGGCTGCGCCGCGCCCGGCAGCGTGCGCAGGCCCGCGAGCAGCTCCACGAGGCGCTCGAGGTCTTCGAACGGCTCGGCGCCCGGCCCTGGTCGGACAAGGCGCAGACGGAGCTGCGGGCCACCGGCACGACGATCACCCGCTCCGCCGCCACCCTGCCCGGCCTCACCCCGCAGGAGCTGCAGGTGGCGCTGGTCGTCGGCCGCGGCGCCACCAACCACGAGGCGGCGGCCACCCTGTTCCTGAGCCAGAAGACGATCGAGTACCACCTCAGCAACATCTACCGGAAGACCAACATCCGCTCCCGCACTGAGCTGGCGGGCATCGCGGCGGCCGGAGCGGCTTAGCAGGCTGTCTGCACCAGCGGCCGAGTTGTAGCCGTCCGGCGGTCTTCTCAGATGCCGCGCGGTCGTGCCGATTCTCCTGCCCGTCGTCCGGCCTTCGCCGCCGATGGATCAAGCGCGTGATCCGAGTCAGGGGGCACAGATGCAGCCGCAGCAGCCGTTCACCCAAGTCGATCGCTGGCACGAGGGCGAGGCGGCTCGTGCCGCGTCGTATCAACCCGCGCATTACCCGCTCCCGTCGTACCCCGCCTCGCAGTTCACTCCGGCGGCGGGTTTCGGGGAGTCCCCGGCGAGCGTCGTGCACTGGATACTGCCCACGGGCCGGTCTTGGCAGTCGATCGCCGCAGGGTACGTAGGGCTGGTTGCCATCGTGGCCTGGTTCCTCGGGCCGGTGGCGGTTGGCCTCGGGGTCTGGGCGCTCGTCAAGGCGTCTCGCGACGGCAGCCATGGTCGCGGCCGCGCCGTTTTCGGCGCAGTTGTCGGGGTTCTGGCAACCGTGCTGTTCTTGGCAGTACTGACCACCACCTAGCTCCCGGGGCGTCAGCTCGGTCAGAGGGACCGGATCGCCGCTACCGCTCGAGCCAGTACCGGACACCGAGGCGTTTTGACCGTTTCGGCCTGGCAGAGCGAATCGCCGCGCCGGAGCCCTGGGCGATGTCACCCTGGTCGGGGACCCGCACGGGATTCCCGCCCGGGTCGCCTTCGTCCTGGCTAGGTTCACGGCGATGCCCATGCGCCCCTGCGCCAGCTACCGCCGAGAGGGCGTTCACCTTGTCGTTCCCGGTCACGATCGTCACGCCCGCGGAAGGTCCCGCCGGGGCGCAACGGCCCCTGGAGCTCCTCGAAGCCGCCCTGCTGCGGGCCGGTCTGGAGCTTCGGCGGTTCGGCGACGAGGGCCGGGGCACCGAGCGGCTGGGAATGCTGGCGCACGTCGCCCGGTCCAGCTCGGCCGTTCTCTACACGCTCCAGCTCACCGTCCGTGGATCCCACGAAGGGCCCGAGGACCCCTCCGACGTCGCCGCCGTCCGCGCGGCAGCCGAGTTCGTGCAGACCGTCCGCGCCCACAACGACCGCGTCCCGATCCTGCTGTTCGGCGAGCAGCTGACGGCGCGGCGCATCCCGCAGTCGGTGCTCTCGCGGATCGACGGCGTCGTCAACGCCTACGAGGACACTCCCGACTTCCTGGCCCGCAAGATCCAGCGCGAGGTCAGCCATTATCTCGGCCAGCTGGCGCCGCCCTTCTTCGCGGCGCTGATGCGCTACGCCAACGACGGTGCCTACTCCTGGCACTGTCCCGGGCACTCCGGCGGCACCGCGTTCCTGAAAAGCCCCATCGGCACGCTCTTCCACGACTTCTTCGGCGAGAACCTGCTGCGCGCCGACGTGTGCAACGCCGTGGAGGAGCTGGGCCAGCTGCTCGATCACACCGGCCCCATCGCCGACAGCGAGCGCCTCGCTGCCAGGACGTTCCGGGCCGACCACCTCTACTTCGTCACCAACGGCACCTCCACGTCCAACAAGATCGTGTGGAACTCGCTGGTCGGGCCGGGCGACGTCGTCGCGGTGGACCGCAACTGCCACAAGTCGGTCCTGCACGCCATCATGCTCACGGGAGCTGTACCGATCTATCTGATGCCGACCCGCAACAAGGCCGGCATCATCGGGCCCATCCCCCGCAGCGAGTTCACCGCCGCCGCACTCCGGGCCAAGATCGACGCCAGTCCGCTGGTCACCGACAAGAGCAAGCCGATCCGCCTGCTGGCCCTGACCCAGTCCACCTATGACGGCATCATCTACCGCGCCGACGAGCTGCGGAAGAACCTCGACGGCGTCGTCGACGCCCTGCATTTCGACGAGGCCTGGCTGCCGCACGCCGGCTTCCATGACCTGTACGAGGGGATGCACGGTGTCGCCAACGACCGCGACCGCACCGAACGGACCGTGGTCTACTCCACCCAGTCCACCCACAAACTCCTCGCCGGCCTCTCCCAGGCGTCCCAGATTCTCGTCCAGGACACCGCCGGCGGGCACTTCGACAGCCGGGTCCTGGCCCAGGCGTACCGCATGCACACCTCGACCAGCCCGCAGTACGCCATCATCGCCAGCTGCGACGTGTCCGCCGAGATGATGGCCGGCAAACGGGGTCGCGCCCTGGTCGAGGAGAGCATCACCGAGGCGATGGAGTTCCGCCGCACGATCATCCGCGTCGGCGAGGAACGCGAGGACTGGTGGTTCGGCGTCTGGGGACCGGACACCCCGCCCCGGACCGGACTGCCCGAGCGCGCCGAGTGGGAGCTGACCGCCGGCGCCCCGTGGCACGGCTTCGACCAGGTCGACGACCGTTTCACCATGCTCGACCCGATCAAGGTCACCCTCACGACGCCGGGCCTGACCGTGCACGGCGAGTTCAGCGAGCCCGGCTCGCCCAGCATCCCGGGCGTGGTGCTGGCACGCTATCTCGCCGAGCACGGCGTCGTGGTGGAGAAGACCGGCCTGTACTCGCTGCTGGTCCTCTTCACCATCGGTATCACCAAAGGCCGCTGGGTCTCCCTGGTCGCCGAGCTGCACCGCTTCAAGAGCGCCTACGACGGCAACGCCGCGATCGAACGGCTCATGCCGGCCTTCGCCGCCGCGTACCCCGGTTACGCCGCGCTCGGACTACGGGACCTCTGCGATGCCCTGCACGCCACCTACCGCGACGCCGACCTCGCCGAACTGACCTCGGCGATCTACACCGAGCCGGTCGAGCAGGTGACGCTCCCGGCCGACGCGTGGACCGCCATGGCCGCCGGGCAGGTCGAGCACGTGCCGGTGGAGAAACTGGCCGGCCGTACGACCGCGGTGCTGCTCACGCCGTACCCGCCGGGCATTCCGCTGCTGGTGCCCGGCGAGCGGATCAGCGAGACGATCGTCCGCTTCCTCGAGCACGAACAGATCCTCGCCCACCGCTGGCCCGGCTTCACCGGCATCACCCACGGCGTCGCCGACGAGGGTTTCGGCCACTCCCGTACGGTCGCCTGCCTGCCCGGCTCGTAGACGGGGTCAGAGGCGCGGCCGGTGGCGCCGCTCGAAGCCCGGCATGTCGATGTGCGGGTCGAGGCCGTCGCCGGAGGACACCTGGGCGGCCAGGCGCTGGGTGATGCGGCGGGCCCCGGGCCGGCGGCGGCCGGAGGCGTCCGGGACCTCGGGGAGGCTCAGGAGCTCGGCCATGTCGCCCATCGAGCGGGCGATGTCCTCGAACGGGATGTAGAGGGCGCGGTTCGCGGGCGAGCCGAGGTACTCGAAGGGTGCGGAGCCGGCCATGGCGACGAACCGGACACCCAGCATGTCCAGGTTGCGGAACGCGGCCGAGTCGAGCATGCAGACGACGTGCCGGACGCCCCAGCGGTGGCCGGCGTTGATGAACGACCGGTAGAGCATGCTGCTGACCGTGAGGCCGTTGCGGTCGGCGCGGTAGCGGGGAAGCACCGCGAGCGTGGCGTAGTCCCAGATCTTGCCGCCGTCATGCATGCCGTGCGCGACGACGATCTCGGAGAGCGACACGTCGATCAGGCCGGGCGCGTCGTCCAGGGTCTTGCCGCCACCCTCGATCGCCCGTGCGGCGCCCGCCGGCAGCCCGGTCTCCCGGTCGAGGACCAGGAAGAAGTAGCTCTGCTCCTCGTACGCGGTGTACTCGGCGAGCATCGCGGCCTCGTCCAGCCCGAACGACTCCTCGAACACGATCCGTTCGACGGTGCGTGCGACATCGGCCAGCGGGTCGTGCGCGGCGAGGGCCAGGGCGACGAAGCGGTTCTCCGACGCGTGCCGGCTGAGCGCCTCGGCGCAGAGGTCACCGATGGTGGCGTCGTCGAGGGCATAGGTCATGGGGGCTCCTTGGCGGTGCCGGCGAGAGGGGATGGCCGTGCGCACCAGGCATTCCGGGGGAATCGGACGTAAGAAGGATTCGCGATAAATCACCCTATGTCAAGAAATTGTGAGTCAGACGGTCAGAGCCATGCGTACGAGCCCAGGCCACTTCCCTCGAGCTCGGTCCGCAGCTTGCGCAGCGACCGCATCCGGGTCGGGCCGACACTGCCGACCGGCATGTCGTGGTTGCGGGCGAACTCGGCGTACCCCGGGGCATTGATGGCGCTGAGCGTCACCAGCAGCGTGCGAGCCGGCGCGGGCAGCCGGTCGACGTGCTGCCACAGCAGGTCGTTCATGCTGCGGTCCACGGCGGCCCGCTCGGGCTGCGGCTCCCGCTCGTCCGGACGGTCGGGCTGCTGGTCGAGTCCGACGACCTCGCGCCGGCCGTGGCGCAGCAGCTGCAGGCACTCGCGCCGGGCGACGGTGGCGAGCCAGCCGCCGACCCGCTCCGGGTCCCGCAGGTCACCGAGGTGCTCGACCATGCGCAGCCAGGTGTTCTGGACGGCGTCCTCGGCGTCGGCCTCGGAGAGCCGGAACGTCCGCACGGTCCACCAGACCAGGGCCTCGAACCGCTTGATCAGCTGCTCACAGGCCCCCTGGTCGCCGGTTTGAGCGGCGTGGATGAGCTGCTGGATGCCCTCGTAGTCCTTGATCGCCATCGTCGTGCCTTCCCCCGGTCGTGTCACCAACCGGTCCGACGCTATTGACCCGGGCATCGCGGGGGATCCGGGCGCGACCCTAGTGCCGGAGGACGGGCACCCTGGGATGCGTACCCGGCGGAGCTGTCGGGGATCCGATCACATTAGGGTGTCCGTCCACAGTGTTCGCGGTTCCCCGGAGGGACAGTCCGTGCGTATCGGCCTCAACCTGCCTCATTACGGCCCGCTGACGGCTCCCGAGGCCGTCGCCGGGGTGAGCCGCGCCGCGGAGAGCCTCGGCTTCGACAGCCTCTGGACCGGCGACCGCATCCTGGCCCCGCTGCAACCCAGTGACCGCTATCCCGGCGGCGACGGCACCATGCCGGCCGAGATGGCGACGTATCTGGATCCGCTCACGGCCCTGACCTTCGCCGCAGCCGGCACCTCCCGGATCCGGCTGGGCACCAGCACGCTCAACGCCCTCTGGTACCCGCCCGTGCTGCTGGCCCGTACGCTCACCACCCTTGACGTGCTGAGCCGCGGCCGCCTGGACGTCGGCCTCGGGCTCGGCTGGCTGCGCGACGAGTACACGGCGACCGGCGTGCCGTGGGAGGGCCGGGGTGCGCGCCTGGACGAGACCCTGGACGTGCTGGAGGAGATCTGGGGTGCGGAGGTCGTCGGGCACGAGGGGCCGCTCTTCCGCGTACCGCCGAGCCGCATCCTGCCCAAGCCCGTGCAGCGACCCCGGCCCCCGATCCTGCTGGCGGGCCTGACGCCGCAGGCCACCGGACGCATCGCCCGCCGCGCCGACGGCTGGCTCGCCGTCGGTCTGCCGCTGCCGTACCTGAGGTCGCTGTGGCAGAAGATCACCTCCGAGGCGGAGGCGTACGGCCGCGACACCCCGCTGCGCATCGTGCAGCGCCTCAACCCGCGGCTGACCAGCTCCCCGGCCGACCCGGCGCGGGTGCCGGCGATGGGCACCCTGCGGCAGATCGCCGACTACGCCAAGGCCGCCGCGGCCGACGAGGTCTTCATCGACCTGACCCTCACGGTGACGACCCAGGACGAGATGCTCGACCTGGCCGGCCGCTTCCTCGACCTCATGCGGGCGGGCTGAGCCGGCGCCGGTACAGGGATGCACCACCCCCGGCGCCGCCGTCGTTACGGTCGCCCCATGACGCCACGACCCTCCGCGGACCCCACCATCGGCGAACGCATCCGGGCCCGCCGCCTGCTCCGCGGCTGGAGCATCCGGTACGCAGCCAGCCGGGCCGGCATCTCGCACGCGACCTGGAGCCGGATCGAACGGGGGCTGCAGGCCGCGGACAACAGGTTCGTGCTGGCGGATATCGCCGGGGCGCTGGACTGCGCACCGGCGGACCTCGCGGGCACACCGGTGCCGGCCGCCGACCGGGCCGCGGTGGCCGCGCACGCCGCCGTGCAGGGCATCCGGCAGGCCCTGGTCGACATCGACCTCGACGAGCCGACCGAGCGGACCGCTCCCCCGGTCGCCGACCTGGCCCGCACCCTCGCCCTGGTCGACACGTTGCGGCAGGCCTGCGACTATGCGGGGACGGCGCGTCTCACCCCGGACCTACTGCGCGGCCTGCACGCCGCGGCAGCCGGACCGGACCGGGAGCGGGCGCTGCGGCTGCTGTGCGACATCGCCTTCATCGCCTCGTCGGTGCTGCGCAACCTCGGGCATCCGGCCGAGGCATGGCTGGGTGCCGAGCGGTGCCGCGACGCCGCCGACGCCGCCGACGACCCGGTGCTGCGGGGGTACGCGGCGTACGCGAGGGCGAGCGCGGCGACCGCCTGCGGCTCGTACGACCGCGGACTCGTCCTGGCCGGGCGGGCGGTGGACGAGCTGCAGCCGTACGCCGCACGGCCGGGCGGGGCGGAGGTGCTCGGCTCGTTGCAGCTGCTGTGCGCGTACGCGGCCCGGGGCGCCCGGCGGCCGGACGACAGCCGGGCCTGGGCGGCCGACGCGGCGGCGCTGGCCCGGCGCACCGGCGAGACCACGACGATGGGCCTGTACTTCGGGCCGACCAACGTGGGCATCTGGCGGATCGGCATCGAGGTCGACGGCGGCGACCCCGGCCGTGCGGCGGAGGTGGCCCGGAGCACCGACCCGGCGGCCGTCCCGGCCGGGTTCCGGCAGGTCTTCTTCTATGCCGACACGGCCCGGGCGCTGGCCCGGCTGCGCGGCCGCGACCGGGAGGCGATCCGTTTCCTGCTCATCGCCGAACGGCTCGCTCCGCAGCACCTGCACACGTCGTCCGTGGCCCGGGAGACCACGCGGGCGCTGCTGGACCGCTCCCGCAGGCAGGCCGGCGGCACCGAGCTACGCGGGCTGTGCGAGCGCATGCAGGTCGGCTGAGCACTCATCAGCGGCGCGGCGCTCGTCAGCGGTGCGGCGGGCCGAAGCGGTGGACCTGGGCCCGGGCGGCGCGCAGGCGCATGAACCCGGCGCCGGCCGTGACGCCGGTGATGACGATGAGCGCGGCGATGACGATCTGGTGTCCGAGCTCGACCCGGTCGTCGGCCTGGGCGGCGGCCGGGCTCAGCCACGACTCGTGCTCGGCCTTGGGCGCCGCCGCGACCGCCGGGCTCTGCGCGTCCAGGGGCACCGCCACGGCCCCGGGCTCCGCCGAGCGGGACGTCTTCGGAGTGGGCTTCTTCGTCGGCGCGGCCGCGGCGGCGACCGCCTTCACCACCAGGTCGGAGCACGAGTAGTAGGTGTCCGGCGTGCTCGAGGTCTGCCACACCGTGTAGAGCACGTGCCGCCCGGACCGGTCCTTGGGCAGCTTCACGCTCATCCGGTACGAGCCGCCCCGCAGCGGCGGGTCCTTGATCTCGGCCAGGGGCGAGCCGAGGTCCCCCCAGCTCAGCGGCTTGGCCGGGTCGTATCCCTGCCGGGTCAGGTAGAGGCGGAACGAGCCCTCGTGGGGGATGGTCCCGGCGTACGTGACGTCGAGGGTGCTGCCCGCGGTCACCTTGGTCGACGGCCAGTCGGTGCGGGCGAGGTCGAGGCCCTGGAACTCGGGCAGGTCGCCGCTGCACAGGTTGCCGTCGGGGATGAACTGACGGTCCTTGCCGGCGACGTTGGGCACCCGGAGGTTGTCGAAGCTGCCGAAGGGCCTGCCGTTCGCCGCCAGGGCCGCCTTGCATGCCGCGGTGCCCGTACGCTCACCGCCGGCGGCGCACGCGGCCGTCCGGGAGATCGGCGACGTGGGCGCACCGTGGGCGAGCGCCGGCACCGCCGGGAGCACGGTCGCGGCCGCGGCGATCCCGCCGGCGACGGCGAGAGCTGCGGTACGGCGGACGGACCTCATGCGACCTCCTCGGCGGCACCCGCGTGGGCGGAGCGGCCCACGACGCAAACTACGCAGCTCAGCCCCGGATCGTTCACCGTCACGAGTGGCGCTGCCCGAAAGTACACGGCGCTGTGGTTGCATGGTCTGGCCCCAAGGAATCGACACAGGAGGACACATGGAAAAGCCCGACGTCGGCCCCATCACCGGTGAGCCGCCGGCCGAGCTGCTCGTGGAAGACCTGATCGTCGGCGACGGCGACGAGGCGAAGCCCGGCCACCAGGTCAGCGTCCACTACGTGGGCGTCGCGTTCTCCTCCGGCAAGGAGTTCGACGCGTCGTACAACCGCGGCCAGGCGTTCGAGTTCGGCCTCGGCGACGGGCAGGTCATCAGCGGGTGGGACCAGGGGGTGGCCGGCATGAAGGTGGGCGGCCGCCGCAAGCTGACCATCCCTCCGCACCTGGGTTACGGCGCTCGCGGCGCAGGCGGCGTCATCAAGCCGAACGAGACCCTCATCTTTGTGGTGGATCTGCTCGGCGTGCGCTGAGCCACGGCCGGCAGGCCGCACGGGCCGGGACGGGCGTCGCCTGTCCCGGCTCGCTTCTGTCCGGGTCCGAGGCGGGACGCGGCGAGTGCTGGGACGGGTCGAACGGCTCTCCGATCGGGGTCATCGCGCCGCCTTCAGGTCCGCGCAGCCGGTCTCGTCGGGCAGCAGCGGACGCAAGGTGACCGTCCAGCCATTGCCACCGGAGCTCCACGGCGTGCTCGCGTTCGCCTCTTTCGTTGCCGCCAGCACGGCGTCGCGCTGCTCGCCGGTCATGGTGACGCAGCCGAGCTTCTGCGCCTCGGCCAGCGGCTCGCCGGGCAGAGCCGGTCCCGGCCACGGCATCGCCGCCGGCCGGCCGGGCAGGGCGTCGGTGTTGTCCACGTACGGGCGCACGACCGCGGCCAGGGTCTCGGGCCGGTAGGGCTGCGCGCCCGTCCCCGAGGTGAGCTTGTCCAGCTCGTCGAGGAAGCCGATGAGCTTGGTCCGGGCCTGCTTCTGCACCGCGGTGAGCGCCGGGTCATCGGGCAGGGCCTCGCGCAGCGCGTTGGCGCCGGCCGTCTGCTCACCCGCGTCCGTGACCACCGTGACCTCGGTGGTCGTCGCGTCGGCCACGCCGGGCTGCCCGAAGTCGGTGCCCGGCCGTACGCCCGCCGTCACCGCCTGCCGGGTCAGCTGGGTGACCTGCTCCGCCGAGAGGCTCCGCACGAGCACGTTCGGCAGCGCCGGACCGGGATAGATCGCCGTCGTCGGGCCGTTGAAGATCATCCGGCCGTCGGCGTACACGCTGACCTCGGGCAGGCGCCCGGCGAGCGCGTCGGGGCCGACGAAGCCACCGGTCTGCCGTACCCGCAGCACCAGAGCGTCACCGTCGCTCACCGGCGGCGAGCCGGCCACGCTCTCGTCGGCGGCGACCGGCTGGGCGCAGGCGCCGAGGAGAACCAGGGTGGCGGCGGCAGCAGCCGCCCGCAGGCCGCGAAATGTCGTCATGACCCTTCCGACGTACCCGGAGGCGGTCCGGTTCCGCCGACGCCCGGAGAAAATCGGTGGCCGGTCCCGCACGCGGGGCCGGCCACCTTCCGGGGGCAGGGCGGAGGCTATTTGACCGATCCCAGCGACAGGCCCTGCACGAGCTTGTCCTGGGCGGCGAAGCCGGCCACGAGGACCGGCAGCGACACCACGAACGCGGCGGCGCACAGCTGGGCGAGGAACAGGCCCTGGCTGGTGACGAAGCTGGTCAGGAAGACCGGGGCGGTCTCGGCGACGGTGGCGGTCAGGACCCGGGCGAAGAGCAGCTCGTTCCAGCTGAAGATGAAGCAGATCAGCGCGGTCGCCGCGATGCCGGGCATGACGACCGGCGCGATCACCGAGCGCAGCGTCTTCGACAGCCCCGCGCCGTCCATCGCCGCCGCCTCGAGCATCTCGACCGGCACCTCGGACAGGAACGAGCGCATCATCCAGACCGCGATCGGCAGGTTCATCGAGGTGTAGAAGACGATGAGCAGCCAGATGTTGTCCAGCAGGCCGGTGCTCTGGGCGAACAGGTAGAGCGGCAGCAGGCCCGCGACGACCGGGAGCATCTTGGTGGACAGGAAGAAGAACAGGACGTCGGTCCACTTCTTCACCGGCTTGATGGACAGCGCGTACGCGGCCGGGAACGACAGCAGCAGCACCAGCGCGGTCGACACGATGCTCGCGGTCAGGGAGTTGAGCAGCGGCGGCCACGGGCTCGCCCCGCCGGAGAAGAACTCGCGGTAGCCCTCGAGGGTGAGCGGCGCGAACACCGCCGGCGGGTTCTGGGCGGCGTTCGCCTCGCTGTGCACCGAGGTGAGCACCATCCAGATGACCGGCAGCACGAACAGGATGCCGACCACCCATGCCAGCAGGGTCAGCCAGATCCCGGCGCGTTCCTTGCGCTTCTTGACCGGTTCGCCGCGCTCGTCGCGGGTCGCCGGGACCGGCGCGGTGTCGGTGATGCTCATCGGCCCGTTTCCTCCCTGAACAGCGACGAGACCGTCCGCAGCGCGAACGTCGCGATGGCGATCGTGGCGATCACCACGACGACCGCCGCCGCGGAGGCCCGGCCGTAGTCGTGCGCCTGGTAGAAGATCTGATAGATCGTGTACGGCAGGTTCGCCGTGCCAAGCCCGCCGGACGTGATCGTGAAGACGGCGTCGAAGTTCTGCACGATGTAGATCGAGCCGAGCAGCGCGCCGAGCTCGAGGTACTGGCGCAGGTGCGGCAGGGTCATGCTGCGGAAGATCTGCCAGTTGCTGGCGCCGTCGATGCGGGCCGCCTCCACCACGTCGAGCGGGCGTCCCTGCAGGCCGGCGAGCAGGATCAGCATCATGAACGGCGTCCACTGCCAGACCAGCGCGAAGATCACCGACCACAGCGGCATGTTGCTGATCCAGTCCGGCTGCGGCGGGTTGTCCGAGCCGAACAGGCCCCAGATCCAGGTCAGGGCACCGTTGAACAGGCCGTACTCCGGGTTGTACAGCGCGTGCTTCCACAGCAGGGCAGCCGCGACCGGCACGACCAGGAACGGCGCGATCATCATGGTCCGCACCGCCCCGCGGCCCCGGAACTTGCGGTCCAGCAGCAGCGCGATGCCGAGCCCGAGGACCAGGCTGAGCAGCACCACCCCGGCGGTGAGGAGGATGGTGGTCCAGACCGCGTCACGCATGTTGACGTCGGTGAAGACCCGGCGGAAGTTGTCCACCCCGGCGAAGCCGATCTCGTCCGGGTAGTACGCGTTCCAGTCCATGAACGAGATCACCAGCGTCGCCACGAACGGCAGCTGGGTCACCACGATCATGAAGATCAGGGCCGGCATCAGGGGTGCCCGGCGGGCCCAGCCGGCGGCGCGGCGGGCCGTGGCGGTCGTGGGCGCGCCGGCGGGTCCGGCTTCGGTCTTCTCGGCCACGGATGTCATAGCCGTCTCCTGTCCTGATCAGCCGTTCTCACGGGACCGGTAGCGCTCGGCGACGTCGTCCGCGAGGCGCTGGCCGCGTTGCAGCGCCTCGTCGACGCTCATCTGACCGGCGATCGCCGAGCTGACGTACTGCGAGACCTGGGTGCCGAGGTCGGTGAACTCCGGGATGTCGACGAACTGGATCCCGATCGCCGGGCGCGGCTGCACGCCGGGATTGCGCGGATCGGCGCTGGAGATGGCCTGCTCGGTCGGTTTGGCGAAGGCCGACGCCTCCTTCAGGTAGTCCGCGTTCTTGTACGTGGACGCGCGCTTGCCCGCGGGCACCCGGGACCAGCCGAGCTGGCCGCCGACGAGCTCCTCGTACTGCCGGCTGGACGCCCAGGAGATGAACTTCCAGGCGTTGTCCTTCTTCTGGCTCGCCTGCTGGATGCTCCAGGACCAGGCGTAGAGCCAGCCGGAGCTCGGGGTCTTCACGACCGGCGCGGCGACATAGCCCATCTTGCCCTTCACCGGCGAGTCGGCGGCCTCCAGCGAGCCCGCGGCACTGGTGGCGTCGTACCACATGGCGACGTTGCCCTGGACCAGGTTGTTGAGGCATTCGGTGAAGCCGGCCTGCGGGGCGCCGGTCTCGCCGTGCGCGCGTACCAGGTCCACGTAGAACTGGGTGGCCTGCTGGAACTCGGGGGCGTCGACACGGGCGTTCCAGTCGGCGTCGAACCACGTACCCCCGAAGGTGTTCACGACGGTGGTGAGCGGGGCGAAGATCTGACCCCAGCCGGGCTGGCCGCGCAGGCAGATGCCGGCCATGCCGGGCTGCTTGCCGTCCACCCGGGCGGCGATGTCGGCGACCTGCTGCCACGTCGGCTTCGCGGGCATCTGGATGCCCTGCGCGTCGAGCACGTCCTTGCGGTACATCAGGAACGACGACTCACCGTAGAACGGCTCCCCGTAGAGCCTGCCGTCCTCGGCGGAGAGCGACTCGGTCATCGGCTGCAGGATGTCCGCCTGGTCGAACGCCGTGTCCGTCTTGGCATAGTCGTCGAGCGGGGCGATCCACTTGCTCTTGGCGTAGATCGGGATCTCGAAGTTGCTCAGCGAGGCGACGTCGTACTGCCCGGCCTGGCTGGAGAACTCCTGACTGATCTTGTCGCGGACGTCGTTCTCCGGCAGCACCGTGAAGTTGACTCTGATCCCGGTCTGCTTCGTGAAGTTCGCCTCGGTCAGCCGCTGCAGGTCGATCATCTGCGGGTTGTTGACCATGAGTACGTCGATGCTGTTCGCGCCGCCGGATCCCCCGCCACCGCCGCCCCACCCCGCGCAACCGGCCAGCGCTGCCGCAAGCAGAGCAGCGGCGGTCCCGGACAGGACAGAGCGGACGTGCGCGCGAGCCATGAGGCCTCCCCGGCGAGGCGGACATCGAATCCGACAACTGTGACGCGGGTAACACTCCGGACTCAGTAGATGCCTGTGATCGACACGATGTCAACAGCTCATCACGCACCGCTGCATAAACGGGCGTCTAAGTGTGCGCGACCGTCCTCAAGCGATCACCCTCGCCTCCCGGCCGCGCACGGCCACCACGTCGCCCGGGAACAGCTGCCGTCCGCGCCGGGTGTCCACCTCTCCGTTGACCGTCACGTCGCCGACAGCGATCAGCACCTTCGCCTCCCCGCCGGTGTCGATGAGATCGGCGAGCTTGAGGAACTGTCCGAGTCTGATCATGTCTCCGCCGATCGCCACCTCACGCATGCGACCATCATCCGCCATCGCCGCCGAAGAATTTCCGCGAGGCGTTGAACCATTCGCGCGCGGCAGCCGAACTACCGGGCGTGACTCGACTCGAGAAGCACCGCCGGGCGGGCGTCCTCGCCGCCACCGTCGCCGCGGGCGTGCTCGGCCTCGCCGCCCCGGCCGCGGCCGACGCGACGGTGAGCCCGGCCGCCGTGCCGCAGGGCACGGGGCAGAACCTCGCGTTCCGGGTGACGAACACCGGGCAGAGCCCGATCACCCGGGTCAAGCTGGTGCTCCCGGCCGAGTTGCCGGTCGCCGAGGTGTACCCGCTGTCGCAGCCCGACTGGGCTCCGCAGATCGCGAGCCGGAAGCTGGCGACGGCGCTGCCCAGCATCCACGGCACCATGGTGACGGAGACGACCGGGTCGATCACCTGGATCGCGATGCCCGGCAAGACGCTGCCGCCGGGCAAGTCCGCCGATCTGACCGTCTCGATCGGGCCCATGCCGAGCACCGGCACACAGATGACGTTCACCCTGCAGCCGACGTACGCCGACCCGGCCAAGGGCGCCCCGATGCCGCCGGTCGTGCTGGGCCTCACCCCCGGCGACGCAACAGCGGGCCACACCGGGCACGGCGGCACGACCGCCGGCGACACCGACGCCGACGCCGCCACCTTCGCGGCCCTGGCCGAGGCCGCCGACGACGGACCCGGCTTCTGGACCATCGCCGGCTGGGTGATCGCCGCCCTGGCGGTGGCCGCCGCGGCGGTCGCGGTTCTGCGCTCGCGCCGGCGCCCCGACTCGGGCGACACGCCCGCCGAGGTGAAGAAGGAACTGGTCGGCGCGGGAGCACCGCGGGTGACCGCGTGGAGCTACAAGGACGGCCCGGAGGAGTAGAGGGAGATGTCCCGCGCAGGTGGGCGCGGGCCTGTCGTGATGAAGCGCGTGGGGCGCGGACCACGACATGCGGGTGGGGTCAAGGGCAAGACCCACGACCTGCGTACGGCGGGGCGGGAAGGTTCGGCTTCCCGCCCCCCTGTTATCCGGCCGGGTGAGCCGCTTGGCGATCCTGGCGGACCGCAGCTTGCACGATCCGCCAGGTGCCTGCCTCCTCTAGAGTGAACCCGTGTTCGATCAACTCTCCGGTCGCCGCACCGAGCCCGACCTGATGCCGGGCCGCTGCGGATGATCTCGACGTTCCTGGTCGAACACCGGTGGATCGCACCAGCAGCCCTGGTGCTGCTGATCCTCGCCGGGCCGTTGGCAGGCAGTTGGCTGGTGACCCGGCCGAGGATCGCCTGGGTGCTGACCGCGGCCTCGATGCTGCCGCTGGCACTGCTCACCCTGGTGCCGCAGGACCGCGAGCTCTTCGCCCGCTGCGAGGTGCGCTGGGAGCTCCCCACGCTGACCGGCCCCGAGTCGCTGGCGAACATCCTGCTCTTCGTCGCGCCGGTGCTGCTGGCAGGCGTGGCCACCCGCCGCCCGGTCCTGGCCGTGCTCGCCGGGACCGGGCTGTCGGTGGTGGTGGAGGCGGTGCAGGCAGCGGTGCCCGCGATCGGCCGCTCGTGTGACTCCGGCGATTGGATCAACAACACGATCGGCGCCGTCATCGGCGGACCGCTGGCCTGGCTGTCGTTGACCGCCGCCGAGCGCCGGCAGCGCCGGCAAGCGTTCGTACCGCCGTCTCGGTGACGCCGGCGCGAACGCGCGGGGAACGTGGGGTCAGACGGAGACGGTGCGGGGCGACTTGAGGGCTTCGATGATCTCGTGCTGGGCCCGCTCGGCATCCTCGTGGGCGACCTGGCAGGTGCCGGCCGCCTGGTGGCCGCCGCCGCCGTAGCGGAGCATGACCTCGCCGATGTTGACCGGCGAGGTGCGGTCGAGGATCGACTTGCCGCAGGCGAAGACGGTGTTCTGCTTCTTGAAACCCCAGATGATGTGCACCGACACCCGCGCCTCGGGGAAGAGCGCGTAGACCATGAAGCGGTTGCCGGCGAAGATGGTCTCCTCGTCGCGCAGGTCCACGATCACGACGTCACCGTCCATGCGGCAGACCCGCTGCAGCTGCTCGACGAACATGGCGGACGAGTCGCGGTACATGTCCACGCGCTCGGCCACGTCGGGCATCTTGAGGATCTCCTCGATGCCCATCTGGATGCACGCGTCGATGAGCGTGCGCATGAGGTCGAAGTTCGCCACCCGGAACTCGCGGAAGCGGCCCAGGCCGGTGCGGCTGTCCATGATGAAGTTCAGCAGGGTCCAGCCGGTCGGGTTGAGGATGTCGTCGATCGTGTAGTCGGCCGAGTCGGCCTGGTCGACGGCGCGCATGAGGTCGTCCGGCACCTCGGGGAAGCGGTCGGCACCCCCGTAGTACTCGAAGACGACCCGCGCGGCCGACGGGGCGCTGGCGTTGATGATGTGGTTCGGCCGGTCACCTTCGTTACGCAGCGTCTCGGAGAAGTGGTGATCGAAGACCAGGTGAGCCTTGGGGTGGTACGGCAGATTGGTAAGAATGTCACGTTCCGTGATGTCTGCCGTGCCGTCCTGGACATCCTTCGGGTGCACGAACTTGATGTCGTCGATGTCGATGACGTTCATGAACTTCAGCAGCACGGCGCACACCAGGCCGTCCATGTCACTGCGCGTCACGAGACGGTACTTCACGAGCTTCTCCCTCTGCCGGGCGGCGGCTTACTTCCCATTTTGCCACTTTTGAGGCTATGGCCCTGGTCGCATCCGCGTACCGGTTTGATCCGAAGGGTGGTCGCGCTGCGTAAAGTTCCGGTGGAAGCTCACGAACGCGGTCGGAGGAAGACCAGACGATGGACAACGTTCCCCAGCTCGTACAGGACCGCAACGCGCCGCCCGCCACGCTGGTGATCTTCGGCGCGTCCGGCGACCTGACCCGCCGCAAGCTGCTGCCGGCGGTGGAGAGCCTGGCCCGGCACAACCGGCTGCCGGCCGAGTTCGCGCTCGTGGGCGTGGCTCGCACCCCGATGGAGGACCACCAGTTCGCCGAGAGCGCCCTCGGCGGCCGCAGCCTGGCGGACAAGCCGCAGCTTCAGGGCGGAATCAGGTACGTATCGGGCGGCTACGACGACCCCGAGACGTACAAGCGGCTCGCCGAGGTCCTCGACGAGCTGGACGCCACCCGCGGCACGTCGGGCAACCGCATCTTCTACCTCTCGACCCCCGCGGAGGCGTTCGAGCCGGTCATCAACGGCCTCGCCGGTGCCGGGCTCAACCACGCGCACGAGGACTCCTTCTCCCGGCTCGTCATCGAGAAGCCGTACGGGAAGAACCTGGAGACCGCCCGCAAGCTGGACGGCATCGTGCACGCCGCCTTCGACGAGCCGCAGGTCTTCCGCATCGACCACTACCTGGGCAAGGACACCGTCCAGAACGTGCTGGCGCTGCGCTTCGCCAACGCCATCTTCCAGCCCATCTGGAACCGCTCCTGGGTCGACCACGTGCAGATCACGGTCGCCGAGACGCTGGGCGTCGGCACCCGCGGGGGCTTCTACGAGCACGCCGGCGCCATGCGCGACATCGTGCAGAACCACGTGCTGCAGGTCCTCGCGCTCGCGCTCATGGAGCCGCCCGCCTCGTTCGACGCCGAGGGACTGCGCAACGAGAAGGTCAAGCTGCTGCAGGCGATCCGGCTGCCCACCGACCGCGACATCGCCGACCTGGCGGTGCGCGGCCAGTACACCCGCGGCGGCACCCGCGACGACCTGATGGCCGGCTACCGCGAGGAGACCGGCGTCGACCCGCTGTCGCGCACGGAGACGTATGCCGCCATGCGGCTCAACGTCGACAACTGGCGGTGGGCCGGGGTGCCGTTCTATGTGCGTACCGGAAAGCGGTTGCCGGCCCGGGTCACCGAGGTCGCCCTGCAGTTCCAGCGGCCGCCGCACCTGCCGATCCCGACCAACCAGCTCACCGAGCTGGAGGCGGACGCGCTGATCCTGCGGATCCAGCCCAACGAGGGCATCTCGCTGCGCTTCGGCGCCAAGGTCCCGGGCCACTCGTTCCGGGTGCGCACGGCCAGCATGGACTTCTCGTACGAGCAGACGTTCCGCGAGGAGTCCCCGGAGGCCTACGAGCGGCTGCTGCTCGACGCCCTGCTCGGCGACCCCACCCTGTTCATCCGCACCGACGAGGTCGAGCAGTGCTGGCGCATCGTCGACCCGATCATCGAGCACTGGGCCAACGACCCGTCGCCCATCCCGACATACGAGGCGGCCTCCTGGGGCCCCACGGACGCCGACCGCCTCATCGGCCGCAGCGGCCGCAAGTGGCGCAACGAGCTGTAAGCCTCACCGCTTCGCACGGGCTCTGGCAGTCGCCAGGGCCCGTTCTGCGTGCGCGCTCATGCTGAGCTCGCTGTGGATGACCTCGAGCACCGTCCGGTCGGTGTCGATGACGAACGTCAGGCGCTTCATGCTGAGCGGGCCGAGCGGCACCCGGCGCTTGACGCCGTAGGCCTTCGCGACCGCGCCGTCGGCGTCGGAGAGCAGCGGGTAGTCGAACCCGTGCAGGTCGGCGAACTCCTTCTGCCGGTCGACCGCGTCCCGGCTGATCCCGACCCGCTGCACACCCGCCTCACGGAACTCCGCACCCAGGTCCCGGAAGGTGCAGGCCTCCGCGGTGCACCCGGTGGTCATCGCCGCCGGGTAGAAGAAGAGCACCACCGGACCGGCGGCGAGCAGCTCGCCGAGCCGGCGCGGCTCCCCGTGCTGGTCGGGCAGGGTGAAGTCGGGGGCAAAGTCACCAGTGTCGATCGTCACGCGGTCAACGGTACGCGACTGAATTCGCCCATGCGGGACCGCTCGCCTAGGGTGGAGACACCACCTTCCGCGTCCCTACGACCCACGGCTGACCCCTGCCCGCCCCCGACGAAAGCGACACCCCCATGCAGGTCTCGGTCGCGCACCACCCACCCAACACGGCCGTTCTGACGCTGCGCGGCTCGCTCGACATCGACACCGCGCCCTCCCTGAAGGCCAACCTGAGCCGCCTCGTGGAGCGGCCCAGCCCCCACGTCGTGGTCGACCTGGCCGGCCTCGACTTCTGCGACTCGATGGGCGTCGGCGTGCTCGTCACCGCGCACGGCCGGGCCATGGAACGAGGCGGCTGGGTGCGCCTGGCGGCGCCGTCGGGCTTCCTCCGCCGGCTGCTCGACACCCTCGGCCTCACGGACTTCCTGTCCTTGCACACCGACGTGGAGACCGCGCTGAAAGACTGAGACCAACGGGCAGAGCGGCCGCTCGCCCGGCGCGTGGCGGCCGGTCGCGCGCGACGATGACCGCATGAGGAGACGACAGGCTCGCGTCCTGCTGTGGTCGCTCTGCGGCGCGCTTCTCCTGACCGGCCTCACCGGGCCGGTGGCCGCCGTACCGGCCGTCCGGGACCGGATCTGGGACCGTCGGGAGCCGACGCAACTGTCCTTCCGCGGCGACTCGGTCGTGGACGTGCCGTCGGGCGGCCGGCCGCTATGCGATCTGGGCGACCCGGCCGACCATCGCCCCGGACGCCGGCCGCTGCACCGTGGCGGGCGCCTCCGCGATGTCGGCACCCCGCCCGGTGATCCACTGGGTCGAACCGGCCACCGACGACACGCTGTGGACCTGGACGGCGACATTCACCGCCACCGCTCCGGGACCACACCGGCTCGAGTGCGCTCTCGATCCCGGCTCCCCCGGTCAGAGGTACACGGTGACGCCGGTGCCCGAGGGGCGGCTGTACGCGTACCTGATGTGGCGCCGCCTCCAGGACGCGGCGATCCTGGCGCTGGTCGCCGGAGGTGTCCTGGCGCTGGTTCTGGTGGCGAGGCGAAGGCCCGCCCGGATCGCTCCGGACGGGCCCGCGACTCGCTGAGTGAGGTTCGCCTCAGCTGGTGAGGCCGAAGACGATCCGGCCCAGGGTGTCCTCCGTGCCGACGAAGCCCTCGGCCGGGCTGAAGCGGCTGTCGCCGAAGTCGACGTCCGTGTCGTCCGCCGTGCCGCCGATGCCGTCCGGGCCGACGCCGAAGAGCACGTCGAAGTTGGCGCCGCCTGCGTCCATGAGGTTGGGGGTCTCGTCGGCGTTGTCGGTGTGCCAGTCGCCGAAGAAGTGGCCCGCCTCGTGGGCGGTCACGTTGCCGACCGCCTGGCCGACGAAGGCGACCCGGTCGCTCGCGTCGGTCAGGTACGTGTTCAGCGAGGCCGGGCCGCCGGCCGTGTCACTGAGCACGTCCTGCAGCACCAGGGCGGTCTCCTCGGTCTCGAAGTTGCCCGGGTCGATGCTCTGGGCGATGCCGATGGTGCTGACGCCGGACTCGGCGATGGTGCCGCCGATGATGATCCGGCTGACGTTCTTCTGGCCCCACGGGTCCGGGTCGTCCTTGCTGTTGAGGATCTTCAGCTTGAACCGGCTGTTGAGGCCGCTGTCGATGAGGTCCTGCTTGATGTTCTCGGTGACGGTCGCCACGACGGCGTCGATGACGGCGTCCTCCTGGGCGCGGGGGATGCCCCACTTGGCGAGGAAGGCCGAGAACGGGCTCAGCGTGACGTTGCCCGTGCCGCCGAAGACGCCGGTGTTGACTCGGGCGCCGTCGAAGTCCAGGTACAGCGTCTGGGTGGGCTTGTCGCCCTGCAGCGGCGGGCGGTAGGCCTCGACCGTGATGTCGTAGCTACCCTTGCCGTCGGACACGCCGATGTAGTGCCAGCCGGCCTTGGTGGCCACGTAGTCGGTGACCGCCTTGCCGCCGCCCGGCAGCTTGCTGTCCATCGGGTAGATGAACGACGCGTCCTGGTTGGAGCCGTGCACCTCGCGCGGGTCGGTGTCGTAGACCGTGAGGTACGACGGCGCGCCCTTCACCGAGGCGCCGAGGACGTCGCCGGGCTTGAGCTTGACGGCGAAGAAGTCCTTGTCGGCCGAGGCCGCGGAGATGGTGACCGTGTACGGGCCCTCGCTGGCCCCGCCGTCGCCGCTGGCCGGGTCGAACGGGTCGGCGGGCAGGCCGCTGTACGCCGCGACGACCACGTAGTACGTCCCGGAGGCCGGCACGTTGTAGGTGAGCAGGCTGTCGAAGCCGTCGGCGTCGTCGTTGGACGCGACGATGGTGCCGTCCGGCGTGTACAGCGCGACCAGGGTGTCGAGCGCGCCCGTGGGGGTGTCGGTGTCGACCGTGACGGTCTGCCCGGCGGTCGCCGTCAGCTTGTAGAAGTCGAAGTCGTTGGTGCCGGTGCCGGCGGAGCCGTGCGGGCCGTCGCCGATCTCGGCCGAGGTGACGATCGCCGCGCGGCCCTCGCCGATGCCGGTCTCGCCGGCGAGCGGGATGGAACCGTCGTCCTCGGGGGTGGCGGCGCGGTTCTCCGCGGTGACCGACTCGGGGTCGAGCGAGCCGAGGATGCGGATCGCCGGGTTCTGCTTGGCGCCGGTGCCGAAGTTCTGGATCAGCTGGGCGGAGGCCGGGTTGTCGTTGGCGCCGAACGTACCGTCGGGTTCGTCCTCGTCGACGGCGATCGCGGCGGCGGCCTTCGCCGCGGCCGAGGACGCGCCCTGCGCCTTGAGCCGGGCGGCGGCCTTGCTGGTGGCCTGCTTCTTCAGGTAGTTCGCCCAGCCGCTGTAGTCGGCCTTGGCGGCGTCCGGCAGCAGGGCGAGGAACGGGTTGGGCCCGGCCGGCTTGGCGCCCGGGGCGGCCTTGGGCGCGACCGGGATCCCGGCGGCCAGCGAGACCTTGTCGGCGGGGCTGAGCCCCGGGTCGGACGGTTTCGGAGCGGCTTGCGCGACACCCGGAAGGAGCGTGGCGAGCCCGAGCGCGACCGCTCCGACGGTCGCGATGCTACGTCGCATCAGGTTATCCCCCTTCAGCGCGTCCGGGCCCCCGCCACGGACGGCAACAGCGACGCTACTGAAGAGGCTGATCAATATCTAGCGTTGTCAATGATCGGTAACACCTGTGGCGGTCAGGATGCCCTTCCGGCCGTCCACACCGGACTTTCAGGCCGAGACGGCCTCCAGGGCGGCGACGGCCGCGCCGCGCGCGCCGGCCATGTCCAGGTCGGGCACCAGCGCGAACGTGGACGCCGCCTGCTGTTCGCGGCGCAGCTGGGTGTGCTCGCGCACGGTGTTGAGGAACCACTGGCGGAAGTGCGGCGCGGCCTCCACCACTCCCCCGCCAAGGAAGTAGGCGGCCGGGTCGGTGAAGTTCGCCGCGATGGTGAAGAGCTTGCCGATGGCCCGGGCCTGCTGCCCGAACACGGCGAGGGCCAGCGGGTCGTCCTTCTCCCCGTACCCGCGGAGCAGCTTGGCCGCCTTGCCGATCTCCTCCCCCGCGAGCGGGTGGTCCGGGAACTTGGCGAGCCAGTACGGCAGCAGGTTCTTGGTGATGCCGGTCAGCGAGGCGATGCTCTCCACGTCGCCCTCGAAGCCGCAGTTGCAGACCGGCATCGGCTGGTCCTGCTCGAGGACGCCCTGCAGCGGGATCTGGACGTGGCCCAGCTCGCCGGCCATGCCCGCGGCACCGCCGATGACCTTGCCCGCCTCGACCACGCCGCCGCCCAGGCCGGTGCCGACGATCGCGGCGACCGAGGACCGGTTCGCCGCGTCCGGGCCGAAGTGCCGGTGGTGGGCGTACAGGGCCGCGGCGTTGGCGTCGTTGTTGTAGATCACCGGCAGGCCGATGCGCGCCTCCAGGGCGCCGCGGATGTCGAAGCCGTGCCAGGAGACCTGGGAGAAGTTCGTCGACCCCTTGGAGGAGATGACGCCGTCGGCGCTGGCCGGGCCGGGGGTGTCGAGGCCGACCGCGCGCACCAGGCTCACGGGCGTGCTGGTCATGGTCAGGATGCCGGTGAAGGCCTCGGCGAGCGACTCGACGGCCGACTCCGGCCCTTCCTGGACCCGGCTCGGGTTCTCCACGAGCCGATCGACGAGAAACTGTCCCGTCGCGTCCAGGACGGTCGCGTTGTTGCAGGTGCCGCCGTTGTCCAGACCCACCACGACCCACGAGGCGGGGGTCCTCACCACATCGATCTGATCCACACCTGCGAGCGTACGTTTTCCCGGGCGCCGAAGCGACGGGTGCGCGCGGATTGCGGCTCGGGAGCCGGCGGTTGCGGGAGCGACGGGCCCGGCCGCACGGGCCGAACAGCCGGGCATGCAGACGATGCCTCAGCCGACCCGCCGCGCCGTGCTCGGTGGCGCCGCCGCCGTGGCCGCCACCGCCGTGGGGGCCCTGGCCGTCGACACGGTCCTGGCCGCGCCCGCCGCCGCCGCGCCCGCGGCCGTGACCGACCTCGTCTGCGCCGACCCGATCGCCCACCTGCTGCGCCGCGCCACGTACGGCCCGACCCCGGCCGCGCTGGCCGAGGCGGCCAGGCTCGGCGTCGCCGGCTGGCTCGACCGCCAGCTCGACCCCGCCGCCATCCCGGACGGCGAGCTGGACGCGCTGCTGACCCGACTGCCGCTGGCCGGCGCCGGCATCACGACCGTACGGGCGAAGCTGCCCGTGCACTCCTACGAAGCGTTCGGCCAGCTGGGCCGCGCCACGGTCGCCCGCGCCATCTGGAGCAACCGGCAGCTGTTCGAGACGGTGGCGGCGTTCTGGAGCAACCACCTGCACGTCACCGCCCCGTCCAGCGGCGTCTGGGACAGCCGCAGCGACTACGACACGTCGGTCATCCGGGCCTTCACGTTCGGGCGGTTCGCCGACATGCTGAAGGCGTCCGCCCGCCACCCGGCGATGCTCACGTACCTGGACAACCGCACGTCGACGAAGAAGCAGCCGAACGAGAACTACGCGCGCGAGCTCATGGAGCTGCACACCGTCGGCATGATCTACAGCGAGGCCGACGTGAAGGCGGCGGCGCGGCTGCTGACCGGGCTGACGGTCGGCTCGACCGGGCTCTACACCTACAGCGCCGCGAAGCACGCCACGGGCACCGTCTCCATCCTGGGCTTCAGCCACCCGAACGCCACGGCGGAGGGCGGCGAGGCGGCCGCGCTGGCGTTCCTCGACCACCTCGCGACCCACCCGGCGACCGCCGAGCGCATCGCGACCAAACTGTGCGTGCGCTTCGTGGCCGACGAGGCCCCGGCGTCGCTGGTCACCCGGCTCGCCAAGGTGTATCTCGACAACGGTACGGCCGTCGCCCCGGTCCTCAGGGCGCTCTTCACCTCCCCCGAGTTCGCCGCGTCGGTGGGCCGCAAGGTCCGCACGCCGTTCGAGGACCTCGCCGCCACGGTCCGCGCGCTCGGTCTGGGCCCCGAGACCTCCGGCACCGCCGGCCTCGACGCGCTCTACAACGCGCTGGTCAACGCCGGCAACGCCCCGTTCCGCTGGGCCCCGCCGAACGGCTTCCCGGACATCGCCGCCGCCTGGTCGTCCCCGTCGGCGTTCCTGCTGCGCTGCAACACCCACCTCAACCTGGCCACCGGCTGGTACCCCAAGCAGCTCACCCGCCCCGCGGACATGCTCAAGGCCCTCGTGCCCGTCCTGCCTCCCACGTACGGCGGGCTCGTCGACGCGCTGGCGGTCCGGCTGACCGGCACCAGGCTTCCCGCCGACCATGTCGCGGCCGTGCTCAGCGTCGCGGGCAAGCTGCCGACGAGTTCTCTGACCGCCAAGGACACGTCGGTGACCGGCAGCCTGCCGTACCTGGTCGCTCTCGTCCTGGACTCGCCGACCTTCCAGCTGAGGTGACCCGATGACCGCAACGACGTGTGGCTGCGACGAGATCAAGACCCTGACCCGCCGGGGGGTGCTCGGCCGCGGCCTCGCGGCCGGTGCGGCGGGTGCGCTGGCCGGCCTGGTCGGCGAGGGCCTCTCCACGCAGCTGGCCTTCGCGGCGGGCGCCTACACCGGGGACACCCTCGTCGTGCTCTCGCTGCGCGGCGGCTTCGACGGGCTCTCCGCGATCGCCCCGATCGGCGACGCCGACTACTACCGGGCGCGGCCCTCGATCGCCCTGCCGAAGAGCCAGGTCATCGGCGGCAACGCCATGTTCGGCCTGCACCCGGCGCTGGCCCCGCTGCTGCCCCTGTGGAACAACGGCAGCCTGGCGGCGGTGCACGCGGTCGGCCAGCCGAACCCGACCCGCTCCCACTTCGCCGCCATGGAGGAGATGGAACGCGCGGCGGCGGGCACCTCGGTGCGCAGCGGCTGGCTGGACCGGATGCTGGGCCTCACCGGCGCGACCGGGCCGCTGGCCGGGGTGTCGCTGGGCAGCGCGATGCCGGCCCGGCTGCTCGCCGGTCCCACCACCGACGTCTCCATGGCGACGGTCGACAGCTTCACCGTCGCCGGCGAGAGCGCCAAGCGCCCGATGACGGCGGCGCTGCGCCGGATGTACCAGTCGGCTCCCGAGCTGCTCGCGGCGCCGGCGCTGGCCGCCGACTCGGCGCTGACGGCGACGGCCTCGGTGCGGGCGACCGCGTACACCCCGGCGAACGGGGCGGTGTATCCGAAGACCCCGCTGGGCACCGCGTTGCGTGACGTCGCCCGGCTGATCAAGGCGAAGGCCGGCCTGGTCGCGGCGGCCGTCGACTCGGGCGACTGGGACATGCACGAGGGCCTCGGTACCGCGGTCAAAGGCCAGCGGATGTACGACAACCTGGCGGAGACGGCGACGGCGCTGGCGGCGTTCGCGGCGGACCTCGGTCCGGACGGCATGGCGAACGTGACCCTGGTGACGGTCAGCGAGTTCGGCCGACGCGTGGCCGAGAACGCCTCCAAGGGCGTGGACCACGGCCACGGCAACGCCATGCTGCTCATGGGCGGCGGCGTGCGCGGCGGCACCGTGTACGCGAACTGGCCGGGCCTGGCGCCGGGTGCGCTGGTCGACGGCGACCTGGCGGCGACGACCGACTACCGCGCCGTGATCGGCGAGATCCTGCAGAAGCGCTGCGGCCTCGGCTCGCTGGCGGACGTCTTCCCGGGCGTGACGCCGGCGTCGTTCGGGCTGGCCACCGCGCGTTAGGAGTCCAGTTCCTGGAACAGGGTGACCTGGAGGCCGGCCGGTGCTTCCAGGCGGGCGTTGAGGGAGCGCCACGGCGTGACCGTCGGCGGGGCCAGTTCCGTGGCACCGGCCGCGGTCGCCTCCCGGGCCCGGGCGGCGGTGTCGTCGATCTCGAAGGCGACCCGGAGGCGCGGCGCGACCTGCCGCCCGACCTCGACGTCGTCGATCATGCGTTTCTGGGCCGGGTTGGCGATCTCCAGCGTGGCCCGCCCGGCGTCGAGGATCACCACGCGGGCATCGCCCTCACCCTCGAACGCCGCCTCCTCCGGCAGGCCGAGCACGTCCCGGTAGAACGCCACCGCTTCGGCGAAGTTCTCGGCCTCCACGACCAGCCGCAGCTGCCGCACCTTCCGTTCCGTCATCCTGCGACCTTAGGCGGCCGACAGCAGACCCAGCATCGAGAGCTTCTCGGCGATCACCTCGGACGTGAACGGCTTGATGACGTACTCGTGGGCTCCGGCGGCGAGGGCGCGCACGATCTGGCTCTGCTCGCTCTCGGTGGTGACCATCATGAGCGTGATGTCGCGCCATTCCTGGCGGGCCCGGACGGCGCCGATGAACTCGAGGCCGTTGAGCTCGGGCATGTTCCAGTCGACCATGACCAGGTCCGGCATGCGGTCGGCGGTGTCGAGGGCCTGCAGGGCGGTGCGGCCGTTGTCGGCCTCCATGGTCTCGCAGCCCACCGCCTCGACGATGCGGCGCAGGATGGCGCGCATGGCGCGGGAATCGTCGACCACCATCACCAGCATTCCAGTCTCCCTCGTGTGACCGGCGGCACTACGCGCCGCTGTGCCTGCTCTATCGGCGGGCATCCCGGGAGGTGAGCAGTCTGGCACGTTGCATTCGCGGAGTGACCCCGCCGGATGATGCATCAGCCGAACCAGGTGATCGCCTGCCCGTGGCCGCGGGTCCAGGCGAGCGGCCGTCCGTCGAGGGCGAGGACGTTGTGGTGGGCGTCGTCCGGCGGCTCGGGAAGCCCGTCGAAGCCGATGACGTCCGGCGCCTCGTTCGAGATCCAGTGGCCCGGCAGGGCGGCCACGGCCTCGGCGAACGCCTTCCGGCGGGGCTCGGGCACGTGGTACATCACCGACGAGTGGAAGACGACGAGGGTGGCGCCCGGCGGCGCCTGCGCGGCGAGGGCCGGCAGGTCGTCCAGCACGTCGCCGCGCACCAGCACCGGCGGGTCGGCGACGGCGACGGCGGCCGCGGCTCGCAACCGCGCGCGGCGGTGGGTGTGCTCCGGCCAGATCAGCGCATCGAGCCACGCCACGTCCGCCGGGTCGGTGACGTCGAGCGGGTTGATGTCCAGACCGGCCCGCCACACGACCTCGGGCCGGCGGTCCGGCAGCGGCGCACCCTGCGCGGCGCAGTCGAGGACGGGCTCGCCGGCGCCGATGACGTGGTCGCCGTACCGGTACGCGTAGCGGTCGGGGTAGAGGCACAGGCCCGCCGAGGCACCGACTTCGAGCAAGGCGAGGGGCTGGGGCAGCGACGCGAGGACGGGTAGCAGCACCGCACAGCGGCCGGGCTCGTTCGTCTGCGTGATCCGGGAGCTCATCTCGGCGGCGATCGCGGGCCAGTGCGCCAGGACGTAGTCGTGGAACGCGGCCGGGTCGTCCACCGGGCCGCCGAGCAGCCGGACCACGCCGAACAACAGGTTGGGCTGCCGCTTGGCCTCGGGCAGGTCGCCGAGCCGCGCCAGCAGCTCGTCGTCGTGGGCCACCGCCGAGGCGAGCCTCTCGTACACGGGCGAGACGCCGCGCGCTTCCCGGGCGGCGAAGTCGAGGTACCGCTGTCCGATCGTCATGGGACAAGCGAAGGGGGTGGCAGGACGCCACCCCCTTCGACCCCTCTCACCCGTGACGGGCGTCTCTCACCGGCTCGCGCCGGAACGCCGCTTGGTCCACACGTCGAAGGCCACCGCGGCCAGCAGCACCGCGCCCTTGACCAGCATGACCTGCTCGCTCGGGGCGCCGATCAGGCTCATGCCGTTGTTGATCACACCCATGATCAGGCCGCCGGTGATCGCGCCGACCACCTTGCCGACGCCGCCCTGGACCGCCGCGCCGCCGATGAAGGCCGCCGCGATCGCGTCCAGCTCGAACGCGTTGCCCGCGGTCGGGTTCGCCTGGTTGAGCCGGCCGGCGAAGATGATGCCGGCGACGGCCGCGAGCACGCCCATGTTGACGAAGAGCCAGAAGACGACGCTCTTGACCTTGACGCCGGAGAGCGTGGCGGCCTGCAGGTTGCCGCCGACGGCGTAGATCTGCCGGCCGAAGACCGCCCGGTTGGTCAGCACGGAGTAGCCGATGACCAGCGCCGCCAGCAGCACGAGCACCCACGGCAGGTTGCGGAACCGGGCCAGCTGCACGATCACGAACATCAGGATCACCGCGGCGATCACGATCTTCGTGATGAACATCGGCAGGGGCTCGACCGCCTGCAGGTAGTGCTGGCGTGCGGCGCGGGTACGCCACTGGGTGTAGACGATCGCGCCGACAGCGACCAGGCCGATCAGGAGGCTGAACAGGTCGGCGCCGCCGAGCGCACCCAGGCCGATGTTGCCCAGGTAACCGTCGGTGAAGCCGTTGGCCAGCGTACGGACCTCGTCCGGGAACGGGCCGATGCCGCGGTTGCCGAGGATCAGCAGCGTCACGGCACGGAACAGCAGCATGCCCGCCAGCGTGACGATGAACGCCGGGATGCCGAAGTACGCGATCCAGTAGCCCTGCCAGGCGCCGATGAGCCCGCCGAAGACCAGCGTGATCAGCAGCGCCAGCGGCCAGGGCACGTCCCAGTTGACCATCATGACGGCGGCGAAGGCGCCGCTGGCGGCCACCACCGAGCCGACCGAGAGGTCGATGTGCCCGGCGATGATCACCATGATCATGCCGATGGCCAGGATCAGGATGTAGGAGTTCTGCACCACGATGTTGCTGATGTTCTGCGGCGCCAGCATGTCACCGCCGGTCAGCACCGTGAACAGGAGCACGATCAGCGCGAACGCGATGTAGATGCCGCTCTGCCGCAGGTTGAAGTTGAACCTCCGCGGCGCGTTGCCCGGCTCGGAGGCCGAGGGCGTGCCGAGCGCGAGGTCGGCGTTGGTGGGTGCCACGCTGGTCACCGCGCGACCTCCTGTCCGTGGGTCATCAGGGTCATCAGACCCTCCTGGGTGGCTTCGGCGCGGGGCACCTCACCGGTGATCCGCCCCTCGGCGAGGGTGTAGATACGGTCGCAGAGCCCGAGCAGCTCGGGCAGCTCGCTCGAGATCACGAGGACGCCCTTACCGGCGTCCGCGAGGCGGTTGATGATCGTGTAGATCTCGTACTTGGCGCCCACGTCGATGCCGCGGGTGGGCTCGTCGAGGATGAGCACGTCCGGATCGGTGAAGATCCACTTCGAGAGCACGACCTTCTGCTGGTTACCGCCGGAGAGCTTGCCGGTGATGCTGGAGACGCTGGGCGCCTTGATGTTCAGCGACTGCCGGTACTCGTCGGCGACCTTGAACTCCTCGTTGTCGTCGACCCAGCCGCTCCTGGCCAGCTTGCGCAGGGCCGCCGCGGAGACGTTGCGCTTGATGTCCTCGATCAGGTTGAGGCCGTAGCGCTTGCGGTCCTCGGTCGCGTACGCGATGCCGTGGTCGATGGCGTCCCGCACCGAGCGCAGGTGGATCTCCTTGCCGTCCTTGTACAGCCGGCCGGAGATGTTCGTGCCGTAGGAGCGCCCGAAGACGCTCATCGCCAGCTCGGTGCGGCCGGCGCCCATCAGCCCGGCCAGGCCGACGATCTCGCCCCGGCGTACCGACAGGTTCGCGTCCTGGACGATCACCCGGCCGTGCTGGGTGGGGCTGTGCACCGTCCAGTCCTCGATGCGCAGCACCTCCTCGCCGACGTGCGGCTCGTGCGGCGGAAATCGGTGGTCGAGGTCGCGCCCCACCATGCCAGAGATGATCTTGTCCTCGGTGACCTCGTCCTCGACGACGCTCATCGTCTTGATGGTGCGGCCGTCGCGCAGGATCGTGATCCGGTCCGCGATGGCCATCACCTCGTTGAGCTTGTGCGAGATGATCACGCAGGTGATGCCCTCGTCCCGCAGCCCGCGCAGCAGGTCGAGCAGGTGCTCGGAGTCCTCGTCGTTGAGCGCCGCGGTGGGCTCGTCGAGGATGAGCAGCCGCACCCGCTTGGACACCGCCTTGGCGATCTCGACGAGCTGCTGCTTCCCGACGCCGAGGTCGAGCACCTGGGTGGTCGGGTTCTCCCGCAGCCCCACGCGGCGCAGCAGCTCCGCGGCGGCGGCGTTGGTCTTGTTCCAGTCGATGAACCCCCGGCTGGCCTGCTCGTTGCCGAGGAAGATGTTCTCGGCGATCGACAGGTTCGGGGCGAGCGCCAGCTCCTGGTGGATGATGACGATGCCGCGGCTCTCACTGTCGCGGATGCCGGAGAACCGGCACGGCTCGCCGGCGAAGATGATCTCTCCGTCGTACGAGCCGTGCGGGTACACGCCCGACAGCACCTTCATCAGCGTGGACTTGCCGGCGCCGTTCTCCCCGCAGATCGCGTGGATCTCTCCCTGGCGCACGTCCAGCGTGACGTCCTGCAGGGCCTTGACGCCGGGGAACGTCTTGGTGATGCCCTGCATGTGAAGGATGGTGTCGGGGCTGGTCACTTCAGGTCGGCCTCGGTGTAGTAGCCCGAGTCGACGAGCTCCTTCTTGTAGTTGCTCTTGTCGACGATGACCGAGTCGAGCAGCATCGACGGGACGACCTTGTTGCCGTTGTCGTAGTCCTTGGTGTTGTTCGTCTTCGGGGTCTGGCCCTTGAGCACCGCGTCGGCCATCTCGACGGTGGTCTTGGCCAGCGCCCGGGTGTCCTTGTAGATGGTGCTGTACTGCTCGCCCTTGATGATCGACTTCACCGACGCCTGCTCGGCGTCCTGGCCGGTGACGATCGGGTAAGGCTGGCCCGCGGTCCCGTAGCCGTTGCTCTTGAGCGCCGACAGGATGCCGATCGAGAGGCCGTCGTACGGCGAGAGCACGCCGTCCACCTTGGCGCCGCCACGGTAGGTGGAGGTCAGCAGGTTCTCCATCCGGTCCTGGGCGACGGCCGGCTGCCAGCGCAGCGTGGCGACCTGCTTGAAGTCGGTCTGGTTGCTCTTGACCACCAGGGTCTTGTTGTCGAGGTACGGCTTGAGCACGCTCATCGCACCGTTGAAGAAGAACGTGGCGTTGTTGTCGTCCGGCGAGCCGGCGAACAGTTCGATGTTCAGCGGGCCCTTCGCCGAGCCCTTCGAGCCGTCGGCGTTGAGCACCTTGAGGCCGGTCAGCAGGGACGTCGCCTGCTGCACGCCGACCTTGAAGTTGTCGAAGGTGGCGTAGTAGTCGACGTTGGGGCTGTTGCGGATGAGCCGGTCGTACGCGATGACCGGGATGTTGGCGGCCTTCGCGTTCTCCAGCTGGGTGGTGATCGCGGTGCCGTCGATCGACGCGATGATCAGCAGCTTGGCGCCCTTGGTGATCTGGTTGTCGAGCTGCTGGGTCTGCGTCGGGATGTTGTCCTCGGCGTACTGCAGGTCGACCTTGTAGCCGAGCGCCTCGAGCTGCTTCTTGACGTTGTCGCCGTCGCTGATCCACCGCTCGGAGGACCGGGTCGGCATGGTCACGCCGACCAGCGCGCCCTTGTTGTCGGCGCCGGCGCCCTGCTGGTCGATCTTCTTCTCGCTGGAACCGCAGGCGGCCATCGCCGCCGCGAGCGTCATGGCCGTGGCCACGGACGCAAGCCGGGTGAACTTCATCTTTGCTCCTTGGGGGGTGGCGGCGATGGTCGAACGAGTGGGACGACTTTCTCGCACGTACGATCAGAAGTGAACAGGTCCGGACATGTTCGTTACCGGGGCGTTACCTTGGCCATTAACTGGGGAACTGGCGGTAATAGGCTTGGTTCCAGCGCACGCGGTCGGTGAAGTCGTGCGCGGTCGTGTGCTGGTCGATCACGAGCAGCTCGGTGTGCAGCATGTGCGCGAAGTCCCGCAGCGGCTCGACCCCGACGGCCTGGGTCAGCACGGTGTGGTGCGGGCCGCCCGCGGTCAGCCAGGACTCGGCCGACGTCGACAGCGACGGCGCCGGCTTCCACACCGCCCGGGCGACCGGCAGCCTCGGCAGCGGCTCGTCCGGCGGCGTCACCTCGATGGTGTTCGCCACCAGCCGGAAACGGTCGCCGAGGTCCGCCATGCCGATCACCACGCCCGCGCCGGGAGCGGCGTCGAACACCAGGCGTACGGGGTCCTCACGGTTGCCGATGCCCAGGGGGTGGATCTCGCACGAGGGGCGGTCCGCCGCGATCGAGGGGCAGACCTCGAGCATGTGCGCGCCGAGGATCTTCGGCTCGCCGGGCCCGAAGTGGTACGTGTAGTCCTCCATGAACGATGTGCCGCGGCCGGTGTCCGTACCCATGGCCTTGACGGCCGCGAGCAACGCGGAGGTCTTCCAGTCGCCCTCGCCGCCGAAGCCGTAGCCGTCGGCCATCAGCCGCTGCACGGCCAGGCCGGGAAGCTGCCGCAGCCCGCCCAGGTCCTCGAAGTTCGTGGTGAAGGCCCCGAAGCCGCCGTCGCCGAGGAACTGCCGCAGACCGGCCTCGATCCGCGCGGCGTAGCGCAGCGACTCGTGCCGGTCACCGCCGCGGGCCAGCTCCGGCGCGATCCGGTACGCGTCCGCGTACTCGGCGACGAGCTCGTCCACGGCCTTGTCCTCGACCGCGTCGACCACCGCCACCAGGTCGTTCACGCCGTACGTGTTGACCGAGACGCCGAACCGCAGCTCGGCCTCGACCTTGTCGCCCTCGGTGACCGCGACGCCGCGCATGTTGTCGCCGAAGCGCGCCAGCCGCAGGCTGCGCAGGTGGGTGACCCCGGCGGCGGCCCGGACCCAGCCGTCGATGCGGGCGACGACCGACGGGTCGGCGGCGTGCCCGGCGATGGTCTTGCGCGCCACCCCGAGCCGGGTCTGGATGTAGCCGAACTCCCGGTCGCCGTGCGCGGCCTGGTTGAGGTTCATGAAGTCCATGTCGATGGACTCCCACGGCAACGCCCGGTTGAGCTGGGTGTGCAGATGCAGCAGCGGCTTGCGCAGCGCGTCCAGGCCGGTGATCCACATCTTGGCCGGCGAGAACGTGTGCATCCACGCGATCACGCCGAGGCAGGCCGGGTCGGCGTTGGCCTCGAGCATGACCGTACGGATGGCCGCACTGTCGGTGAGCACCGGCTTGCCGACGACCTGCGCGCTCAGCCCGCCCGCGACGAGCAGCTGCTGGATCTCCTGCGACTGGGCGGCGACCTGCTCGAGGGTCTCCGGCCCGTACAGGTGCTGGCTTCCGGTCAGGAACCAGATCTGGGGCTTCACTTGGCGGGCTCCTGTCCGTAGGCGTGCTGGTAGCGGGCGTAGAGCGAGTCGACGTCGGCCTGACCGATCGGCAGGGGTTCGCCGAGCTGCCGGGAGATGTGCACCGTGCGGGCCACGTCCTCGCACATGACCGCCGCCTTGACCGCGGCGCGGGCGTCCCGGCCGATGGTGAAGACGCCGTGGTTGCGCATGAGCACGGCCGGCGACCGGTGCCCGCGCAGCGTCTCGACGATGCCGCGGCCGATCGAGTCGTCGCCGATCAGCGCGAACGGCCCCACCGGGATCTCCCCGCCGAACTCGTCGGCGATCATCGTGAGCACGCAGGGAATGGCCTCGCCGCGCGCGGACCACGCAGTCGCGTACGTCGAGTGGGTGTGCACCACGCCACCGACCTCGGGCATGTGCTTGTAGACGTACGCGTGGGCCGCGGTGTCGCTGGACGGGCTGAGCTCGCCCTCGACGAGGTTGCCGTCGAGGTCGGTGACCACCATGTTCTCCGGGGTGATCTCGTCGTAGCGCACCCCGGACGGCTTGATGACCAGCAGGTCCTCGCCGGGCACCCGGGCCGACACGTTGCCGGCCGTCCACACCACAAGCTCGTTGCGCGGCAGCTCGGCGTGCAGGTCGGCGACCTGCCGGCGGAGCTCGCGGATGCGGCTCGAGACGATCATGAGACCACCGCCCGGCGTCTGATGGCCCGCAGCTTGCGCATGACCTTGTTCTCGCCCCGGCCGAAGTAGTCGTGCAACCGGGTGTACTCCTCGAACAGCTCGTCGTAGACGGCGCCCGCCTCGGGGTCGGGGCGCCACACCGCGTCCTGCTTGCGGCCCATCACCGCGGCGGCGGCCCGCACGTCCGGGTACGCCCCCGCGGCGGCCGCCGCGTGGATGGCCGAGCCCAGCGCCGGCCCCTGGTCCGAGCCGATCACCGACAGCGGGCGCCGGAGCACGTCCGCGTAGATCTGCATGACCAGCGCGTTCTTCATGAGGCCGCCGGCCACGACGAATTCGTGGACGGGCACGCCGGCGCGGTCGAAGGCTTCGACGATGGTCCGCGTACCGAAGGCGGTGGCCTCGATGACCGCGCGGTAGACGTCCTCCGGCCGCGTCGCGAGGGTCTCCCCCACCACCAGGCCGGACAGCTCGTGGTCGACCAGCACCGACCGGTTGCCGTTGTGCCAGTCCAGCACCAGCAGACCGTGCTCGCCCGGGCGCTGCCCGGCCGCCAGCTCGGTCAGCTGCTCGTGCGTGTACGTCGGCGGCACGTAGTGGGCGAAGATGTCGCCGACCCCGCTCTGCCCGGCCTCGTAGCCCCACAGCCCGGCGACGATGCCGCCGTCGACCACGCCGCACATGCCCGGCACCACGGCGGCTTCCGCCCCGTTCATGACGTGGCAGGTCGAGGTGCCCATGATGGCCACCATCTGCCCCGGCTCGAGCGCCTGCGCGGCGGCCGACGTGACGTGAGCGTCCACATTGCCGACCGCGACGGCGATGCCCTCGGGCAGTCCGGTCCACTGCGCCGCCCGCGCGCTCAGCGTGCCGGCCGCCTCCCCGAGCAGCCCGATCGGCTGGTCGAGCTTCGCGGCGACGAAGCCGGCGAACGCGGGGTTCAGCTCGCCCAGGAACTCCGGCGACGGGTAGTGGCCGTCCTGCCGGATGCCCTTGTAGCCGGCCGTGCAGGCGTTGCGCACGTAGGAGCCGGTGAGCTGCCAGACGATCCAGTCGGCGGCCTCGACCCAGCGGTCCATGGCGGCGTAGACGTCGGGGTCCTCCTCGAGGACCTGCAGGCCCTTGGCGAACTCCCACTCCGAGGAGATGAGCCCGCCGTAGCGGGCCAGCCACGGCTCGCCCCGCTTCGCGGCGAGCTGGTTGATCCGGTCGGCCTGCGGCTGGGCGGCGTGGTGCTTCCAGAGCTTCACGTACGCGTGCGGCCGGTCCGCGAACTGCGGCAGCTCGTTGAGCGGCGTGCCGTCGGCGGTGGTGGGCACCATCGTGCAGGCGGTGAAGTCGGTGCCGATGCCGATGACCTGCGCCGGGTCGATGCCGGCGGCGGCCACCGCGGCCGGCACGGCGTGCTGCAGCACCTCGACGTAGTCGGCGGGCACCTGCAGGGCCCAGTCGTGGCCGAGCCTGGTGCCGCCGGGCAGCGCGTCGGTGAGGACGGCGTGCGGGTACTCGTGCACGGCGGACCCGAGCTCGGCGCCGTCGGCGACGCGGACGACGACCGCGCGCCCCGACAGCGTCCCGAAGTCGACACCGATCACGTAGGACATGTCGAGGTACCTCCACGGGGGGATTGGCGGCGTGCGTCGAGTGTGAACGCTAACAATTTCGGTTGTCAAGATGAGCCGGGCCGCCGATTGTTAGCGATAACAATGACGGCGTCGGCGGGGCTGCCCCATCCCGGCCCGCTGACCTGCGTAGGCTCAGCGGTGATGGAAGAAAGCCCTGCTCCCGTACCGCCCGGTGGCCATGTCGTCATCGACGGCGGCGGCGACGACGGTTTCCGCTCCCTGCGCCGGCCCGCCCGGCCCCGCGCCGAGCGGTACGAGCTCGGCCGGTCCCTGCGCGAGCGCTCACCGCGCTCCGACCTCGCCCAGTGGACGCCCGCGCCCGGCCGGCCCGACCCCGTCGACCAGCTCGTCGACGCCCACCAGGGACGGCTCGACTGGCTGATCCCGGTCCGGGTCGGGCGGATGATCGCCTCGCCGTACGCGTTCCTGCGCGGCTCGGCGAACATCATGGCCGACGACTTCGCCGGGCTGCCGCACACCGGCATCACCCCGGTGATCTGCGGCGACGCCCACCTGGGCAACTTCGGCTTCTACGCCTCGCCCGAGCGCGAGCTGGTCTTCGACCTCAACGACTTCGACGAGGCACACCCCGGCGCCTGGGAATGGGACCTGCGCCGGCTGGTCACCAGCGTGTACGTCGCAGGGCGGCAGAACGGGTTCCGCGAGCACGACTGCGGCGACGCCGTCCGGCACTGCGTCCAGGAGTACAGGGAACAGATCGGGCACCTCGCCGAACAGCCGCTGCTCGCCCGCTCCTTCGACACGGTCGACGTCGACGACCTGCGCAAGGCGGCCACCAAGGCGAGCTTCAAGGACGAGATCGAACGTGCCGCCCGCCGCGCCCGCCGCCGCACCAGCGACCGCGCCCTGCCGCGCTTCACCGAGCAGCGCGACGGCACCGTCAAGCTGGTCCAGGAGCCGCCGCTGATCACCCGGCCCAGCGACACCGACCTCGAGTACCTGTCCGCGGCGCTGGACGGCTACCTGAACACGCTGCCGCCGCACTGGGCGCGGATCCTCGCCGGGTACAGGATCGTCGACATCGCGCACAAGGTCGTCGGGGTGGGGTCGGTCGGGCTGCGGGCGTACGTGGCGCTGTGCGAGGGCAGCAGCCCCGACGACGTGGTGTTCCTGCAGCTCAAGCAGGCGCGGCGGTCGGTCATCGCGAAGCACCAGCACGGCGCGGCGGCCTGGCACCGGCACCAGGGGCAGCGTGTGGTGGAGTACCAGCAGGCGCTGCAGACGGTCAGCGACCCGCTGCTCGGCTGGACCACCGTCGGCGACGTGCAGTACTACGTGCGGCAGTTCCGCGACATGAAGGGCGCGATCATCATCGAGGACATCAATGCGTCGGCGCTCGAGGACTACGCCGGTATCTGCGGCTACCTGCTCGCCAAGAGCCACGCGCGTACCAGCGGGGCGTCGATGATCTCCGGGTACATCGGGGGCAGCGACAAGCTCGACGAGATGCTGTGCAAGTTCGCCCGGGCGTACGCGGACCAGGTCGAGCGCGACCACGAGCGCCTGGTCTCCGCCGTCCGCGCCGGCGCCCTCCCGGCGGAGAAGGCATGACCGACTGCACCGAGCTGACCGGACCGGCGCTGCACGCCTGCCGCGACAGCGAGGGCCAGGAGGGCATGCCAACGGGAGGACGAGCGTGAGCGGGCGGGTGAGCCTGGACTCCCCGGCGGTCCAGGAGTTCTGGCGCGAGCGGCATCTGTGCACGCTGACCACGTTGCGGGCCGACGGCTCGCCGCACGTCGTACCGGTCGGGGCGACGCTCGACCCGGAGGCGGGCCTGCTGCGCGTCACCGCCTCACGAACCTCGGCCAAGGTGCGGCACGTGCTCGCCGGGGCGCAGCAGGTCGCCGTCTGCCAGGTCGACGGCGCGCGCTGGTGCACGGTCGAGGGCATCGCCGTGGTCCGCGACGACCCCGGTGCCGTCGCCGAGGCCGTACGCCGCTACGCCGAGCGCTACCGGCAGCCGCGCCCGAACCCCGAGCGGGTCGTCCTCGAGGTGACGATCACCAGGATGCTGGGCTCGGCGCGGCTCACTGAAAGCTCACCAGCTCCGGAACATTCCTGAACCTGAGCAGGTCGGCCGCGCCGTACCGCTTGACGTCCTCGTCGTAGAAGAGCTTGTAGCCGAGGTGGAACTGCTGGGGGCGGCGCAGGCGGTTCCAGGTCGCGTTCTTCTCGGACCGCGTACCGAACCCGTCGACGTGCTGGACCATCGCCAGGCCGGGCCGTTTCTCGATCCTCGCCACGCCGGGCAGCATCGACGCCCGGAACTGGTGCAGCACGAACAGCTTCTCCGGCAGCGCGTGCCGCGTCACCAGGCCGGCGACGTACGCGGAGACCCGGTTGACCTCCGCCGGGCCGACCCGCCCGATGGTCTTCCCGGGCACCTTGCCGGCCGGCATCCGCCACTCGGGGTCGAGGGCCAGCCCGACGTGCGGCTGCACCAGGAACCGCTCGAGCCGCCGGGCCTGCGGCAGGAAGTCACCGCGGCCCGGCTGCAGATCCAGGATGACCAGGACCTTGTGGCGCTTCGCCTGGTCGACGTAGTGCGCGATGCGGTCCAGGGGGATCATCCGGCTGTAGTCGCCGTCCTCGCCCGGCCCGGCCTGGGCGACGCTGGCGATGAGCTCGTAGGCGACCTGCACCTTGCGGCCACCGGCGAAGGGTTTCGCCGCCGCGCGCAGCCTCGGCAGCATCCTGTCCGGGCTGCCCTCACCCAGCACGCCGAGAGCGGCGTTGCCGGCGGTGCCGTAGTAGGCGACGACACGGTAGGCCGGGAAGACCTTCGTGCCGCCCAGCGGCAGCTCCTTCGGCGGCGGAGCGGGATCCACGGGCGCCGGCGCCACGCTCGCGGGCGCCCGTGACGGCGTCGCCTCCTCGACGGGCCGGCCGTCGCTGCTGCAACCGGCGAGGGCGGCGACGGTCAGGACGGTGACAGCACGGCGAGCCAGCACATCGACCTCCATGTCCACGGGCTCGGGCCACCGTATACCCGGACCGGGTTGGGTACGCGGGCTCATCCGCCGCCGCCCGCCGTGGCGGCAGGGTGATCTCCCATGACCTCCGCCACGCTCTCCGCGGCCCGGCTCGCGGCCCGCACCCCGGCCGCCCGGGACCGTTACGTCGACCTGCTCCGGGTGGTCTCGCTCGGTGTCGTGATAGCCGGGCACTGGCTCATGGCCGTACCGGAAGCCGGCGGTGACCGGATCACCAACGTCCTCGCCGTCGTCCCGGTGCTGCAGCCGCTGACCTGGCTCTTCCAGGTCATGCCGCTGTTCTTCATGGTCGGCGGCTTCGCGCACGCCACCGCCTGGGCGTCGATCGCCCGCCGCGGCGGCGGCTACGCCGACTTCGTCCGGTCGCGGACCCTGCGGCTGTTGCGCCCGGCATCGGTGTTCCTCGGCGTGTGGCTGGCGGCGGCGCTCGCTGCCGCCCTGGCCGGGCACGACCACGGGATCGTGCGGGTGGCGCTGCGGACCGTGGTGCAACCACTGTGGTTCCTCGGCGTCTACCTGGCCCTGGTCGCGCTCGCCCCGGTCATGCTGCGGCTGCACCGCAGGTTCGGCGGACGCGTCCCGGTCGTCCTACTGGGCGCGGCCGCCGTCGTGGACGGCCTGCGTTTCCACGGGTACGCCGGACCCGCGGTCCTCAACCTCCTGCTCGTGTGGGCCGCGATCCACCAGCTGGGCTTCCTGTACGCGGACGGCACCCTCCCGCGGTACGGCGCCCGCCTCGCCGCGGGAGGCCTGGCCGGGCTGCTGCTCCTGACGACCGTGGGGCCGTACCCGGTGTCGATGGTGGGGGTACCCGGTCAGCCGATCTCCAACATGTCCCCGCCGACGCTGGCGCTGGCGGCCCACGCGCTCTGGCTCACCGGCCTGGCGATGCTGCTGCGCGCGCCGGCCACCCGCCTGCTCGCCCGGGCGCGCGTCTGGCGAGCCGTGGTCGCGGCGAACGGGCTCGCGATGACGGCCTTCCTCTGGCACCTGAGCGCCGCATTCGTGCTGCTCGCGACGTTCCGGTCGGGGATCGGCGGCACCCCCGGCACGGCATCGTGGTGGCTCACCCGGCCGGTGTGGCTGGCAGCGGCCGCGGCCGTCACCGCGGCGTTCGTGGCGGCCTTCCGGCGCTTCGACACGCTGCGGGACGCCGACATCGCGCCCTCGGCTCCGGCGGCACGCGCGGCCTTCGGGGCGGGAGCGTGCACGCTGGGAGTGCTCGGAGTCTCCGCGGTCGGCTTCGGCGGACTGCTCGAGGGCCGCACGGCGCTGATGGCCGGGATCCCGGTGACCGCGCCGGTCGCGCTGGTGCTGATGGCGCTCGGTGCCGCGCTCCTCCACCGGCGCGGAGTAGCGTGGCGGAGGTGACGGACTCGTCGATCGAGCTGCTGGACGGCATGCCGGTTGCGCTCGGCGGGCCGCGCGGCATGGAGGTCACGCGGACCCTGCCCAGCAAGCAGCGGCGCATGGTGGGCGCGTGGTGCTTCCTGGACGCGTACGGGCCGCACGACCTGAGCCGGTCGGCGGGCATGCGGGTCGGGCCGCACCCGCACATCGGGCTGCAGACGGTGAGCTGGCTGGTGCAGGGCGAGATCCTGCACCGGGACAGCCTCGGCAGCCGCCAGGAGATCCGGCCCGGTCAGCTCAACCTGATGACGGCGGGGCGGGGCATCTCCCACTCGGAGGAGACGCCGTCGGAGCACAGTGCGGTACTTCAGGGCGTACAGCTGTGGGTAGCGCTGCCCGGCAGCGACCGCGACATGGCCCCGGCCTTCACCCACCACGACGACCTCCCGGTCCTGACCGAGCCCGGCATGACCGCCACGGTCCTCATGGGCGACCTGGCAGGGGCACGATCCCCGGCGCGGTGCCACACCCCGCTGACGGGCGCCGAGATCACGCTGGCGGCCGGCACGGCGGCCCGGCTTCCGCTGCAACCCGGATACGAGTACGCCGTCCTGGTGCTGGACGGGACGGTGACCGTGGCGGACGTGCCCGCCGGCCCCGGCCTGTTGGTGTACCTGGGCGACGGCCGGTCATCGCTGTCGCTGACGGCCGGCCCCGCGAGCCGCGTGATGCTGCTCGGGGGCGAGCCGTTCGAGGAACAGCTCGTGATGTGGTGGAACTTCGTCGCCCGCGACCACGAGGAGATCGTGGCGGCTCGGGAGGACTGGGAGACGGCGGGTCGGTTCGGGCAGGTACGCGGCTACGACGGGCCGCCGATCCCCGCGCCGCCGATGCCGATCACGCGCCTGGTCCCCCGCGGGCGCGTGCGCTGACCGCCGCGGCACCCGGATCTCCGGCACCCCGGCCTCTGGCGCGCCGAGCCCTCCGGCTCGCCCGAGCTTTCCGGCCCGCCCAACCCTCCGGCCCGCCCAACCCTGCGGCCCGCCGAGCCCCAAGCTGATCAGCCACGTTTGCCAGCGGCGATGTCGCACAAAGTCGGCTTGACGCTGGTCGCGGGGCGGCGGATCGTCGGAGATGCATCGTTTGTCACGCGGGCCTGAGGAGCGTCATGAGCCTGCTGGACGTGGGAAAGCTCGCCATCGTCACCCTGACACCCACCCTCGTGGGCGCGGCCGTCGTCTACGCACCCAAGCTGTGCGCGCGCATCGCCGCACGCTGGCCCGACCGCACCGAACGCGAGCCGCGGCCACTCGGACCGCCGATCGAACAGCTGGCCGCGGACCTGCGCCGCCTCCTGCGCCTGCACGACGAGCTGACCCGCTCGGCCCACGTCGCCATGCTGGCCCACCGGCTCTGGGCGGTGGAGGCGGCGATCGCGGCACGAGCCGTCGAGGCCGCCCAGGCGCTCGACGTGCCGCACCGAGCACCGGGAAAGCCGGGTGAGCTGACCCGCGGGGAGCTGATCGCCCTGCTGCACCGGCTCGCCGACGCGGGACTGGTACTGCCCGCAACAATCGGGCATTTCACCCGGCATGGCCGCCTCTGACCGGGCCTCGATCCCCATCGACGGCCTTGTGCGCGACATCCGCCGTGACCATGCGCGAGCTGGATCGGACAGGGCAACCACCGCGTCGGTGTCGGGTATCCGTCACTTCATCGGGAGGCCGTCGAGGCGGCTCGCAAACGGTGCCAAAAGGGTCCGGCGCCGAGCCGGGGTGACCCGTCTCCACCACGGCGCCACCCTGTGCGCCCTGGTGCGAGGTCCCACGACGTGGTCGTCCACACGGTCACGTTCTGTAGCCGCACCCGTGAAGCGGTTTCCCGTGGCTGCGGATGCGTTTTTGTCGCCGGGTTCAGCGGGCCATTAAGAATGGCTTAACTTCTCGGGTTTTCTCCCAGCCGGAAACATGAGTGGGTGTTCATGGAATGCGCGCCCGCGCGCCCGAGAGCCGTGACGCTGTGTCAAACACGTTCGACCATCCGTATGGCGCCCCGGAGAAAAGTGAACCAATGGGCGGTCACGGCCGTAGTGTCCGGTGAGGGTTGGGGGCCACCGGCGTCCGCGGCGGACCGGCTCGAGGGCGCGAGGGGCGTCCATGGGTCGGGTGACGCGGCTCCACAGGCGGTAGCGCGCCGCGCAAAACCGTGGTTAACCTTCCAACTCGACCGCGCGAGGGGTGGTGACGGGGCGCGCGGCCGGCGTACGTGACGGCGAGGACAGGGGGACGCATGCGGCATCGGGCCGGCTCGGCGCACCCCGCACCGCGCCTGGGCGCCGGGGTGACCCGATGAGCTACGAGGACGACGAGTACTGGGACGCCGAGTACGACGACGAGCGGCCGACCCCGTACACCGACTCCACCGTCGCGGCCCGAGACCCGTACGCGGATGCAGCCGTCCTCTCGCGCTGGGGACCCGACACACGACGGCGTCCGGAACCGGTCAAACCGCCCCGCGCGCAATACGTCGACGACGATGATTTCGAGGAGGCACCGGCCATTTCCCGTACGCGGGAAAGGACCGCACCACGCCCGGCGGAACCGGTCGTCGACGAGCTGGCCGAGCGCAGGGAGCGACGACAGGCCGGCTACAAACGGTCGCCGAACCGCGAGAAGCAGATCAAGCAGGCCTTCGACGGCGAGCGACCCAGCTGGCTGGACGACCCGGACTTCGAGGAAGCCGATCTCGACGTCGCGCCGGTCTCCCCCGGCGTCGAGGGCTGGCAGATGCGCAGCCTCGACTTCGACGAGCTGGAGTACGACGACCGCGACTTCGACGCCTCCGACTGGGAGGCACAGCGCCGGTACGTGACCGCCCAGCGAGCCCGCCGCATCGAGACATCGTCCTTCTGGGACGGCGACCAGGAGGAGGAACCGAGCCGCGGCCGCCTGAGCCGGCGCAAACCCGCCGAGGCCCCGATCACCGGGCGCGCCCGCGTCACGCCGCCGACGAGCGACGAAGACCTGTACGAACCGTCCGAGGACGGGCGTCGGCGTGCCGGAAACGCCCCACGCGACGGCCGGGCGACGGATCGCGACGATGGACTGGCCGCAGACGAGCGGCGGGACCGCGGTCGCCGGCGGGACGAGCGTGACGACGGGCGGCGTGGTGGTGAGCGGCGCCGGTTCGGTCGCTCGCGCCCTCAGAGCCCGGCCCCGCTTCCGCGCGAGGCCGACGAGGCCGCGGCCTCCCGACGCGATGTGTCCGACCCCGCGGCTTTCCGGCGCGATGTGGACGACCCGGCAGCGTTCCGGCGGGATGTGGACAACCCGGCTTCCTTCGGCCGCGGTGTGGACAGCCCTGCCGCCTTCGAAGGCGGTGTGGACAACCCCGCCGCCTACGACCGCGGTGTGGACAACCCCGCCGCGTTCAACCGTGGTGTGGACAACCCCGCCGCCTACGACCGCGGTGTGGACAACCCCGCCGGCTTCGATCGTCGTGTGGATGACGCGGCGGCGCTGCGCCGCGACGGCGATGACAGCGCGGCCTTCGGCCGGGGCGAGGACGGCGTCGTCCGCAGAGGGCAGGACGTCCCGGCGTTCGGGCGCGCGACGGTGCGGCCTGCCGAGGATTCCGCTCCGGTGCGGCGCGACGTGGACGAGGCGGCCGCTGGCCGGCCCGGCGCCGCGTTCGGGCGGGGCACGCGGGCGGACCGTGCGCGTACCGAACTCTGGTCGGACCTGCCCAGTGAGCAGGACCCGTACCGCTCTGATCGAGACGCTCCGGCAGCGGCCGCCCAACCGGAGGACCGCGCCGCCCAATGGGGCGACCAGCCGGCGGAGCCGAAGGACCGCAACGCGGAGCGGGACAGCGAGGGACCTCGCGTCTTGAGCCGCACCACTCCCCCGGCCGCCCCGAAGATCATCAGCAAGGCCACCCCACCGGCCGCCCCGAAGGTCATCAAGAAGGCCGACCCGCCGGCCCAACCCAAGGTGATCAAGAAGGCCGACCCCCAGACCGCGCCTCCCCGCGTGGTCACCCCCGCACCACCGACCGTGCCCAAGTCGCCGGCGGCCTTCCAGGCGGGTACGCCGGGAGCAGACACTTCGACGCCACCGGAGCAGGCAACGGGCGGCCCGGGCAACCGGCCCACGCGTGTCGGCTACATCACCTCGGACGGCCCGATCATCCCGCCCGGCCAGGACCGCCACGGCCGCCGTCCGAGCCCGGGCACGGCAGCCGTCCCACCAGCCGGACCGGAACGAGCCGGCGGCACACCCGACCAACCGGTCAGCCCGGCGGCGTACGCGGACCGCCCGGACGCACCCGTCAGCCCGACGGCATACCAGCCCGGCGTCCAACGCCCCGACAACCCCGTCAGCCCGGCCGCATACCAGCCCGGCAACCAACGCCCCGACAACCCCGTCAGCCCGGCCGCATACCAGCCCGGCAGCCACCGCGCAGGTGCGCCCGTCAGCCCCGCGGAGCCCGGACGCGACGGTCGGGCACGCCTCGTCCCGGCGGCATACGCCCCGCCATCCTCCCTTCCGTCCGCGCCGGTCTCGCCTGCCCGTGAGGACGATTCGCCGGGTTCCGGGTTCGACGCCTCGGCTGCATCCGCTCCGCGGTCGCCGCACGGCCCGACCGTTGCCGGCGCTGCTCCGGTCTCCGCCGCTCCCGGATCGCCCGTGGGTCCGGCTCCGCGGCCGATGCCGGCCATGGCTCCGCCGCCGGTGGCTCCGACCGCACCGCCACCCGTTCGCCGGCCGGCTGCCGCTGTGCCTCCGCGGGTTCCCGCTGCCGAGCGGCCGTCGTTCGAGGCGCCGCGCGCACCGGCCGCCGCGTTCCAGCCGTGGGCGGACCCTCAGGACGCCCCCGCCGGTACGGACCCGCGCTCCGGCCAGCTCCCGCCGGCCGCGCACGACGACGCCTCGACCGCGGAGCGGCCCATCGTCGGAGGCCCCCGCACCGCGATGATCCTGTCGACGGGCGAGCCGACCGCGGTACCCCCGTCCCAGCGGCCGCCGTCCCGCATCGCCCCCGTCGGCGGAGCCCCCGCCCAGGAACGCCCGATCAGCGCCATCCCCGGCCGTGAACGCCCCATCAGCGGAGCCCCCGGCCAGGACCGTCCGACAAGCGCAGTCCCCGGCCAGGACCGCCCGATCAGCGCCATCCCCGGCCGCGAACGCCCCATCAGCGCAGCCGGCTTCCAGCAGCCCACCAGTGGAGCCCCCGGATTCCAGCCCACCAGCGGAGCCCCTACTCAGTACCGGCCGATCAGCGGAGCCCCAGCCGGCGAACCCGGTTCGGTCCCCCAACGGCCGGCGGGCGCCCCTCCGGAAGCCTCCGGACGGGCGACTGTCGATCCGCGCCTGCTGGGCGCGCCGACGGACGAGCTCCCGACCACCACGGCCGGCGACGCCTCCAGGATGGGCATGTCCGGACAGGGCACAGTCCGCGTCCCGGCACCTCGCCCACCGGAACCGCACCACCCGCTCCCCCCAGCCCCGAACCCGCACGCCGAGCCGGCCCGCACCGAGGCACCCCACCACGCAGAGGCCGCTCGCCAAGCGGAAGCAGCCCGCCAGGCACAGGCGGCGCGCCAGGCGGAAGCCGCCCGCCAGGCAGAAGCCGCCCGCCAAGCGGAAACCGCCCGCCAAGCCGAAGCCGCCCGCGAGGCCGAAGCCGCACGCTGGGCCGAAGCTCACCGCCAAGCGGAAACAACCCGCCAAGCCGAAGCCGCCCGCCGCGCGGAGACAGCCCGCCAGGCGGAAGCCCAGGCAGCCCACCTCGCCGAGGTGGCCCGCCGCACCGAGGCAGCCCGCCAGGCGGAAGCCACCCGCCAAGCAGAGTCGGCCCGCCAGGCGGAGATCGCCCGGGACGCGACAGCAGCCCGCCGCGCAGAAGAAGCCCTCCGCCTGACCGAAGCCACCCGCGAAGCCGAGGCGGCTCGCCAGGCCGAGGCGACCCGGGCTCTCCAGAAGGACAACCCCACCCATCCGGTCTCCGCCGAGCCGCCCGTCCACCGCCCGGGCCCGAACCCGGCGTTGAACGCCCAGCCGATCGGCCGGCTGCTCACCTTCGGCCCGGACGGGCCGCGCAAGTACGCGGACGCCGACCTCGGTCCCACGTGGTTCAACCCCAAGGCGGAGCCGCAGGCAACCACGGATGCCGACCGACCCGCGCCGACGGCGGGCGACGAAGGCGGGGGCACGGACCAGAAGGCCGCCGGCGTATCGATCGACCTGGACATCACCGGGCTGGTGAACGGCCTGGCCGCGACACCCACCGCCGACGACTCTCCCCGCGAGGCCGCGGCCGAAAGCCCGGCAGGCGACGACAACAGCCCGCCGGCCCAGGAGGAGCTCGCCGCGGCCGAAAGTTCCGCAGGCGACGCGGACCGCCCGCCGGCTCCGAAGGATCTCGCTGCGGCCGAAAGCCCGGCAGACGACGCGGACCGCCCGCTGGCTCCGGAGGATCTCGCCGCGATCCGCTGGCGGCTCGACGGTGCCACGCTCAAGGAGGTCGTCGACGACCGCGACGCCCTCCGGGAGCTCGGGGAGCGGCTCGACAAGCCGCTGGCCGAGGAGCTGGACAACGTCGCCCGGGCGGGGCTGCTCAGTGTGCGGGCCGAGGTCTACCGGTTGCTGGGTGAGCTGGGGATGGCGGCGGCCGCGAGCCGGCTGGCGCTGGCTCATGCGGAGTCTGCCGGGGATGTGCAGGCCACCGTCATCGCGCAGGCCGAGCTGGCGCATGTGCTGCGGTTGCGGGGTGACCATCAGGAGGCGGACCGGCTGTTCGAGCAGGCTGCCAGCGCGGATGCTCCGGATGCCCTGCGCAGCGTCGTGCATGAGAATGCCGGGCGGAGCGCGTTCGACCAGGGGCGGCACATGGAGGCGCTCGATCATTTCGCTCGGGCTGTGCGGTTGGGGGCGCCTGACGACCAGGAGCTGGTGCAGCGGATCGATGTGGCGCTCGAGGCCGTGTACATCCATGTGCTGCGGGACGGGTGGGGGCCTTATCCGCGGCTGCGCCGCGAGATTCTGGGCACGGTCAGCGGCGGGGATCCGGAACGAAGGTCCTGACTTCCGGTACGGGGTGCTGCGGCCGCACGGCCGTGGAGATTCTGCCGCGGCCGGAGGCTTTGGCGTCGTAGAGGGCCGCGTCCGAGGCTGACACCAGCTCCTCCGCCGTGTCGGCGTCGCCGGGGAGGACCGCGACGCCGATGCTGAGGCTCGGGGGGCCGCCCGGGAGGTCTGTGGCCGCCGCGACCATGCGGGTGAGCGCTTCCGCCACGGCGACCGCCGCCGAGCGGCTGAGGGGCAGGAGCATGACGAACTCGTCGCCGCCGAGGCGGGCCGCCGTGCCGACGTCGCCTGCGACCGTACGCATGGCCGTCGCGACCTTCTGCAGCGCGCGGTCGCCTTCGGTGTGGCCGTACGTGTCGTTGATGGCCTTGAAGTGGTCGAGGTCGACCGTGATCAGGGCGAGGCTGCGGCCGGACGAGCGGGCCGCGGTCGCCTCCCGGGCGAGTGCCTCGGTGAAGGAGCGCCGGTTCGCCAGGCCGGTGAGAGCGTCGGCGTTGGCCTGCCGTTCCAGCACCTCGCGGAACTTGTCGGCGCGGGTACGCAGGCTGGAGACCACGACCGCCGTCATCGTCGACGCCAGCACCATCGCGACCCAGTCGGCGAGGCCCCGGCTGGCGCCGAGGATGGTGAAGACCGCCACCGCGTCACCGGCGAAGATCAGGGCGAGGTTGAGCTGGATGACGCTGCGGCCGAGGAAGTTCGCGGCGTACAGGACGGGCCAGAGGTAGAAGAGCTGGGCGCCGGTGCTGGCGTCGTTGGTGGCCATGTTGAGCACCGTGATGAGCACCGTGGCCAGGATCGGCGCGATGTACCAGAAGCTGCGCGGCATGAGGGCGGGGCGCCGCCAGCAGATCACCCCGATCGCCGCCACGGCGACGAACGCGATCACCACTCCGACGACGCCGAGGTGCGAGATGTTCGGCGTCAGGACGCCCGTGACCAGCAGGTACGGGGCTCCGGCCAGGGTCAGGTACGCGACCGCGCGGGCAGCCCCGTGCAGGTCACGCAGCTCGAATCCGGCGCGGTCCGTCCTGAACAACACGTCCCCAGATCGGCCGCCCCACCGGCTACTTGAGCAATCAACCCAGGGTGGCGCCGAGGCTGGCCACGCTGACCAGGACCAGGGCCGCGATCTCGCGGAGGCCGAGCCGCTGGTGCAGCACGACCAGGCCGGCGATCGCCGCGGCCGCCGGTTCGAGGCTCATCAGGATGCCGAAGACGCGGGTCGACATGCGGCGCAGCGCGTTGATCTCCAACCCGTACGAGAGGACCGAGGAGAGCAGGGCGACGGTGACGGCGCCGATCAGCAGGTGCGGCTGGTGGACGACCTCGGTGGCGCCCGGCGCGCCGAACGGCAGGACGATCACCGCCGCCACGGCGAGCGCGACGGCCAGTCCGCCCGTACCCGGAACCAGGGAGCCCAGATGCGCACTGGCCAGGATGTAACCCGCCCAGCAGAGCCCGGCGGCGAAGGCCAGGAGCAGGCCGCCGAGCGGCGCGGCGAGGCCGGAGCCGAGCCCGAGCAGGGCGACGCCGCCGCCGGCGAGCAGCGCCCACAGCAGGTCGGCCAGGCGCCGGGTCTGGGCGAGCGTGAGCAGGAGCGGGCCGAGGAACTCGACCGTGACGCCGACACCGAGCGGCACCGTGCGCAGGGCCAGGTAGAAGAGCAGGTTCATGCCGGCCATCGCGAGGCCGAGCAGGGCCGCGGCCCGCCACGCGCCGGCGGTCCAGATCCGGACCTTCGGCCGGAAGGCGATCCCGAGGACGAGCGCGGCGACGGCCAGCCGCAGGAGGGTCACGCCCGCTGCGCCGAGATCGTCGAAGAGGGTACGGGCGACCGCGCTGCCCACCTGCACCGACGCGATGGCGGTCAGGACGAGCAGGGGTGCCGGCACGGCCCGGCGCCGCTGGTCGACGGCGGTCATTCGGTGCGCAGCGCGACGACGGGGTCGAGCCGCCCGGCGCGCTGCGCGGGCACGACGCCGAAGATGATCCCGACGGCCGCCGACACCCCGAACGCCAGCGTGAGCGACCACCAGGTGACCGCCGCGGGGACCGGGGACAGCCGGTCGACGAGCAGGGCCGCGCCGATGCCGAGCGCCATGCCGAGGACGCCTCCAATCGTGGTGAGCAGGACGGCCTCGAGCAGGAACTGCAGGCCGATGTCGCGGGGGCGGGCGCCGACCGCCTTGCGCAGGCCGATCTCGCGGGTGCGTTCGCGGACCGAGACCAGCATGATGTTGGAGACGCCGACGCCGCCGACGAGCAGGCTGATCCCGGCGATCGCGGCCAGGACGCCGGTGAGCACGCCGAGGATGTCGCCGAGCACGCCCAGGATCTGTTCCTGGGTGACCGCGCTGAAGTCGGTGTCCGGATGCCGCTCGCTCAGGGTCGCGACGATGTCCGCACCGAGGGCGTCGATGCGTTCGCGGTCGGGGGCGCGGATGGCGAGACCGTCGATGCGGTCGGTGCCGAGCAGCCGCTGGGCGGCGGTGACGGGTACGTGCACCTCGTTGTCGCGGTCGACGCCGAGGCTCTGCCCGAGGCGTTCGAAGGTGCCGATGACCCGGAACCGGACGCCTCCGATGGTGATCTGCCGTCCGATCGGGTCGCGGTCGCCGAACAGCTGGGTGGCGACGCCGGCGCCGAGGACGGCCACGCGGCGGGCGGTGTTGACGTCCGCGCGGGTGAGGTAGGCGCCGCGATCGAGGTTGCGGACGAACACGGTGGGCGTGGTCTCGAGGACGCCCTGCATGCTGGCGAACGTGGAGCGGCTGCCCGCGCGGACGTTCTCCCCGGAGGCGATGGTGACCGCGACCCGCGACCGGTCGCCGACCACCCGGCTCACCGGGTCGAGGTCGTCGAGCGACATGGTCGAGACCGAGGGGGCGGCGCCGGCTTCGAGCCGCCCGGGTACGACGATGAGCAGGTTGGAGCCGAGCCCCTCGACCTGCTGCTCGATCTGCTGTTTGGTGCCGGTGCCGATGGCGACGAGCGCGACCACCGCGGCGACGCCGATGACCACGCCCAGCATGGTGAGCACGCTGCGCAGCCGGTTGGCGCGCAGCGCGTCGAGGGCGACCCGCCACGCCTCGGCGAGCCTCACGACTGCCCGCCGTCGGGGTCGGGGGCGGCGAGCGACTCGCCGACGATACGGCCGTCGCGCATGACGATCTGCCGGTGGGCCCGGGCGGCGACCTCCCGGTCGTGGGTGACCAGCACCACCGCGACGCCGTCGGCGTTGAGCGACTCCAGCAGCGTGAGGACCGACTCGCCGGTCGCGGAGTCGAGGTTGCCGGTGGGCTCGTCGGCCAGCAGCACGGAGGGTCCGGTCACCAGCGCCCGCGCGATCGCCACCCGCTGCTGCTCGCCGCCGGACATCTGGTTGGGGCGGTGGTCGACGCGGTGGGCCAGGCCGACCCGGTCCAGCAGCTCCGCGGCGCGGGCGCGGCGTTCCCGGCGGCCGACGCCGCGGTAGACCAGCGGCAGCGCGACGTTGTCCCGGGCGGTGGTGCGCGGGAGCAGGTGGAAGGACTGGAACACGAAGCCGATGACCTCGTTGCGCAGCCGGGCCAGCTCGGGCGGGGAGAGCGAGGTGACGTCACGGCCGCCGATGACCAGCGTGCCGCCGGTGGGCCGGTCGAGGCCGCCGAGCAGGTGCATCAGCGTCGACTTGCCGGAGCCGGAGGTGCCGACGATGGCGAGGTAGTCGCCGTCGGCCACGGTCAGCGAGACGCCGCGCAGGGCGGGCACGGAGACGCCGTCCAGCTCGTACGTGCGGGTGACGCCGGTGGCGACGATGGCCGGACCGCTCACGGCAGGTCTTGCCCGGCGCTGACCTGGTCGGCGCCCGCCACCACGATCCGCTGGCCGGCGTCGAGGCCGGTGACGACCTGCACCACGTCCTCGCCCTGGACGCCGAGGGTGACCGGGACCCGCTCGGCCTTGCCGCCGCGGTCGGCCCAGACGACGTCGCGCCCGTCGCTGGACTGCACGGCGCCCGCGGGCACGGTGACCGCGTCGGTGGCCTGTCGCACCCGCAACCGGACGATGGCGCTCATGCCGGGCCGCGGGTCGGGAGCGGCCGTGCCGTCGGCGTACTTTCCCTTGCCCAGCGACAGCCGGACCCGGTACGAGACGCCGCCGCGGGCCGACGTGGTGGGGAGCAGGTCGACCGCGCGGACCTTCGCCTCGTACGTGGCGCCGGCGGCCGCGTCGAGCTCCACCGTGCCCGTGCCGCCGGGCTTGACCAGCAGCACGTCCGTCTCGTCCACCTCGGCCGCGACGCCGAGCGCGGCGGTGTCGACGACGGTGAGGATCGCGGTGCCGGTGCCGACCGTGGCGCCCTCGGGGACGGCGACGTCGACGCCGGGCAGCGGGGCCTGGGCGGTGCCGGTGGTGGCGGCGGCCGGGTCGGCGTTCGCGATGAGGTCCGTCAGTGAGGGGCTGCCCGTGGCGCCGGTGCCGCCCAGCTGCACCACGCCCGAGACCGGCGCGCGCAGGGTCAGGGCGTCGACGGCCGCTTCGGCCAGCTCGTACGCCTGCCGGGCCTGGACCCGCTGCGCGGCGGAGAGCGCGCTGACGGCCTGGCTCACGCTCGCCACCCCGCGATCGAGCGACCGTACCGCGGCCGCGGCCGCCTCGGAGACCGCCGCATACTGTTCCCGGGCCGCGGCGAGCTGGGCCAGCAGGACCTTGCGCAATGCTTCGTCGGTGATCGCGGCGGCCGCCTCCCGCGCCTCGGCGAAGGCCTTGTCCGCGTTCGCGTCGGTACGCTGCCGCGCCGCCACGAACCCGGCCGTGCCACCGCCGGCCGGTACGCCGCCCCCGCTCGCCGCGTCGAGCGCCTCGGCGGCGGAGTCGAGGCGCTTCTGGGCGGCCGGGGAGTCGACGACGGCGACGACCTGACCCTTGCGGACCCGGTCGCCGGCTTCCACGCGCAGCTCCGCGAGGGTGCCCTCGGCGGGTGAGGTGACGGTCCCGGCGGCCCGGGCGGTCACCGCCCCGGACGCCTCCACGATCTCGTCGACGGTGCCGCGGCCGGCGGTCCCGACGGTGACCCCGGACGGCTCGTGACCGCAGGACGCCGCCGTCAGCGGGGGCAGCAGGACGCAGGCGAGCAGCAGCGCGGTGGCGCGACGGGGGGATCGGGACACGGACGCCACTCTATGTCGCCGCCCGGCGCGGCGGCCGGTCCGAACGGCGGGGCCCCGGCGAGCCGGGTGGCCCAGCACCCGCCGGCCGAACGGCCGAGATGAACGTTTTCGGACCGGCCGAACGGTCACACGGTCGTGTCAGGTATCCGCTCGGCGGGTGGCGGAAGGCCGACGGCGCATCTCACCATGGCGTGCGAGCCTGTGATGCGGCCGGCAGCCGGTGGGCCGCATCCGATGACAATCGGCCGTCGTGAACCGCGCGCCTTTGGCGCCCGTAATCCTCCAGCGAAGGAAGTGAGACATGTCGCTCCATGGATTACCCGCCGCGGGGATGCTGCGCGCCGACGAGCTGACCGTCGTGCACCACGACGACACGGTGAGCCGGTTCACCGACGTGAGCTATTCGCTGAGCCGCGAGGGCCTGCGCGTGCTGACCGCGACGGGCGACGAGAAGGCGTTCCCTGGCCACGACATCCTGACCACCCAGGCGACGTACGCCCACCCGCCCCTGGCGGCCTGAGCCCGACGACGAACAACGGCCCGCCGGTCTCCGGCGGGCCGTTGTCGTACGGGCGGTGATCAGGTGCCGGGACGGCGCCCGAAGACCTTGACCGTGCGGCCGATCTTGCCGATGCCGTAGTACGCCTTGGCGTCCGACGGCAGCAGGTTGACGCAGCCGTGCGAGCCGCGCCACGCGTCGTGGATGTACGTGGTCGTCTGGTGGAAGCCCCGGCCGCCGATGAAGCGCTGCCAGTACGGCAGCCACACGTCGTACGGGTCCGACCATTCCTTCTTGGTACGCTTGTTGATCTTGAAGGTGCCGGCCGGCGTCCGGTAGCCCGCCATGCCGGTCCGGGTGACGGTCGGCTTGCGGTAGACCTTGCCGTTCTTCATCACCCAGGTCGTCTGGTGCGTCAGGTCCACGCAGAACGTGGTCTTCGTCCGGCTCGCGTGGCACGCCGACGTCTTGGTCTCGGCGAGGCGCTTGGCCACCCCGTACGTCGTCGGGCCCGCGAGGCCGGCGGCCGGCTGGATGCCGTACCGGCTCTGGAACTTCTTGATCGCCTTGCAGTCGGCGGCGGACTGCCGGCCGTCGACCGTGACGGCGCCGAAGCCGCCGAGCTTCTTGAGGTAGCCCTCGACCTGCTTCTGATATCTGCCCGTCGAGCACGAAGCCGCGGCGGCCTTCGTGACGACGGCGGTGACCGGTGCCGCGGCGGCGACCCGCGGGGCGGCCGTGGCCGCGCCCGGGGTCAGCGCGACAGCGCCGAGTCCCCCGCCGACCGCCGTCGCCACGACGGCGGCGGCGAAGCGCGCGGAAACCCGCTGTGCTCCCAAAATGTTCCTCCCCAGGAAAACGTGAGAGGCACATGGAAGCACATCGGCAACGCGCGCAGGGTCCGCCGGGCGACCGTGGCACGGATCCGGTAGGTCAGGCCCGTCACAGGGGCGTGGCGAAGTCCTGCACCCAGTACGGCGTCCGGTCCGGGGAGAACGCCAGTCCCAGCCCGACCTGGTGCAGGCGGCAGTCCATGATGTTCTCGCGGTGCTCGGGGCTGTGCATCCAGCCGTCCACGACCTCGTAGACGCTGTCCTGGCCGCGGGCGATGTTCTCGCCGTAGCGCGACCACTCGTAGCCGGCGGCGCGGACTCGCTCCCCGGCCCGGTCGCCGTTGCCGTCCTCGTGAGCGAAGTAGCCCCGCCGGGCCATGTCGGCGGCGTGCCGGTTGGCGGCGGCGATGAGCCGCCGGTCGGCCGTGAGGTCGTCGCAGCCGCCGCGCCGGCGATGCTCGTTGACCAGGCGCAGAGCCTGCTGCTGGACGTCGCCGCGCGGGTCGGCGGAGAGCGCCTGGGCGGCGGTGACGTCGCGCTGCGCGCTGGCGGTGTTCTTCTGCGGCTTGTCGGCGTCCGGCGCGGGGGCGGGCCGGGTGCTCGGCGCAAGGTCCGGCTCGTCCTGGGGCCGGTCCGGCTTCGCGGCCGGCGACCCTCCGGGCCGGGCCGCGGGTTCCCGGGTGGGCACGGCCGGGTCGTCGGTCCCGGGGAGATCCGGTACGCCGGTGACGCCGGGCGCATCGGTGCCGGGGAGGCCGGACGCGTCCGACCCGGCGGCGGCCGGTACGCCGGCGTCCGGGGGCAGCTGGGGCACCATGGGCACGTCCGAGATCACCATCGACGGCACCGGCGGCGCTTCGGACGTCGTCTCCGCGCCCGCGGTGGTCGCGACCATGACCCCGCCCACCAGGACCGCCGACACCGCGACGGTCACCACGACAGCAGGCTTGCGCACCCTGGCCCTCTTCTCGTGCTCGTGGCACCGCGCCCCGTGCACGCCGCCCTCGAGGGGGTCCAACGCGGCGATGATCGACCTGGTGACTCGCGGCCGTCGCGTCCCACGATCGGCCCGAACTCACGAAATGGCGCCTGAGCTGCACTTTCGGCGTTCGACATGGACCATCCACGTCGCACAGTCGCACCGGGGAACGCCACACTTCATTCCTTCGGGGTAACCCGGCCGGGCGTAGTTGCCGACCGGGCGACCGGTCCCCCGTGTCCCCGGCCGTGGCTACCGTTTCGCGGTGCGCAACCGCTACCTGGACCTTCTCCGGGCCGCCGCGATCGCTCGCGTCGTCGTCTACCACCTCTTCGGCTGGCCGTGGCTGGCCCTCCTGCTGCCCGCGATGGGCATCATGTTCGCCCTCGCCGGGTCGCTGACCGCCGCGTCGCTGGACCGGCGGTCGGCCGCGCGGGTCGTCGGCTCCCGGCTGCGCCGCCTGCTGCCGCCGCTGTGGCTGCTCGGGCTCATCGTGGTGCCGGCGATGATCTACGCGGGCTGGGCCGGGCAGGAGGGCGGCGACCGGCCGTGGAGCTGGAAGCTGGCGCTCTGGGTCCTGCCGCTGGGCGACCCGCCGGGCAGCTCGGAGGGCATCGACGCCTGGGAGCCGCTCTGGTACATCCGGGCGTACCTGTGGTTCGTGCTGCTGTCCCCGCTGCTGTATCTCGCGTACAAGAAGGTCTCCTGGGCCGCCGTGGCCGCGCCGATCGTGCTGATCGCAGTGCTGGACAAGACGGGTTTCTCCCTGCCGTTCGGTCGCGCGGACGCCGCCATGTGGGACTTCGCCACCTACGGGGCCTGCTGGATCGCAGGGTTCGCCCACCACGACGGCCGCCTGCACCGGATCCGGCCGGGCCTGGTGGCGGCGGCCGCGGCGGTGCTCGGCGTCGCCGCGCTGTACTGGCTGCACGGGCACGCCGGCGAGGACGGGTACGACCTCAACGACGTACCGGAGGCCCAGGCGCTGTGGTCGCTGGCCTTCGTTCTCGTGGCGCTGCGCTGGCGCCCCGACATGACCTGGCTGTCCTACGCCGGGCCGCTGGACCGGACGGTCAACCTGCTGAACGCGCGAGCCGTCACGATCTACCTCTGGCACAACATCGCGATCGCGGCGATCTGGCCGGTGCTGACCCTGGTCGCGATGGACGACCTCGGGTCGCTCGAGGGCCCGGTCTCGCTGGGCGCCACGGTGGCGCTGACGGCGGTGGCGGTCCTGGCGTTCGGCTGGGTGGAGGATCTGGCCGCCCGCCGCCGCCCCCGGCTGTGGCCGGCGTCCGCCTCTCCGGTGCCGGCGGATCATTCCTCCGCGCCGGCGGGTGCGCATGCGGCCCCGGACGACCGTCCGCCCGCGCACCGGCCGGCGCCGGTTCAGCCGCCCGTTCAGGCTCGCCGGGAGGCTCCCGCCGAGGAGCCGGCGGTCTCGTGGTTCGGCAGTGGCCCGGACCGGGAGTGACACTCCGGCCGGGCAGCCGGACACCCGGCTGAACTGAAACATTCTCGCTGATCCGGCAGAAATGCCCGCTAGCCTGAGCGAATGGGGCAGCCGGGACAAATTGCGCCACCGGCGGAGACGACCGCCGGAGCGGCGTCACTCGTCTTCCGGGCCGGCCCGCTGCTCTGCGCCCTGCGCATCCAGGACGTCGTCGAGACGATGCGTCCCCTGGCCGTACACCCGCTCGCCGGCACCCCGCCGTTCGTCAGCGGCATCTGCATCATGCGGGGCGCGCCGACCCTGGTCGTCGACGTCGCCCGGCTGCTCGGCGGGGTCACCGCACCGGTGCACCGGTTCGTCGCGGTGCGGACCGGCCGCGGGACGGTGGCCTTCGCCATCGGCGAGATCCAGGGAGTACGGCCGGTCGGCGCGGACCCGGACGCCCGGCACGAGGCGCTGCTCGGGGACGCACCCGCCCGGCTGGTGGCCGCCGTCGGCACCCTCGACGCCGAACCCGTCCTGGTCCTGCAGAGCCTGCGGCTTGTCCCGGACGAGGTCTGGGCGGCCGCAGCCGACCTGGGGGTGCCGTCGTGAGGGCGGGCCCCGACGTCATCCGGTTCCGGTCCGTGCTCGCCGTCCAGCTGGGCTGGGTCTTCGATGACAACGACGTGTCCCAGCTCGCCCAGGTGCTGCGGCAGCGCGTGGACGCCACCCGCCTGCAGCCCGCCGCCTACCTGCGACGCCTCGCCGCCGGCGACTGGGAGGCGGAGCTCACCGCGCTGGCCGAGGACCTGACCATCAACGAGACCTACTTCTTCCGGCACGGGGAACAGTTCCGCGCGCTGGCCGAGGTGGTGCTCCCCGAGCGGCTCCGCGACCGGTACGCCCAGCGGGTGCTCCGGATGCTCTCCGTGGGCTGCTCGTCCGGCGAGGAGGCGTACACGATGGGCATCCTCGCCCGGGAGGCCCAGCCGGACCCGGACTGGATCGTCGCGGTGCTCGGGCTGGACGCCAGCGCCACCGTCCTGCGCCGCGCCGAACGCGCCGTCTACTCGGCCTGGTCGCTGCGGGAGACACCGGACGCCATCCGGGAGCGCTGGTTCCGTCCGCAGGACGGCGAGTACGTGCTCGACCCCCGCATCCGCGCCGCCGTGCGCTTCCGCCGTTACAACGTCGCCACCGACGACGAGCTGCTGTGGCGCGCCGGCCAGTACGACGTGATCTTCTGCCGGAACCTGCTGATGTACCTGACGCCGGAGCTGCGGGAGACGCTGGTGCGGCGGATGACCGGCGCGCTGGCCCCGGGCGGCTACCTGTTCCTCGGGCACACCGACTCCCTCGGCACGCGGCCGGACGGGCTGGAGCCCCAGCACACGCACCGGACGTTCTACTACCGCCGGACCGTGGCCACCGCTCAGCCCGCCCCCTCGCCCCGCCCGGGTCCGGCGCCGCCGCGGACGCTGCCCCCGCCGGCCGCCGCGCAGACCGGGACGCGCAGCCCGTACGACAAGGCGCTGGGACTGCTGCGGGAGGAGCGCTTCGCCGAGGCGCTGAGCTGTGTCGAGGCGGGGCTCGGGAGCCGCCCGGCGCCCCGTGACCTGCTGCTGCGCAGCGTCCTGCTGGCCCAGGCCGGGCGGCTCGAGGACGCCGAGATCGTCTGCCGCCGGCTGCTCGACACCGACGGGCTGTACGCCGACGCCCACCACCAGCTCGGCGTCTGCCTCGAGGGCGGCGCGGCCGTCGAGGTGGCGGTCGGCCATTACCGGCTGGCGGCGTACCTCGATCCCGCGTTCGCGATGCCCCGGCTGCGGCTCGGTTCGCTGGCCCGGCGCCGGGGCGAGCACGAGGCGGCCGGCGCCGAGCTGGAACGGGCGCTGACCCTGCTCAAGCAGGAGGCCGAGGACCGCCTGACCCTGTTCGGCGGCGGCTTCGGGCGGATCGCGCTGACCGCCCTGTGCCGCGCCGAGCTCGACGCGGGAGTGCGCCGATGAGCCCGAACGAGGTGGCCGAGCGGCTGGCCGGGCTGCGCGAGGAGTTCGACCGCTCCTTCGCCGAGCCCGCCCGCCGTCACGACGTCGAGTACGCGGAGCTGCTCGCCGTGCGCGCGGGTGGGCGCCCGTACGCCCTGCGCCTCTCCCAGGCCTCCGGACTGCACCCGGACCGGCCGGTGACGCCCCTGCCCGGCCCGCAGGCCGCGCTGCTCGGCGTGGCCGGCTTCGGCGGCGCGATCGTGCCCGTCTACGACCTCGCCGCCCTGCTCGGGCACGCCGTTCCGGAGCGACCACGGTGGCTCGTACTCGCCTCCGGCGCTCCCCCGCTGGCGCTCGCCTTCCACGAGCTGGACGGCCACGTCCGGGTGCCGGCGACGGACATCGTCGAGGAGACCGCCGGGCGGGACGGCTCGGACATCCTGCGCGGCATGGCGCCCATCGCCGGGGGGAGCCGCCCGATCGTCGACCTGCCCGCCGCCCGCGCGGCGGTGCACCAGCTCACCGGCCACAAACCGGACGTCCACGAGGAGCAATGATGGCCAGACGCACCTTCGGCACCAAACTGGCGACCGGCCTCGGTATCAAGATGGCACTGACGGCGCTCACCTGCGTCGCGTCGGTCGCCGCACTCTCGGTCGTCGTGGACGCCAAGGACGGCGCGATCAAGCTGGCGGCCGACGACCTGGGCATGGCCCAACAGCTGGCAACCACGGCCGGGGACCGGATCTCCGACTACCGGGGCTACCTCGTGAACGGCACCCAGGACTGGCTGGATGCGACGATCGCCGACCGGCAACAGTTCCTCGGCCTGGTCACGCAACTGCGCGGCGGACTGTCCGATCCGGCCGCGCGGACCCTCCTGGATTCGGTGTCGACGGCGGAGGCCCGGTACACCGCGGCCATCGACACGGTCATCGAGCGCCGGAGGACGATGACCGATCTGTCCGACATCGGCCGGCTTAACGAGACCAACGTCGGGCCGGCCCGCAAGGCGCTGAGGGAGGCCATCACCGCCCTGATCGCCCGGCTCCGCGCCGACGTGGAAAGCGCCCGGCGCGCGTCGTCGGGCAAGGCCACGCGCTCCATCATCGTCATCATCGCGCTGAGCGTGCTGGGCGTGCTCCTCGGCGCCTCGATCGCCTGGAAGCTCAGCCGCGACCTGCGGCGCGAGGTCGGCACGGCGGTCGGGCACATCCAGAGCTCGTCGGCACAGCTGGAGGCGGCCGCCACCCAGCAGGCCGGCGGCGGCCGGGACCAGGCCAGCGCGATGAGCGAGATCACCACGACGATCAGCGAGCTGCTCATCACCTCGCGGCAGATCGCCGAGAGCGCGCAGCGGGTGTCGAAGATCGCCGAGGAGACCTCGGAGGCGGCGCGCAACGGTGACGCGACCATCGACCAGACCCGCGCCTCGATCTCGGCGATCCGCGCCCAGGTGGACCAGATCGTGCAGCACATGCTGTCGCTCGGCGAGAAGTCGCAGCAGATCGGCGGCGTCGTGGACCTGGTGTCCGAGCTGGCCGAGCAGACCAACATCCTGGCGATCAACGCGACCATCGAGGCCAGCGGCGCGGGTGAGTGGGGGCGCCGGTTCGCGGTGGTGGCCGAGGAGATCCGCAAGCTCGCCGACCGGACCGCGGGGTCGGCCAAGGAGATCCGCGCCCTCATCGAGGACGTCCGCGGCGCCGTCAACACCACCGTCATGGCCACCGAGATCGGGGCAAAGTCGGTCGACGCGGGCGCCCGGCAGTTCGACGACGCCACCGACTCCTTCCGGCGCATCGCCCAGCTCGTCGCCACCACCAACGACGCCACCCGCGAGATCGAGCTGTCCACCAAGCAGCAGACCACGGCGGTCGAGCAGGTGAACGTCGCCGCCAACGACACCGCCCGGGTCACCCGCGAGACCGAGGCGAGCGCGGTCCAGACCCGGCAGACCGCCGCGCACCTGTCCACCCTCTCCAGCGACCTGCTCCAGCTGGTCGGCACCGGCCGCCGATGAGCGCCGACCCGCTGCGCTACTTCCGGGTGGAGGCGCGCGAGCTCGTGGACCAGATCAGCGCGGGCGTGCTCGACCTCGACCAGCACCCCGGCACCGAGCTGGTGGCGCGGCTGCTGCGCTTCGCGCACACGCTCAAGGGCGCCGCCCGGGTGGTGCGCCAGCAGGAGATCGCCGACCGGGCGCACGCCTTCGAGGAGGTGCTGGTCCCGCATCGCGGCGGGGACGGGCCGCTGCCGGCCGAGCAGATGCGCGAGCTGCTGCGCCTCAACGACGAGATCGAAGGGTACGTGGCCGCCCTCGAACCCGCCGACCAGCCTGCCCAGGAGGCGACGGCCCCGGAGGCGCAACCCCGCCCACCGGCCCCCGCACCGGCGCCCGTCAGCGAGCCGGCACCGGGGGCCCGCGCGGCCACGGCCGACGTCGACGACCTGCTCGACGCCGTCGGCGAGGCGCACGCCCGGTTCGGGCCGCTGCGCAGCGGCGGCGCCTCGCTGGACCAGCTGTACCGGGCGGCCGAGGCGCTGGCCGAGCAGCTGCGCGCCGGCCGCGGCCCGGCCCAGGCTCAGGCGGCCCGGGCCACGGCGCTGCGGCTCGCCGCGGACCTGAGCACTTTCGGGCGCCGGCTCACCACGACGGTCGAGCAGGTCGAACGCGAGCTCGACGAGGTCCGCGGCCGGGCCGAGCGGCTGCGGCTGGTCGCCGCGTCGAGCATCTTCACCGCGCTGCACCGTGCGGTCCGCGATGCCGCCGACGCGCAGGACCGGCGGGTGCGCTTCGAGGGCCGCGGCGGCGACCTGCGGATGGACCCGCAGGTGCTCGCGCTGGCCAGCGGCGCGTTGCTGCACATCGTCCGGAACGCGGTCGTGCACGGCATCGAGCCACCGGAGCAGCGCGCCGCGGCCGGCAAGCCCGCGGAGGGCACGGTGGTCGTCGCGGTCGAGCGCCGCGGTCGCTACGCGGCATTCCTCTGTACGGACGACGGCCGCGGCTTCGACATGGCGGCGCTGCGGCGTACCGCGCAGGCGCGCGGGCTGCTCACGCCCGGCGGCCCGGAACCCGGTGAGCAGGCGTTGCTCGACCTTGTGCTGCGCGGCGGGATCAGCACCTCCCCCACGGTCACCGAGGTGGCCGGGCGTGGCATCGGCCTCGACGTGGCCCGCGACGTCGCCGACCAGCTCGGCGGGGACGTCAGCGTCCGGACCACCGCCGGGCAGGGCACGACGATCGAGCTGGTGCTTCCGCTGGCCCTGCTGTCGCTGCACGGGCTCGTCGTCGAGGCGGCCGGGACCGTCGCGACCGTGCCGCTCGACTGCGTGCGTACCTGCGTACGGTTGGTGCCCGAGCAGGCGACGGCCGCGACCCTGACCGGCAAGCTGGCGCACGACGGCGAGGCGGTGCCGTTCCTGCCCCTGGCCCGCGCGCTGTACGCCGGCACCACCGTGCCCGACGGCGGCGGCCCGGGCGTCGCGGTGCTCGTCACCGCGGACGACCGGTCGGTGGCCGTGGGCGTCGACCGGCTGGCCGGAACGTCCACACTGGTCGTCCGCCCGCTGCCGGAGCTGGCACCGGCGGCCCCGGTGATCGGCGGCGTCGCCATGGACCTCGACGGCAACCCCCGCCTGGTCCTCGACGCGCACGGCCTGATCGCCGAGACGTCCCGGACCGCAGCCGGCGGAACGACACCGCCGCAACCCGCCGAGCGGCTGCCGATCCTGGTGATCGACGACTCGCTGACCACCCGGATGCTGGAACGCAGCATCCTCGAGTCGGCCGGCTTCGAGGTGGACCTGGCGGCCTCGGGCGAGGAGGGCCTGGAGAAGGCGCGCTCCCGGCGCTACGGGCTGTACCTGACCGACATCGACATGCCCGGCATCGACGGCTTCACCTTCGTCACCGAGACGCGCGCCGATCCCGAGCTCGCCGCCGTGCCCGCGATCCTGGTCAGCTCCCGGGCCAGCGCCGAGGACCGGGCCAGGGGTGCCGCGGCCGGCGCGAGCGCGTACGTGGTCAAGGGCGAGTTCAACCAGGAGGAGCTGCTCGCCCACATCCGCCGGCTGGTGGCGTCATGATCCGGGTGCTCGTCGTCGAGGACTCGGCGACCATGCGGCACCACCTGCGCGAGTCGCTCGCCGCGGATCCGGAGCTGCAGGTCGTGGGCGAGGCGATCGACGGCGGGCAGGCGGTGGAGCTGGTCGGGCGGCTGCGGCCGGACGTGGTGACGATGGACATGATGCTGCCCACGATGAGCGGCCTCGCCGCCACCGAGCACATCATGGCGGAGTTCCCGACCCCGATACTCGTCGTCTCCTCGGCGGACCGGCAGGAGCTGTTCAGCACCTACAACGCCCTGGCGGCGGGTGCCGTCGACGTGCTGGAGAAGCCGCGCGGCGACGACTCGGACGCCGGGTGGGAGCGGCGGCTGTGCTCGGCGGTCCGCATGGTGTCGCGGATCCGGGTGATCACGCACCCGCGTGCGCGGCTGAACGGACGCAGCCGGGCCGAGGCGACGCCGCCCGCGCCGGTGCCGGCGGCACCCGCCGGGTCGGCGCTGGGCGTGGTGGCGGTCGGCGCGTCGACGGGCGGACCGGGCGCGCTCACCCAACTGCTGCGCGCGCTGCCGGCCGGCTTCCGGACGCCGGTGCTCTGCGTGCAGCACATCGCGGCGAGTGAGCCGTTCGCGGTGGCGTTCTCCGACTGGCTCGCCGGGCAGACCGGGCGCAACGTGAGCTATGCGACCGACGGGATGCCGCTGCGCAGGGCGGCCGGGCGGGTGCTGCTGGCCCCGCCGGACCGCCACATGCTCGTCGCCGACGGTCTGATCCGGCTCAACCAGGGTCCGCCCCGCCACTCGTGCCGGCCCTCGGTGGACGTGCTGTTCGAGTCGGTGGCCGCGGAGAACGGCTCGTCGGCCGCCGGCTGCCTGCTGACGGGCATGGGCCGCGACGGCGCCGAAGGGCTGCTGCGGATGCGCTCGCGTGGCGCGGTGACGTTCGCCCAGGACGAGGCGAGCTGCGTGGTGTACGGCATGCCGCGCGAGGCCGCCCTGCTGGGCGCGGCGACCTACGTGCTGCCCCCGGCCCGGATCGCCGCCCGGCTGGCCGAGCTGGCTCCCCGTGAGGGGGTCCTGCCGTGAACCCGGTCGTGCTGATCGTCGACGACAGTCTCACCGTACGGATGGACCTGCACGAGGCCTTCGAGGCCGACGGCTGCAGCACCATCCTCTGCGCGACCGGCGAGGAGGCCCGGGCCGCGTTCCGCACCGGCGGCTTCGACGTCGCCGTGCTCGACGTGCTGCTGCCCGACGCCGACGGTGTGGACCTGCTGCGGGAGCTGCGGGCACTGCCGGGGTGCGAGGACACCGTGACGGTGCTGCTGTCCAGCGAGGCGGAGGTGGCCGACCGCCTGCTCGGGTTGCGCACCGGCGCCGACGAGTACGTGGGCAAGCCGTACGACTCCGGCTACGTGGTGGCCCGCACGCGGCAGCTACTCGGCGAGGGCGGCTCGGCAACCGACTCCCGGACGACCGTGCTGGTCATCGACGACAGTGTGACCTTCCGAGAGCAGCTCCGCGGCCTGCTGGAGCCCGCGGGGTACGCCGTGCTGACCGCCGCCTCCGGCGAGGAGGGGCTGCGCACGGCGGCGGAGCGGCGCCCGCAAGCGGTCATCGTGGACGGCATCATGCCCGGCATCGACGGCGCCACCGTGATCCGGCGCCTGCGGCTGGACCCGGCGCTGCGGGACACACCCTGCCTGCTGATGACCGCGGCCGACGACTACGCCACCGAGGTGCAGATGCTCGAGGCGGGCGCCGACGCGTTCGTCCGCAAGCAGGAGGACCTGGCCGTCGTCCTGGCGAAGCTGGCCGCGGTGCTGCGGACCAGCGCCGAGCAGCTGCCCATCGAGGCGATCGGGAGCCTGCACGGGCCCGGCAAGGTGCTCGCCGTGACCGCGGAGCGGCGCCGGCTCGACGAGTGGGGCGACGCCCTGCGGGCCGACGGGTACGACGTGGTCGCGGCCGCCAATGGCGACGAGGCGCTCGACCTGCTCGCCGCGCAGCCGGTCGACTGCATCGTGCTCGGCCTGGACGGCGACTCGCGGCGTACCTGCGCCCGGATCAAGGAGGTGCCGCAGATCCGCGACACCCCCCTGGTGATCACCGGGGACCAGGACGACGCCCTGCTGGAGAGCCTGGCCGCCGGCGCCGACGACTACGTGCGCTCGGCGGACGGCGCGCAGACGCTGCGGGCCCACGTACGCGCCCAGATCCGCCGCAAGCAGTCACTGGACGAGAGCCGGCGGATCCGCGAGGAGCTGATGCGCCGGGAGCTCGACGCGGCCGGTGAGCGCGCCGCCCGGCAGCTCGCCGAGACCCGCGCCGCGCTCGTGGAGGAGCTGGAGTGGCGCAACCGTGAGCTGGAGGCGTTCAGCGGCTCGGTATCGCACGACCTGCGCGGGCCGCTGCAGGTGATCAGCAGCTACGCCGAGACGATCCTCGACGAGGAGGAACCGATCGGCGAGCAGACCCGGTACCGGCTGCAGCGCATCCACGCGGCGGCCGGGCGGATGGCGGACCTGGTCGAGTCGCTGCTGATCCTGGCCCGGGCCAGCCGCGGAGAGCTGCGCCGCCAGCGCTTCGACCTGACCGAGACCGCCTGGCAGGTGATCCGGGAGGTGCAGGCGCGGGAGCCGGACCGGGAGATCGAGTTCGTCGTGGACGAGGCGATGACCGCCGACGCCGACGAGGGGCTGGTCCGGGTGATCCTGGAGAACCTGATCAACAACGCGGCGAAGTTCACCCGCAAGATCGAGAAGCCGAAGATCGAGGTCGGCTGGAGCGGACCGGGCGAGGACCCGCGCTACCACATCCGCGACAACGGGGCCGGGTTCCCCGAAGGCAAGGCGGTCGAGCTCTTCCGGCCCTTCGCCCGGCTGCACAGCGCCGCCGACTTCCCCGGCACCGGCATCGGCCTCACGACCGTGCACCGGGCGGTGGAGCGGCACGGCGGCGAGATCCACGCGGAGGGCGAGGAGGGCCGCGGGGCGACGTTCTGGTTCACCCTGCCGCCGGCCCGCCGCCTCTGACAGCGGGCCGGCGTCGGAGCCGGTCAGTCGGTGGCCAGGGCCGCGACCGGGCTGACCTTGGCGGCGCGCCGGGCGGGCAGCACACCCGCGGCGGCGGTGAAGAGCACCAGGACGAGGAAGACCACGACGAGCTGGCCGACCGGCAGTTCCAGCGGGGCGTTCACCCCGAGGGCCTTGAGCGCCAGCCAGGCGTACGGCACGCCGAGCACCACGCCGATGGTCGCCCCGATCACCCCGTACAGGCTGGACTCGGCGGTGAGCATCATCCGGAGGCTGCCGCGGGAGAGCCCGACGGCGCGCAGCAGACCGGACTCGCGGACCCGCTCGACCACGGACAGGGCGGTCGTGGTGCCCACGCCGACCACCGCGATCAGCACGGTGAGGCCGACCAGGCCGATGACCACGGCCAGGACCCCGTTGAGCACGGTGTTGAACTGGTCCCGCTGGTCGGCGAGGACGTCCACACCCAGCCCGGCGTGGCCCTGGGTCAGCTGCCGCATGGCCTTCTGCCCGGCGGTACGCCCGTCCTCGCCACCCTTCGCGGCGTCGGCCAGCATCCCGGAGAAGGTCGCCGGCGCGCCCAGCTTCGTCAGGTCGGCCGGGTCCACCACGATGCCGGACTGCAGCGGCGCGGAGTCGGGCAGCGTCGCCACGACCTCGACCTTGACCTTCTTCTTGCCCGCGGTCAGCGTGGTGATGTCGCCGACCTTCAGTCCGGAGATCTCGGTGGCGATCGCCGCGAGGGCGACCTTGCCCGGGCCGACCGCGGCGAGCGAGCCACCGTTCACGTCGATCTTGTCCAGCGCCGGCAACCCGGACATGACCAGGTCTGTGGCGGTCAGCTTGGTGTCGCTGCCCCCGCCGACCTGCACCTCGGGCAGTCGCCGGTACGGCGTCACGTGGGTCAGGTCCGCACTGGCCTTCGCCTGCTCGACGAGGGCGGAGGGGACCTGCTCGTCGCCGTTGGCGGTCAGCTCGTAGTCCGCCGGCACCGACGACGCCATCTCCCGGTCGGCGAGCACGCGCACGGAGGCGCCGGTCACCACCACGCCGGCGATGAGCGTGACGCCGAGGGCGACGACCACCGACACGGCCGCCGCACGCCGTGGTGCGCCGCCGACCCCGCCGACCGCGAGCCGTCCGATCGGTCCCAGCCGGCGCAGCGGCCAGCCGACCGTGGCGAGCACCGGCCGCACCAGCAGCGGGCCGAGCGCCATGAGTGCGAAGAAGGCGAGCGCTCCGGAGCCCACGACGGCGAGCAGCATCGGCTCCGGGTCGTAGTTGCGGGCGTCGCGGGTGGGCAGGTTCATGGACACGTACGCGGCCAGCAGCCCCGCCCCACCCGCGAGCACCAGGCCGAACGCGCCGCGCAGCTTGCCGATGCTCTTGCGCCCGGACGTGACGCTGGCGGACCGCAGCGCCTCGAGCGGCGCGACCTTCGCGGCCGAGAACGCCGGAGCGAGGACGGCGAGCACGGTGATCGCCACGGCGAGCAGCACCACGCCCACGGCCGGCAGCACCGGCAGGCCCGGGCTCGCCAGGTCCACGTCGAAGGCGCCGGCGATCGGCGGGACGGCGTACCCGAGGGCCAGCGCGCCGAGGACGCCGACCACGCCGGCGACCAGACCGGTGAGCGCGCCCTCGGCGGCGAGGGCCCGCCACAGCGCGCCACGTCCGGCGCCGACGGCCCGCAGCAGGGCGAGCTGGCGCATGCGCTGGGCGAAGACGATGCGGAAGGTGGACGTGGCGACCAGGCCGGCGGCGCAGACCGCGACGGCGACGAAGACGCCGACCGCGATGAAGACCTCGTTGACCTCGGAGGCGGCCTCCTCGGCCTCCGCCCGGCGCACGTCGTCGCCGGTGCGGACCTGGGCCCTCGCGAAGCCCTCCTTCGGTGCCGGGGCCGCGGCGATGATCCGCTCGGCGGCGGACTGGACGGCGGCGGCGTCGGCGCCGGGCTCCAGCCGCAGGTCCACCCGCTGGACGTAGTCCGCATCCTTGCCGAGCAGCGGCGACACGGACGCCTGCGGCGCGTACGCGCTGAAGCCGTAGTCGCTGTCACCCTCGACGAGCCCGGTGACCTTGAGCTTCACCGGCTTGATGGGCTTGCCCTTGTCGTCCCACTCGGTGTTGACGGTCGCGACGGTGCCCACCGGCAGGCCCATCCGGTCGGCGGTCCGCGGGGTGACCGCGATCTCGCCCGGCGCCGACGGGTACGCGCCCTGCTTGACGGTGACCGAGGCGAGCGGCCCGGTGCCGGGGTCGGACACGATGTTCAGGTAGTCGCCGTTGACCTCACCGGACGCCTCCACCCGGGCGGCGACCTCGGCCACGCCGGGCAGCCCCCGGAACTTGGCGACGTCGCCGGTGCTGAGCTGGACCGAGTTGCCGAACTCGTCGCCCGAGCCGATGACGAGGTCCACGGCGGCGGGCGTGCCGCTGAGGCCGTCCAGCGCGGTGCGCTCGGTGATCTGCTGGGCGAGGACCGTCGCGTAGACCACGAAGGAGGCCACCAGCACGGCGAGGCCGGTCAGCAGCATCCGGGCCGGGCGCTTCGCCACGCCGGCCAGCTGGGTTCCGAGGACCTTCACCGGTGGTTCCCCAGGCTCTGCAGGGCCTCGGCGACGGAGGCGCGGTCGGGGCGGTCGATCTCGCCGGCTATGCGGCCGTCGGCGAGCAGGACGACGCGGTCGGCGTACGCGGCCGCGCCCGGGTCGTGCGTGACCATGACGACGGTCTGGCCGAGGTCACGGACGGAGTTGCGCAGGAACGACAGCACCTCGGCGCCGGAACGGGAGTCCAGGTTGCCCGTCGGCTCGTCGGCGAAGACCACCTCCGGGCGCGCGACCAGGGCCCGGGCGAGGGCCACCCGCTGCTGCTGGCCGCCGGAGAGCTCACTGGGCCGGTGCTTGAGCCGGCCGGCGAGGCCGAGCACCTCGGTGAGGTGTGCGAGCAGGCCGCGCTCGGGGGTGCGGCCCGCCAGGTCGAGGGGCAGCGTGATGTTCTGCTCGGCGGTCAGCTGCGGGAGCAGGTTGAAGGACTGGAACACGAAGCCGATGCGCTCCCGGCGGACCTTCGTCAGCACCCGGTCGGGCTGCACGGTCAGGTCGGTGCCGCCCAGCAGGGCCCGGCCGGAGGTCGCCGTGTCGAGCCCGGCGAGGCAGTGCATGAGCGTGGACTTGCCGGAGCCGGACGGGCCCATGATGGCGGTGAACTGCGCGCGGGCGAAACCGACGGTCACGCCGTCGAGGGCGCGGACCGCGGTGTCGCCGCTGCCGTACACCTTGACCAGGTCCTCGGCCGCGACGGCGGTCAGACGCCCGTCCGGGCCGCCCGCGGCGGATGTCGTCGGCACGTCGGCCTGGGACTGCGTGTACATGGGGATTGCCTCCGGGTTCGCAAGGAAGGGGAACGCTGAGAATCTTGGGCGAGGGACCCGGGCGCGCACATCGGTCCGCAGTGGGGATCGGGGTCCGGTGCGGATCTGCCTTTCGGCCGATGGAGCGCCCGTGGGCAGCGGTTACGCTGGGTCACGATGTTGAAGCAACGCGACCTGTTCCTGCGTGTGGCGCAGCTTGCCGCTCTGTTCGTGATGGCGTGCCTGGGCCTGTTCGATCTGGCCGCCAGCATGGGCAGCGGCACCGGCTCGCTCGTCCTGCTGCAGGTCCTCAGCGCGGTCGCGACCGCTGCCGTCTGGCTGCCCCGGCACCGGCAGGGATCGAAGCGTCTGCCGAAAGTCGCACTGGCGCTCGGCATCGCCTCCCTGCTGCTCACGATGATCGTCGCGGCCGACAGCCCCAGCGGGGGCAGTTACGGCACCGCGGAGCTGCTCGGGCTGCTCGGCGTCCTGTTCGTGGTCAGCCGCCGCGGCGATGCCCAGTGGGCCGTCGGTGCGGTGCTGGCGGTCTCGATGGCGATCGGCTTCCTGCCGCTGCGCAGCGGCCTCGACACCGACCGGGTCATCATCGGCCTCGCCCAGGGCCTGTTCGCCACGGCCGTCATCGGCCTCGGCGTTTACCTGCGGACGATCGAGGCGACCCGGACCCGCGCCATGGACGCCGTCCGCGCGGAACAGCGCGCCGAGTTCGCCCGCGACCTGCACGACTTCATCGCCCACCACGTGACCGGCATCGTCGTGCAGGCCCAGGGCGCCCGGTTCATCGCCGAGCAGGACCCCCAGCGGGTGCTGCTCGCGCTGGAGCAGATCGAGGCCGCCGGCGCCGAGACCATGGCGTCGATGCGGCGCATGGTGGGTGTGCTGCGCGACCCGAACGCGCAGCCGGACGCGCCGCTGACCCCGCTGGCCGGTGTGGACGAGCTCGGCCCGCTGCTGGACCAGTTCACCAACTCCGGCGGCCCGCTGGCCCGGCTGCACGTGGACGGCAGCACCGCCGGGGTGCCCGTGGAGGTGTCCACGTCGGCCTACCGCGTGGTGATGGAGGCGCTGACCAACATCCGGCGGCACGCCCAGGGCGCGCGCGTGGCCGACGTCTGGGTCCGGCGTACGCCCGACTGGCTGCTGGTCCGGGTGGCGAACGACGGATTACCACCCAAGGCCCCCGCGGTCCGGGAGGCGCCGGGGTACGGTCTCGTGGGCCTGCAGGAGCGGGTCCGCGCGGTCGGCGGGCGCATCACCGCCGGGCCGGGCATCGACGGCGGCTGGGTGGTCGACGCGGCCCTGCCCTTGGACCAGGAGGTGACGCGGTGATCCGCGTGATGATCGCCGACGACCAGGCGATGGTACGCACCGGCTTCGGCATGATCATCGGTGCGCAGCCCGACATGGAGCTGGTCGGCGAGGCGTCCGACGGCGTCGAGGCGGTGGCGATGGCCCGCAAGCTGAAGCCGGACGTGGCGCTGTTCGACATCCGCATGCCCCGGATGGACGGGCTCGAGGCGCTGCGGCTGCTGGCCGGCCCCGGCGTCGCGGACCCGATGAAGGTGGTCGTGGTGACGACCTTCGACCTCGACGAGTACGTGCACCAGGCGCTGCGCAACGGCGCGGCCGGCTTCCTGCTCAAGGACTCCGGCCCGTCGCTGCTGGTGGAGGCGGTCCGCGCCGCGGTGTCCGGGGACGCGCTGATCAGCCCGTCGATCACCGTACGCCTGCTGGAGCACCTGTCCCCACCCGCGCCGAGCAACGACGACGGGGGTCTGTCGCCCCGCGAGCTCGACGTCGTGAAGCTGGCGGCACGAGGCCTGACGAACGCCGAGATCGCCACCGAGCTGTTCATCTCGGTCGGCACCGTGAAGACGCACCTGGGCAGCGTCCAGACCAAGCTGGGGGCCCGCAACCGCGTCGAGATCGCCGCTTGGGCCTGGGAGCGTCGGCTGGTGAGCTGACCCTGAACGGGGGATTCGGGCGGATTGTCCGGTATTCCGCCTCGGGGTGGCGCGCCCGGCCCCGACGATCGTGCCCATGCAGCTCAAGCGATACGTACACCTCGGCCTGGCCGTCCTCCTGACCACCGCCGGCCTCGCCGGCCCCGCAGTGGCGGCCGCACCGGCTGAGAACTGGGCCCAGGACGGCTACGGCTCCGGCCACACCTTCTACAACCCGGGCGAGTCCGTCATCAACTCGGGCACCGTCAAGAAGCTCAAGACCCGCTGGACCGTCACGCCGAAGGCCGCCGTCGACGGCTGCCCGATCGACCCGGTCGCCCCGGTCGTCGTCGCCGGCCGGATGTACGTCCTCGAGCCCGACGGCAACGGGGTCGGCGCGTACGACACCAAGACGGGCAAGAGACTGTGGTCGTACTTCGCCGGCTATCTGGAGGCGACCGGGCTGGCGGTGTCAGGTGACACGGTCGTCGTCACGGACATCGCCTGCTACTCGAACAGCAACTACGACAGCAACGTGATCGCGCTCGACGCGGCGACCGGCGCGGAGCGCTGGAGCAGCCTCACCGGGTGGACGACCGACACCGTGGTCGTCGACGCCGGCACCGTCGCCGTCTCGGGCTACTGCGGCATCTGCGACGGCGAGGAGCACGGCGTCCAGGCCTTCCGGCTCTCCGACGGAGCGTCCCTGTGGAGCCGTCCCAACGCAGTCCTGGCCGGGCCCGTGTCGGCGGGCGGCCGCATCCTCCTCGCGGGCACGACCAGCCCGTACACCGAGGCCGTCTCGATCAGGACCGGCATCGGGACCTGGACCACCGGGCTGCGCTACTCGGCGAGCGCCGCCGATCCGGGCCGCCCCCAGTTCTACGTGTCCGGCACAGCCGGCCTGCGCGCCCTCGCCACCACCAGCGGCAAGACCCTGTGGACGGTGAAGAACGAGGCGGGCGAGCTGGCCACCGACGGCCGGCGCGTCTACGTGGCGTCGGCGGGACGGATCAACGCGTACGACGCCGTGAGGGGCAAGCTGCTGTGGACCCGGGCGCTCAAGACGCCGGGCCACCTGGTCCGCGCCGGCGGCCTGCTCTACGCGACCAGCGGCACCGCGCTGCTGATCCTGGCGCCGACCAGCGGCACGACCATTCGCACCTTCGGCACGGCCACCGACCACGTGGTCCTGGCCGGCGGCCGGCTCTACGTCACCAATGGGCGGACGGTACGCACGTACACGCCCTGACGACCTCGCCGGCCCGATCCCGGATCGGGCCGGCCCGGCGGGCCGCGCCTCCCTCCGGCGTTCGAGCACTACTGCCAGATGGCCCCGCTCCAGCTGCCGCCGCTCCATTGCCGACCGGTGAAGTCCGACGTGGTGCCGGACCAGCCGGCGTTCGACCACTGGCGACCCGACCAGGCGACATCCGACCAGACCCGGCCGGACCAGGATTTTCCGGCCCAGGTCGCACCACTCCAGTTGGCCTGCCCGGCGGTGGCCGTTCCCCAGCCGGCGCCGGTGTACGTGTGACCCATCCAGGCGCCACCGTTCCAGGAGGTCCGGGCAGCGCTGGCCTTCGCCCAGGAGGCCACCGACAGGGCGCCGAACACGTCCCGCTCGCCGGACAGGGTGGTCGAGTCGCCGAACGTGACCAGGCTCGTGCCACGGGCGGCCTGGAGCGTGCCGCTGGCGTTGCTGTTGGAGATGCTCACGGGGCCGTACAGGCTCGGCGCCCGGCCGAGCAAGGTGCTCACGTCGAGCTTCCACTGCTTGCCGGTGAGGCTCGGGATTCCGCCCCAGATCACCTGCCGCACCTGCAACGGCGTGGCGGTCGGATACTTCTGGAGGTAGAGGGCCAGGGCGCCCGACATCACCGCCGCGGCCTGCGAGGTTCCACTGCCCTTGAAGTAGCGGTCGCCGACGCGGGCTGCCGGATACAGGACGTCGGCGTAGCCGCCCGGGTCGCGCAGCGACACGATCGACCGGCCGGGCGCCAGCACGTCCACCGAGATGAGCCGCCCGTCGGCCGAGGAGAACGCGGACACCTTGTCGTCTGCCGGGTCGGTGGTGCCCTGCGGGTCGCTGGCGCCCACGACGATGGGCAACGCCGCGGTGGCCGGGTTGGTGATCTTCGAGCCGGTGTTGCCGGCCGCTACGACGACGTTGATGCCGTTGTTCACCGCGTTACCCACCGCGTAGGACAACGGGTCACTGAGGAAGCTCTGCGAGCCGTCGGTGCCGTACGACAGGTTGATGATCTTGATGGGGTTGGCCGGGTCGTCGTTGCGGTGCTTGACGACCCAGTCGACGGCTGCCATGACCTGGGTGACGTCCACCGCGCCGTTGGACATACCGACCTTGAGGACGGTGAGCTTGGCATCCGGCGCGATGCCGCGGAAGCCGGTGCCCGTGGTGTTGTCACGCCCGGCGATGATTCCGGCGAGGTGCGTGCCGTGACCGTACCCGTCCTTGTGCAGCAGCGAGGGAACCTGGCTCTCGAGCGACAGGTCAGGACCGTTGGCGATGTTGCCGCTCGTCAAGCCCGGCACCGGGACCACCCCGGTGTCGATGAGGGCGATGCCTACGCCCTTGCCGGTCAGCTTCTGGCTGTATGCCGTATCGGCGCGGATGATCCGCGCGACGTCGGCGAGCATGGGGGCGTTGTTCGCGATGGTCCAGTCCGCCGCGGTCGTGGTCGCCGCGTCCGCCGGGGCCACGAAGGCACCGCTGACCACCAGACCGGCCACCACACTCGGGACCAGGTGTCGGAGTCGCATGCCACTCTCCTCGCAGTTCGGGTATCGAGCGCCATCGGCAGCTGTCGCCCGCGACGAGATCTTTTCCCCGAACAGGGCCGATCGGCCGACCCGAAATTGACCGATCGGCCGTGCTCACCCGATCCGGTCCGGCTCCTCAGCACGAGCGGCGGATGTGCACGCCCTGACCAGCTCGTCGACGAACTCCTCCCCCACCGCCTGGCCGGTCACCAGCACCCGGTAGTAGATGGGCCCGACCAGGCGGTCCACCAGCACGTCGAGGTCCGCGTCCGCGGGCAGCTCACCGCGCGCCACGGCGCGCTCGAGCGGCGCGCGGTCGCGGGCCCGCTGCCGGGTCAGGTGTTCCTCGCGCAGCCGGGCGGCCAGCGCGGGGTCGTGCTGCGCCTGCCCGTTCAGCGCCCGGAACACCGCCCCGGCATCGGACTCGGTGAGATACGCGGCCAGCAGCAACAGGTACGCCCGCAGATCCCCCGCCAGGCTCCCGGTGTCGGGTGGAGTCAGGTCCTCGGCCGCATCCTCGGTGAACGCCTCGAGCAGCACGTCGGTCTTCGAGGGCCACCACCGGTAGATCGTCTGCTTGGCGACGCCGGCGCGGGCGGCGATGCCCTCGATGGTGAGCGCCGCGAACCCCTTCTCGGCGAGCAGGTCGTCGGCCGCGTGCAGCACGTTGCGCCGGGCCTCCTCGCTGCGCCCGTGCCGGTTGCCCCGGTGGTTCATCGAGCCTCCCTGTCGCTTGTCGAGACGCAACGTTGCGTCTAGTCTAGCCATCATGCCCACCACTTTGACACGGTCGGCCGCTGCCGCCGTACTCGACAAGCTCTTCGCCGCGGCCTTCAACGACGACGCCGCCGTCCCGGATCCGTCCCTCGCGACCGCGACCGCCCAGGAGCGGGCGGACGCACTGAGAGACATCTACATGCCGGTCTCCCCGCAGGGCGGCGAGCTGCTCTACTCCCTGGTCCGCACCGGCCGCCCCCGCACGGTCGTCGAGTTCGGCACCTCCCACGGCATCTCGACGATCTACCTGGCTGCGGCGGTGGCCGACAACGGCGCCGGACACGTGTACACCACCGAGCTGAGCGCGGCGAAGGTCGCGGCGGCGCGCGCCAACATCGCCGAGGCGGGCCTCAGCGACGTGGTCACCGTCCTGCCCGGCGACGCCCGCGAGACGCTGGCAGACGTTGCCGGGCCGATCGATCTCGTGCTGCTCGACGGCTGGAAGGAGCTGTGCCTGCCGGTCCTGCGGCAGCTCGAGCCACGGCTGCGGCCGGGAGCGCTCGTGGTCGCCGACGACACCACCTTCGCGAGCATGGCCGATTATCTGGCGTACGTGCGGGACCCGGCGAACGGGTACGTCACTGTGGACTTTCCCGTCGCCGACGGCATGGAACTGAGCTGCTTCACGCCGAGCTGAAGGCCGATGCTCGACATACGTCAGAACGGCTGCCCGCACATCTTCCACTGCCCGTCCTCCTTGACGAGCGGGAACCTGTGCTGGTCGACGAACCCGGTATCGAGCTTCAGCTCCGCGGTGACGAGGGCCGATACCCGACCGTTGGAATCCGATACGGAGACGCCCACGATCCTGTGGCTACGTATTCTGGGTTGCCCATTGAGCCCTTGCACGAACTCGTCGCGCGTGAAATCGCGTCGTGTGTCGGCGCAGAGCCGGCCATAGGCGGCGCCGGCGTTGCCTGATTCAAGGTCGGTCACGAACCCGTCGGCGGCCTGGCGAGCCGGCCCGGTCGCCTTCTGTACCGCCCGGAAGAAGAAGTAGCCGCCGGTCAACCCACCAGCACACAACAGCACCGACACGACACCGACGACGATGAGCACCGTCCGCAGCGTACGGCGCTGCGGAGGCGGTACGGGTGGGTGCATCGACACCGACATGATGATCAACCTAGCCCCATGACGGCGCCTCGGGTGACGTGTTCGGCAGCGCGCCCGCCCGCCTCGACCCGCACCGAGCTGCCGGCCTTCGGTTAGCATCTCGGCGGCTCGACCGTGGAAGGCGGGGGTCCGGATGGGTGCGAAGACGGCGTTGCTGGCGTTCGTCGACGGTGATCTACCGGCGACGCTCAGGGACACCGGTCCGTTGCAGGCGGGCCGGGACGGAGGGTCGGGCGCCGGCGCGGCCGAAGCCCTCGTGCGGCGGCTGTCGCCCGGATACGAGGTGACGCCGATCGACGGCGGGACACTCTTCTATGACTGTTACCCACCCGACGACGTCGCCTTCGCTGCCGTGCTGCCCGGTGCCGCCCTGCTGTGCGACCAGCGGCTCGTCGCGCAGGCTCCGTCCGAGCTGCCGGAACACGTGCTCGCGGAGGCGGCGGGCCGGCGGATCCTGCTGCACTCGATGCACTCGGTCGTCGACCAGCTCACGTTTGCCGCGTGGGAGGACGGGCGGCTCATCCGCTCGCTCAGCGTGTCGCCGGACACCGGGATCGTGGAGGACATCGGCGAGCCGTACCCTTTCGAGCGCCCGTACTGGGCCGGGGAGCACCCGGTCACGTCGATGTTTCCGGGTCAGGGACCCTATCCGCTGCCGTTCCATCCGCTGGATCTCGGAGAGGAGGCGCTGCGCGAGCTGTTCGGCTTCGTCATCGAGGGCAGTCCGGAGCCCGGTGACGTCAACGCCGAGACGATCCCCTTGTACGGCTTCCGCGTTGCCGATCCGACCGGTCGCGAGCAGGAGGAGCGTGAGGCCCTGATGCGGCAGGTGATGAGTCGCATGGGACCGCCGCGCATGTACCGCATGGGTCCTGACGGCACCATGCAGGAGGTGAACGTGGAGAACTTGTTCTAGGAACCGCCGCCGAGCTTGATCCAGTAACGCCGCACCCGGCCCTGCTCGGTGTCCCGGACGTCCTCCAGCACACCGCCATGAGCCTCGATCGTGCGCCGCGAAGGGTCGTTGTCCACCTTGCACGTGACCAGCACCCGGTCGATGCCCATGCCGCGGGCGTGCCCCAGGACCTCGCCCAGCGCCCACGAGGCGAGGCCTCGGCGGCGGGCGGTCGGGCGTACGCCGTACCCGATGTGACCGCCCGACTCGAGCAGCAGGTCGTTGAGCTCGTGCCGCAGCGAGATCGTGCCCAGCACCTCGTCGCCTTCGGTCATCCACCAGTACGTGCAGTGCACCCAGCCGGGCACCGGCGCCACGGACGGGTCCGATTCGCGCAGCAGCTTGCGGACGAAGGCTGTGAAGCCCTCAGGGGTGTCGACGTCGTCGTCGGGGCGCAGGCCTGAGCCGTCCTGGTGCACGCCGCGTCCCCAGTCGTCGCGTGCGGCGAGCCATTGCCGGTGCAGGCGGGTGGTGGGGGCGATCAACTGCGGCATGGCTGGAGGCTAGCGGGCGGTGGGCCGGGCGGCGACCCCGTTCTGCTCGGCGTCCTCCAGGCGGGCGAGGATGCGGCGGGCCATGTCGCCGAGGTGGGCCAGCTCCTCGCCGGTGAGGGCGTCCAGGACGAGGGCGCGTACCGCTTCGACGTGGCCGGGGGCGCTCTCCAGCACCTTGCGCCAGCCCGCCTCGGTCAGCACGGCGTTGGTGTACCGGCCGTCCTCCGGGCACGCCGTCCGTTCGACCCAGCCGCGGGCCTCGAGGCGCTTGACCACGTGCGACAGTCGCGACAGCGAGCCGCTGGCCAGCGCGGCCAGGGCGCTCATCCGCCGGGTGCGCTGCGGCGCCTCGGACAGGTTGGCGAGGACGAGGTACTCGAAGTGGCTCAGTCCCGAGTCGCGCTGCATCTGGGCGTCGAGGGCCGCCGGGAGGCGCAGGAGCAGGCCGCCGACCGGCAGCCAGGATGCGAGCTCGTCCGGGCTCAGCCAGCGGGCCGGGGTGGCGGGTTCGGCACTCACCGCCCCATCGTACTGTCGGTTTGAAGCTTCAACGAGCGATCGATCGGGCTACGCCGCCAGGGCGAGCAGCCGCTGGATCTGGGTTTGACGGGTCGCGGTCATGCGCTCGGCGAGCGCCTTGGCCGGTGGGTAGCGGCCGCCGGTGACCTCCATGCGGCTCACCTCGACGCAGTTGTGCAGGTGCCCGAGGAGCAGGCTCACCGCCGTACGGTCGAACTGCTCGCCTTTCGCCGCGGTGAGCTCCGCGATGTCGGATGGCCGCAGCGAATGCAGGTCGCCGTGGCCGGCATGGAGTCCGGCGTCCGGGTCGGCGGACGGCGGCTGCTGCCAGCCGGCCAGCCAGCGGCGCATGATCCGGCCCTCCGACTGCCACTGCCCGGCCAGCTCGGCCGCCAGGGCCCGCAGCTGCGGGCCGGCCGCCCGCCGCGCCGCGGCCGACACCACCTGGTCACCCTGGTCGATATAGGCCACGCTCATCTGCAGGAACATCACGTCGGTGCCGCTGTACGCCGGGGACGGGGCCGGCGCCGGATCCCGCGAGCCGGAGCCGCACGCCGTGAGCAGCAGAAGCAGCGCCGCCATGACGGCCGGAACGGGCCCACGACGGCGGCCGTGGACCCGTTCCGGGCGCATCGTCAGATCCGTTCCCAGAGCGCGGGCACGTTCGGCGGCTCCCAGCCGACGATCGCGGTGTGCGCCTGGCGGCAGCGGTACGTCGCCCCGCCGTAGGTGACAGTGTTGCCGACCGAGTACGCCGTGCCGGCCTGCCAGGTGCCACCGGCCGGCGGCTGCGTGGGCGGGGTGGTGGGCGGCGGCGCGGGCGGGGTCGTCGGCGGCGTGGTGGGCGGCGGCTGGGTGCCGCCTCCGCCGATGTTCAGGTCGACGCAGGAGTAGAAGGCCATCGCCGTGTCGGCGATGTTCCACCGGGCGAGCAGGGTCTGCCGGCCGGTGAAGCCGCCCATGCTGACCGTGTGCGACTTGGTGGCGCCGGGCTGCGCGCCGCCGTCGTTGAAGACGGCCAGCCGGGTGTTGCCGATGAAGTACTCCCACGAGGTGGTGGAGTGCCGGGCGGTGAGCACCCAGTTGAACGTCACCGTCTGGCCGACCGACGCGGCGGGCCAGTTCTTGCTGTTGTCGTTGAGGACGGCGAAGCGGCTGCCTCCGCCGTTGCACTGCATCGAACCCTTGGGGGCCTCGACACTCTGCGGCTCGTAGATGATGTCGCCGCAGTTGGCGACCGCGCCGCTGGCGCAGTTGGCCTGGCGGCTGGGTGGTGACGAGATGTAGCCGTGCGCCGAGGCGGGTGCCACGGCGACGAAGAGTGAGGCTCCGAGGGTGGCGATGCTCAGCAGGGGAAGCGTGATTCTTCGTCTCATGAAGTGCTCCTCTTCATGGGGACGGCAGGCCGGGATGGGGGATGACCCGACCCGCCGCGGAATCGACCGGGATGAGCATGGGGGGCACTCCCGGCTGTGCGCCCAACATAAGTTAAAGCTTGTTAACAGTAAAGAGAGATAACGAAGATTTTCGATACGCGCACCCCGTCCAGCAGAGTTGGCCCCGCGTAGGTCCAAGAACAACGATGACGTACTTATTACGTCTGACGTCCCGCGGCTCAGCTCGCGGGCGGAGCTGCCGAAGACGTATGAGTGGTGGACATCCACGACGTGATCGGCGCCCGCGCGGTCACTCCCGTCTTCCAGCCGCTGGTGTCGCTCGCTACGAGCGCCGTCGTCGGCTACGAGGCACTGAGCCGCGGCCCGGCCGGGACCCGGTGGGAAGCACCCGTGGCGCTGTTCGCGGCGGCCCGCGAGGCCGGGCGCGACGGCGAGCTCGACTGGGTGTGCCGAGCCGCCGCGTACCGGGCGGCACTCGACGCCGGCCTGCGGACCACGCTGTTCGTCAACATGGAACCGTCGGCCTGGCGCGTTCCCTGCCCGGCCGACCTCGAGGACGTGGTCGCGGCGGCCCAGCGCCGGCTGCGCGTCGTGACGGAGATGACCGAGCGGGCCATCGCGGACGACCCCTCGGCCCTGCTGGCGGCGACCGCGAGCTGCCGCGCGGCGGGCTGGGGCGTGGCCCTCGACGACGTGGGTGCGGACCGGATGTCGCTGGCCCTGATGCCCTTCGTCCACCCCGACGTGGTCAAGCTCGACATGAGCCTGCTGCGCTCGCCGTCGGAGGCGTACACCGCGCAGGTGGTCGCCGCGGTGCAGGCGTACGCGGAGGCCAGCGGCGCCGTCATCCTCGCCGAGGGGGTGGAGACCGAGGAGCACGAGCGCACCGCCCGCACCATGGGGGCGACCGTCGGGCAGGGCTGGCGGTACGGGCGCCCGGCCCCGCTGCCCGCCACTCCCCCGGCGCCGGGACCGCTCCTGACCCCGGTTGCCCGGCCACCGTCCGCGCCCGGCACGCCGTACGAGATCGTGACGGCACGCCGCCCGGTGGTGGAGACGACGAAGGCCGCGCTGATGCCGATGAGCCGCCACCTGGAAGCCCTGGCGGACGACGGCCAGATCCTGCTCGCCTGCTTCCAGGACGCCCGGTACTTCGCGGGCGCGACGGCACGGCGCTTCGCGCGGATCGCCCGGCACAGCCCGATGGTCGCCGCCTTCGGCACGGGCCTGCCGGAGGAACCGGCGCCGGGCGTCCGCGGTGCCGCGCTGCACGCCGCCGACCCGCTGCGCGGCGAGTGGAACGTCATCGTCGTGGGGCCGCACCGGGCCGCGGCTCTGGTCGCGCGGGACCTCGGCGACGCCGGCCCGGAGGCCGGGCGCCGCTTCACCTTCGCCACCACCTACGACCGCGAGCTGGTGGTGGCGGCGGCCCGCTCGCTGCTCGGGGTGATCACCCCGGCCTGCGGCACCGGACTGCCCGCCGTGCTGACCGGCGTCTGACCCGGCTCAGGAGGCGGTGGCCAGGTCCTCCAGAGTGGCCCGGGCGCCCTTGGTGTGCAGGGACGCCAGCACCGACCGGTACGTGGACACGAAGCGCTCGTTGTCGATCAGGTCGCCGAAGACCTCGCGGTTGGCGATGAAGGCCAGCGGCTCCTCGCGCTGCCGTTGCGCGACGGGTACGAGCGTGTCCCGGAGCCGGTCCACGACCTCGATCGGCCGGCCCTGCTCGTCGACGCCCTCGGCGTACCGGGCCCAGGAGGCCACGACCGCGGCCGAGCGGAGGATCTCGCCGCCGTTGTCGAGGTTGTGGCGGATCACCGGGAGCAGCCACTTGGGAATGCGGTCGGAGCTCTCCGCGCACAGCCGGGCGACGGTGTCCTTCACCTGGGCGTTGGAGAAGCGGTCGATGAGCTGGTGCTTGTACTCGTCCAGGTCGATGCCCGGCACCGGCTCCAGCGTCGGGGTGGCCTCGCGGTCCATGTACGCGAGCAGGAACTCGGCGAACAGCGGGTCCTGCGCGACGTCGTGCACGAGCCGGTAGCCCGCGAGGTAGCCGAAGTAGCACAGCGCCTGGTGGCTGGCGTTGAGCAGGCGCAGCTTCATCAGCTCGTACGGCTCGACATCGGCGACGACCTGCACCCCGGCGTCCTCGAACGGCGGCCGGCCGAGCGGGAACGCGTCCTCGAGCGCCCACTGGGTGAACGGCTCGCAGACCACCGGCCACGCGTCGTCCACACCGAACCGCTTGCGGACCTCCTCGCGGTCGTCGTCGGTGGTCACCGGGGTGATGCGGTCCACCATGCTGTTCGGGAACGCGACGTGCTCCTGCACGTACGCGCCGAGCTGCGGATCGCGCAGCGTGGCGAAGGCGACGAAGCTGCGTCGGGCGGCGTGACCGTTGCCCTGGATGTTGTCGCAGCTCATGATCGTGAACGGCGGCAGGCCGCGGTCGCGCCTTCGGGCCAGCGCCTCGGTGATGAGGCCGAACGTCGTCCTCGGTGCCGCGCCGGGCTGCAGGTCGTGCTGCACGTCGGGGTTGTCCTCGACGAACTCGCCGGTCACCGCGTTGAAGTTGTAGCCGCCCTCGGTGACGGTCAGCGAGACGATCCGCACCTCCTCCGAGGCCATCTTCTCGATGACCGCCTCGGGGTCGTCGGGCGCGTACAGATATTCCTTGATGGAACCGATCACCCGCGGCTCGAGGGTGCCGTCGGGCGCCTTGACGACGAGCGTGTAGAGGCCGTCCTGGGCCACGAGCGCGTCGCGCATCCGCTCGTCGAAGGGCATGACGCCGACGCCGCAGATCGCCCACTCCTGCGCCTTGCCCTCGTTCATCAACCGATCGAGATACATCGCCTCGTGGGCCCGGTGGAACCCGCCGACGCCGAAGTGCACGATCCCGGTCCGCAGGGCGCCCCGGTCGTACGAGGGGACGGGCAGGTCGGGGGGCAGGGACGCGAGGTTCTGGGCAGTGAGCGGCAACATCTTCAGTGTCCTCCCAGCGCTGCGAGGGGCCCTCATGACGCCCCCAGCATCGCATCCCGGAAGGGTCCCCGCCGGGCCCGGAACATCAAGATCTTTCTCACGGTCCGTCAAGCCGGGCACGACGCTGCGCCAAACGGTCACGGCCCGGCGGCGCATCGCCACCGGGCCGTACCGTTCTTCCCGCTCAGGCGGTCAGTGCCTCCGCCGGAGCCGGCTTGTCGCCGGTCATGTGCCGCAGGTAGGCGGGCAGGGTGAGGAACTCCGGGCAGGTCCGCTCCGTGAGCAGCACGGTGAGCAGGGTGCGGGCCTGCCCGAAGCGGCGGGCGGCGTCCTCGTCGAGCGCGCCGGTCTCGGCGAGCACGTCCAGTTCCTCACGGAGCATCCGGGTGACCAGCCCGGCCGTCACCGGCACACCGTAGTCCGTCGGGGTGCCGGTCGATATCCACTGCCAGAGCTGGGCCCGGCAGATCTCCGCCGTCGCGGCGTCCTCCATCAGGCCGCCGAGCGCCACCGCGCCCCGGCCGCCCAGCCACGCGGCCACGTACCGCAGGGCCACGCTGACGTTGTTGCGCAGCGCGACCTCGCTGACCGTGACCGCCGTGGCCCGCACGTCCAGCAGCTCCTTCGCGGTGACGTTGACGTCGTCGCGCCGGCGCACGATCTGGTGCGGCTCGAAGCCCAGCCACTGGTCGAAGACCTCCTTGCAGGTCTCGACCAGGCCCGGGTGCGCCACCCAGGATCCGTCGAAGCCGTCGCCGACCTCGCGCCGCTTGTCCTGCCGGACCTGGTTCAGCGCCCGCTTCGCCGCGACCGGGTCGCGGCTGGGGACGACGGCGGCCATGCCGCCGATCGCGTGGGCCCCGCGTCGGTGGCAGGTCTTGACGAGCAGTTCCGTGTACGCCCGCATGAACGGCGCGGTCATCGTGACCTGCGAGCGCTCCGGCAGCACCACGTCCGGCCGGTTCTTGATCATGCTGAACAGGTAGTCCCACCGGCCCGCGTTCAGGCCGGCCGAGTGCTCGCGCAGCTCGTACAGGATCTCGTCCATCTCGAAGGCGGCGGTGATCGTCTCGATCAGCACCGTCGCGCGGATCGTGCCGCGCGGGATGCCGAGCGCCTGCTGGGCGTAGACGAAGACGTCGTTCCACAGCCGCGCCTCGAGGTGGTTCTCGAGCTTCGGCAGGTAGAAGTACGGCCCGCTGTCCCGCTCGAGCTGCCTGCGTCCGCAGTGGAACAGGTACATGCCGAAGTCGAACAGCGACGCCGACACCGCCCGTCCGCCGATGCGCAGGTGGCACTCGGGCAGGTGCCAGCCGCGCGGCCGCACCATGATGGTCGGGATGTTCTCGCCGACCTTGTACTCCTTGCCGTCCGGCGCCGTGAAGTCCAGCGTCCCGTCCAGCGCGTCCCGCAGGTTGAGCTGACCGAGAACGATGTTCTCCCAGGTCGGCGCGGTGGCGTCCTCGAAGTCGGCCATCCACACCTTGGCGCCGGAGTTGAGCGCGTTGATGGTCATCTTGCGCTCCGGCGGCCCGGTGATCTCCACCCGGCGGTCGGTCAGGTCCTCGGCGGGCGGCGCCACCGTCCACGAGTCGTCCTTGCGGACGGCCTCGGTCGAGGGCAGGAAGTCCAGCTCGGTGGTCCGGGTGGCCCGGCGCCGCCGCCGGCGCTCGAGCAGCTGCACCCGGCGCGCGCCGAACTCACGGTCCAGCGCCACGACGAAGTCGATGGCCTCGGGGGTGAGGATCTCGGCGTACCGGCCCTGGCTCTCGCCACAGATGGTGACCTCCTCGCCGCCCATCAGAACTGCTCCGCCTCGGTCGAGCCGGACAGCGCGGTGGTGGAGCTCTCCGGGTTCAGCGCGGTCGAGACCGCGTCGAAGTAGCCGGTGCCGACCTCCGCCTGGTGCTTGGTCGCGGTGTAGCCGTCGGCCTCGGCCGCGAACTCGGCCTCCTGCAGCTTCACGTACGCGCTCATGCCGGTCGTCGAGTAGCCCTTCGCCAGCTCGAACATCGAGTGGTTCAGGGCGTGGAAGCCGGCCAGCGTGACGAACTGGAACTTGTAGCCCATCGCGCCGAGCTCCTTCTGGAACCGGGCGATCGTGTCGTCGTCGAGGTTGCGCTTCCAGTTGAACGACGGCGAGCAGTTGTACGCCAGCATCTTGTCCGGGTGCTTGGCGTGCACGGCCTCGGCGAACCGCTTCGCGAACTCCAGGTCCGGCTTGCCGGTCTCGACCCAGAGCAGGTCGGCGTAGTCGGCGTACGCGACACCGCGGGCGATGGCGGCGTCCTCGCCCGGACGGACCCGGAAGAAGCCCTCCGCGGTGCGCTCGCCGGTCAGGAACGGCTTGTCGCGGTCGTCCACGTCGGTGGTCAGCAGGTCCGCGGCGAGCGCGTCGGTGCGGGCGATGACCAGGGTGGGAACGCCGGCGACGTCGGCCGCGAGGCGGGCCGCGTTGAGCGTACGGATGTGCTGCTGGGTCGGGATGAGCACCTTGCCGCCCAGGTGGCCGCACTTCTTCTCGGAGGCCAGCTGGTCCTCCCAGTGCACGCCCGCGGCACCGGCGGCGATCATCGCCTTCATCAGCTCGAACGCGTTGAGCGGGCCGCCGAAGCCGGCCTCGGCGTCGGCGACGATCGGCGCGAACCAGTCCTTCTCGTGACGGCCGGCGGCGACCTCGATCTGGTCGGTGCGCAGCAGCGCGTTGTTGATCCGGCGGACCACGGCCGGCACCGAGTTGGCCGGGTAGAGGCTCTGGTCCGGGTAGGTGTGGCCGGAAAGGTTCGCGTCGGCGGCGACCTGCCAGCCGGAGAGGTAGATCGCCTTCAGGCCGGCCCGGACCATCTGCACCGCCTGGCCGCCGGTGAGGGCGCCGAGCGCGTTGATGTAGTCCTCGGAGTGCAGCAGCTCCCAGAGCTTCTGGGCGCCGCGCTCGGCGAGGGTGTGCCGTTCCTGGAGGCTGCCACGCAGACGCACGACATCCTGCGCGGTGTAGTCGCGCTTGACGCCGAGCCATCGGGGATCGCCGGCCCACGCCCGAGTGAGGTCCGCGGCGGTACCGCCCCTGACTTCGGTCAGCTGATCAGTCATCTCATATTTCCTTTCCAGCCCTGCTCCGTGCGGGAAGAACTTGACTCTCGCGCACGCCGCAAGCCCCCTTGAAGGCGTTTGTGAGGAGAAGAAACGTGAATCTTCTGCTAACGTAAAAACCCGTGACGGCTTCATCTTCGGACGGCTCGGTGGACCTGGTGACCCTCGGCCAGCGGCTCCGGCACCTGCGAAGGTCCAAGAACATGACCCTCGACCAGCTCAGCGCGGCGGTCGGCCGGGCACCCTCCCAGCTGTCACTCATCGAGAACGGCAAACGCGAGCCGAAGCTCAGCGTGCTGCAGGCGATCGCCGCTGCTCTGGGCGTACCGATGCAGGACCTGTTGCGACCGGAGGCGCCGAGCCGGCGCGCCGGGCTGGAGATCGAGCTGGCCCACTTCCAGAAGGAACCCGCCTACCAGGCGCTGGGCCTGCCGATCGTGCGCGGCGGCCGGCGTCTGCCCGCGGACGCCTTGGAGTCACTGATCGGCCTGCACCGCGAGCTCACCCGCGTCCTGACCGAGCAGAGCGCCACGCCGGAGGTGGCGCGGCGCGCCAACCAGCAGCTGCGCGAGCAGATGCGCGAACGCAACAACTACTTCGCGGACATCGAGCAGGCAGCGGCCAAGATCCTGCAGTCGGTGAAGCACACCACCGGCCCGCTGTCCCAGCGCGGCATCCTGGACATCGCGGCGCAGCTCGGCTTCACCCTGCACTACGTGCCGGACCTGCCCGACTCGACCCGCTCGGTCACCGACCTGCGCAACCGGCGGATCTACATGCCGCAGGTGGCCAGCAACAAGGGCCACGACCCGCGCGCCGTGGTGCTGCAGACCCTCGGGCACTTCGTGCTGGGCCACGAGGACCCCTCCGACTACGGCGACTTCCTGCGCCAGCGCGTCGAGGCCAACTACTTCGCGGCGGCGCTGCTGATGCCCGAGAAGTTCGCCGTCGACTTCCTCCGGGACGCGAAAGCCGACCGCGCCCTCGCGATCGACGACTTCCGCGACGCGTTCGGCGTCTCCTACGAGACCGCGGCGCACCGCTTCACCAACCTCGCGACCCACCACTTCGGCATCCCGGTGCACTTCTGCCGGGTCCACGAGAGCGGCACGGTCTACAAGGCGTACGAGAACGACGGGGTCCGCTTCCCGTCGGACGTGACCGGCGCGATCGAGGGCCAGCCGGTCTGCCGCAACTGGGCGTCGCGCACGGTGTTCCAGTCGTCGAACCCGTACTCGTCCTTCTACCAGTTCACCGACACGGTGGGCGGGACGTACTGGTGCACGGTGCACGTCGAGTCGACGCGGTCCGGGGAGTTCTCGGTGACGGTCGGTACGCCGTACGAGCACGCCCGCTGGTTCCGCGGCGGCGACACGACCCGGCGTACGGTGTCCCGCTGCCCGGACCCGGACTGCTGCCGCCGGCCGCCCGCCGCGCTGGTGGAGCACTGGGCGGGACATGCGTGGCCGAGCGCGAGGGTGCACTCGCATCTGCTGGCGGCGCTGCCGCCGGGCACGTTTCCCGGGGTCGACGCCCAGGACGTCTACGAGTTCCTGGAGCGTCGGGCCACGCCCTGATGTTTCTGGTCGTCGGCGGCCGGCGGCGTCCGTCGCCGCCGGCTGCCTCCCTGTCTCCGCCGGCCGCGTACTGGAGCTAGTGCGCCCAGGGCGGCGTGCCGACCGGGGTGCCGTCGGCGCTTCGGGCGACGAACCCGGCACGGATCGCCACGTACACCTCGGCCGGCTCGTCGCCCGGGTTGCCCAGCTGGATCGGCTCCCCGGCCGGCACGACGGCCGCGTCCCCGGGGCCGAGCGGTTCCGAGGCCGGGGTCAGCTGGACGGTGCCGCCCACCACCATGAAGATCTCGTCGTGGTCGAGGGTGTGCGGCTCCGGTGACCGCAGGCCCGGCGCGACGGTGATCCGCCAGGTGCAGATCTCGGCCGAGCCGCGGCTCGGGGCGGCCAGCGCGGTGAACTCGACGCCGGGCACCTCGAAGCGAGGGGCCTGCGCGGTGTGGATGACGTGCATCGCTCCTCCAAATTAGTCAAGCCAGCTTGTCCAAGCTGGCTTGACTATCATGGGGACATGCCCGCTCCGGCGCAACCCCTCGACTTCGGCATCCTGCTCGCGCTCGCGTACCAGAACTTCGTCCGCGACCTGCGCGCCCACCTGGCCGAGCAGGGCTTCGACGACCTGGGCCGATCGGACGGATTCGTGTTCCGGGCGCTCGGGGCCCGGCCGATGACGGTCAGCGACCTGGCAGCCCGGCTCGACGTCACCAAGCAGGCCGCGGCCCAGATCATCGACGACATGCAGCGGCGCGGCTACGTCGTGCGCACCCCCGACCCGGACGACCGCCGGGCACAGCGCCTGGAGCTGACCGCCCGCGGCAAGTCGGCGCTCGCGGCGGCACACCGGTTCCATCAGCGCTACGAACGACGTCTGGCCGGCGACCACGGCGCACCGGCGCTGGGTGCGCTGCGGGAGATTCTCGGCGCCATGGCGACCGAACCCGACCAGACCCCCGACCCCCGACTGCGCGCGCTGTATCTGTGAGAAGCGCCCATGACCAGACCGCGCCGGCTCGGCGCATTGAGAGAAGGGACGCCGGTCGACCTGTCGGACGAGACCACGGTGAGACGGCATTTTCCCGGGCTCACGGCCTACCTGGACGACAACGGTCACGGCGTGGCACGGCGCTCCGGGAACCCGCAGAACGGGGCCGCAGAGGCCCGGCGGTCACCGATGTCGCGCGACAAGCGGCGCACCGAGAGCGGGCCGGAAAGCCGGGGCCCCGGTTCCCGCCGCCGCAAATGGCGACGGGAACCGGGTCATCCCCCCAGTAAGGTCGAATGCGCTCAGCGCACGAGAAGGGTGTAGTTCGGCGCCACACCGGTGCGGCAACGGAATGTCGTCCACACCTGGCGGGCCACCCCGTCGGCGCCGACTCGGGCGCATTCCGCCTGGGGGTCGGCGACCTGGTTGTAGAGCGCGGTGTAAACCTGCTTCTCGGCCGGGAGAGCGGCGGTGCGCGGGGCGTAGGTGACGATCAGGTCGTCGCCGGCGAAGCCGGAGCGGACCTTGGCGTCGGTCCACAGGCCGGCCGCCTGACCACCGGCGGCGATGACCTCGGCGCGGCCGAAGCCGTAGGTGCCCAGCAGGTCGGTGGTGGGGTATCCGGGCGCGGCCTGGGCGGCGCTCGGGGTGAGCAGGGCGGCGGCGGCCACGGTCGCGGCCAGAACGACGCTACGCATTTCTCGACATCCTCCGGGAAACGGCTGCGGGGGTTTTCCCGCAGCACCTTTTACAGTCACCGCGGGAGGGTCTTCTCCACGGCGGCAAGGAATGACCGTACGGGGCGATTTCGACGCGCGCTGCAAGGAAGCTCACACGAAATGAAGAAGAACCTGTTAACGCATTAACGATTGCTCAGTCGAGCGGTTTCGCGAACCGTTCCCCCAGATCCAGGTGCTCGGGCTGCAGGGCCCTGTCTGCGCGGCAGGCAGCGCCTCGTCGTCCGTCCAGATCAGCCGGTGACCGTCACCCGGCACCGCCCGGACTGCGGCGAGCTGAAGCGGCCGACACTGCGCCCCGCGGGATGGGGGTCGGCGTGCAGGCTGCGCACGAGCGGCGGCAGGTTGCACAGGGGCGGTTCGCTCCGGGCACCACGTCGTCGGGGCGCGAGCAACGGACACCGGCGATCTACCGACGCTCGAGACTGTCCATCACCGGCTCGTCACCGCTGACGACCACACCCGTAGCACGCAGGACTTCCTTCTGCGACCTGGCCAGCCGGTGGAAACGCGGCTTCGAAGGCTTCGGCGCCCGGACATGGCGCGGGCGGGGTCAGCTGGGAGAGACTGCTCCGATGGCTGCCGAGTACACCCAGAGTGACCAGTTCCGTGGTGCCCGCATTCACCTGTGCGAGCTTGCCGGCCTCGAGATCCGCGACTGCGAGGTCAGCGGCCTGAAGATCGTCGACTGCTACGGCAGCGACGTCTACATCGGCGGCGACTTCAAGCGTCTCGTCGTCAACGACGTCGACGTCACGGCTTACGTCGAGGCGGAACTCGACCGGCAGCACCCCACGCGGGCACTGGCGCGTGACGCCGGGTCCCCCGACGACTACCGGGCCGCTTGGGATGCCATCGAGACGCTGTGGACGGCGACGCTCGACCGCGCCAGACTGCTGCCGGAGACCAAGTTGCACGAGCAGGTCGACGGCGAGTGGTCGTTCGTCGAAACTCAACGGCACCTGCTGTTCGCGAGTGACGCCTGGCTCGGCAACGCTGTGCTCGAGGAGGAGGCGCCCTACCACCCGTTGGGCTTTCCCGCCGGCGGGATGCCATCCGACGCGGCGGCCAAGCTCGGGCTGATCCTCGAGGCCACCCCGACACTTGACGAAGTGCTGGCGCCGCGGCTTGCCCGCATGGCCACGATGCGAAGTGTCGTCGACGGGCTCACCGAGACTGAGCTCGACCGCGTATGCGGTCGCAAGCCGGCGGATCCGTATCCCGACCAGGAGTACGTCGTACGGCGCTGTCTCAAGGTGATACTGAAGGAAGAGGCCGAGCATCACCGCTACGCGGTGCGCGATCTCGCTGTACTCGAGGCCGGTGCCTGACGCGTAGTCAAAGCCGAAGGAGTGCGCCCGGGACTCGTCATCGACGGTTTCGCCGGGAGGTCTGGTTCGCCTTTCCGTCGTGGTCGGCGGGGGGTCATCTCGCCGGTTCGGCGTGACAATGGCGGTGGTTCGATCGCGCCGGGATATTCGGGTGCGCGGAAGCGTCGGGCGGACTTCGACCGTGCCCGCTGATCGCATGGGACGCGCGGCGGTATCCGCGGCTGCCGCACCCCGCTGAAGCGGCCGCTGGAGCGGCTGCCGCGCCCTGGTGGAGAGGCTGCCGCGCCCTGGTGGAACAGGCGAGCCGGTCACCCGCACCTGCTCCGCGGCCACTGCCTCGCCGCGGTGATCTTCCGCGCCGCTGCGCCGCACTCGGCCGTCCTGAGATGCGGTGCCGCGCCCCGGCCCGTCTTGTAGTGCGGGGCTTTCCGGTGGCTCGCGATGATCGGTTGCGCCGCCGGGATGAGTCATGTCGGGCGACGCCTCCGGGTGAAGGTCATCGGCGACCGGCAGCGGACCCGCGACCTGATCCGCGGCCTCGCGCAGCCGACGCAGACGCTGGGAATGACGTTGCACCAAGCCCCACGAGCGGTGCGACTCATGCTGGCGCCGGAACTCCTCAGCCGCCTGCGAATAATGGCGACGCAACGTCCGATCCCGCACATTCTTCGTGGGGAACGATGCGAGCTGCGTCATTTCCTCATTATCCCGCACACCCTTCGATCCGACGATGCCGACCACGGGTATTTCATATCAGGAAATCATCCGGAACCGATGGGACGATAGGCACGTCCGGCATCACGAAATCAGCGGACGGGCCACGGGGCCAAACGCTTCGACATGCCGCCGACAACGCATACCGGGTTCTGCACCGTGGTCGCCGTTCGCGTCGAGCCCGCCCGGCCTCAGTGCTGGTCCGCCACGAAGGCCGATACCCAGGCCAGCGCCGAGTTCCAGTTGATGGTCAGCTCGTTCGTCGACCAGGACTGGATGTCGTCGATGTAGCAGAACTGGGCCACGCAGCCGGTGAGCTTGCTCTGCGCGTACGGGTCCTGGATCGACGAGTTGGCACCGCCGGCCAGCGAGCCCGCCGGCGGCTCCGGCAGGGAGGGGTCGAGCTGGTGGGCGTACCAGCGGCTGTGCTGGTGGTGGGAGCTGACCTCGCCGTAGCCGGTCACGTAGGACACGTTCAGGGCGTTGCGGCCCAGGATGTAGTCCATGCCCTCCAGGACCGCGTCGCGGTAGCGGCGCTGCTTGGTGAGATCGTACGCGGACGCCACCACCACCAGGTTGTTCAGGATCGCGCTGTTCGAGCCCCAGTCCCAGCTGTTGTCCGCCGGCGCGTACGCGACTCCGTACGGGTGGGCCTGCTGCAGGGCCAGGTACTTCTGCGCGCCGCGTACCACCGATGCCTGGACCTGGGCCCGCCCGGGCAGCCTGCTGGGCACCAGGGCGAGGTCGAGGCGGCCGGCGGCCGCGGTGTTGCCCCAGTCGAAGGCGCCGCCCGGGCCGAACACGTCGGCCGTGTGCACCGGCGAGGCGAGCACGAAGTCCGCGTAGCGCTTCTCGCCCGTGCTCAGATAAAGCTCGGCGGCGGCCCAGTAGAAGTCGTCGTCGACGATGCTGTCGTTGTAGGCGCCGCCGCCGTTGCCGTCGGACGCGGGGGCGAAGAGGGCCGGGTTGGCCTGGGCGGCGGCGAAGGCCGTGCGGGCGGCGGCCAGGGCGCGCCTGGCGAAGGGCGGGTCGTAGCGGCGGTAGAGGCGGGCCGCCTGGGCCGCGGTCGCGGCCAGGTTCAGCGTCGCGGCGGTCGAGACCGGGTGCAGCTCACGCTGCTGCGGATCGAGGTGGGGCAGCAACGGCAGGCCGGTCCAGGCCGCGTCGTGGATCTTGTGGTGCACCATTCCCTGGTACGGACGACCCGCCGGCACCTGCATCTTGAGCAGGAACTCGAGCTCCCACCGCGCCTCGTCGAGGAGGTCCGGGACGCGGTCGCCGCTCTCGGGGATCGCCAGCGCCGGGTTCTTCGCGTGGGCGCGCTCGTACTCGCTGAGCAGCTGCCAGGTGGAGATGCCGCCGTTGACGACGTACTTGCCGTGGTCGCCGGCGTCGTACCAGCCGCCGGTCACGTCGAGGCGGTAGTCGCACACGCCCGGCTGGCAGGGGACGTCGCCGTCGCCCAGGTTCGGCGGGACGTCGACGTGGCCGGCCGGGCGGGCGTACCCGGGCCGCAGGTCGCCGCGGATCTCGATGCCGCTGCGCTGGGTGTAGAAGAACTTGAGCGCGTCGGTGCGCAGCCGGTCGTACGCCGCCGTGCCGAGGTCGAACGGCCGGCTGGTCTGCCCGTCGGCGACCAGGGTGAAGCCGGTGCCGGCCCGGCGGTAGCCGCTGAAGTCGACGGTGTGCACGTTCTGGCCGGACGACGCGTCGACGCCGCGCGGCTTGGTGGCGCCCCGGGCGACGACCCTCCCGGACGCGTTCCGCAGCTGCCACGGCAGGGCGCTGGTGGCTTCGGTGACGAGGGTGGCGCGCTTCGGACCGGACGGCAGGTAGCCGACCTGGTTGACACGGACCCGCGGCCCGGTGTCGGGCACGTAGACCTCGGGCGGGACGCCGCCGGCCAGCGAGACGTCGTCGACGCAGAAACCCCAGCTCTCGGCGCTGCCGCCGAGCTGGAAGGCGACCTGCGCCTGGTCGGTGGTCACCGTCGAGGTGAAGGTGTACGAGTACGTGTCACCCGCGGCGGTCAGGGCGGGCGACGCCTCGAAGTACGTGTCGTAGGGCGCGACGGACAGCCCGGTGAGCGCCCGGACGATGTGCCCGTCGGGGACGCCGGAGGCGGTGAACGACAGCCGGTAGGTCTCCCCCGCGACGAGGTCGATGTCGTTCTGGCCGACGGCCACGTCCCACTTGTTCGTCGTTCCGCCGGGGACCGTGACGCAGCCCCGGCCGCCGGTGACGGTGATGGGCCCCGAGCTGGACCACCACGGGTCGACTCCGGTCTCGAACCCGCCGTTGACGACGTGTTCGACCTCGTCCGCCCGCGCGGGAGCCGACGGTACGACCAGGAGGGCTGCCGCGAGAACGACGGCGGATCCGAGTGCGCGTTTCACGGGCGTCTCCTTGGGAGCGCTTCCATAGGTCAGTGGACATATGTTGATGCGCTCGTCACATGCTGTCAACACTCGGGCAGCTGCCGGTGATCTCCACGCCCGGAGAGGGTGACGCGGATCCGACACCGGCCATCCGGCGGTGCCGCCCGTGGCGCGCGGGCAATAAGGTCAGGAGCTGTGGTGGAGCAGTACGGCCTGGGCGTCGACCTCGGCACGACCCAGACAGCGGCCGCCGTCCGCGTGGACGGGCGGATCGAGATCGTGCGCCTCGGGGCGCGCCGGGCGGAGATCCCGTCCCTGATCTTCGTGACGCCCGACGGCGGCCTGCTCATCGGCGACGCCGCCGAACGCCGCGGCCTCAGCGAACCCGGCCGGCTCGCCCGCGAGTTCAAGCGACGGATGGGCGACCCGGTCCCGGTGCTGGCCGGCGGCGTGCCGTTCTCCGCCCACGCGTTGACCGCCAAGCTGCTGCGCCACGTCCTGGACACCGTCACCCAGCTCCAGGGCGGCCCGCCCGCCGTGCTGACCGTGACGCACCCGGCCAACTGGGGGCCGTACAAGCGCGAGCAGCTCGACCAGGCGCTGCGGATGGCCGAGACCGGCCCGGTGCTGCTGCGCACCGAACCCGAGGCCGCGGCACTCCAGCACGCCACCGCCCGCCGGATCGCCGAGGGCGAGACCGTCGCCGTGTACGACCTGGGCGGCGGCACCTTCGACGCGGCGGTGCTGCGCCGCGAGGGCGAGGGGTTCCTCCTCCTCGGCGAGCCGGAGGGCGTCGAGCAGCTGGGCGGCGCCGACTTCGACGAGGCGGTCTTCGCCCACGTCATCGAGATGCTCGGCGACGCGCCGGCCGCCCTCGACCCCGACGACCCCGAGGTGCTGGCGGCCCTGGCCCGGCTCCGGCGCGACTGTGTCGAGGCCAAGGAGGCGCTCTCCTTCGACACCGAGGTGATGATCCCGGTGGCGCTGCCCGGGATCCACACCCGCGTACGCCTCAACCGCTCCGAGCTGGAGTCGATGATCGCGCCGGCGCTGGAGGACACGGTCGCCGCGTTGCGGCGGGCACTGCGGACGGCCCGGGTGGCGCCCGAGGAGCTCGACGCAGTGCTGCTGGCGGGCGGGTCCTCGCGCATCCCGCTGGTGAGCCAGCTGCTGTCCGCGGAGTTCGGCCGGCCGGTGGTGGCGGACCCGCACCCGGAGCACAGCATCGCCATGGGCGCGGCGGTCTCGACGGCACTGATCACGGGCGGCATGTCACCGTTCGCCGCAGCGGTCACCCCCGCGCCGACAGAGAAGGCCCAGCCGGTCGAGCAAACCGAGCCTGTCGAGGAAGCCGAGCCGGTCGAGGAGGCTCAGCCGCCGACCGTTGAGGAGACGGTCGCGGCGCCAGAGGTGGCACCCGGCCCCGTCCCGCCCGTGGTGACTTCCGACGCCGATCCGACGACGGTGGTCACTCTCCCGGCGACGGCGGCGACGACGGCGACGCAGCCGCTGATCGAACCGGTCACCGCCCGGGCGACTGTGGGCGCCACACCACCTCGCCCCGCGACCAACCCGGCAGCAACCATGGTGGAGACGGCCGGTCCCGCACCCGTGGCGTTCTCCCGCGGCACTGCGTCCGTCGGACGACCGAACAATCCGGCTCCCACCCAGTCCTTCGACGCCCCGCCGGCGTCCCCCGGCCCGACGGCTCTCCATCCCCCCGTATCCCCGGGCGCCCCGCAGTACCCGCCCATCTCGCCCGGCCCGCCGGTGCAGTATCCGCCGGCCACGTTCGGCGACGACGACGGCGAGCCGCCCCGGCGTACCGGAAAGCTCCTGCTCGCCGCCGCGCTCACCGCGGCCGTCATCGCTGCGGGGACCACGATCGCCGTCCTGCTCAACCAGGGCGACGACGGCGACAAAAGCAAGGACAAGCAGCAGGCCGCCGCGCCGTCCGCGAGCGCGCCGCCGTACCCGACCAAGTACGACATGCTGATCCGGGTCGACACGGGCGGCGCGGACCGGCCGGAACGCAAGTCGAAGATCATGCTGATCGACATGGAGAACGGCGACCGCAAGCCGGTCTCCGACACCGGCGGCGACGCGCTGCCCGAGTGGTCGCACGACCGCAAGCAGATCGCCCTGACCCGCAATCTCGACGACGGCACCAACGAGATCTGGATCATGGACAGCAACGGCCAGGGCGGACGGAAGCTGGTCGGCGGGGTCACCGGCGGCCGGGCGGCGTGGTCCAAGGACGACACCAAGCTCGCCTTCATGAAGAAGGTCGACGGCGTCTCGCAGATCTTCGTCATGCCGGTGGCCGGCGGCGAGGCGACCCAGCTGACGTGGTCCAGCGACGACAAGGACGACCCGGCCTGGTCACCGAAGGACGGCAAGGAGATCGCCTACTGGGTGGAGCGCAACGGACGGCGGGACATCTACCTGCTGACCGTCGCCGACCCCCAGGAGCCGGGCAAGCTGATCACCAAGGGCGACGCCGGTCCCGGGGTGGACCCCGCCTGGTCCCCGGACGGCAGCATGATCGCCTACACGCGCATCACCGGGCCGGGGCTGTCGGACATCTGGGTCGTCGACGCCGACGGCACCGATGCGGGCGCCGTCGCCCAGAATCCAGAGCGGGAGATGGACCCGTCATGGGCGCCGGACAAGGGCGAGTGGATCGCCTTCACCCGCGGCCCGCTGGAGGAACCCCGGATCGTCGTCGTGAAGAAGGATGGCTCGCAAGAGGAGGAACTGACCGAGGGCGACGCTCGCGAGGGTCACCCCTGCTGGTCCTGAGCGAGCACACCTTCACAGGTACGGGCCACTGCCCGCGCCGCGGTCCGCAGGTCACGGGCCGACAGCGGGTGCTCCGCCACTTTCTGCCAGCGGGCCAGCGCCTCCCGGGCCGCCTCGGCGACCCGGTCCGCGGGGGCGTCCGCCGGTAGCCCGAGCCGCTGGTACGCGGCCGCGCCCTCGCCACCGAGCAGCCGGTCCATCTCGGTCAGCTGCTCGGGACGCCCCGGCATCCGTCCCGAGCGGACCAGGTGCAGCAGCCGCAGCTCGACGAACTCGTGGGCGCTGGCCCGGATGCGCTCCACCTCGGCCGCCAGGGCCGATTCCGGCGCCAGGTGCTCGTCCAGGACCGCGAGCGCCGAACGGGCCTTGAGCACCGCGCTGCGCCCGGCGAACTGGGCGGCGAAGACCTCGCGCAGCCGTTCGATGCCGCTGTGCGCGGTCAGCGCCCGGGCCAGGTCCGCCGAGTCGTGCACCTTCTGCTCGCGGATCAGCCGGACGGACAGCCGTACGCCGAACAGCCCGAACCGTTCCAGTACCGCCCGCCGGTCCGGCGCGGAGGCGGCGAAGCGGTCGGCGGTCAGCAGCAGCTCGACGATCGCGGCCATCGGCTCGGCGGCGACCGCGGCCAGCGTGCGGTACTCGTCCTCGCGCAGCGTCGCCCCGGCCGCCCCGAGCAGGCCGGCCACCGGCACCACCACCGGGCAGAGCCGTCGCAGCCGAACGTCCGCGGCGTACCGGGCGGCGACGCGGGCGGCCGACTCCATCGCGTCGAGGCGGGCGCCACCGATCTCGTCGGCGCGCGACAGCACCCCGACCGCGTTGACCGGGCTGCCGCCGCTGAGGCCGTCGCCGTGGAAGGACTCCAGGAACCGTACGTCGCTGGCGTGCATGTGGCGCAGCAAGTAGATGACGGCGTCGGTCTGCGTGGCCCGCTCCCCCTCGGCCTCCAGGAACGCCATGGTGCGCAGGGACACGTCGGTCGACAGCGAGGCGATGCCCGGGGTGTCGATGAGGGTGTGCTGCCGCAGCCGGGCGCTGGGCACCCGGACCTCGAGGTGGTCGACCTGCTCGGCGGGGCGCCCGAGGGCGATCCGCACGGCGCCGGCGACCCGGTCGAAGGGGCGCGGCTCGGCGGTGCCGTCGTGCAGGTGGGCGGTGACCGAGTACGCCGGCCCGTCGGCGTACCAGGTGACGATGCGCGTGCACTCGCCGGCGTCGGTCGGGGCGAGGCCCTCGCCGACCAGCGCGTTGAGCAGCGTGGACTTGCCCGCCTTGACCTTGCCGGCGATCGCCACCCGCAGCGGTTCGTCGATGCGCCGGCGGGCGGCCCCGATCGCCGCGCGGGCCTGGGCGTCCGGCGTTTCGGCGACGGCCCGGTCGAGCAGCGCCCGGACGTCGGCGAGCAGGCTCATGAGAGGCGGTCCAGCTCGTCGCGCAGGGCGGCCAGCTGCCGGGCGCGGGCCTGGCGGGCGGCGTCGGGCAGGGCGGCGGTCTCGCGTACGGCCGCAGCCGTGGCCGCCGCGGACCGCTGCATCTCCGCGGCGCGCGCGGCGAACTCGTCGCGCAGGAACCGCTGTGTCCGCCGGACCGCCTCCCGGGAGTCGCGTCCGACGTGGAAGGTGACGTCGTCGACGTAGCGCCGCAGCGCCGCCTTGGCCTGCTGGCGCCGCTGCATCGCCTGCCGCTCGCGTTCCTGCTTGATCAGGCGCCGGCCCAGCGTCAGCCCGGCGATCACGCCGATGGGCGCCGCCAGGGCGATGTTGAACAGCGCGCCGACCGCCCCGAGCAGGTAGAACCCGCCGTACGTGACGCGGGCCGCGGTGAAGGCGCCGAGGAACTGCTGCATGCCGGAGCGGTGGAAGGTGACGTCGAGGTCGGCGACCTTGGCCAGGCCCTGGTCCGGCGCGGGCAAATCGGCGCCCAGGGCGTCCACCTCGAGGTCGAAGCGTTCGGCAACCTCACGGGCCAGCTGCTCGCTGCGGGACACCAGCAGCATCAGGTTGTCCGCGGCGGCCGAGGCGGCCTCCCGGGCGGCCCAGGCCTGGAATTCCGTCCAGGTGTCCTTCGGGTCGGAGGCGTCGATCAGGTCCTCGCCGTCGCGCAACAGCCGGCGCAGCCGTTCGCGCAGGTCGTGGTCGACGTCGGCGGTGAGGTCCTGGATGCCGTCGCCGAGCACCGTCTGCCACGAGCCGGCCACCTGGGTGCGACGCTGCTTCTCGGCGTACCGCTGGGAGAGAGCGGGTGCCGCGGTGGGCGCCGCCGCGGCAGCGTGCTCGGCCTCGACCTGCTCGCGGAGCTGCCCGACCACGAACGCGAGCTCGGCGCGCGCCGCGGCCTCGACCCCCGCCCGGGCAGCGCCGAGCACGTCGCGGCGCAGCATCTCGACCAGGCGCGGGAAGCCGGACTCGGCGTTGAGCTCGGCGTCGTCGTGGGTCTGGGCGCGCAGCCGCAGGAACGACGAGACAGTCACGATCGGGATGTCGAGCCCGGCCTTGGCGAGGTGGGCGGCGTCGAGCTCGACGATGCGCCGCCACTCGGCGTGCAGATCGGTCTTGGTGACGACGCAGACGACGGTCGGGCACCGCTCGACGACCCGGCGCAGGAAGTCGACCTCGGGCGCGGTCAGCTCCTGCGCGGCGTCGGTGACGAAGAGCGCCGCGGCCGCGGAGGCGAGGGTGGCCAGCGTCATGTTGCCCTGCGCTGAGTCGAGGCCACCGACCCCCGGCGTGTCGATCAGGGTGAGCCCGGCGCCGAGCAGTCGCCGGTCGAGGCGGATCTCGACGCCGTGGGTGCCCTCCGTGACGTGCCGGCGCAGCTCGTCGAACGGCACCGGGACCGCGGTGAGGGCGCCGTCCTCACCCGGAACCTGCACGTGTACGGCCGCCGGGGTCCCGTAGCGCAGCACGGTCGGCACGGCGGTGACGACGTCGGCGTCCACCGGGCAGACGTCGGTCCGCAGCAGCGCGTTGACCAGCGTGCTCTTGCCCTGCTTGAACTCACCGACCACCGCGACGGCGACCTCGCCGGAGCCCAGGCGGCGGGCGGCCCGTTCCAGCCGCTCGGCCAGATCGGGACGGTCGTTGCCGGCGGCCAGGCGGCGGGCCGCTTCCAGCTCTGCCGGCAGGTCCGTGGGCAACCGTCCTCACCATTCCTCGATGCGCGCCTCGAGAGGCAGCCTACGGTGCGTGAGAATGGCCGCGTGACCCAGGTTCATGTCGTCTATGCCCATCCCAGCGACCGCAGCTTCACCCGGGAGGTTCTCGACGCGTTCGTGGGCGGCCTCGACGACGCCGGGCACTCCCGCACGGTGTCCGACCTTTACGCGATGCAATTCCGCTCCGAGCTCTCCGCCGACGAGTACGAGCGCGAGTCCGGCCACCGCCCCGACGCGCGCGTGCCCGATGACGTCGCGGGCGAACACGCCCGGCTGGACGCGGCGGAGGTGTGGGCGTTCGTCTACCCGGTGTGGTGGGCCGACTGCCCGGCGCGGCTCAAGGGGTGGTTCGACCGGGTGTGGACGGCGGGGTTCGCGTACAAGCCGGGTACCGTCCGCGCGGCCCGGAAGGCGTTCGTGCTGTGCACCGCCGGGTACAGCATCGCGGAGCTCGAGGAGTCGGGGTGCTACCAGGCGATGCGGACCGTGATGGTGACCGACCGCATCGGGGCGCGGGCGAGGTCCAGCGAGTTCGTCGTGTTCGGGGGCTCGGTGCAGCGCGACGGGGCGTGGGCGGCGGTCAAGGCCGAGCACCTGGCGCATGCGGCCGAGTTGGGCCGATCGATCTGAATTCTCGGTTTTGCCGCAGGCTTCCGTTCCCGCTGATCGCCGGGGTAAGGACGAAACGATCAGGTCGCTGACCTGGGCGGATGCACCACCGGCAGATTCCCGACAGCGGCCCGGGGCGGGATCCGTGCTCGCCTGGGCGGGTGGGAAACCGTCGTTTGTGGATCGCCGCCACGGCCGCGCTCGTCACACCGTTCGCCGTTGTCAGCCCCGCCCGTGCCGCCGCCGAGCCGGTCGCGCGGGTGAACTTCCAGCCCGCCTCCTCCACCGTGCCGGCCGGGTACACCGCCGACACCGGGGCCCCGTACGACGCGGCGCGCGGCTCGGGCTGGGTCGTGCAGGGGTCCGCTACGCCGCTGGACCTGACCCGTAACACCCGCGACCGGGCCCGCGCCGGGATCGACGCACGGCTCAACACGCTCATCCACCTGCAGTACGGAGACGTCGGCGGCAGCAACGGCGTACCGACCGCGGGCGCGTGGGAGTACGCGCTGCCCGCCGGCTCCTACCAGGTGACCGTGTCGGCCGGCGACCAGCCCGCGTACGACAGCTCCCACACGGTCCGGGTGGAGGGCGTACCCGCGATCTCGGGGTTCGTTTCCACGGCGGCGGCCGAGTACCGGACGGCGACCGTGACGGTGGTGGTCACGGACGGGCGCCTGACCGTGGACGCGGTCGGCGGCACCAACACCAAGCTGAACTACGTGGAGATCGCGCCGGCCTTCGCCCTGAAGGTCAACTTCTCCGACGCGGCCACCGCGGCACCCGCCGGCTACGTGCGCGACTCGGGCGGCGCGTACACCGACTCCCGCGGGTACGGCTGGGTCCGGGCCGGCACCACGACACCGCTGGACCTCAGCGGCAACGGGCGCAACCGCAACCCCGCCGCCGGCCAGAGCGACGTGCGGCTGGCGACCCTGATGCACATGCAGCTGCCGGCGGGCTCGGCCGGCGTGACGACCCCGGGATCGTGGGAGGTGGGGCTGCCCGAGGGGGCGTACACGGTCACGGCCACGGTCGGCGACGCCGGCACCGCCGTGGACAGCACGCACTGGCTGAGCATCGAGGACCAGAACGGCGTCGCGGCGTTCACGCCCACGGCCACGGTCAAGCACGCCACGGTCACGCGTACGGTCACGGTCACCGACGGCAGGCTCACGCTCAGCGCGGCCGGCGGCACGAACACCAAGCTCGACTACGTCGACATCGCGGCCGTCCCCGCCTCGAACACGGTCCCGGCCGTCCGGACGAGCACCCCGGCGAACGGCGCGACCGGCGTCGCCCTGACCACCAGCGTCGTCGAGGACCTCGTCCTGCCGAACGGCGGCGTCGACCAGGCCACCCTCACCGGCAGCACGGTGACGCTCACGCGGGTCGGCGACGGCTCGCCCGTGCCCGCCACCGTCATCACGAGCGGCGGCGGCGACGTGGTCAACCTCTCCCCCACCGCGCCGCTCGCGCCGTCCACGGCGTACCGGTTCAGCCTCACCTCCGGGGTGCGCGACGTGAGCGGGCGGGCGTTCCAGCCGTACTCGATCGTCTTCACCACCGGGACCGGCGGCGGGCCCGGCGGCCCGGCCGCCTTCGACAAGGTGGTCGGGGTCGCGACCGGCGCGTCCTTCACGTCGGTGGTCACCGGTCCCGACGGCCGCCTGTACGCGGGCACGCTCGACGGCCGCATCCTCCGCTACCCGATCAACGCCGACGGCACGCTGGGAGCCGCCACGGTCATCACGGCGGTCCGCGACAACGCGGCGGCGCTCGGGCTGCCGGGCGCCCCGGCCCGCACGGTCATCGGCATGGCGTTCGACGCGGCGGGCGGCCTGTGGGTGACGGACAACTACCAGTACGTCGGCCCGCTGGACGTCCCCGACTGGTCGGGGCGCATCGGCCGGCTCAGCGGCACGAACCTCGGGACGTACACGCCGAAGGTGGTCGGCCTGCCCCGCTCGGTCAAGGACCACGAGACGAACTCGCTGGCCTTCGGCCCGGACGGCGCCCTGTACGTCACCCAGGGCGCGAACAACGCCATGGGCGCCGCCGACTCCACCTGGGGCAACCGCCCGGAACAGCTCCTGAGCGCGGCGCTGCTCCGGATCGACACCACCCGGCTGGGCACGACCCCGCTCGACGTGAGGACGGCCGACGGCGGCAGCTACGACCCGTACGCGGCCACGGCCCCGCTCACGATCCATGCCACCGGCGTCCGCAACGCCTACGACCTGGTCTGGCACCGCAACGGCCACCTGTACGCCCCCACCAACGGCTCGGCGGCCGGCGGCAACACCCCGGCGACGCCGTCCCCACTGCCGTCGTCGTGCACCCGCCGCGGCTACACCGGCCCCGCGGTGCCGGCGCTGACCGCGGTGCCGACGGCCGAGACCGACTACGTGTTCGACGTGAAGCCGGGCCGCTACTACGGCCACCCGAACCCGCTGCGCTGCGAATGGGTCCTGGCGGGCGGCAACCCCACGACGGCCACGGACCCGTTCGAGGTGCCGGCGTACCCCACGGGCACCCGGCCCGACCCGAACTTCGACCGCGCCGGCACGTACGACGCCGGCCTGCACGCCTCGGCGGACGGCGCGATCGAGTACCGCGGCGGCGCCCTGGACGGCAAGCTCCTGGTGGTCCGCTACTCGTCCGGCCAGGACATCGAGACCTTCGACGTGGCGGCGGACGGCTCGCTGAGCAACCGGACGACGGGCATCACCGGGTTCACGGGCTTCAGCCAGCCGCTCGACCTCACCCAGAACCCGGCCAACGGCAACCTGTACGTCACCGAGCTCGGCGCCTCCCGCATCACCCTCCTCAGGCCCCGGGCGTGACGTCCGCATGTCCTAGATCCGATCCGACATCCGGTCCCGCGCTGCGTGCCGCCGTCCCGGACCGACCTCCTCGGCTGGGTGACGACCGTGACGTTCGTGACCGCCGGCCTCATGGTCCTGGCACTGACCCTTCGTGATCACCGCCGCGTCGCTGCCGGCGCTACATTCGGCCGATGAGTACGCACGAGGTCGTCAACCAGCCCCCACCCCTCGCCGGTCACGACGTCGCCGCGGATGCCGCGCTGCTCGAGGCCGTCGACCGGGAGGGTGCCGGCTGGGCAGCCGGTGACCTGCACCGGCTCGGCAAGCTGGCCGGCGAGACCGAGCCGCAGCGGTGGGCCGACGACGCGAACCGCTACGAGCCGCGGCTGCTCACCCACGACCGCTACGGCCACCGCATCGACGAGGTGGAGTTCCACCCGTCCTGGCACCGGCTGATGGACGTGGCCGTCGGCGAGGGACTGGCCGGCGCACCGTGGGCCGATCCGCGGCCGGGGGCGCACGTGGCGCGGGCCGCCGGCGTCTTCGTGTGGAGTCAGGTCGAGGCCGGGCACATCTGCCCGATCTCGATGACGTACGCGGTGGTTCCGGCGCTGCGCCACAACGCCGAGCTCGCGGGCGCGTACGAGCCGCTGCTGACCAGCAGGACGTACGATCCCGGGCTGCGCACTCCGCAGGCCAAGCGGGGACTGCTCGCCGGCATGGGGATGACCGAGAAGCAGGGCGGCTCGGACGTCCGCGCGAACTCGACGACCGCCACCGCGGCCGACGACGGCACCTACCGGCTGCGCGGTCACAAGTGGTTCACCAGTGCGCCCATGTGCGACCTCTTCCTGGTGCTCGCGCAGGCTCCCGCCGGCCTGTCGTGCTTCCTGGTGCCGCGGGTGCTGCCGGACGGCAGCCGCAACACGTTCCGGATCCAGCGGCTCAAGGACAAGCTCGGCAACCGCAGCAACGCCAGCAGCGAGCCGGAGTTCGACGACACGGTGGGGTGGCTGGTCGGCGAGGAGGGCCAGGGGGTCCGCACGATCATCGACATGGTCGCGGCGACCCGGCTGGACTGTGTCATCGGCTCGGCGTCCGGGATGCGCGCGGCGCTCGCGCAGGCCCTGCACCACGTGCGGCACCGCTCCGCCTTCGGCGGCCCGTTGATCGGCAAGCCGCTGATGCGCAACGTCTGCGCGGACCTGGCGGTGGAGACCGAGGCAGCGACGGCGCTGGCTCTGCGGCTGGCCGGGGCCGTCGACCGAGGGGTACGTGGTGACGCGCCGGAGCGCGCCTTCGGCCGCCTGGCGGTGGCCGTGGCCAAGTTCTGGGTCTGCAAGCGCCAGCCCGCGGTGGTGGGTGAGGCGCTGGAGTGCCTCGGCGGCAACGGCTATGTCGAGGAGTCGGGGCTGCCGCGGCTCTACCGCGACGCCCCGCTGAACTCGATCTGGGAGGGCTCGGGCAACGTCCAGGCGCTGGACGTGCTGCGGGCCCTGCGGCGGGAACCCGCCAGCCTGGAGGCCTTCCGGGCCGAGGTCGCCGCCGCGGCAGGGGCCGACCGCCGCCTCGACGCGGCAGCGGCCGGCCTGGACATCCTGCTGGGCGGCGACGACCTCGAGTCCCAGGCGCGGCGCATCGTGGAGCGGATGGCCGTGGTGCTGCAGGGTTCGCTGCTGGTGCGGCATGCCCCGGCCGCGGTCGCCGACGCGTTCTGCGCCACCCGCCTCGGCGGCGACTGGGGTCACACCTTCGGCACCCTGCCGCCGGGTGCCGACACCACCGCGCTGCTCGAGCGCGCGATGCCTGCTTAGGGCGCGAGCGTACGGTGCCAGACGGCGTCGTCGTGGCCGATGACGGCGACGTCGATGCCCGCGGCGGACCCGGTCGCGGCGGGACCCGAGTTCAGCCGGCCGCCCACCGACGACCAGCTGGTCCACATGCCGTCGAAGGACTTGCGCCACAGCGCGCCGTCGTTGCCGGCCGCGAAGAGGTCGAGCCGGCCGGGCCCGGTGGACGCGACGGCGGGGGCCGACGCCACGACGCCGCCGCGGGAGACCCAGCGGTTCGACCAGGCGCCGGCCGAGTACGACTTCTGCCAGACCGCGTCGTCCGTGCCCGCGACCACCACGTCGGTGCGGTCCGGTCCCCAGGACACCGCGGACGGCAGCGAGGCCGCGTACCCGCCCAGCGACGTCCACCCGGACCAGCTCGCGCCGAGCGACTTGACGTAGATCTCGCGGTCCACGCCGACGGCGAAGAGGTCCAGCAGGCCGGGCCCGCGCGAGGCGATCGCCGGCGCCGCGATCAGCGTCCCGCCGAGCGACTCCCAGCGCGACCAGCCGTCGGCGTACGCCAGATGCACCACGTCGTCGGCGGCTCCGCGGGCGACGATGTCGATGCGGCCCGGCCCCCAGGAGACGGCGGCCGGCGCGGAGGTGAGGGTGCCGCCCAGCGACTCCCAGGTCGACCAGCTCCCGGCGGTCCGGGCCTTGTGCCACAGGGCGTGGTCCGCGCCGACGATGAACACGTCCAGCCGGCCGGTGCGGTCGGACGCCACGGCCGGCTGGGAGATGGCGGTGCCGCCCAGAGAGGTCCAGTCCGCCGCGGCGGCGGCGGCCCGCGCGGGCCGGTGCGCGACCAGGCCGGTCATCGGGTCGGGCGCCGTCCCGGCGGCCGTGGCCGTGGTGGCCGGCGCCACGATCATGGACCCGGCGGCGATGAGCGCCGCCAGCGTCGCGCGGACACGAGACCTCATGAGCGTCCTCCAGAGATAGATTGATCTCGATGCGTATCGCATCCTAGGGTGCCCGGCTCGCCCGGCGCTCGGGTGACACGCCTGTGGCGGCGATCTCCCCGACCGTCGGACATCTCAGCTGTCCGGAGCGGCAGCCGATGTCAAGACGTGCGGCGCGAACGGTTGTGGTGGTGCTGGCTGGCGGTGGGCTCGGTCGCCACGGCCGCCTACTACCTGCTGCCCTCCGACGGGCTCGCGTCCAACCTCGGGTACGACGCCATCGGACTGGCGTCGACCGCCCTCATCCTGATCGGCGTCCGGCTGCACCGCGCCCGGCGGCCGGCGATGTGGTACCTGTTCGCCGCCGGACAGCTCACCTGGGTCGCGGGCGACCTGGTGTGGGAGTACTACATGTACGTCCTGGACCGGGAGCCGTACCCGTCGCCCGCGGACTACTTCTATCTGAGCGCGTACCCGATGCTCGTGGCCGGGCTCGTCATGCTGATGCGCGGGCGTACCGGTGCAGGCCGTGACCTGACCGCCCTGGTCGACGCCGCGATCGTCGCGGTCGGGCTGGGTCTGGTCTTCTGGGTCTTCGTCATGCACCCGATCGCCGCCGACTCCACCGCGTCGGCGTTCGAGCGCGCCGTGGGCGTCGCCTACCCGGCCGCCGACACGCTGCTGCTGGCGATGCTGGCACGCTTCTACACCGGCATGGGTGCCCGGTCCCGCAGCATCCGCCTGCTGGGCGCGGCCGCGCTGCTGCTCCTCGTCGCCGACATCGCGTACGCCCTCATGGAGCTCTACTCCGACGCCGACGAGGGGATCCTCGACGCCGGCTGGCTGATGTCGTACGTGTGCTGGGGCGCCGCGGCGCTGCACCCCTCCATGCGTACCGCCGGCACCGCGCCGGAGCGGACGCTCGGCGCCCGGGTGGGGCGGTCCCGGCTGGTGCTCCTCGCCGTCTGCTCGCTGCTCGCCCCCGCCCTGCTCTTCCTTCCCGGCATCGGCTCCGACCACGTCGACCGGCTGACCGTCGCCGGCGGTGCCGTCGTCCTGTTCCTGCTGGTCGTGGTCCGGATGTCCGGTTTCGTCAAGCAGGTGCAGCACCAGGCGGACCTGCTCGAGGACCTCGCCATGGCCGACGACCTGACGGGCCTGGCGAACCGCCGCCGCTTCGAGCACGCGCTGCGCACCGCGCTGGCCGCCGGTCAGACCCAGGTGGCACTGCTCGACCTCGACGACTTCAAGGGTGTCAACGACCGGCTCGGCCACGGCGTCGGCGACGAGCTGCTCACCGTCATCGCCCGGCGGCTGCGCGCCGCCCTGCGCCCGGAGGTCCTGGTCGCGCGGATGGGCGGCGACGAGTTCGCCCTGCTCATGCCGGGCGAGACCGACGCCGGGGCGGACCGGATCGTGGCCCGCCTCGCCGACACCCTGAACGCCCCGGTCAGCGCCGGCGAGCACGAGCTGCTCGTCGGGGCCAGCATCGGCGTCACCGGCGCCGACGGCACCGACGACCCGTACGAGGTGCTGCGCCGCGCCGACGTCGCCATGTACGCCGCCAAGGCCGCCGCCGACCGGCCCCGCCGCTACGCCGCCGAGCTGGACGAACGCTCCGACGAGCAGGCGCGGGTGGGCGCGGAGCTGCGCACGGCGCTGGACGCCGGGCAGTTCCGCGTGGTCTACCAGCCGATCGTGGCGCTGCCCACCGGGCGTACCGTCGCGGTCGAGGCCCTCGTGCGCTGGGACCACCCGGAGCACGGCCTGGTGCCGCCGGACCGGTTCATCCCCGCCGCCGAGCGCAACGGCCTCATCGTCGAGCTGGGCGAGTGGATCCTGCGGACGGCCTGCGCCCAGGCGGTCGAGTGGCGGGCTCAGCACGGCGTGCTGGCGCCGGCCCGGATGAGCGTCAACGTCTCCGCCCGCCAGCTCGCCGAGCCGGACTTCGCCGCGCTGGTGGCGAGGGTGCTCGAGGAGACCGGGATGAGCGCCGGCAGCCTGACGATCGAGGTGACCGAGACCGCGGTGTTCGGCGGCGGCCAGGCCGTCCAGACCGTGCAGGACCTGCACGATCTGGGGGTCCGCATCGCGCTGGACGACTTCGGCACCGGTCACTCGTCGCTGGGCCTGCTGCAGACCGTCCCGGTCGACGTGCTGAAGGTGGACAAGTCCTTCGTCGACAGCATCACCATGGCGGGGCGGCACGCCGTCATCGCCACGGCGCTCATCCAGGTCAGCGCGGGGCTCGGGCTCAAGGCCGTCGCCGAGGGCGTGGAAACCGCCGAGCAGGCCGCCGAGCTGCACCGCCTCGGCTACGAACTGGCCCAGGGCTACCACTTCGGCCGGCCGGTCGCGGAGCCGTCGTTCCTGGTCCCGCACATGTCCGGCAGCACCCGATGACCACCGCCCCGCCCCGCGTACCTGGAGGACCACGGATGTCGCTCAGCGCTCGCATGTCCGCCGCAGTGATCGCGGGGGCGATGGTGACCGCGTCACTCGCCGCCCCCGCGGTCGCCCAGCCGGCTCCCGCGCCCGCCCGGGCCGCCGCGGCCTCCGACGTGACCAGTGAGCAGGAGGCGCAGCGCGTCGACAGCGTGCCCACGCCGGACCTCGCCTGGTTCAACTGCTACGAGAAGGCGCAGTGCGCCACGGCCCGGCTGCCGCTGGACTACGACGACCCGTACGGTCCGACGGTCGAGATCGCCGTGGTCCGGGTCAAGGCGCGCAAGCCGGAGAGCCGGATCGGCAGCCTCTTCGTCAACCCCGGCGGACCGGGGGGATCCGGCACCGAGATGGCGGCGGCGGCCCGGCTCTTCCTGAGCGACAGCGTCCTCGACCGGTTCGACGTCGTCGGCTTCGACCCGCGCGGCATCGGCGCGAGCGCCCAGCTGAAATGCTTCTCGTCGACCCGCAGCCAGAGCATCACGCTGGCCCGCATGAACGTCTTCTTCCCGTACGGCGCCACGGAGGAGGGCAGGTTCGTCCAGTCCGCCCGGACGATCGGCCAGGGCTGCTCGACCACCGGCGCCGACCTGGCCGGTGCCATGTCCACCGCCGAGGCCGCCCGCGACATGGACGTGCTGCGCCGCGCCGTCGGCGACCCGAAGCTCACCTACCTGGGCTTCAGCTACGGCACGGCACTCGGGCAGTACTACGCCAACATGTTCCCCGACCGGATCCGCGCGGTCGCCGTCGACGGCGTGATCAACCCGGTGTCCTGGGTGGGCAGCTCGGCCACCGCGGGCATCCTGCAGGACGACCGGCTCCGCTCGGCCGACGGTGCCTACCGGGCGCTGGGGAAGCTGTTCGAGCGCTGCGACCACGCCGGCGTCAAGCGGTGCCCGCTCGCCGCCGGCAGCCCGTCCGCGCGGTTCGCGGCCGTCGCCCGCAAGCTGCGGACCAAGCCGCTGGTGCTGGGCAGGGACGAGACCGGCGGCACGATCAAGCTCACGTACGCCACCTTCATCGGCCTGACCCTGGGCGCCCTCTACACCCCGTCGGCGGGCGAGGCGGTCACGGCACTGACCGCCGAGGCGGAGTCCCTGCAGGCGACTTCGGCCACGCGCGCGCGGCAGGCGCTGCTGCGACGGGTCGTCGACCTGCGGGCGGCGGCGCGCGACTTCGCGTACGACAACTCTCTCGAGGCCTTCGCCGGCGTGCTGTGCACCGACGGCCTGCACCCCGCCGACGCCGCGAGCTGGCCCGCGCTGACCGCGGCGGCCGACCGGCGCGCGCCCTACTTCGGCCGGGCGTGGGGCTGGGGCAGCTCCCAGTGCGCGAGCGACACCTGGACCGTGCGCGACGAGGACGCCTACGTCGGCCCGTTCAACCGCCGCACCATCGCACCCGTGCTCGTCGTCGGCAGCTACTGGGACCCGGCCACCAACTACCGGGAGGCCGTGTCGTCGGCGAAGCTGCTGCCCAACAGCCGGCTGCTGACCAGCGACAACTGGGGGCACACCGCGTACGGCACCGGCACCTGCGTCACCAGGGCGATCGACTCGTACCTGCTGCGCGTCACGCTGCCCGCGGCCGGCACGATCTGCCGCTCGCCGATGCAGCCGTTCACTAGCGGCAAGGCCGGCGGGTTCTCCGTCCAGACGGCACCGGACGCGGACGCCAAGCAGCTGCCGCCGGTTACGGGACCCCTGCCCGGCATTTAGAGATCCGTGATGGTCCACCTCACGGGAGCCTTACGCCCGCAGCGGCATTGTCTGCGCCATGGAACGCCGGAAGGTCATCGTCTATGCGTTGTCGGCGTCCACGCTGACCCTGGTGGCACCGCTGGGCATCCGGCGGCTGGCGCAGGCCGAGGCGGCGCAGGCACCCGCGCCGGGTGATCCGCACCGCTCCGACGTCGTGGTCGTCGGGGCCGACGAGGAGAAGCTGGTCCTCGAGGTCACGGCGGCCAACAAGGTAAGGGTGAGGCTGCCGCGCGCCGAGGTCGGCCAGGGCATCACCACCGCGGTGGCCATGATGATCGCGGAGGAGCTGGACGCGCGGCTCGCCGACGTGGACATCCCGCTGGCCGACGCCCGCACCGACGGCGGTAACCAGTTCACCGGCGGCTCCAGCTCGGTCAGCTCTCTCTACGACCCCGCCCGCCGGCTGGCGGCGGCCGCTCGTGCCCGGCTCGTGACGGCGGCGGCCCGGCAATGGCACGTTCCCGCCAAGACGTTGCGGACCAAGGACACCACGGTGGTCGCGCCGGACGGCCGTACGGCGACCTTCGGCTCGCTGACCGCCGCCGCGAGCGGCATCACCCACCCGGACGTGCCCGCCAAACCCAAGCCGGCCGCGCAGCACCGCACCATCGGCCGCCCCACGACCCGCATCGACGCCCGCGACCTCGTCACGGGCAAGGCCAGGTACGCCGGCGACCTGACCGTGGCCGGCGCCAAGCCGGCCGTCGTGGCCCGCTCGCCGAAGCTCGGCGGCACGGTGGTCTCGGTCGACGACGCCCGCGCCATGCCCGGCGTGCTGGCCGTGGTCCGCATCCCGAGCGGCGTCGCCGTCGTCGCGGAGACCTTCCACCACGCCTTCCAGGCCCGCGACGCGCTGAAGATCAAGTGGTCGAGCGGCCCGATCGCGACCCTGTCCGACGCCGGCATCCGGACCCGGCTGCGCGCCGCCCTGCCCCCGCTCAGCGCCGCCCCGCGCGGCTCCACACCGGTCAAGGGCGAGTTCGAGTTCGCGTTCGTCAGCCACGCCCCGATGGAAGTGCTCACCGCCGTGGCGGACGTCCGCACCGACCGAGCGGAGCTCTGGTTCTCCTCACAGACCCCGGTCGAGGCTGCGGAGAGCGTCGCGGCCGCCATCCGGCTTCCCGCCGGGAAAGTCCGAGTCCACGTCGTCCGCGCCGGCGGCTCGTTCGGGCGCCGGCTCAACTACGACGCCGCCATCGAGGCGGCGCTCATCTCCAAGGCGGCGCGGCGGCCGGTCAAGCTCATGTGGAGCCGCGCCGACGACATCCGGCACGGCCGGATGCGCCCGGCCACGTACCGCCGGGTCCGCGCCAACGTCAAGGACGGCCGCATCGCCCGCCTGGACCACGACGCCACCTCGGTCAACGAGGGCGCGGGCCACGGCCTCGACCTGCCGATCCCGCTGGGCGCCTGGCGCTCGGTGGACTCCGGCACGTCCCGCGTGGCCGAGGAGCTGATCCTCGACGAGGTCGCCCGCACCCTGCACAAGGACCCGGTCGCCTTCCGCCGCACCCGGCTCACCGCCCCCGCCAAGGCCGTCCTCGACAAGGCCGCCGCCGGCCGCTGGGGCCGCCTCCTCCCGGCCCACTGGGGCCAGGGCGTCGCGGTGCACGAGGAGTACGGCTCCTACCTGGCCTGCCTCGCCGAGATCGACGCCACCGACCCCCGCAAACCCCGCGTCAAGACCATCGTGATGGCGGTCGACGTCGGCACGGTCATCAACCCCCGCGGCCTCGAAGCCCAGCTCATGGGCGCCGCGATGGACGGCATCTCGACGATCCTGCACGCGGGTCTGCACATCGACCGGGGAGCGGTCCGCGAGAGCAGCTTCGCCGACTTCCACTACGCCCGCCAACGGCAGAGCCCCCTGGACTTCAAGGTCCACATCATGCCGTCGAAACGCGCACCCGGCGGCGCCGGCGAACTCGGCGTCCCGGCGGCCGCGGCAGCCGTCGCCACCGCGTACGCCCGGGCGACCGGCACCCACCCGCGCCGCTTCCCGATCGTCAGCTGAGGAGCCACCGATGCCGCAGTACAGCCTCACCGTCAACGGCGAACCGGTCACCGTCGACGCCCCGGCCGACATGCCCCTGCTGTGGGCGCTGCGCGACCTGCTCGGCATCACCGGCCCCAAGTACGGCTGCGGCATCGGCGCCTGCCGAGCCTGCACCAGCCACCTCGACGGCGCCGAGATCCAGCCGTGCGTGGTCCCCATCGCGGACTGCGCCGGCCGCCAGGTCACCACGATCGAAGGCCTCGCCGACGGCGACCACCTCCACCCGGTCCAGCAGGCCTGGCTCGACTGCGACGTGGCCCAGTGCGGCTTCTGCCAGCCCGGCCAGATCATGGCCGCGGTGGCCCTCCTGAACCGCACTCCCCACCCCACGGACGCCGACATCGACAAGATCGAGAACGTCTGCCGCTGCGGCACCTACCACCGAGTCCGCCAGGCCATCAAGAAGGCGTCCGGCCACCACTGACCAACCGCCACAGTCCTGCACACACTTGCCGGATGACCGAACCAGGCGATTCATGGGAGTCCACAAGCGAACGGCCATCGGCACCCCGGTCGAGCGCAGCACCCGCTACATCCTGCTCATTCGCGTCCCGCAAGGCCGCAACGCCGCACACTTTCGCAGGCGGCCAAGCCTCGTGCTCTCCACCCTCCTGGCAGGGCTGAGTCAGTCGCTTGCTCCAACGAGAACCCCAACGGCTTGCCCCGGCAGTACTTCCGGGTAGGGCCACGTACCCTCTCGACCGTGATCAGTAGCGGCCGCCTCGCCGGTCCGACATGACAGCATCCCGCGCAACCCGAAAGCAGGCGCGGTCGAAGCCTGCACGCCGCTTGCGGATGCCCGACCCGGCGGGACACGCGGCTACCGCGACCGGCGGGAAATGACCGGCCGAGCCTCCGCGCCCGGTCCGCAGCCACCAGCTCGCGCCGCTGATCGTCCGCGCTACTGCTTTGCCCTTCGCCGTCCTGGGGTGCTGTGCCTGCCCGACTCGTCGTCTTGTGCTCAGCATCCGGCCGCTCGAGACAGTCAGTGGTGTCACCGCGATGCGCCATGCCGGGCGACACCCCAGGGCGAATGTCGCCAGGGCCGGCCTGCAGGCCCGCGGACTGATCCCCGGCCTCGCGCAGCCGGCGCAAACGCCGGGAATGACGTTGTACCAATCCCCACGAGCGGTGGCGTTCATGCTCGCGCCGAAACTTCTCAGCCGCCGGTGAATAATTGCGACGCAGGGTGCGGTTCCGCACATTCTTCGATGGGAACAATGCGAGCTGCGTCATCCTACAATTATCCCCGGCACTCCCCGGAATCAGCGATGGTAGCCGCGGATGTTTCATATAAAGAAATGATCCGAAGCTGACTTGATGATCCGCAGATTGGCAAGACGGAAACAGCGACAAGGCCACAGGATCGCAGGCTTTGACGTTTCGCAATTCACGCGTCGGCGGTTCGCGATCGGCCGCCGTTGACGGCGTTTTCTCAATACTCGGCAGGCTCAGCGTTGTCATCGTTCACCAGCCGAATTCCACCCTCCGTGGTCCCCGTCGCGGACCGCGCCGGCGGCCACATCGAGCACGTCTGCCGCTGCGGCACGTACCACCGCGTCCGCCAGGCCATCAAGAAGGCCTCCGGCGGCTGACCCTAGACTGTCGCGATCATGGAAGAGACTGCGGCGCTGGGCCAGGTGACGTGCCCTTCCGGGGAGCTCGTCCTCATGGACGGCGGCTACTTGGACCTGTGGTCCGGCGACCGCTCACCGGATGACGACGATGCCCGAGACGACTCCGGGCCCGCAGCTGACTTCGAGGTCGTAGGAGCGGATGCAGACGCGGCGGCGCGGTCGTTCGACCGGCAGTCCGGCCGCATGCTGTACGACATCCCCGAGCATGGCACGGCCGAGTTCGCCGAGCTGTTCGACGAACACTGCCGCACGAGAGGGCTGAACGCGGCACTGCACCGGTCAGCTCGCAGGGTGCCGCATCGTGACCGGGTGCGGCGCGCCACCACTGTGGGCGATCCCGACTTCTTGATCACTGGTGTGTCGGTAGTCCCGGTGGGTGAAGTGCCCATCGACCGGCCGCTGCCCGTGACCGCTGTAGGCGGGCAGTGGGGATGGCGGGAGATCAGAATCGGCTTCCGTGAGGACACCGCGGTTGCCACCCGCCCGCTCGGCGAGATCGGTGTGGACTTCGCCCGGTTCGTGTTCGCTGATGCCGATGCACTCGGCTCGTGGGACCACCACCGGCCTCTCGACGGCCTCGCCGATGTGGTGTTCTGGGGCAGGGATGCGGCGGCCATCGCCGCCGGGCCTACAGACACGCCCGGCGAGGACGTCCAGGGCTGGCTGAACCTGCCGGTGCGGGACGCCTACGCACGTGCCCTCGCCCTCGACCACCGCAGGCAGGCGGATCCGCCACGCATGTTCGCCTTCGACTTCCGGCCCCACTCGCACCACTGGCAGGTCATGGCCGACGTACGGGCATCCGACCACGAGGCCGCCGGCATCGAGGTCGGCGGCGCCCGCCTGATGATGGCTATGACCTCCGTCGGCGACGGATTCTTTCCCGTCCACCTGGATGTCGACGCCGCTGGGGTTCCCGTGGCCGTCCGCATCACCGTCACCGGCGATGATGACTGACCCGGTCAGTGCTGGCCGAGCAGGTCCCGGATGCTCGCCAGCAGGTCGGCCTGGCTGATCGGGTCGACCATGCCGCCGGTGCGGGCGTCCTGCATCGCCTTGGCCAGCTGGACTCGGCGCAGGGCCTCCTTGATGTCGGCGCCGGTCATGCCGGGGCTGACGCGGCCGAGCTCGCCCAGGTCGAGGTCGTCGGCGAACATGGTGAAGCCCGGTTCCTCGTGGGCGGCGGCGAGCTGGGCGATCATCTTGCGGAAGATCTCGGAGCGGCTGGTGTCGTCCGGTTTGGGGACGGAGATCTTGACGTCGAAGCGGCCCGAGCGGATCAGGGAGTCGTCGACGCGGTGGGGGAAGTTGGTCGTGGCCACCACGATGACGTTGGGGTTGGCTTCGATGAGGTCGTTCATCTCCTGCTTGAAGATGCCCGCGACCGCGTTGATGGCCTGGCTGGCCGCGTCGCCGCCTGCGCCCGCGTAGCTGATGATGGAGTCGAACTCGTCGAAGAGGATCAGCGTGGGGACCCGGTAGCGGCGGGCGTCTCGGAAGATCTGTTTGATGTTGCGTTCCGAGCCGCCGAGCCACTTGTCGAGGATCTCCGGGGTGCGGATCTCGCGGAAGTCGGCGCCGATCTCGTTGGCGAGGGCGCGCGACAGCATGGTCTTGCCGGTGCCGGGCGGCCCGTACATGAGGATGCCCTGGGGCCGGCGGGCGCCCCAGCGGGCCATCGCCTCCGGGTGGCGGAACGACACCGCGATCTGGCGGAGCTCGGCGACGACGTCGGCGAGGCCGCCGACCTGGTCGAGGGTGACCTCCTGGGTGGTGGTGGTCACCCGGGGGATGCTCTCGCGGCTCACCACGTAGCGGCGGCCGGTCAGCGGTTCGGTCGACGGGGGCAGCAGCTCGACGACGGCCTGCAGGACCAGCCGGACCATGGCGGTGAGGTGTTCCGGGTCGACCTCGTCGCGGGGCACCTCGGCGCGCAGGCGGACCAGGCTTCCGTCGGCCTCGCTGGTGACCGTCGCCTGCAACCCGGCGGTCGCGTCGGCCAAAACCGCCGTCTCCGGTTCGGGGGTGGTCCCGCTCGGACGGTCAAGACCGAGTTTCTTGTACGCCGCCACGGCCGCCGTTCCCACGCCGTCCACGATGCGGGTGGCGATCGGGTCGCCGGCCGCGATCCGCTTGGCGAGCAGTGTGCCGACGGGGTCGTGGCCGAGCACCACGGCCCGGATGCGGTCCTTCTGCGGCAGGTCGCTCACGGACGTGCTGATCTCGGCGGCGAACACGTGCACCGGGCCGGCCGGCGTGTCGGCGCTGGACACGGTGAGGTCGGCACGGCGTACCGGCGGCGGGAAGGTGGCGCGGCGCAGCAGCTCCACGGGGTTGACCCGGGCGGCGGCGAGGATGGTGCGGGCCTCGACGATCTCGACGGTGGCGCCGGCGTACCGGAAGGACTCGGTCATGGTTGTCCCCTCTCCAGCCCCAAGAGTGACACAGACGTGAGAGGGTCCAGACATGCTGCGGCCACAGGATTCGGCGTACCGGGACCGCCGGAGGATCGACGGCTTGTGGGACTTCTCGTTCTCGTCTCCGCCGGTGTACGACGCGGAGATGGCCGTCCCGGCGTCGTACAACGACGTGCTGCCCGGTGGCCGGGAGCACGTCGGCCCGGTCTGGTACCGCAAGCGGGTGGTGGTGCCGCGCGGGTGGGCCGGGCAGCGGGTGGTGCTGCACTTCGAGTCGGCCACGCACCGGGCGACGGTGTGGGTGGACGGCGCCGAGGTGATGAGCCACGAGGGCGGGTACACGCCGTTCGAGGCGGAGCTGGACGTCACCGCCGGCGAGACGATCGAGATCGTGGTGGCGGTGGACAACACGCTCACGTTCGCGTCCATCCCGCCCGGGGTCGTCGAGGACAGCCCGGGCGGGCGGCGGCAGCGCTACTGGCACGACTTCTTCAACTACGCGGGACTGCACCGCCCGGTCTGGCTGTACGCGACACCGCGCGACTGCATCACCGACGTCACCTTCTCCGCGGCGGCGGACGGCACCCTGTCCTGGGAGATCACCGGCGGGTCCCGCATGATCCTGCGCAACCGCGAGGGCAGGGTGGTGGCGAGCGGCGGCGACCAGGGAACGGTCAAGGTCGACCACGTGCATCCCTGGTCGCCCGGCGACGGCTACCTGTACGAGCTGGAGGCGCAGCGGATCGAGGACGGCGAGGTTCGCGACAGCTATCGGCGTACCGTGGGATTCCGGACGGTGACCGTCGACGGCCCGCGGTTTCTCATCAACGGGCGACCGTTCCGGTTCCGGGGTTTCGGGCGGCACGAGGACCTGCCGGTGCTGGGCCGGGGACACAACGACGCGTGGCTGCTCCACGACTTCGCGCTCATGGACTGGATCGGCGCCAACTCGTTCCGGACCTCCCACTACCCCTACAGCGAGGACGTGCTGGACTACGCCGACCGGCACGGCATCGTGGTGATCTCCGAGACCGCGGCGGTGGGCCTCAACACCGCGCTGGCCCAGGGCACGGCGAGCCGGCGACCCCTTCCCACGTACGGGCCGGAGACGGTGAACGACACCACCCGCGAGGTGCACGCCCAGGCGATCCGGGAGCTGGTCGCCCGCGACCGGCACCATCCCAGCGTGGTGATGTGGTCGATCGCCAACGAGCCCGAGTCGGAGACCGCGGCGGCCGAGGCGTACTTCCTGCCGCTGTTCGCCCTGACCCGCGAGCTGGACCCGGAGCGGCCGGTCACATTCGCGAACTACGGCGCGGCCACCCCGGACCGCTGCCGCCTGTCCCGCCACGCCGACGTGCTCATGCTCAACCGCTACTACGGCTGGTACGTCCACACCGGCGACCTCGCCGCGGCCGAGCAGGCGTTCGAGGCGGAGCTGCGCGCCTGGGCCGGGACCGGCAAACCCATCCTGATCAGCGAGTACGGCGCCGACACCCTGCCCGGCCTGCACGCCGTCGTTCCGGTGCCGTGGACGGAGGAGTACCAGGCCGCGTACCTGGAGATGAACCACCGCCTGTTCGACCGGATCCCCGAGGTGGTGGGCGAGCACGTCTGGAACTTCGCCGACTTCGCCACGACGTCGGGCATCACGCGGGTGGGCGGCAACCGCAAGGGCGTCTTCACCCGCGACCGGCAGCCCAAAGCCGCCGCGCACCTGTTGCGCCGCCGGTGGCGTTCGCTCTGAGGGTCACGGCTCCGGCAGGGCGTCGCCCTGACGGACCAGGCCGCTCTGGTACGCCAGCACCACGAGCTGCGCCCGGTCCCGGACGTTCAGCTTGGTCATCGCCCGGTTGACGTGCGTCTTCGCGGTCAGCGGGGACACGTGCAGCCGCTCGGCGATGTCGTCGTTGGACAGCCCGTGGGCCACCAGCACCAGGATCTCCCGCTCCCGCTCGGTGAGCAGGTCCAGCCCCGCCGGCCGGGCGGCGCCCTCCGGACGCAGGGTGGTCAGGAAGCGGCTGACCAGCCCGCGCGTGGCCTTCGGCGACAGCAGGGCCTCGCCACCGGCCACCACCCGGATCGCATGCAGCAGATCCTCGGGCGGCACGCTCTTGCCGAGGAAGCCGCTCGCCCCCGCCTGCAGCGCCAGCACCACGTTGTCGTCGTTCTCGAAGGTGGTCAGCACGAGCACCCGCACCCCGGCCAGGTTGTCGTCGGCGTCGATGCGCCGGGTCGCCTCCAGGCCGTCCATCCGGGGCATGCGGATGTCCATCAGCACCACATCGGCGCGCGCGGTGCGGGCCAGGTCGACCGCCTCCCGGCCGTCGCCCGCCTCGGCCACCACCTCGAAGCCGGGCTCCGAGTCGATGATCATGCGGAAGCCCGCGCGGATCAGCGCCTGGTCGTCGGCGAGCAGCACGCGGATCGTCATGCCGGCTCCTCACCGGGAAGGCAGGCTCTGATCCGTCCCGTGCGCGGGACCGGCTCCTCGACGGGCGCCGGGGGCTCGGTCGGCAGGACGGCGTGCACCCGGAAACCGCCGTCGCCGGTCGGGCCGGCGGTGACCTGGCCGCCTGCGGACGTCGCGCGTTCGCGCATGCCGAGCAGGCCGTAGCCCGAGCCCGGCGGGGAGAAGGCCGGGCGTACGTCGTTGGCGACCTCGAGGATGACGCCGCTGGGGGCGTACTCGACGAGGAGCCGGGCCGAGCCGTCGCCGTACTTGTGGGCGTTGGTCAGCGCCTCCTGCACGATCCGGTACGCCGCCAGGTCGGCCATCGCGGGCAGCTGCCGGGGTTCGCCGCGCTGGTGCAGGCGTACCGTGAACCCGGTCGCCTCCAGGCTCGCGAGCAGCTCCGGCAGCCGTGCCAGCCCCGGGGTGGGCTCGGTGCTCTCACCCTCGTCGGTGCTGCGCAGCACGCCGACCACCGACTGGATCTCCTTGAGCACGGTGTCCGAGGCCTCCCGGATGTGTGCGAGCACCGGGCCGACCTGGTCCGGGCGGCGCTCCAGCACGTGGGCGGCCGCCCCGGCCTGCACGCTGATCACCGCGATGTGGTGGGCCACCACGTCGTGCAGCTCCCGGGCGATGCGCAACCGCTCGTCCATGACCCGCCGCCGCGCCTCCTCGTCGCGGGTCCGCTCGGCGCGCCGGGCCCGCTCCTCGACCTCCTCGATGTACGCGCGGTGCGTGCGCGCCGCGTCCCCCGCCGCGGCGGCCATGAAGATCCAGGCGAAGACGCCCAGCGTCTCGGCCCGCCACCAGTCCTCGGCGGCGACGATCAGCCCGGTCAGGTAGACCACCGACGACGCGGCCAGGGCGCAGACCCAGCCCTCGCGGCGGCCGGTGTGGGCGGCGATCGAGTACGTGATGACGCCCATCGCCACGATCAGCCCGGGGTTGTCGACCTCGCGCAGCACCGCGCCGACCGTGGCGGCGGTGGCCACGCCGAGCGCGAGATACGGCCGGATCCGGCGCATCAGCACCGCGACGAACGCCACCCCGGCCACGACGACGTCGTTGCCCGTCACCGAGTTGTCGGCGGCCGCCTTGAGCACCGCGAACGCCAGCACCAGGGCCAGCACGATGTCCAGCAGCAGAGGCTTGTCCGCCGCTTCCTTCCACGCCCTGAGCCGCGCGATGTGCCTGGTCTCCATCAGCTAAGGACCGTACGCGCGCACTGCGGGCCGCGCGTCATCTCCCCGTGGTAAGCGGCACCGGTTCCGGTACCACGATCATGGTACGGCGATGCCTGCACCGGGACGACGACTTCGCGCCCGCATTTCGGCACGGTGGGTGAGTCCCAGACGCAGGCTCACAGGAGAAGTGATGGCTACCTATCTCTATCGGCTCGGGCGGTTCAGCTTCCGCCGCCGCGCGCTGGTCCTCACGATGTGGCTGGCCCTGATAGCGGCCCTCGGGGTGGGCGCCGCCACGCTCTCCGGGCCGACCTCGGAGAGCTTCTCCATCCCGGGTACGGAGGCGCAGCAGGCGCAGGACCTGCTCACCGAGCGGTTCCCGCAGGCCGCCGCCGGCGGCGCCCAGGCCCGCGTGGTCTTCGCAGCGCCGGCCGGCCAGAAGCTCACCGACCCCGCCAACCGCGCCGCCGTCGAGCGCACGGTGGCACAGCTGAAGACCGGCGCGCAGGTCGCGAACGTCACCGACCCGTTGAAGGGCGCGGTCAACCCGGCCGGCACGGTCGCGTACGCCCAGGTCACGTACAAGATCCCGGCGCCGGAGGTGACCGACGACGATCGGGCCGCGCTGACCGGCGCCCTTGACGCCGCCCGGGCCACGGGGCTCGCCGTCGAGGCCGGCGGGGACGCGATGCAGGAACAGGGCGAGCAGGGCATCGGCGAGGTGCTCGGCTTCCTCGTCGCCGCGGTCGTCCTGCTGATCACGTTCGGGTCGCTGGTCGCGGCCGGGCTGCCCCTGCTGACCGCGATCCTCGGCGTGGCCGCCGCGATCTCCGGGATCCAGATCGTCTCCGGGTTCGTCGACCTCAGCAGCAACACGTCCACCTTGGCGCTGATGCTCGGCCTGGCGGTCGCCATCGACTACGCGCTGTTCATCGTCTCCCGCTACCGGCACGAGCTGGCCGAGGGGCATCCGCCCCTGGAGGCGGCCGGGCGCGCCGTCGGCACGGCGGGCTCCGCGGTCACCTTCGCCGGGCTGACGGTGGTCATCGCACTGGCGGCGATGGCCGTGGTGAACGTTCCCGTGCTGACCCAGATGGGCCTGGCCGCCGCGGGGGCCGTGACGATCGCCGTACTCATCGCGCTCACGCTGCTGCCGGCGCTGCTCGGCTTCACCGGCACCCGGATCATGGGCCGCCGCCGCAGCCGCGACCCGGAGGGTGACGGCACCCGCGTCACCGCCGGACGCCGGTGGGCCACCCTGGTGACCCGCCGCCCGGCCCTGACCCTGATGGCCGCCACCCTGGGTCTGCTGGTGGTCGCGATCCCGGCGCTGTCGCTGCGGCTCGGTCTGCCCGGCGACAACATGGCCGGCCCCGACACCACCCAGCGCAAGGCGTACGACCTGCTCACCGAGGGCTTCGGGCCGGGCTTCAACGGGCCGCTGGTGGTCGTCGTGGACGCCGCCGGCAGCGCCGACCCCAGGGCCGCGGCCACGGAGGCCGCCGACGCCGTCAAGGGGCTGCCGGACGTCGTCGCGGTCAGCCCGCCCACGTTCAACCCCGGCGGCGACACCGCCGTCCTGCAGGTCGTGCCCGCGAGCGCACCCGACAGCCAGGAGACCACCGACCTGGTGCACGCGATCCGCGACAAGGACGACTCGGTACGCGCGGACCTCTCCGTCACCGGCACGACGGCGGTCAACATCGACATGTCGGCGAAGATGGGCGCGGCGCTGGTGCCGTACCTGGCGGTGATCGTCGTGCTGGCGTTCCTGCTGCTGGCCGTGCTGTTCCGCTCGCTGCTGGTGCCGCTGAAGGCGATCGCCGGCTTCCTGCTCAGTGTGGGCGCCACCTTCGGCGCGGTGGTCGCGGTCTTCCAGTGGGGCTGGCTGTCCGGGCTGCTGGGTGTCGAGCAGACCGGGCCGATCGTCAGCATGCTGCCGGTGATCCTCATCGGCATCGTGTTCGGCCTGGCGATGGACTACGAGGTGTTCCTGGTCAGCCGGATGCGCGAGGAGCACGTGCACGGCGCCACCGGGAAGCGGGCGGTGGTCGACGGCTTCAGCCACAGCGCCCGGGTCGTCACGGCGGCGGCGATCATCATGGTCAGCGTCTTCGCCGGGTTCGTCCTCTCCCCCGAGTCGATCATCAAGTCGATCGGTTTCGCCCTCGCCGCGGCCATCCTCTTCGACGCGTTCGTGGTCCGCATGACGATCGTGCCGGCCGTGATGGCGCTGCTCGGGCGCCGCGCCTGGGCCCTGCCCGCCTGGCTGGACCGGATCCTGCCGGACGTCGACGTCGAGGGCGAGAAGCTGCGCCCGGTGGCCGAGGAGCCTCGCGAGACCCCGGAGACCGAGCTGGTCGGCGCGAGCCGCTGAGAACGCCGGGCCGCCGCGACCGCGGCGGCCCGGGCTGTCCACCCACCCACCGATCGCCGTCCGCACCGCATCTACGCTGGGCGGATGGCTTCGGTGCGGGAGACGGTCGCGGCCGTCCTGAGCGGGCGGACCGGGTACGAGGACGGGCTCGACCTGCTCACCGTGGCGCCGGCCGCCGAGGTGGATCCGGTGCTCGGCCGCGCGCTGTTCGACGCGTCCGCCCGGCTTTTCCGCGACGGGTGGCAGCCGGCGGAGCTGCACCGCGTCGTCGCCCGCCGCGGTGATCCCGCCCAGGCGCACCTGATCGTCGACGCGGTCGCCGCGCACCTGCGGGGCTTCAAGCCGCGGACCGTCGACCCGCGCTGGCGCGCGCAGGCGGACGAGCTCGGCGCCCGCGTGTGGTGGGGTGCCGACGACGACTACCTGCGGCAGGTGGCTGCGCGGCGGCGTACCGACCGGGTCGCCCTGATCGACGCGTTCCTCAGCGTCCTGCAGGTGCTGGCCACGCTGCCACCCATCGACATTCTCGTCCCGCCGCCCGGACAGGTCGCGCGGGCCACCCGGCCGGGCGGCAGCGAGGCGATGCTGAGCCGGGTCCGGGCGCTGCTGGCCAAGGCCGAGGCGACCACGTTCCCCGCCGAGGCGGAGGCGTTCAGCGCCAAGGCCCAGGAGCTGATCTCGCGGCACAGCCTGGACGAGGCGCTGCTCGAGGCCGGGGACACCGCGGTCACCCCGTACGCCCGGCGCCTCGGCGTGGACCACCCGTACGAGAGCGAGAAAGCGTCCCTGCTCGACGCGGTCGCGCGCGCCAACCGGTGCCAGGTCGTCTGGTCGCCGGAGTTCGGCTTCGCCACGGTGTTCGGCTTCGACGCCGACATCGACGCGGTCGACCTGTTGCACACGTCGCTGCTGGTGCAGGCGCACCGCGCGATGGCGCGGGACGAGCCGCCGGGCGGGAAGGCCGGGCGGGCGCGACTCAAGACCTTCCGGCAGTCCTTCCTGATCGGGTACGCGGTGCGCATCGGCGAGCGCCTGGCCGAGGCGGACCGGACGGCCCTGCAGGGTGCGGCTGACGCCGCCGCGCTGCTGCCCGTGCTGGCATCCCGCGAGACGCAGGTACGTCAGGCGCGGGAGCGGGCGTTCCCCCGTACGGTCCGGGGCCGGGGCTTCCGGGTGGACAGCGAGGAGGGCTGGGAGTCCGGGCGCACCGCCGCCGACCGCGCGACCCTGGGATCACGGACAGTGTGATCTTGATTCCACTGTGTATGGTGCACAGCGTGGAGACGACAACCGTGGCGCGCCTCACAGTGGTGGCCGGTGACCCGGCCGCCTCCGACGAGGCCGCGCAGAAGCTGATGAAGGAGCTGCACGACCTTCCCGAGATCATCGCGGTCGAGCAGGCCACCGTCCCCGGCCCCGACAACGCCCGCAGCATCGACCTCGTCGCGGTCGGCACCCTGCTGCTCACCGTCGCTGCCAGCCCCGACGTCCTCGGCGCGGTGCTGACCTACCTGATCGACTGGCTGCGCCGCCCCGGCAACAACCGGGGCACCATCCGGGTCAAGATCGGCGACAAGGAGCTCGAGGTCAGCAACCCCACGGAGGCGGACACCAAGAAGATCGTCGACGCGTTCGTCCGGGAGTTGAGGCGACGCTGACCCACCGACATGCGCTGATCCTCGCCTCGCAGCACTACCTCGACCCCGCGTTCTCCGAGCTGCCCGGCACCACCACCGACGCCGAGGCCCTGCGCCAGGTGCTCGGCGATCCGCGCGTCGGCGACTTCGACACCATCGTGCTCCAGGACCCGGACGTGCTGACCGCGGGCCGGCAGATCAAGAGTTTCTTCTCCCGGGCCGAACCGGACGACATCCTGCTGCTGTACATCGCCGGGCACGGCCTGCGCAACGACGAGGGCAACCTGTACTTCGCGGTCACCGACACCGTCCCCGACCTGCTCTGGGTGACAGCGCTCGCCGCCAAGGACATCACCCACGAGATCGAGACCAGCCCGGCCCGGCGCATCGTCGTGCTGCTCGACTGCTGCTACGCCGGCGCCTTCGACGACCGCAAGGACCTCGACCACGCCGGACCGCGCCCGGTGCCCACCGCTCCCCCGGTCGGCTCCGCGGAGACCACCGGCACGGAACGCCTCGGCCTGCCCCCGGCCGACGACGCGCACGTCCGCGGCCAGGTGGTCATCGCCGCCGCCACCTCGATCCAGCAGGCGACCGAGGGCCGCACCGGCGGGCTCTTCACCCGCTGCGTGGTGCACGGGCTGCGGACCGGCGAGGCGGACCTCAACCACGACGGCGAGGTGGACGCCCACGAGCTCCACCTGTACGTCGACGCGCGGATGCGGCGGCTGGGTGCGGGGGTCGAGCAGCACCCGTCCTACTCGGTGCACCGGCTGCAGGGCATGTTGCGCATCGCCCACCGGGCCGGGCCACCGCCCGCCTCCCCCACGCCCGCCGCGCCACCGGCCGCCTCCCTTACGCCCGCCGGGCCACCGCCCGCCTCCCCAGTACCTGCCGCGCCACCGGCCACCTCGCCTGCTCGCCGCTCGCTGATCTTGCGCACCTCAAGGCGGTGGCTGCTGGTGGCGGCGGTGCTGCTGTCCGGGTGCGCGGTCCAGGCCGACAGCCCCACCGGCGGCGGCGGCTGCCCGGTGCCTACGCACCTGCGGGTCGCCGCCGCGCCGGCCGCGCTGGGTGCGTACCGGGAGCTGGCCACGGCGTTCGAGGACTGGGTCGCCGGGCAGCGGCACGGCTGCCGCTCCGCCGACCTGTACGTCTACCCGGTCGGCGCGCAGGAGATGGCCGACGGGCTGCGGCGCGGGTGGGGGCGGGACCCGGACGGGCGCGCGTACCTGCGCGACGTCGGCCCGCACCCGGACGTGTGGCTGCCCGCCGCCGCCACCGACCTGCCGCCGCTGAGCGGGCCCGCCGCGGACCTGGTGGCGAGCGCCGAGGAGGTCGCCCGGACACCGATCGTGCTGGGCGTACCCGAGCGGGCCGGTCTCGGCGACGGCGCCCGGCGTGCCACCACCACCTGGGCGCAGCTGTTCGCGCTGGCCGCGCCGCGGATCGGGATCGTCCGCGGCGACCCCGACGTCTCCCCGGTCGCGCGGATGGCCACCGCCAAGCTGTACGCCGACGGCGGCATCGACCCCGCCACCGCGCGTACCCGTTTCGAGCAGCACCTCGAACAGTCGCTCGACGCGGGCGGCTATCCCGTCGGCGACGAGTCCGGGCTGCTCTGCCGGCAGACGCAGCTGCGGGGCAGCACCGCGCTCGTCCTCACCGAACAGCAGCTCGTGCGCTTCAACCGCGGTGACCTGGCCGGCGGCGTCTGCCCGGGATCCACGGTTCCGCGGGACGGGGACCGGCTGCGCGCCTACTACCCCTCCGACACGCCCGCCGTCCGGCAGCTCGTCGTGACCCTCGACTGGCCGCGCGAGGTGCAGGCCGGCACCACCGAGGCGTACGCGCGGTGGTTCGCCCGGTGGCTGCACACCGACCCCGGCAGGGCGGCGCTGGTGCGGGTCGGGCTGCGGCCGTGGGCGTACGACGCCGGGCCGCCGTTGAGCGCCGACCAGGGCGCGCTGACCGACTGGCCGTTCGCCCGCGTGGTGCAGCCCGAGCCGGACGCGTTCGTCCGCCGCGACGTCAGCCAGGTCTACACGCGAGCCCGGCGCCCGGGACACTTCCTCGTGGCGCTCGACTCGTCCGGGTCCATGAACACCGTCACCGCCGATCCGACCCGTACGCGATGGGAGGTCGCCGTCGCCGCGGTGGAGCAGGCCGTCACGCGCCTCGGCGGCCGGGACCGCTTCGGGTTGCTCACCTTCGCCGACACCGGTGACGGCCGTCCCATCCGCGACCTGCGGCGCCTCGCTCCGCCCGGTCCGGATCCGGTCGGCGCGGTCCGCAAGGCGACGGCCGGAGTCCGGCCGGGCGGCGACACCCCGCTCTACGAGGCGGTCCGGCGAGGAGCGGCCGCGTTGCGGCAGGGGCCGGACACGGGCGATCCGCGGCGCACGCTCGTGGTTCTCACCGACGGCAAGAACACCGGCGCCCAGCCCCGGCCGACCCCCGCCCAGACCGCGGGGGTCCGCGTCGTCGTCATCGCGGTCGGGGACGTGACCTGCGCCGATGCGGGGCTGAAGCGGCTCACCGGCGACACCGGCGGCAGCTGCTACGACGCCGGCCTGGGCTCGCTCGAGCCGGTGCTGACCCGGGTTTTCCGGGCGATCTGGGGATAGGGAGGGCTCGTGCGCGTACGCGGCAAGCCGTGGTGGATCTTCGTCGCCGGCAACCTGACCGGCGCCGCCGTCGCGGCGGCGCTGTTCCTGTACGGGCCGCTGGCCGGGCCGCCCGAGCTGGAGCCCGGTGAGCTCGTCGTCCTCAGCGGGCAGGACGACAGCACCGGCGGTCAGCGGCAGGAGCTGATCAACCTGTGGAACGACAGCCACCCGCGCAACCCCGCGAGGATCGTCACGGTGCCGCAGGCCGCCGACGGCCAGTGGTTCGAGATGGCCAACCGCGCCGAGGACGGCGACACCGACATCTTCAACCTCGACGTGGCCTGGACCGCGTACTTCGCCGACCCGCCGTCGCCGTCCGCGCGCCCGCTGATCCGCCCGATCGACGAGTCGCTGCTCGCGGAGAAGCCGGAGCGGGCGTTCATGGCAAAGCCGCTGGAGACGTGCCGCTACGCCGGCAAGCTGTGGGCGCTGCCGTTCAACACCGACGCCGGGCTGCTCTACTACCGGACCGATCAGGGGCTGAAGCCGCCGTTCGACTGGGCCGCGATCGAGAAGGCCGCCGGCCGCAAGGGGCTCGAGGCCGCGTACACGGGTCAGCTCGCCGGCTACGAGGGCCTCACCGTCAACGTGCTCGAGGCGGTGTGGGCCGCGGGCGGCCGCCTGGACGTCGCCGCCGACGGCCGGGTCACCCTCGACCTCGACAAGTGGGACGAAGCGGTCCGGCGGCTCACCCCGCGCCGGTCGGGCCCCGCCGTGGTCCTGCCCGAGTCGACGTCCTTCGACGAGACCGGCAGCCGCGGCGCGTTCCAGGACGGGCGGGTGGCGTTCATGCGCAACTGGCCGGTCGCCTATCGGGCGATGACGGCCGGCGACGAGCCCCGGGCGGCCACGGCCGGCGACCAGACGCACGCGAGCCGGGGGCAGGTGCGCTTCGACGTCGCGCGGCTGCCCGGGCCGAGCGTGCTGGGCGGGCAGAACCTGGCGATCTCCGAGCGGACCCGCAAGCCCCGGGCGGCGCAGGCGCTGATCGAGTTCCTGACCAGCGAACGTAGCCAGCGCAACCTCTTCGACCCCGGCGGCTTCGCCGCGACCCGCGCCGCCGTCTACGAGGACGAGCTCATCAAGCAGAAATATCCGTACGCTCCACTGCTGCGCGAGGCGGTCGACACCGCACGGCTGCGCCCGGTGTCACCGAACTATGTCGCCTTCAGCACGCGGCTCTACCAGCTGGTGTCCGAGGTGCTCAGCGGGCGGCAGCAGCAGCTCCCCCGCGATCTCGCCGACCGGCTGACGCAGGCCCTGCGGGGCAGATAGCTCCGCAGGGCCCGCACCGTCAGTGCTGGTGCAGCAGCTCGTGGGTCCGCTGGATCGTCGCCCACGACTTCGGCGCGACCGGCCGGGCGAAGGAGCTCGCCAGGACGGGCTTCGACGGGGTGTACAGCCACGTCTGGAACAGGTCGTCCAGCTGGACGCCGGAGATCTTCTCCGACAGCGCGATGAACTGTTCGGTGGTGGCGTTGCCGTAGCGATGCTCGGCCGTCCACGTGCGCAGGATCTCGAAGAAGTCGTCGTCACCGACCGTCTTGCGCAACTGGTGCAGGGTCATCGCACCACGGTCGTAGACCGCGTTGTCGAACAGCCGCGGCGCGGTGGGGTCGCCGGGCTCCACGGTCCAGAAGTCGTCCGACTCGGTCGCGTACAGGTAGTCGAAGATCTCGTCCGCGGTGCCTTCGCCCTGCTCCTCGGACCACAGCCACTCCGCATAGCTGGCGAAGCCCTCGTTGAGCCAGATCTCCTTCCACTGCGCGACCGACACCGAGTCACCGAAGTACTGGTGGGCGTTCTCGTGCACGATCACCGAGGTGTTGGCGCCGGCGCGGAAGAAGTTGGCCGAGTAGACGGGCCGGGTCTGGTTCTCCAGGGCGAAGCTCAGCGTGGCGGGCGGCGCCACGACCCCGCCGCGCGCGGTGAACGGCCAGGGCCCGAAGACACTCTCCTCCCACTGGGTGATCTCCGCCGTCCGCTCCACACTGGCCCGGGCCGCGGCGTCGAAGTCCCCCGGCAGCCGCTGCGAGTACGCGTTGATAACCGGCTCGCCGCCGGGAGTGACGTCACGGGTGATGTCGTACTGCCCGATCGCGATGAACGCCAGGTACGTCGCCTGCGGCTTGGCCGAGCGCCAGTACCACCGCGTCCAGCCGAGGATCTCCGGCGTGGGGGTACGCGGCTGCACCCCGTTGCTGATCACCTCCACGCCGTCGGGCACGGCGACGGAGACGTCGAACGTCGCCTTGTCCGAGGGGTGGTCGTTGCTCGGGAACCACCACCACGCCTCTTCCGGCTCGCCGACGGCAAGAGCACCGTCAGGGGTACGGATCCAGGCGGTGAAGCCGGCCGCGACCTTGTTCGACGGCACGCCCGAGTACTGCACGACGACCGTCATGGCCTGCCCGTCGGTGACCGGCCGGGCCGGGGTGACCACCAGCTCGTGGTCGCCCTGCCGGACGAAGGTGGCCGGGCGGTTGTTCACCTTGATGGAGGCGACGTCCAGGATGAAGTCGAGGTTGAAGGAGCTGAGGTCCTGCTCCGCGCGCGCGAGGATGGTGGTGGTGCCGGTCAGCCGGTCCTCGTCCGGGTAGTAGCGCAGCCGGATGTCGTAGTGGGAGACGTCGTAGCCGCCGTTGCCGTAGTCGGGGAAGTACTCGTCCCCGAGGCCGGCGCCGCCGGGTGCGGGCGCGGCTGCCGCGGGGGCGGCGGTCCCGGCGAGGGTCAACACGGTGGCGAGCGTCGCCACCAGAAGTCGTCGCACGGTCGGGCTTCCTTCCGTCGGCGGACCGGATCACGGTCCGACGTGGATCAGTCACCCAGAACCTATCGAAGTCGATCGAAGTCTGCTGTCCGGACCTCAGGGAATCCGCGCGACGCCCGCATACATGGCGGTCTCCTCAGCGGCCGGCCGAGGCCCGGGCTCGTCCTCGGCGCGCCACTCGGCCAGGGGCACCACCCCCGGCTCGACCAGCTCCAGTCCGGCGAAGAACCGCGAGACCTCGTCCCGGGTACGCAGCCGGCCCTGCCCGTGCCGCCCGGAGGAGATGTCGGCCACCAGGTCCGGCGGAAGATAATCGCTGGTGGCGTGCGAGACGACGAGGTAGCTCCCGGACGGCAGGGCGCCGGCGAGGCGGCGGACGATCGCGTACGGGTCGTCCTCCTCGGGGATGAAGTGCAGGATGGCCAGCAGCATCAGCGCCACGGGCTCATTCAGGTCCAGCGTGTGCCGCAGCTCCGGCGAGTCGAGGATCTTCTCCGGCTCGCGCAGATCCGCGTCGACGTACGCGGTGGCGCCCGTGCCGGAACCGGTGAGCAGGGCCCGGGCGTGGACCAGCACGAGCGGGTCGTTGTCGACGTAGACGATCCGGGAATCGGGCGCGATCGACTGGGCGACCTCATGAGTGTTGTTCGCGGTCGGCAGCCCGGTGCCGACATCGAGGAACTGGCGCACCCCCGCCTCACCGGCCAGCAAGCTCACCGCGCGGCGCAGAAACCGCCGGTTCTCCACCACCGCGGTCCGGATGGCCGGAAACTTCGCGGCGATCGCATCCCCGGACTCCCGGTCGGCGGCGAAGTTGTCCTTCCCCCCGAGCCAGTAGTCATAGCGGCGCGCGGGGTGCGCCACCGACGTGTCGATCGCCGGCGGCACCCGGCCGGGCCGCTCCGGCGACAGCTCCTGGGCGTTCATCCGTGAACCTCCGGGCACTCATGATCCGTCGGACCATCGTAGGTTCCGCCAGGCCCGCAGCAAACCGCCGAGGTCCCGAACGTGGCGAGATCAGTATGTAGCCGGGTTTCACTCCACCAGCCACCAGCCCTTCCCGAGCTCTCGCGTGGGTCCGCCACTGTCGCCCGACGCCGTAGTAATCCGCACTTCTGAATTCGGCCGCACCGGGAAGTACGCAATACCGAAGCCGGCCTCGGCCCGCCAGTCCTGCCACAGCATCAGGTAGACACCGCAGCCGCGATCCGGGTCTCGAGAGGTGCACCGAAGATGCGCTTGCCCGTCCACTGCTAGAAAACGCAGCCGCAAGGGCAGGGCACGATCTTCGCCGATGCCTTCAGCTCGGTACTCGGCAGCTAACTGATCCAGATCAGCGCGATGCCTCTGGTACAGGTCGTCGACCGTGAGCACGGGCGGGCGCAGCATCGTAAGGATGGCAACAGCCAGCACCACCCACAGGCACCACCACATCACCGTCGGAGTTAGACCTCGGATCCGAGCCGACCGTAACGCCCCGTATGCCGGACCCAGGATGGCACCAAGCCAGCCTAGGTAGGCCATCGTCCACGTCACCGGCGACAGCACTCCGAATACAGGAACCGCCACGAAATAGGAGCAGGCCAAGGCCGCCCAACCCATCACAGTGGGCCACCACGCGCGGCGGTGTGAAGGACTGCCGGCCGCGCTTGAGCTCATGAAGATGATCATCTCATCGGCTTACGGCCTTTCGACGAACCACACGCTCGTGACTCCATGAGGGCGTCCGTTTCTGGTCGCAAGCCGAGCGCTGAACCGCGGGCCGGCCGTCATCACCGACCGGCCTCGAAGTGCCAGACTGAATGCCCCGGCCGCCGAATTCATCGCCTCGGATCTCGTCCCACCGACGGCGATAGGAGAGATCCGGCACAATGCTCGCTGCTCGTTCACCCGGTGATCATGATGGGGCGGGACCGATTCTTGCGCGTCGTCAGGTACAAGAAGCAGCCGGTGTAGCAGGCCCATACAGGCAGCGGAAATACGGCGACGCGTTCCATGCCTCCGACGCCTAGACCCATCCCTTGTTGTGCGATGAACAGGAGGCTGCCGCCGACTCCTAGCACGCCGAGGATCAGCGTGACCGGCCGCAGCCGGGCCGACAGAGCACCCTCGCGGGCACACCCCGCGGCCATCAAGCCCACGTTCCCACACCCGAAGACCAACACCGCGCCGAGCAGGTGGAGGTTCTCGTTGCTGTCCGCCGGGAAAGCCCCGGCCAGACCCAATCCGGTCGACCCGAACAGCATCAGCCACCAACCCCAGCGGGCGACCCTTCCCGGCCCCCGCATCCGCCGGTTCAGCACCAGCCCGGCGATCAGCAGCGCCGCCGTCAGCACGAACGCCACATTCATGGTGGTGTGCCATGGTGAGCACACGTACCGGGGGCGGGTGGTGTCCCACACGCCGCAGGTCACGTTCCCCAGGTCGCTGATGTTATTGGTCGCCCAGCTGAAGGCCGGGTCGTCCCAGGCGAGCCCGACGACAACATTCGCAGCCAGGAACAGCGGGGCAGCGGCCGCCCAGCAGAAGGCGCCTATCGTAGCCACAGCAGAAGATCGCATAGGTCTGAGTACATCAACCGCGCTGCCTGCGGGCACTACGACAGAACCCCATCATCCGGGTAGGGCTGACCCCACCTGTGGGGCCCGGTGAGGTCGCCGAGTTCTGCCGCCCTCCTCCGTTCCGCTCGAGCGGCACCTGACCGGCGTTCGCCGAGACGGTTAGCGAGGTTGCGGGCGGGGGATGGTCGGTTCATGACGACGCAATCCGTGGCATCAGCCGACAACGAACAGACACTGCTGGTGCTGGGCGCCAGCGGCGACCTCACCGCACGCCTGCTGTTGCCGGGGCTGGGCGGTCTGCTGGCCGAGAGTCCTGGCAAAAGGCTGTTCCTCGTGGGCAGCGGGAGGGACGACTGGACCGACGCGCAGTGGCGTCAGCGGGTGACTGAGGCCTTCTCGTCGTCGACCGGCCCGCAGGTGACGGCCACGGTGCAGAG
>NZ_JBFAPM010000016.1:0-202352 GCF_040676695.1 Actinoplanes sp. NPDC049548
GGGTCCAGGAAGAAACTGAACCGATCCAGGTCACTGTCCCAGTCGTACCGCATCGCCTCGATCGCATCCGTGATCAACAGGCTGGCGAACTTCAGAATCCGCGGACCCGGCCGCGCCTCGCCTGGGCCGTCGCTGACCAGCGCCAGGGCGGCCGCGCCGTCACCGAACAGACTGTTCACCACGGCGGTGCGCATCGACCCGTCCAACGCATACGCCGCGGAGCACGCCTCCGCGCACAGCACCACCCCGAGCTCGCCGGGGTGCGCCGCGGACCAGCCCGCGACGACGTTGAGGGCGTTGAGGCCGGCGTTGCAGCCCATGCCGACGATGTCCGAGCGGCTGCAGTGCGGATCGATGCCGAGCTCGCGGATCAGCAGGGCGCTCAGGCCGGGGGTGAGGAAGCCGGTCGACGTCACGCAGCAGAGGTGGCGCAGGTCGGAGAGGGACGCGCCGGCGTTCTTGAGGCAGACCTGCAGTGCCTGAGCACCCATCTCGACGGCGAGGCGCTTGTGCTTGTCCAGCAGCGCACCCTGCGGTTCGGGGAGGCGCCGGCCCTCGGCGTCGACTGCCGGCAGGGTGAGGCTGCGCCGGTCGATCGCGCTGTTGAGAAACACCGACCGGACCTTCGGGTCACCGATCCCGAACAGATCCAGCAGCTCCGCTTGCGACACCGACGTCCCCGTCGTCGCCGTACCCACACCCACCATTCGCGAAATAGCGGGCAGGGCCACCTCGACGACGGATTCCGCGGGACGTTCCAAAGTGATCGTCATCGGTACATCCATCCCCACATGCGGCGCTTGCTGCGCACCAGTTCCTTGACGAATTCCGTAGTCATCGGACACGTTCCTTTCTCGTCACCGAATCCGACTCGGCGACGGTAGGTGTGGATTCGTGAAAGGGTCAAGCAGCTCGGTTGGACGGTTCAGCGGCGCGCTGTCGCGGCCTTGACACGGCGCCATTGCTCGTCATTGAGACCGCGGCGCCAATATCCCGAGATGGACAGCAGCTCTCTGGCCACGCCTCGTTCGTGCAGCAGGTGGCGGCGCAGGTCTTGCATTGCGCCGCCCTCGCCGTGCACGAACGCCTGCACGACGCCGGGGTCGAACGCCAGCCCGCGGACGGCCTCGGCCAGGCTCTCGCCGCGGGCCCGGTGGATCCAGCGGATCTCCGCGTCGGCGGCCGTGGGCAGGTTCTGTTCGTCGCGGGCGTCCGTGACCTCGACGATGACCTTCGCGCGGGTGCCCGGGGGCAGTTCCTCCAGCGTGCGGGCGATGGCCGGCAGGGCGACGGCGTCACCCGCGAGCAGGTGCCAGTCGGCGTGGGAGCCGGGGCGGTACAGACCGCGCGGGGCCTGCATCAGCACCGGGTCGCCGGGTTTCAGGGCGGCGAGCCAGGACGGGGTCAGCCCCGGGAAGCCGTGGTCGACGATGTCGAGGGTGAGCTCGCCGGCCTCCGGGTCGAGCGAGCGCACGGTGTAGGTGCGGGTGCGCGGCCGGGCCGCCGGCGGAAAGTCGGCGTGCAGGCGCCGCATATCGGTTTGTTCCGGGTAGGTGAAGCCCGGCGCCGGAAAGACGATGCGCACGTAGGTGTCGGTGAACGGACCGGGATCGAATCGCGCCACGGCCGGTCCGCGGGCAACCAGCCTCGTCATTCTCGGCGCGATTCTCGTCACCCGGGAAATCGTGAGCCGCACGATCGCGAGCGCCGGCGCCGATACTTCGATCATGCTTCCTCCCGCGACGGCTCAAGGTGAGGCAAGGGTACGGTGAGAAACGCATTCCGGGGTGCGCAGTCGAACACTCACGGGCACTATTGCGAGGCCTCCGACCGCTGTTCGAGCTCTTCGGCGAGCCGTAGCCATTCCTCGGCGCACACCCGGGCGACGTTGGCGACGATGTAGGTGCAGTGCGGAGGGACCCGGGTCGCCACATCGACCCGTTCGTCCGACTGGATCGCCCGCGACATGACCCACCGCAGCAGCGTCCGGCCGGACTCGGTGAACCGGAGGGCGGGATCGCTGCGCAGTCCCTGCAGCATCGACGCGAGCTGCGGCCCCTCCTCCGGCCCGGCGGCCGGCTTGACCGCGGGAACGTCGCCACGCCCGCGCCGCACCTGGGGCACCGGATCGTCGCCGCGCTCGATCCTCTTGCGGACGTCCCGCACCGTCGACGGCGACACGCCTGCCTCGCGCGCCACCTCCCGCAGGGACGCCTGCGGTCGTTGCCGGATGATGGCCGACGCCCTAAGCCGGCCTTCGGCGTTGTCCAGCGGCCGCACCCGCCCGTCCCGGCCGGTGCGGGCGCGGACCTCGGTGCCGGCGTCCACCGGGGTGCGGCGGCGGATGTTGCTGACCGTACGGGCACCGAGCCCGGTCACCGACGCGATCGTGCGGTCCGACCAGTTCGGGTGCGACGCGATGATCCGCTGTGCCGCCCGAGTGCGGTCCGCCAGGGACAGCGGCAGCCCGTGGGCGATGTTCGTCTGCACCGCGAGCACGAAGGCTTCCTGCTCCGTACCGTCGAAGAAGCAGACCTCGATCATCTCGTCGCCGCGCAGGATCGCCGCGCCGAGGCGGTGATTGCCGTCGATCACCCGCATCGTCGGCCGGTACACGATGATCGGCGGCAGCTGCTGGTCGACGCTCGCCAGCATGCGGGTGTGCTTGATGTCCTCTCCGCCCTGCCGCGGCGAGTTCGCCGACACCAGGAGGTCGACGGGCACCCATTCCGTTTCCGTCATCGCGGCCTGCGCCGCCCACATCGTCGTGGCGGCGAGCTCCGGCGTCTCCCCGGCCGCCCTCACGAGACTCGCGTGTTCCACGGCTGCCACCTCTCCCCCGGTTCCGTGCAACCCTCGGCGAACGCGCCGATCCTCTGCCCGCCAACAGAGATCGATCGATGCTCGTGATCGCGAAAGTTAGCCGACGCCGAACACCGTGTGCGACTGCGCATACGGCGCGCTCGAACACGACGGAATCCAGCAATGGGACCGTTTCACGCGTTAGAGCCGAAATGAAGGATTTCTCGTGCGGCATGGGTCAGGAAGTGACGCTTGTCGATGTCTGCAGGGCTGCCACCAGCAAAGGCCGTCACGGCGCCGCCATTCCTGCAGTACGGATGTATATTGCTCGAGCTTCAGCGACGTTCATCCGTCCACCGTGGTCAATCAGACGAAAGGGCATTCTCGCGCGAGCGACAATATGCGGTCGTTCACCACTGCACGGACAGTCGGGTGAGTCCACGGGTGAGCAGACCCTCCCTCCAGACCACGGGCTCGGATTCAGCGAGGCGCACCGCCGGGAAGCGGCGCAGCAGGCGCTCCGCGGCGGTCCGCACCTGCAGCCGGGCCAGGGGGGCGCCCGGGCAGCGATGCGGGCCGTGCCCGAAGGTGAGGTGCGCGGCGCGGCGCCGCTGCGGGGCGGCCGGCTGACCGAACACCCGCTCGTCGCGGTTCGCGTCGATCAGCGACACCAGGACGGCCTCACCGGCCTCGATCGTCGCCTCGCCGAGCCGGACCGTTTCCGTGGCCACCCGCGGAAAACTGGCCGGGGTGCTCGGGTTCAGCCGCAGCAGCTCCTCCAGCGCCGGCTCCGGCCGCTGCAGGAAAGCCTCCCGCAGGGCCGGATCCGACAGCAGCGACAGCACCGACAGTCCGATCTGGCCGATCGTGGTCTCGTAGCCCGCCATCAGCAGGGCGAGGCCCATGGTCACCAGCTCGGTCATCGACAGCTCCCCGCCGTCGTGCCGCTGGATCAGCGCGGTGAGCAGATCCCTCCCGGGCTCCCGCCGTTTGCGCCCCACCAGTTCGGTCATGTAGCGGGCGAGCCGTACGCGGTGCCGGACCTTGTCCTGCGGCGTGCTGGCGGAGATGTCGAACAGGACGGTCACCCAGCTCTGGAACCGCTCGCTGTCCTCCCTCGGCACCCCCATCAGCGCGCACATGACCGTCAACGGCAACGGCTCGGCCAGCAACGTCATCACGTCGGCACCGGGCCCGGCCGCCTCGATGTCGTCGAGGTGCCCGTCGACGAGCTTCTCGATCTCCGGTGCCATGGCGGCGATCCGGCCCGACGTGAAGGTGCCGGCCACGATCCGCCGCAGCCGGGCATGCTCCGCCCCGTCGATGCTCATCATGGAGGCGGACACCGGTTCCGCCCCCACGAGCTTGGGAGCGTGCGGCTGCACGGCCGCGGCACGGCTGAACCTGGCGTCGGTGAGCACGCTGCGGCCGAGCGCGTAGTCGCGGACGAGCTTCATCGGGTCGCCGGCCGGCGTGACGACGGGAACCACGTCGCCGGCACGGTGGTGGAGGAATTCCGGGAGTGGGCCCAAGCCGTCGTGGCCGGACGGGTGCATCGGCGTACCTCTTCTCCGGCCGGCGGCCGACTCAGTCGGCGACCGTTCGTCGCTCCAGGGCGTTGGCGAGCTGCAGCCACTCGTCGGCACAGGCCCGTGCGACGTTGACCATGATGTACGAGCAGTGCGGTGGCACCTTCTCCACGACGTCCACACGCTCGTCCTGCCGGATGGCGCGGGCGTAGATCCAGCGCAGCAGGATCCGGCCCTGCTCGGTGAACCGTAGCGACGGGTCGCTCTGCAGGCCCTGCAGCATCTCGGCCAGGGCCGGCCGGTCGAGCAGTCCGCCGTGGCGGGGGTCGGCCGGCTTCGGGCCATGACCGCGGCGCCACTTCTGAGGCACCGGATCCTGTCCCTGCGCGACGCGCTGGCGTACGTCCCGCACCGTCGACGGCGAGATGCCGGCCTCGCGGGCGACCTCCCGCAGCGACGCGTTCGGCCGTTCCTGGATGATGGCCGACGCGCGGAGCCTGCCCTCGGCGTTGTCGAGCGGCCGTACCCGGCCGTCGCGGCCGGTCCGGGCCCGGCCGACGCCGGGGTCCATGTCCACCTGCAGCCGGCCGCGGATGGTGCCGACGGTACGCGCGCCGAGGCCGGCGACGGCGGCAATGGCGCGGTCGGACCACGTGGGATGGGAGGTGACGATGCGCTCGGCGGCGCGGATCCGGTCGGCCAGGGAAAGCGGAAGCCCGTGTGCGATGTTGCTTTGCACCGCTAGCAGAAACGCTTCCTTGTCGGTACCGTCGAACAGACGAACTTCGATCAACTCGTCGCCGCGCAATATGGCGGCGCCAAGCCGGTGCATACCGTCGATCACTCGCATCGTGGCGCGGTGAACGATGATGGGAGGTAGCGGCTCGCCGATGCCGGCGAGCATCCGGATGTGCTCTATGTCCTCGCCGCCCTGTCGCGGCGAGTCGGCCGGCAGCAGCGCCGAGATCGGCAACCACCGGACTTCCTGATCGCCGGGCTGCGCCGCGACGACGGTTCGGCCTGCCACCGCAGGAAATGTCGATGCATTTTCCAGGACACCGTCAACCAGACTTGCTTGTTTCAAGGCTGCCCCCGCAGAGTCCCTTGCCCAAGACAACGGGCCCACTAGCGCTTTACAGCAGCCGCGTGGACCACGAGGCACGATCGTACGTCTTTCCGCCACACGGAGACACCCCCGTACGACTGGCTCCCGTGCGCACTCGAACGTGACCAGGACGCAAAGTCGGCGCAATTAGTTACTCGATCGTAAGGGGATCTCGCACCCGCCCGGCAAAGGCCTGACCAGCAGTTATGCAATTGCCTTGATCGATTCGGCGAGCCGGGGCGGCGACCGGGAGCCCGGGACTCACCGGCGGGAACGATCGCCCTCCGCCTGGCCACCAAAACGCGTCGGATAGGCGATCGAGCACCGGTCACAACCCGCCATCTCCGCCCAAATGTAACGGCCGGACCCTCGATTTTCCGTGCTATCCGGGCATGTTACTCCAGACGCCGAGATCCGGCCGAACGGGATCGGCCGGACAGCGACCGGCCTTCGCGGACGACCGGCGAAACAGCGGCGGCGGCCAGGGAACCGAGTAAGTAAGGAACAAATACGGCGCGTCCGATACCCGACCGCAGAGATTGTCGTGCGTCCATGACCATGCGGCGAATCATCCGCGCCGGCTTCTTCTGCGGTATTCCGCAACGGGCGAACGGCGTGTGCGACTGCACCGCCGAGCCAGTCGCACATGTCGCGCGTCACCGGTGTCCCCCCACAATCGGCCCGACCGAGTTTCTGCCGACGTGGGGACAACGAAGTGACCGAGACAACGCGGGCGACCGGCACATCCGGCAGCCGTTCCGAACCACCGGCCGCCGGCGCGTTCACCGCTGAGGACATCGCCCTGATGCGGTCCCGCATCGAGGAGATCGACGCGACCATCATCCGGCTGTGGCAGGAGCGGGCCGGGCTCTCCCAGCAGATCGGTGCCGTCCGGATGGCCGCGGGCGGCACCCGCCTCGCCCTGCATCGCGAACAGGAGATCATGCGGCGCTTCCGGCACGGCATCGGCCCGGACGGCACACAGCTGGCGTTGCTCGTCCTGCGGGCCGGCCGAGGTCCACTGTGAAGCGGCCGGCGGAACCGTCCGCACGGCTCACGCGAGACCGCGCATGTGCAACTGCGCCCGCCACGGCGGTCGCCGAACGCGGTCCGTATCGCCATCATGGCTGACGGGACAGGCCCCTGAGTCCGGCGTCGATGCCACCGGGCCGCCGTCCTCCTCAAGTCCTGGCCGCGCAGGCACATCGTCGAGACCAGCGGCCGACGCACTCGAAGAAGAAAGGGATTTCCCATGGGCGGCAGCGACGACCCGGTGTTCCTGCGATCCAATGCGATCGTGGAGCCACTGGTCGACCGGTTCTACGCGTGGATGCACATCTTCGCGCCGGTGCAGGCCTCGATGAACCTCGCCAACCTGCAGGTACCGCTCCTGGAGTCGTACCTGCAGGACCCGCAGATCCACACGACGGCCAGCGCGAACCCGGCGCTGCGCGGCGGCTACTTCGTCAACATCGAAGAGGCGCGCAGCATGGAGGTCGCCGCGCTGCTCGACACCATCAAGCGCGACCGGGCCGACATGCTCGAGTTCGCGGCGGCGGTCGCGCAGGCCGACGACATGCTCCGGCAGAGCGCCACGGGCTTCGACCTCACCCCGCTCTACCCGAAGCTCCCGCCGGCGCTCAACGGCCTCGTCGAGCTCGCGTACGACACGAGCAACCAGCCCTCGGTGCACTTCATCGAGCCGCTGACCTACACCAGCCCGATCTACGACGTGTCCCGGCAGTCGGTGCAGCTCTCCCTCGACGACGGGGTGGAGCGGCCGTTCATCCTGAGCACCCCCCGGCTGCCGCAGCCCGGAGTCCTGGACCTGGACATCCCCTTCCACCACCCCGGCCTGGACGAGCTGTTCGCCGCCCGGACCAAGCCGACCACCCTGGCGCGGCTGCGCGAGGCCCTGCAGCTCGACGACGAGCAGGCGGCTCAGCTGAGCCGGCTGCTGACCGACGCGCCCAGCCTCTCCGCCGACCGGCACATCACCTCCGGAGGCCGGATCCGCTACTTCGGCCACGCGTGCCTGGTCTTCCAGACGCCGGAGTCCGCGGTGGTCGTCGACCCGTTCATCAGCACCGACAACCGGCACGGCGACCGGTACACGCTGGACGACCTGCCGGACCACATCGACCTCGTGCTGATCACGCACGGCCACCAGGACCACATCGTCCTGGAGACCCTGCTGCAGCTGCGCTCACGCATCGACGCCGTGGTCGTGCCGCGGTCGTCGCGAGGGAACCTGTGCGACCCCTCGATCGGCCTGTACCTCAAGGCCATCGGCTTCAACGTGATCGAGGTCAACGACTTCGACGAGGTCCCGCTGCCCGGCGGTGGCCGCGTCGTCGCCACGCCCTTCCTCGGCGAGCACTCGGACCTCGACATCCGCGCGAAGTCCACCTACTTCGTCCAGGTCGCCGGCGCCTCCGTCTTCGTGGGCGCCGACTCCTCCGGCATCGACCCGGCGCTCTACCGCTACATGCGCAGCCACCTCGGCGACGTCGACATGGCGTTCCTCGGCATGGAGTGCGACGGCGCCCCGCTCACCTGGCTCTACCAGGGACTGCTCACCCGGCCCGTGACCAAGAAGATGAGCGACTCGCGGAAGCTGTCCGGCTCCAACGCCGCGCAGGCCGCCGCGATCATGATGGAGCTCGGCTCGGACGAGGCGTACATCTACGCCATGGGCGAGGAGAGCTGGCAGGGCCACGTCATGGCCACGTCGTACAACCCCGACACGTACCAGATGAAGCAGATCGAGGAATTCCTCGGCTGGTGCGGCAATCACGGCGTCACGGCCGGGCACCTGTTCAACAAGAACGAATGGACCTGGTGACTTCGCGACAGTGAAATAGCCGACCACTGCCGGCGTGCGAGGCGCGCCGGCAGTGGTTCGCGCCATTTTCAGGCACACACAAAAAAGGGCCGGCGACCCACGGGTCGCCGGCCTCACGCGGATCCGCTATCCCTTCATCGCCTCGATGAGGCTCTTGGGTCGCAGATCGGTCCAGGACTTCTCGATGTATTCGAGGCAGTCGTCGCGCGACGCCTCCCCGAACACGGTCGACCAGCCCTCCGGCACGTCGATGAAGACGGGCCACAGCGAATGCTGCCCCTCGTCGTTCACCAGAACCAGATAGCTCGCATCGGGATCTTCGAACGGGTTCGGCACCGGACCCTTCCAATCTTTCGGTAACAAGGGCTGGCCCGGATGACGCAGGGCCGCGACAACTATGACCTGTCTGTGACCGCCGGAGCAAGGATGCGTACGCGTACAACTGCGCCGATGAAACAGTCGCTCGCGATGCGATAGTAGGGCCACCGTATTCACAGGAGCGGCGATTCATGTCTTATGTGCACAGCAATGGAATTCGACTCTGGTACCAGCAGGCGGGGCAGGGCGAGCCCGTGCTGCTCATCCAGGGGTCGGGAGCCGCCGGCCACGTCTGGGACATGCACCAGGCGCCCGCGCTGCGTCAGGCCGGCTACCGGACCGTCATCTTCAACAACCGGGGCATCGGCCCGTCGGACGCGCCCGCCGGCCGGTACGCGCTCGACGACCTGGTCGCCGACACCAGAGGCCTCATCGAGGCGCTGGACCTGGCGCCCTGCCGCATCCTCGGCACCTCGCTGGGCGCGATGATCGCCCAGGAGCTGGCCGTCACCGCGCCGCACCTGGTGCGGTCGGCGGTCCTCATGGCGACCCGGGCCCGCTCGGACACCCTGCGCCGGGCCCAGACCCTGGCCGACCGGGCCCTGCTGGAGAGCGGCATCCGCCTCCCGGCCCGGTACGAGGCCGTCAACCAGGTGCTGCAGATGCTGTCCCCCCGGACCCTGAACGACGACGCGGCGATGGGGAACTGGCTCGAGCTCTTCGAGCTCAGCGCGGACGGCGACGGGCCGTCCGGGCAGGTGTGGATCGACACCGACGCGGACACCCGCCGGCGGCTGCGCGAGATCACCGCGCCGTGCCGGGTGATCGCCTTCGGCGACGACGTCATCGCCCCGCCCCATCTGGCCGCCGAGGTGGCGGACGCCATCCCGAACGGCGACCTGGTGGAGATTCCCGGCTGCGGCCACCTCGGGCACCTCGAGGAGCCGGACCTGGTCAACGCGGCGATCGTCGAGTTCTTCGACAAGTTCTGACTGCGAGAGCGAGGACAATTGTGGCGATGATGGGTGGCCCCCGGCCGGGGCCTCCGGGCGGGATGCGTCCGGGCCCGCCCCCACCGGCCGACCAGAAGATCAGACCCGGCACCGTACGGCGCGTCGTGCCGTACGCCCTGCGACACCGGAAGTCGTTGTTCCTCCTGCTGGTCCTGACCCTCGCCACGGCCGGCGTCACGTCGGCCAACCCGCTGATCCTCAAGGCGATCATCGACGACGGCATCCAGGGCGGCCACACGCCGGTGGTGGTGCGGCTCGCTCTGCTCATCGCCGCGCTGGCGGTGCTGGACGCGGGGGCCAGCTACGCGCAGGCCTGGGTCTCGGCCCGCATCGGACAGGGTGTGGTCTACGACCTGCGGACCAGGGTGTTCGACCACATCCAGCGCCAGCCCGTCGCGTTCTTCGCCCGGTCCCAGACCGGTGCGCTGGTCAGCCGGCTGAACAACGACGTCGTGGGCGCCCAGCAGGCGACGACCACGCTGCTGTCGCAGAGCACCGACACGATTCTGAAGATCATCTTCACCCTGGCCACGATGTTCTACCTGTCCTGGCAGATCACCGTCGTCGCGCTGGTCATGATCCCGCTCTTCCTGCTGCCGGCCAAGCTCATCGGCCGGGTGCTGCAGCGGCTCGCCCGGCGCCGCATGCACCTCGACGCCGAGATGGGCACGATGATGAACGAGCGCTTCAACGTGGCCGGGGCGCTGCTCACCAAGCTCTACGGACAGCCGCAGCAGGAGTCCGCCGAGTTCTCCAGCCGGGCCGGCAAGGTCCGCGACATGGCCATCCGGGCCGCCTCCATCGGCGCCCTGATGGGCATCATCGTCACGCTGCTCACCTCCTTCACCAACGCCGTGGTCTACGGCTTCGGCGGCGCCCTGGTCGTCCGGGGCGAGCTGGAGCTCGGGACGCTCGTGGCCATGGCGACCCTGCTGGCGCGGCTGTACGGCCCGGTCAACCAGCTGTCGAGCCTGCACCTCAACTTCGTGACCGCGCTGGTCAGCTTCGACCGGGTCTTCGAGGTGCTGGACCTCGAACCCTCCGTCGCGGAGCGCCCCGAGGCACGGTCGCTGAACGGCAGCTACGCCGGCGGGGCCACCGCGCCCGAGATCGAGTTCGACCAGGTGTCCTTCCGCTATCCGCGGGCCGGCGACGTCTCGATCCCCTCGCTCCAGCTCGCCCGGCTGGGCCCGGCGGAACGCGGCAGCGACGAATGGATCCTCCGCGACCTCAGCTTCCGCGTACCGGCGGGCAAGCTGACCGCCCTGGTGGGACCGTCCGGCGCCGGCAAGACGACCATCACCCACCTGGTCCCCCGGCTCTACGACGTCGTGTCGGGCGCGGTCCGCATCGACGGCGAGGACGTCCGGGACCTGACGCTGTCCTCCCTGTCGAGCCACGTCGGCGTGGTCACCCAGGACGCCCACCTGTTCCACGACACGCTGCGCGCCAACCTGCTGTACGCCCGCCCCGACGCCACGGAGCACGACCTGGTCGAGGCGTGCGAGGCGGCACAGATCTGGAGCACGGTGTCGGCGCTGCCGGACGGCCTGGACACCGTCGTGGGCGACCGCGGCTACCGGCTCTCCGGCGGTGAGAAGCAGCGCATCGCCCTGGCCCGGCTGCTGCTCAAGTCACCGCCGATCGTCGTGCTGGACGAGGCCACCGCACATCTCGACTCGGCGTCGGAGGTGGCGATCCAGCGGGCCCTGGTCACCGCGCTCGCCGGGCGTACCTCGCTGGTCATCGCGCACCGGCTCTCGACGATCCGCAAGGCCGACCAGATCCTCTTCGTCGAACAGGGGCAGATCCGTGAACGCGGCACCCACGAGGAGCTGCTCACCGCGGACGGTCGCTACGCGCGCCTGTATCGCACCCAGTTCGCGGAGCAGGAGGAGGAGCCGGTCGGCTGACGCGGCGATCGAGAAAGGGACCGCCCGGCCGGGCGGTCCCTTTCTGATGCCTTTTTGTCAGTCGGCGGCGGGCCCCGCGGCCAGGAAGCCGGCGAACGCGGCCGCGGTCGGGTGGTCCCAAAGGGCGTTGGGGTCGACCTTGAAGCCGACGTGCTGCTCGACCACCGCGAGGATCGCGGCCGCAGTCAGCGAGTCGAGGCCATAGGTCACCATCGGTTCGTCCGGGTCGATCGTGGCCGGCGGCAGCCGCAGCTCCTTGGCGAGCTGCACGCACAGCCACTCGCACAGGTCGGTGCGGGCGGTGTTGGTTCCGGGCAGGGACATGGCACTCCTTTGCTGGCGGTCACGCCATCGACGGTGACCGGTCCGCTGCGGACGGGTCCTGGTAGAGCGTCTTGAGGCGGCCGGTGCGGTACAGCTCGGACATGGCGGCGCGCTGCACCTTGCCGCTCGTGGTCCGCTGCACCGTGCCGGGGCGCAGCAGCGCCACGGCGGCGACCGGGACTCCGAACTCCCGGCTGACGGTCAGCCGCAGCTCGGTGGCGAGGGAGGGCAGCCGCTCCGGCGGCACCTTGCCCACCTCGTGGGTCACCACGACGGCCTGTGTGGCGAGCGCGGTGTCCCCGCCCGGCACCGCGAACACGGCCCCGGCACGGCCCAGCTCGGGGTGGGTGATCCGCAGCTCCTGCTCCACGTCGTGCGGGTAGAGGTTGCGGCCGCGGACGATGAACATGTCGGTCAGGCGGCCGTGGACGTACAGCTCGCCCTCGTAGATCGCGCCGAGGTCGCCGGTACGCAGAAAGCCGGCCTCACCACCGGCCGTCGCGGCGTGGAACATGTGGGCCAGGTCGTCGCGCTCCCAGTAGCCGTCGCAGACGCTGCCGCCCCGCAGCCAGATCTCGCCCAGGCGCCCGTCGGGCAGCACCTCGCGGGTGGCCGGATCGACCACCCGGATGTCGCAGGCCGGCGTCGGGGAGCCGCAGCTGACGACGTCCCGGGTCTCGCCCACGCCGCCCTCGGCGAACACGCCCTCGGCCAGCCGGGCGGGATCGAGCCGGCGGACCACCGGGCGACGGCCGGTGCGGCAGGTGACGTACACGGTGGCCTCCGCCAGGCCGTAGCCCGGGGCGAGCGCCTCCGGGCGGAACCCGGCCGCGGCGAACTTCTCGCCGAAGCGGTCGAGCACCGCGCGGTCCACCGGCTCGGAGGCGTTGATCGCGATGTGCCAGCGGGACAGGTCCAGGCTCGCGGCGTCGGCGTCGTCGATCCGGTTGACGCACAGGTCGTAGGCGAAGTTGGGGGCGAACGACACGTTGATGCCGTACCGGTCGATCGCGCGCAGCCAGCGGATCGGGCTGCGGATGAAGGCGCTCGGTGTCATGAGGACGGTGGTGCCGCCGCGCAGGACCGCGGACATCAGCATGCCGACGAGCCCCATGTCGTGGTAGAGCGGGATCCACCCGCCGACGCGCACGGCGGCGGACCAGCCGATCTCGGTCGTCATCGAGTGCACGTTGTGGAGCATGTTGCCGTGCCGGACGATGACACCCTTGGGATCGCCGGTGGAGCCGGAGGTGTACTGCAGCAGGGCTGTCGTGGCACGGCTCAGCGGCACCGGCCGCCACGCGCCGGGGTCGCCGAAGCCCGCGGTGCCGTTCGCGTCGACGATGACGTCGGCCAGGCCGGTGTCGTCCGCCCACTCCCGCACCTCCGTGAGGGTCTCGGCATCGGTGAGCACCGCGGCCGCGCCGGCGCTGCCGGCCACGGTGGCGATGCGGTTGCGCTGATGCCGGTAGCGCCCGGGCTGCGGTGCGGGCACGGCGATCATGCCCGCGTACAGGCAGCCGAAGAAGGCCGTGACGAACTCGATGCTGTTGGGGTGCAGCAGCAGCACCCGGGACCCGGGTGGCAGCCGCTCCTGCAGCCAGGCGGCGCAGGCGCGGGCCTGCCGGTCCAGTTCCTCGTAGGTGCAGGTGACCGCGCCCTCGAGGGGGTCGTCCGGATCGGCGAGGAAGATCAGTGCCTCGGACCGCGGCCGCGTGGCGGCGTGCTGGCGCATCATGGTGACCAGGTCCGGGACGTCCTCGAGGTCGTAGGCCATGCGTGTCCTCCGTAGCGGGTCGTTCGTCAGGTTCTGGGCATGGGGCGCAGGACCGGCCGGTCGGATCGCCGCGTGTGCAGCTCGCCGGCGAGCTGCGCCGGCGTGGGGTGGTCGAAGAGGGTGCGGATCTCGAGGTCGATTCCGAGGGCGGCGCGGATGCGCGCGACGAGGCGGACGACGAGCAGCGAGTGCCCGCCGAGGTGGAAGAAGTTGTCGTCGATGCTGACGGTGTCGAGCTCGAGGACGTGCGCGAACGCCTCACACAGCACGGATTGCTCGGGGGTGCTCGGCGCTCGCCCGGGTGCCGAGCCGGTGCGGGCGTGGTCCGGTGCGGGCAGGGCCTTGCGGTCGAGCTTGCCGTTGACCGTCAGCGGCAGCACCGGCAGGACGACCACGGCGGCAGGCACCATGTACTCCGGCAGCGACTTGCGGGCCCATTCGCGCAGGTCCGGCACTGTCTCGTCGGCCGGGACCACGTAGGCCACGAGCCGGTCGTCGCGGGCGATCACCGCCGCCTGAGCGACGGCCGGGTGTGCGATGAGCACCGCCTCGATCTCACCCGGCTCGATCCGGAAGCCCCTGATCTTCACCTGGTCATCCGCCCGGCCCAGGAACACCAACTGCCCCTCAGCCGTCCACTTCGCCAGATCCCCGGAGCGATACATCCGCTCACCGCTGCCATAGGGGCACGCCACGAACCGCTGACCCGTCAACCCCGGACGGCCCAGATACCCGCGCGACACTTGAGCACCAGCCACATACACGTCACCGGCCACACCCGCCGGCACCGGCTGCAACCGGTCATCGAGTACCAGCATCCGCGTGCCCGGCAGGCCACGACCCACCACACTGCCCACCTCACCACCGGTGAGCTGCCACTGCGTCGAATGCACCGTCGTCTCGGTGATCCCGTACATGTTCACCAGACGCGGACCACCCTCGGACAGCCGGCCTGAGACGCGGGAGGGCTCCAACGCCTCACCACCGAACACGACCAACCGCACCGATGCCGGCAACGACGGCAGCTGGTAGAACGCCGACGGCGTCTGGCTCAGCACCGTCACCCGCTCACGCGCCAACAACGCCGCGAACTCCTGCGGGCTGCGCGACACCTCGAACGGCACCACCACCACCCGAGCACCGTGCAGCAGCGCACCCCACAACTCCCAGACCGAGAAGTCGAACGCGAACGAGTGGAAGCAGGACCACACCTCCCCCGCACCCAGGTCGAACGCCCCGAACAGCGCCACCACGTTGCGGTGGGTCACGATCACGCCCTTGGGCGTACCGGTGGAACCCGACGTGTAGATGACGTAGGCGGGTTGCTCCGGAGACACCCCGGTCGACAACGGTGCGTCCCACAACGGCGCGAGCGTCTCGGCCGTACCCGGATCGTCGAGGACCACAGCCGGAACCGAGTCCGGAAGCAGCGACGCGCAGGAGGTGGAGGTCAGCACCGCCGCGACCGCGGCGTCGGACAGCACCACGGCGACCCGCTGGGCGGGGGTCCGCGGGTCGACCGGCACGTAGGCGGCGCCGGCCTTCAGCACCGCGAGCAGGGCCACGACCACGTCCGCGCCCCGCTCCATCACCACGCCCACGAAGGACCCGGCGCCCGCACCCAGCCCCCGCAGATGCCGCGCCAGCCGGTTCGCCCGCCGGTCCAGCTCCCCGTAGGTCAGCGACACCTCGCCGGCCACCACCGCCACCGCGTCCGGAGCCATCGCCACCTGACGCTCGAACAGCGCCACGACATTCAGGTCGGAGGCCTCGGGTGCGGTCCCGTTCCACCCGGTCAGGATCTCCTCGCGCTCGGCGGCGTCGAGCACCGGCACCGCGCCCACCCGCAGTCCGGGCTGCTCGACCACCGTCCGCAGGACCCGCACGAACCGGTCCGCGAGTGCCCGTACCGAAGGTGCCTCGAACAGGTCCGCGGCGGCCACCAGGAAGCCCCGCAGTCCCGTGGGCCGGCCCTGCTCGTCGAGCACCTCGGCGAGCGCCAGCTCCAGGTCGAAACGCGCCACGGTCTCGTCGCCGGCGGCCTCGACGGCGCCCGCGACCGCCACGCGTACGCCCGGCAGCTCCACGTTCGCGCGCTCGTTGTCCTGCAGGGTCAGGGTCACCTGGAACAGCGGGTGCCGCGCCAGGGACCGGGCCGGCGCCAGGTCCTCGACGAGGCGCTCGAACGGCACGTCCTGGTTCGCGAGCGCGCCCAGCGTGGACTCCCGTACGCGGGCCAGCACCTGCCGGAAGTCCGGATCCCCCGCCAGGTCGGTCCGGACGACGAGCGTGTTGGCGAAGAAGCCGACGACCTCGTTGAGCGCCTCGTCCAGGCGGCCGGCCACGGCGGACCCGATCGGGATGTCGGGTCCCGCCCCGAGCCGCGACAGGGTGACGGCCAGCGCGGCCTGCACGACCATGAACACGGTGGCGCCCTCGGCGCGGGCCAGCTCCACGAGCCGCTGATGCACCTCGCCGGGCACCTCCACCGGCGCCTGCCGGCCCCGGTGGCTCGCCTGCGCCGGGCGCGGCCGGTCGGCCGGCAACGCCAGCTCCTCGGGAGCGCCGGCCAGCGCCTCCCGCCAGTACGCCACCTGATGGGCGAGCAGGCTGTCCGGGTCGTCGTCCGCGCCCAGCAGCTCGCGCTGCCAGATCGCGTAGTCGGCGTACTGCACCGGCAACGGCTCCCACGCCGGAGCTTCGCCCTGGGTACGGGCCGCGTACGCCGCCGACAGGTCCCGGCCCAGCGGGCCCATCGACCAGCCGTCCGTCGCGATGTGGTGCAGCACCAGCACCAGGACGCACTCGTCCGGCGCGACCCGCAGCAGCCAGGCCCGCACGGGCGGCTCGCCGGCGAGGTCGAAGGCGTACCGCGCCACCTCGGCGACCCTGGCCGGCACCTCGGCGGCGGCCACGTCGACCACCTCGAACCGGCGGCCCACGTCGGCCGGGTCCAGGATCCGCTGGTACGGCTCGCCCTCGACCGCCGGGAACACCGTCCGCAGGGACTCGTGTCTGCCCAGCACGTCGGCCCACGCGGCCTCCAGCGCCGCGAGGTCCACGGCACCCGACAGCCGCAGGGTGAAGGGGTTGTTGTAGGTGGCGCTCGGGCCCTCCAGCTGGGCGAGGAACCACAGCCGGCGCTGGGCGTACGACAGGGGGATCCGCCCGGGCCGCTCGCCCGCCGAGATCGGCGCCCGGCGCGTGCCCGCCGTGGCGAGCCGCGTCGCCAGCTCGGCGACGGTCGGGGCCTCGAAGACGGTACGGATCTCGATGTCGACGCCGAGGGTGGCGCGGATGCGCGAGACGAGGCGCACGGCGAGCAGGGAGTGCCCGCCGAGGTCGAAGAAGTTGTCGTCGATGCCGACCGTGCCGAGCCCGAGGATCTGGGCGAAGGCGTCGCACAGCAGGGACTGCTCGACGGTGCTGGGCGGCCGCCCGGTCGCGTGGCCCCCGCCGGCGTAGTCCGGAGCGGGCAGGGCCTTGCGGTCCAACTTGCCGTTGCTCGTCAGCGGCAGCGCCGGCAGGGCGACGACCGCGGCGGGCACCATGTAGTCGGGCAGCCGCTGGGCGGCGTAGCCGCGGATGGCATCGGCCGCGACGTCGTCGTCGGGCACGACATAGGCGACCAGCCGGTCGTCGCGGGCGATCACCGCCGCCTGAGCCACCGCGGGATGTCCGGTGAGGACGGCTTCGACCTCACCGGGTTCGATCCGGTACCCGCGGACCTTTACCTGGTCGTCCGCCCGCCCGGCGAACACGACCTGCCCGTCGAGGGTCCACTTCGCCAGGTCGCCGGTGCGGTACATCCGTTCCCCGGCCCGGTAAGGGCACGCCACGAACCGCTGACCGGTCAGCGCCGGCTGGCGCACGTAGCCGCGCGCCACTTGGGCACCGGCCACGTAGAGCTCGCCGACCACGCCGGGCGGAACCGGGGCAAGACCCGCGTCGAGGACGTACAGCGAGGTGTTGGCCAGGGGCCTGCCCACCGGGACCACGCCCGCGGTCGGCGCCGAGATCTCGGTGGCCGCCACGCCGACCGTCGTCTCGGTCGGGCCGTAGTGGTTGAACACGCGGCATCCCCGGGCCACCAGTTCCTCGACCCACTCCGCCGGGGCCGCCTCGCCGCCGAGGACCAGCGAATGGGCGGGGCTCAGCCGGTCGGCGCCGATGGCCATCGCGTGCGAGGGGACGAGCTTCAACGCGTCGATGCGCTCGCGCCGCAGGTAGCCGCCGACGGCCTCGGCGTCGACGACCGCGTCGGGGTCCAGGACGTGGATCTCGCCGCCGCCGGCCAGGGCGGTGAACACCACGGTGTTCCCGAGGTCGGTGACCTGCGGTTGCAGCAACGCGTACCGCATGCCCGGCCGCGTCCAGCCGAGCCGCTCGGACACCGACGCGACGTAGTTGGCCAGCGCTCCGTGCGTCACGGCGACGCCCTTGGGCAGGCCGGTGGAGCCGGACGTGTAGATGACGTACGCCGACTGTCCCGCCGCGGCCGCGGGAACCGGCATCGGTGCACCGGAACAAGCCAGGACCGAGGGGTCGTCGGTCGCGATCGTCCGTACCCGGCCGGCGGGCAGACCGTCCAGCACGTCCTGGGCGCCCACGAGCACCGACGCCCGGCTGTCCGCCAGCAGGAACGCGATCCGCTCGACCGGCAGCTTCCCGTCGACCGGCAGGTAGGCCGCCCCGGCCTTCCACACGCCCAGGATCGCCGGGAGCATCTGCTCGCCGCGGGGCAGGCAGAGGCCGACCACCGACTCCCGCCCCACACCGCAGCCGGCGAGGTAGCGGGCCAGCCGGTTCGCCTGCGCGTCCAGCTGCGCGTACGTCACCGTGGCGCCGCCCGCCACGATCGCCACCGCGCCGGGATCCGCGGCCACCCGGGCGGCGAACGACTCGAGCACACCGGGCGCCGGTTCCGCGGAGGCCGTGGCGTTCCAGCCCCGCAGGATCAGCTCCCGCTCCGCCGCGTCCACCAGCTGCACGTCGCCCAGCCGTACGCCCGGGTCCGCGGTCGCCACCTCCAGCACCCGCATGAGCCAGCCCGCCACCCGCTCTGCCGTCGCGGCGTCGAACAGGTCCGCGGCGACCGTCACCAGGCCGTCGATCCCGGCCGGCCCACCGTTGTCGTCGAACGCCTCGGCGATCGGGACCCACAGGTCGAACTTCGCCGGGGTCAGCGCGACGCTGTCCAGCTCGGAGTAGGCGCCGGAGCCGGACCGCGCGGCATGCCCGGTGTCGGTCATGACGACCTGGACGAGGGGGTGCCGGGCCAGCGACCGCGCCGGGGCGAGCTCCTCCACCAGCCGCTCGAACGGGACGTCCTGGTGGGCCATGGCGCCCAGGCCCGCCTCCCGGACCCGGGCGAGCACCTGCCGGAACTCCGGGTCGCCCGCCAGGTCCGTACGGATGACCAGGGTGTTGAGGAAGCAACCGACCAGGTCGTCCAGCGCCTCGTCGGTGCGGCCGGCGGTCGGCGAGCCGATCGGGATGTCGCTGCCGGCGCCGAGCCGCGACAGCATCACCGTGAGCGCCGCCTGCAGCACCATGAAGGTGGTCACGCCCTCCGCGCGGGCGAGCTTCGCGATCCGGCGGTGCACGTCGGCGGGGACCCGCCAGGTCGCGCTGTGGCCGCGGTGGCTGGCGGCGAAGGGACGCGGCCGGTCCGTGGGCAGCTGCAGCTCCTCCGGCGCACCGTCCAGGGTGCGCCGCCAGTACGCCACCTGCCGGGACAGCAGGCTGTCCGGGTCGGACTCCTCCCCCAGCAGCTCCCGTTGCCAGATGGCGTAGTCGGCGTACTGCACCGGCAGCGGGGTCCATTCGGGCGCGGCACCTCGCTTGCGCGCCTCGTACGCCTGGGCCAGGTCCCGGTCGAGCGGCCCGGTCGACCAGCCGTCGCTGGCGATGTGGTGCAGCTGCAGGACGAGCACGCGCTCGCCCGCCTCCCCGCGGAACAGCCAGGCGCGGACCGGTATGTCGGTCGCCAGGTCGAACGCGTGCCGCGAGGTGCGGGCCACGGCGTCCGTCAGCCCGCCGGCCGCGACGTCGACGACCTCGAGGCCCCACTCCAGCTCGGCCGGGTCCAGGATCCGCTGGTACGGCTCGCCGTCGGCGACCGCGAACACGGTCCGCAGCGGCTCATGCCGGCCGATCACGTCGCGCAACGCCGCTTCCAGCGCGCCCGTGTCCGGGTCCTCGTCCAGCCGCAGGATCATGGGCATGTTGTAGGTGGGGTTGGGGCCTTCCAGCTGCCCGAGGAACCACAGGCGGCGCTGGGCGAAGGACAGCGGTACGCGTTCGGGCCGCGGCACCGCCCGCAGGGCCGGCCGGGTGCGTCCGGCGCCGGTGTCCGCCAGGCGGGCGGCGAGGGCGGCCACGGTGGGCGCCTCGAACAACGTCCGGATCTCGACGTCCGTACCGAGCGTGGCCCGGATCCGCGCCACCAGCCGCGCCGCGAGCAGCGAGTGCCCGCCGAGGTCGAAGAAGCTGTCGTCGACCCCGACCGTGTCGAGACCCAGGACGCCGGCGAAGGCGTCACACAGCAGCTCCTCCTGGACCGTGGCCGGGCCCCGGCCCGCACGGGACGCCGACTCCGGCGCGGGCAGAGCCTTGCGGTCGAGCTTGCCGTTGGCCGTCAGCGGCAGGGCGGTCAGGGGCACGACGGCGCTCGGGACCATGTACTCGGGCAGGCGCTGGGCGGCGTACTCGCGGATCCGGTCGGCCGGCAGCTCGTCCTCGGCGGGCACGACGTAGGCCACCAGCCGGTCGTTCCGCGCGACCACCACCGCCTGCGCCACCGCCGGATGCGCGGCCAGCACGGCTTCGACCTCGCCCGGCTCGATCCGGAAGCCCCGGACCTTCACCTGGTCGTCGACCCGGCTGGAGAACATCAGCTGCCCGTCTGCGGTCCACCGGACGACGTCGCCCGTGCGGTACATCCGCTCGCCGGCGCCGTACGGGCTGGCCACGAACCGCTCGGCCGTGAGGCCCGGCCGGCCCACGTAGCCCCGCGCCAGCTGGACGCCGGCCACGTACAGTTCGCCGGCCACCTGGGGCGGGACCGGGGACAACGTGTCGTCGAGCACGAACGCGCGGGTGTTCAGCAGGGGTCCGCCGATCGCCGGCTCGTCGCCGCCGGCCAGCGGCGCCGACATCGTGGCGCAGACGGTCGTCTCGGTGGGCCCGTACGCGTTGATCAGCGACCGCCCCGCCGACCAGCGGGACACCAGCTCCCGGTCCATGGCCTCGCCCGCCGACACCAGCGTGCGTACGGGTTCGAGCGAGCCCGGGTCCAGCGCCGAGAGCACCGCGGGCGGCAGCGTGGCATGCGAGACCTCGAACCGCCGCACTATCTCGACGAGGGCGTCGCCGGCGAGCAGGCGGCCGGGCGCGGTGACGACGAGCGCGGCGCCGGAGCCCCACGCCATCAGCAGCTCCCACACGGCCGCGTCGAAGCCGGCCGAAGCGAACTGCAGGACCCGGTCGCCGGGGCCGACCGCCAGGCGTTGCGCCTGGGCCGCCGCCAGGTTCGCCGCGCCCCGATGGGTGACCGCCACGCCCTTGGGCGTCCCGGTCGAGCCTGACGTGTAGATGACGTAGGCGACCTGGTCCGGATGGACGGTCACGTCCGGGGCGTGCGCCGGGCCCTGCGCCTCGGCGGCGTCCACCGCGAGGACGCCGCGCAACGGCAGGCCGTCCAGCACGTCGCCGGTGCCCAGGACCACGATCGCCCTGCTGTCGGCGATCATGAACTCGACCCGCTCGGCGGGCAGGGTGACGTCGATCGGCAGGTACGCCGCGCCGGCCTTCAGGACGCCGAGCACCGCCAGCACCAGCTCGGCACCGCGCGGCATCGCGACCGCCACCAGCGACTCCGCGCCCACGCCGAGGCCGCGCAGATGCCACGCCAGCCGGTTCGCGCGTTCGTCCACCTCCGCGTAGGTCAGCGATACACCGTCCGCGATCAGCGCCACGGCGTCCGGCGCGGCCGCCACCTGCCGCTCGACCAGATCCACGATGCTGCCGGCGGCCGTCTCGGCGGTGGTGTCGTTCCAGTCGGCCAGGACCCGGCGGCGCTCCCCGGCGTCGAGCAGGCCGATCCGGTCGACGGGGTCGCCGGGGGCGGCGGCGACCGCCTCCAGCACGCGCAGGAACCGCCGGGAGATCTCCTCGGCGTCGGTGGCGTCGTGCAGGTCGAGGTTCACGTCGACGTCGATCTGCAGGGCGCCCGCGCCGGTGCGGTCGTAGACGTCGATGCCGATGTCGTCGACGGGACCGCCGGTCAGGCTCCGGACGACGGAGACACAGTCGCCGAACCGGGCGGAGTAGTCGAACATCATGACGTTGGCCTTCACGGCGTACAGCGGCCGGCTGTCGGACAGCTTCAGGTCGCGGAGCAGCTGCTCGTAGCGGTAGCGCTGGTGCGGCAGGCCGGTGCGTACCGTCCGGACGGTCTGCGTGGCCAGCTCGGCGACGGAGGTGCCCGGACGCACGGCGAGGCGCACCGGCATCAGGTTGGTGGTCTCGCCGACAGCTCGCAGTTCCCGCATCCCGGTGCGGCCCAGGACGGGAACGCCGACGACGAGGTCCTGCGCGCCGGTGAGGCGGTGCTGATAGGCCGCTGCCGCCGCGATGACGAGACCCGCCAGGCTGGTGCCGCTGCGGGCGGCGACGTCGCGCAGGGCGGCGGCGATGCCGGGTTCGACGGTCCAGGAGTGCCGGGCCGGCCGGGTGAGGCTCCAGCGTGGTGCCGGCCGTCCGGTCCGGCGCGGCTCCGGCGCGCCGGCGAGGTGGTCCAGCCAGTGGCGCCGGTCCCGGTCGGGGCCTTCGGATCTCCGGTACGCCCGGTCGGCGTCGAGCAGCACGGACAGCGGTTCGAGCTCCGGTCCCGCGGGCTCCCGTCCCTCTGCCAGTGCGGTGTAGTGGGCGGCGACCCGCGCGCCGAACAACGCGCCGCTGTAGCCGTCCACGGCGATGTGGTGGAAGCGCTGGTACCAGAAGTGCCGCCGGTCGCCGACGCTAAAGACGACGTGGACGGACACCGGGTCACCGAGGAGGTCGAGCGGGCGGGCCGCGTCCTCGCGCATCCATTCCTCGGCGGCCGCCGACGGGTCGGGCCGGTCGCTGACGTCGATCACGTGAACCTGGCCGTGGCCGTCACCGCCGACGTACTGCCGGGGTTCGCCGTCGACGACGCGGAACCGGAGGCGGTAGGCCGGCGCCTCGTCCAGCGTGTGCCGGATCGCCCGCACCAGCAGGGCGGGGTCGAGGTCGCCGTGGATGTCGTGGTACTCGCTGATGAGGAACGCGGGGCTCTCGGGCGCGAGGTGCTGTGCACTCCAGATGCCGAGCTGCCCGGCCGTCAGCTCGTCGGCGCCGGCCTCCGTCGCCACCATGCTGTTCTCCCCCATGGTCACCCTTGTCGTCCTGCAACGGCGGCTCGTCACGGCCGCGAACGGCGACGACGATCCGCCGGCCGGTGGCGCCATTGCAGCGCACGGCCGGGCGGCTCGACAAGGCGCTGATCGCACACCTCGGGCTGTCCAGCTGCGGATTTTGCACACTCGAACAGGGGCCCGCCGAGCCGGCGGACCCCTGTCGAACGCCCACGTCCGCGGCGTCAGCTCACGAGCGGGCCGCCATCCAGGCGGAGATGGCGTCCCACGCCTGCCGGAGCATGTCGGCCTGCATCATGTCGGCGTGCCGACACGGCAGAGCCACCTCGGCGATCTCACCGTCCACATAGGGCTGCCACAGGTCGCCGCCCAGGCGCGGCTGCTCCGCCTGGTCGCCGTCCTTGCCGACGCCGGCGGTCAGCAACAGCATGTCGCCGTCGTACGTGCCGGGCCGGTGCGTCCGTCCCAGCTGACCGTTGTTCTGGATCACCCGGGCCAGGACCTGCAGCTCCTGCTCGGACACGCCGCCGAGCACCTCGCCGAACTCCTCCTGCAGCTGCGCCGTGATCCGCTCGAGCTGCTCGGCGGGCGTCGTCTCCGGTTGTCCGGAAGGGCGTGGGCCGTCCACCGGGGCCTCGTGCGGTTCCCGCCGCCGCTCTCCCACCTTGTCGGGATAGGCGTCCATGACGACGAGGGCGCCGACCTCCTGCCCGGCGGCGCGCAGCTGCACGGCGATCTCGTGCACCGGCAGGCCGCCGAACGAGAACCCGAGCAGGTGGTACGGGCCGGTCGGCTGGATCGCCCGGATCTGCTCCACGTACGCGGCCGCCATGTCCTGCACGGAGCCGCTCAGCGGGCTCTCGCCGTCGAGGCCGAGCGCCTGCAACCCGTAGAGCGGCAGGTCGGCGGGGACGAACCGGGCCAGCGGCATGTAGCACCAGCTGAGCCCGCCGGCCGGATGGATGCAGAAGAACGGGGGCCGGCTGCCCTCGGTACGGATCGGCAGGACCGTGCCCAGTCCGCCGCTGACCGCCGACAGGCTGATCCGGCTGATGAGCCCGGCCGGCGTCGGTGTCGCGAAGAGGCTGCGCACCGACGTCGAGAACCCCTTCTCGCGCAGCCGGGCGACGAGCTGGACCGCGAGCATGGAGTGCCCGCCGAGGGCGAAGAAGTCGTCGTCGACCCCCACCGTCTCCAGGCCGAGGACGTCAGCGAAGGCCTCGCACACCGTGCCTTCCAGCGCCGTCGCGGACCCGCGGCGCACCTCCGCCCATCCGCGCGCCGCGTCGCCGTAGTCAGGCGCGGGCAAGGCCCTGCGGTCCAGCTTTCCGTTGACGGTCAGGGGCAGCGCCGGCAGGGCGACCACCGCCGCCGGCACCATGTACTCCGGCAACCTTTGCGCCGCATACTCCCGCAACCCATCCGCCTGCGACGCCACAACATAAGCCACCAGCCGATCGTCACGCACGACGACAGCAGCCTGCACCACCGCCGGATGCCCGGTCAGCACCGCCTCGACCTCACCCGGCTCGATGCGGAACCCGCGAACCTTCACCTGCTGATCCGCCCGACCAGCGAACACCAACTGCCCGTCGCCGTTCCACTTCGCCAAGTCCCCTGAGCGATACATCCGCTGCCCGACAGCGAACGGACTCGCCACGAACCGCTGCCCCGTCAACCCCGGCCGACCCAGATAGCCCTGCGACACCTGCACCCCGGCCACATACAACTCACCGACCACACCCGGCGGCACCGGCTGCAAGGCATCATCCAGAACCAGCATCTGCGTACCCGCCAGACCACGACCGACCACACTGCCAACCTCGTCGCCGGTCAGCTCCCAATGCGTGGAATGCACCGTCGTCTCAGTAATGCCATACATGTTCACCAACCGCGGCCCACCCTCACGCAGCCACCCGGCGACCCGCGACGGTTCCAACGCCTCGCCCGCGAACACGATCAGCCGCACCGAATCCGGCACCGCCGTCAGCTGATAGAACGCAGACGGTGTCTGACTCAACACCGTCACCCGCTCACGTTCGAGCAGCTCGGCGAACTCCTGGGGACTGCGGGAGACGTCGAACGGCACGACTACAACGCGGGCGCCGTGCAGCAGCGCACCCCACAGCTCCCACACCGACACGTCGAACGCGAACGAGTGGAAGCAGGACCACACATCGCCAGGGTTCAGCGCGAACAAGTCCTGAGCCGCGGCCAGCAGTCCCAGGACGTTGCGTTGCGACACAACGACACCCTTAGGCGTGCCCGTCGAACCGGACGTGTAAATGACGTAAGCCGGCTGATCGGGGACTCCCAGCAGCGGCAGCGGCGCATCGGACTCCTCGAACGCGACGCTCGTCAGCACCGCCGACACCGCCGCGTCCGACAGGATCACATCGACCCGCCCGGCGGGGGTCCGCGGGTCGACCGGCACGTAGGCGGCGCCGGTCTTCAACACCGCCAGCAACGCCACCACCACATCAGCGCCACGCTCGAGCAGCACCCCGACAAACGAACCGACACCCACGCCCTGGCCGATCAGATGCCGGGCGACACGGTTCGACCGCCGGTCCAGCTCCGCATAAGACAACGACACCCCATCGGCCACCACCGCCACCGCATCCGGAGCCGCAGCCACCTGACGCGCGAACAACTCCGGAATCGTGGCGTCCGGAACGTCCACAGCAGGCGTGTTCCACTCGTTCACCACGCGTTGCGGCGCATCGAGCAGGGACACCTCGTGCAGCCGCACCTCGGCCGACACGGTCTCCAGCACCCGCACGTACCAGGCCGCGATGCGCCGCGCGGTGGACTCGTCGAACAGGTCCTCCGACGCGCCGACGAACCCGCGCAGACCCGCCGGACGGCCCTGGTCGTCGACCACCTCGCCGATCGACACCTCCAGGTCGAACTTGGCCGCCGCCGAGGCCGTACCCCGGCTAGCGGCCGGCTCCACGACCGCACGCTCGGTGTTCTGAAGCGTCAGCATCGCCTGGAACAGCGGGTGCCGCGCCAGCGACCGCGACGGCGCCAGCTCCTCCACGAGCCGCTCGAACGGCACGTCCTGGTTCGCCAGCGCACCCAGCGTCGTCTCCCGCACCCGCCCGAGGATCTCCCGGAACTCCGGGTCACCCGACAGATCCGTACGGATCACCAGCGTGTTGACGAAGAACCCGACCAGATCATTGAGCGCCTCGTCGGAACGACCGGCCACCGCGAACCCGGTCGGGATGTCCGTGCCGGCGCCCGACCGCGCCAGCATGACCGCCAGCGCCGCCTGCAGCACCATGAACACCGTGGCGCCCTCGTCCCGGGCGAGCGCGGCGAGCCGCTGGTGCACCTCGGGAGCGACCTGCACGGGCACTCGCAGGCCGCGGTGACTGGCCACGGCCGGTCGGGGCCGGTCGGCCGGCAGTGCCAGCTCCTCCGGAGCGCCTGCCAGCGTGTGCCGCCAGTAGTCGACCTGCCGGGAAAGCACGCTGTCCGGGTCGTCCGGCTCGCCGAGCAGCTCGCGCTGCCAGATGGCGTAGTCGGCGTACTGCACGGGCAGCGGCTCCCACGCCGGGGCCTCGCCCTGCTTGCGGGCCGCGAAGGCCGCCGCCAGGTCGCGGCGCAGGGGGCCCGTGGACCAGCCGTCGGTCGCGATGTGGTGCAGCAGCAGCACGAGTGCGCACTCGTCGGGACCCGCGCGCAGCAGCCACGCCCGGATCGGCACCTCACGTTCGAGGTCGAACGCGTACCGCGACACCTCGGCCACCCGTGCGGGCAGCTCCCCGGCGGCGACGTCGATGACGTCGACGCGACGGTCCAGCTCGGCGGGCTCGAGGATTCTCTGGTACGGCTCTCCGCCGTCGACCGCCGGGAACACCGTACGCAGCGACTCGTGCCGGCCCATGACGTCGCGCAACGCGGCCTCCACCACGGCGACATCGACGTCGCCGGGCAGCCGTACGGTGATCGGGCTGTTGTAGGTGGCGTTCGGTCCTTCCAGCTGGTCGAGGAACCACAAACGCCGCTGGGCGAACGACAACGGGATCCGCTCGGGCCGCTCGACCGCCCGCAACGCCACCCGCGCCTGCTCCGACCCGGCGCTCGCGAGCCGGACGGCCAGCTGCGCCACCGTGGGCGCTTCGAACACCGTACGGATCTCAACCTCGGCACCCAGCGTGGCCCGGATCCGCGACACCAGCCGAGCCGCCAGCAACGAGTGCCCACCCAGGTCGAAGAAGCTGTCATCGAGCCCGACCGACTCGACACCGAGCACCTGAGCGAACGCCGCACACAGCAACATCTCCTGGACGGTCTCCGGCGCACGACCCTGCCCGGCCGTGGCTTCAGGAGCGGGCAGCGCACCACGGTCGACCTTGCCGTTGGTGGTCAACGGCAACACGGGCAACGCCACGATCACCGCCGGGACCATGTACTCCGGCAACCGCCGCGCGAGAAACTCTCGCAAGCCGTCGGTCTGCGCGGCCACGACGTAAGCGACCAACCTGTCGTCACGGGCGATCACGACCGCCTGCGCCACCGCCGGATGCTCGGCCAGGACCGCCTCGACCTCACCCGGCTCGATCCGGAACCCACGGATCTTCACCTGCTCATCCGCACGGCCCAGGAACTCCAGTTGTCCCTCGACGGCCCACTTCGCCAGGTCCCCGGACCGATACATCCTTTCCCCGGCGCCGAACGGGCAAGCTACGAACCGCTCCGCGGTCAACCCCACGCGGCCCACATACCCGCGCGCCAACTGCGCACCGGCGATATAGAGCTCACCCGCCACGCCCGGGGGGACCGGCTGCAAGTTGTCATCGAGGACGTACAGGCGGGTGTTGGCGATCGGCCGACCGATCGGCACCGACGCCCCGACCTCATCACCGGCCGCAACCTCGAACACACAACACCCGACCACCGTCTCGGTCGGCCCGTACTCGTTGACCACGACCGAGCCCGGGGCCCGCTGCAGCCACGACCGCACCAGAGGCCCGGGCAGCGCTTCGCCCCCGACGACCCACCTGCGCGCGGCACCAGCCACCTGCGCATCGGTCAGCGACTCCGACAACAACGCCAAATGCGCCGGGACCAGCTTGACCAGCTCGAACCCGCCACGATCTCGCAACAGCTCGACGAGATCGTCGCTCACCACCACCGGCGACCCGGACACCAGCGGCACCACCACACTGGTCACCGTCAGGTCGAACGCGATCGACGAATGCAACGGCGCGCCACCACCACCCGACACCCCGTAGGCGTCGGCAGCCCAGCTGACATAATTCACCAGCCCGCCATGAGTCACCGCGACACCCTTCGGCGTACCCGTCGAACCCGACGTGTAGATCACATACGCCAGCGACGCCGGATCAACCGCCACCTGCGGCGCGGTCGTAGGCGCGGCGGCCAGCTGCATCGCCACCAGTGCGTCGTCGAGCACCACCATCCGGGCCAGCCCGGACACCGGCAGATCCTCCGACGTCTGCTCGTCGGTCAGCAGCAACACCGCCTTGCTGTCGGCCAGCGTGAAGGTGATCCGCTCCAACGGATACGCCGGGTCGATCGGCACGTAGGCCGCTCCGGCCTTCCACACCGCCAAAATCGCGGTGATCAGTTCCGTTCCGGCGGGCAGGCACAACCCCACGATCGAGTCGACACCGACGCCCTGCTTGAGCAGGTAATGCGCGAGCCGGTTCGACGCCTCATCCAGCTCCCGGTAGAAAGACCCGGCGAACATCTCCACCACACTGGACGCCGCAACCGGCACCGCAGTGTCGTTCCAGACCCGCAACACCTGATCACGCTCAACGTCATCCAGCAGCTGCACTGCGCGCGCCCGACCGTCCGGCTGGGTGGCCATCGCCGTCAGGACCCTGGCGAGCCAGTCCACGAACCGCTGCGCCATCGACGCGTCGAACAGGTCGTCCGCGACCGTGAGCGAGCCGCGCAGGCCCCCGGGGCGGCCCTGTCCGTCGAACACCTCGCCGACCATCACGTCGAGGTCGAACCGGGACGCGACCGGTACCGGTTCGGAACCCGTGGGGTGTTCGGCAGAGCCCTCCAGCACCACGCGGTCGATGTTCTGGAAGGTGAGCATCACCTGGAACAGCGGATGCCGCGCCAGCGACCGCGCCGGCGCCAGCTCCTCGACCAGCCGCTCGAACGGCACGTCCTGGTGGGCCATCGCCCCGAGGCTGGTCTCCCGCACTCGCGCGAGCACCTGACGGAAGTCCGGGTCACCCGACAGATCCGTACGGATCACCAACGAGTTCACGAAGAACCCGACCAGATCATTGAGCGCCTCATCCGAACGCCCCGCTACGGCCGCACCGACCGGGATATCCGTACCCGCACCCAGACGCGACAGCATCACCGCCACCGCGGCCTGCAACACCATGAACATGGTGACGCCCTCGGCCCGCGCCAACTCCGCCAACCGCTCGTGCACCTCCACCGGCACCTGCAACGGCACCAGGTGACCTCGGTGCGAGGCAACGGCGGGCCGGGGCCGGTTCACCGGCAGCGCCAGCTCCTCCGGCGCACCCGCCAACGCCTCGCGCCAGTACGCGACCTGCTGCGACAGCAGACTCTCCGGGTCGCTCTCGTCGCCGAGCAGTTGCCGCTGCCAGATGGCGTAGTCGGCGTACTGCACGGGCAGCGGCTCCCACACCGGCGCCTCGCCGCGCCGGCGTGCCTTGTACGCCGCGGCCAGGTCCCGGTTCAGGGGACTCATCGACCAGCCGTCGGTCGCGATGTGGTGCAGTACCAGCACCAGCACGCACTCGTCCGGCGCCGCTTGGAACAGCCAGGCCTTGATCGGCGCCTCGCGGGACAGGTCGAACGCGTACGCCGAGGCCGCGGACGGCTCGCCGCCCTCGACCACCTCGATGCCCCAGTCCAGCTCGTCCAGGCCGAGCACCCGCTGGTACGGCTCACCGTCGACGGCCGGGAACACCGTACGCAGCGACTCGTGCCGCCCGATCACGTCCCGCAGCGCCGCTTCGAGCACCGCGACGTCCACGTCGCCGGGCAGCCGCAGCGTGATGGGGTTGTTGTAGGTGGCCGTGGCGCCCGCGATCTGGGCGAGGAACCAGAGCCGGCGCTGCGCGAACGACAGCGGGATCCGCTCCGGCCGGGGTCCCGCGGTGACCGCCGCCCGGGCCGGGCCGGTGCCCGGCACGTCGAGACGGGTCGCGAGCTCGGCGACGGTCGGCGCCTCGAACACGGTGCGGATCTCGACGTCGACGCCGAGGGCGGCCCGGATGCGCGAGACGAGGCGGACGGCGAGCAGGGAGTGCCCGCCCAGGTCGAAGAAGCTGTCGTCCACGCCGACGGTGTCGACGCCGAGGACGTGCGCGAAGGCGTCGCAGAGCGCGGCTTCCTCGGGGGTGCTCGGCAGCCGCTTCTGTGCGCCGCTCGCACCGGCGTAGTCCGGGACGGGCAGCGCCTTGCGGTCGAGCTTGCCGTTGGCCGTCAACGGCAAAGCCTCCAGCGCGACCACCGCGGACGGCACCATGTACTCCGGCAACCGCTCAGCGACGTACTCCCGCAACCCAGCGGTCTGCGACGCCACCACATACGCGACCAGCCGGTCATCACGGGCAATCACCGCCGCCTGCGCCACCGCCGGATGCCCGGTCAGCACGGCCTGCACCTCACCCGGCTCGACCCGATACCCCCGCACCTTCACCTGGTCATCCGCACGCCCGGCAAACACGACCTGCCCATCCGCGGTCCACTTCGCCAGGTCACCGGTGCGATACATGCGTTCCCCGGCACCCCACGGACAAGCCACAAACCGCTGCCCGGTCAACCCAGGCCGGACCACATACCCGCGCGCCACCTGCACACCCGCGACATACAACTCACCCGTCACACCCGGCGGCACCGGCTGCAACGCATCGTCCAACACGAACAGACGGGTGTTCGCCAACGGCCGCCCGACCGGGATGACGCCACCCGTCACCTCAGCCGTGGCCACGCCGACCGTCGTCTCGGTCGGCCCGTAATGGTTGAACACCCGCAACCCGCCGGCGGCCAGCTCCTCCACCAGGCCCGCCGGAGCCGCCTCACCACCAAGCACCAACGAACGCCGCGGACGCAAACCGCCAAGCGCCATCACGTGCGACGGCACCACCTTCACCGCATCAATGCGCTCACGGTCCAGATACGCGCCGACCGCCTCAGCGTCCACGACCATGTCCGAGTCAAGAACGTGCACCTGACCACCAGTGGCCAGCGCGGCAAACAACACCGTGTTACCCAGGTCGGTCACCTGCGGCTGCAACAACGCATACCGCATCCCCGGCGAACTCCAACCCAACCGCTGCGACACCGAGACGACATAGTTGGCCAGCGACCCCTGAGTGACGGCCACGCCCTTGGGCACACCCGTCGACCCGGACGTGTAGATTACGTAAGCCAGCCGGTCGGCTGCCAGCGGCGGCGCCGCCAGCGTCGAGTCCGGGTGGGCCAGCACCATCGGGTCATCGACCGCGATCATCCGGACCCGGCCCGCCGGCAGGTCGTCCAACACGTCCTGATCACCGACCAGCAGCGACGCACGGCTGTCGCCCAGCAGGAACGCGATCCGCTCCACCGGCATCTTCTGATCCACCGGCAGATACGCCGCCCCGGCCTTCCACACCCCCAGAATCGCCGCGACCATCTGCTCACCCCGCGGCAAGCACAGCCCGACCACCGACTCCGCACCCACACCGCTACGACTCAAGTACCGCGCGAGCCGGCTCGCCTGAGCATCCAACTCCGCATACGTCACCGGCACGCCATCGGCCACCAAAGCCACGGCATCCGGCGAGGCCGCTACCTGACGCTCGAACGATCCCACGACGCTCACGTCCGGCACGTCGGCCGCGGTGTCGTTCCACCGGTGCAGCACCAGCTCCCGCTCGGCGTCGTCGGCCACCGACACCCGGTGCAGACGCACATTCGGGTCCTCGGTCACCGCCGACAGCACCCGCACGAACCAGCGAGCCGCGCGCTCCGCCGTCGCGGCGTCGAACAGGTCGGCGGCGACGGTGACCGTGCCGTGGATACCGGCCGGGCCGCCGTGCTCGTCGAAGCTCTCGGCCACCGGCACCCAGAAGTCGAACTTCACCGGAGTCAGCGCCGCGCTGTCCAGATCGGCCGGGCCGGCCGCGGTCTCCTTGGTGCGGCCGGTGTCGGTCATCACGACCTGCACCAACGGATGCCGCGCCATCGACCGCGACGGCGCCAGCTCCTCCACCAACCGCTCGAACGGCACATCCTGATGCGCCATCGCACCCAGACTCGCCTCACGCACCCGACCCAGCACCCGCCGGAACTGAGGATCCCCCGACAGATCCGCCCGGATCACCAGCATGTTGACGAAACAACCAACCAGATCATCCAGAGCCTCATCCGTACGCCCCGCCGTCGGCGAACCGATCGGCACATCGGTACCCGCACCCAGCCGCGACAACAGCACCATCAACGCCGCCTGCAACACCATCACCACCGTGACGCCCTCATCACGCGCCAGCGCGGCGACCCGGCGATGCACCTCCGCAGGAACCCGCCACGGCACCGTGTGACCCCGATGACTGGCCACCACCGGCCGCGGCCGATCAGTCGGCAGGCTCAACTCCTCGGGAGCACCCGCGAGCGCATCCCGCCAGTACGCCACCTGCCGCGACATCAGACTGTCCGGGTCGGACTCCTCACCCAGCAACTCCCGCTGCCAGAGCGCATAGTCGGCGTACTGCACCGGCAACGGCGCCCACTCCGGCGCCTCGCCCCGCGTGCGAGCCTGGTACGCCCGGGACAGGTCGCGGGCCAGCGGACCCGTCGAACCGCCGTCGGCCGCGATGTGGTGCAGCACCAGCGCCAGCGCGCACTCGTCCGGGCTCACGCGGAACAGCGACGCCCGGATCGGCACCTCACACGACAGGTCGAACGCGTACGCCGACGCCTCGGCCACCGCGCCGGCCAGCCCGCCGGGCGCGACGTCGGCCACCTCGAGACGCCAGTCCAGCTCGGCGGGGTCCAGGATCCGCTGGTACGGCTCGCCGTCCACGGCCGGGAAGACCGTCCGCAGCGGCTCGTGCCGGGCGATGACGTCCCGCAACGCCGCCTCCAGCGCCGCCGCGTCGACGTCGCCCGGCAACCGGACCACGTCCGGCATGTTGTACGTCGGGCTGGGCCCCTCCAGCTGGGCCAGAAACCACAGCCGGCGCTGCGCGAACGACAGCGGCGCCCGCTCCGGCCGCACACCGGCCCGCAGCACCGGGCGCGCGCCGCCGGTCCCCGCCTCGGCGAGCCGGGCCGCCAGCCCCGCGACCGTGGGCGCCTCGAAGAGCGTCCGCAGTGGCAGCTCGACACCGAGCACCGCCCGGATCCGCGAGATCAGGCGCACCGCGAGCAGCGAGTGGCCGCCGAGCGCGAAGAAGCTGTCCTCGACGCCGACCGTGTCCAGGCCGAGCACCTGCGCGAACGCCGCGCACACCAGTTCCTCGTGCACCGTCGCCGGGGCCCGGCTCGCGCTCGAGGCGTACGTCGGTGCCGGCAGCGCCCGGACGTCCAGCTTGCCGTGGGGCGTCAGCGGCACCTCGGACAGGACGACGACCGCCGACGGCACCATGTACTCCGGCAACCGCTGTGCGACGAACTCCCGCAACCCGTCGGCTTGCGAGGCCACGACGTAGGCGACCAGCCGCTCGTCGCGCGCGATCACGACGGCCTGCGCGACGTCGGGATGCCCGGCCAGCACGGCCTCGATCTCGCCGGGCTCGATGCGGAACCCGCGGACCTTCACCTGCTGGTCGACCCGCCCCAGGAACACGAGCCGGCCGTCGGCGGTCCACCTGACGAGGTCGCCGGTGCGGTACATCCGCTCGCCGGCGGTGCCGAACGGGCAGGCGACGAACCGCGTACCGGTCAGACCCGGGCGGCCCACGTATCCGCGGGCCACGCCCGCACCGGCGAGGTAGAGCTCGCCGCGTACCCCGGCCGGCACCGGTGCCAGGCCGTCGTCGAGCACGTACGCGCGGAAGTTGCGCATCGGGCGGCCCACCACCGGGACAGCTCCGCCGACCCGCACGGACAGGGCGTCCACCGTGCACTCGGTCGGCCCGTACATGTTGAACCCGATGGTGTCCGCCGCCGCGGCGAAGTCCCGCCACAGCGACTCGTCGACCGCCTCACCGCCCAACATGACCACCCGCGGACGGTGCCGCTCGTCGGTCAGCAGGCCGGCGAGCACGAGCTGGCGGGCGTAGGACGGCGTCACGTCGAGGAAGTCGATCCGCCGGTCCGCGACGTAGTCCACGAACGCGCGCGGGTCGAGCCGCACTTCGTCGTCGAGCACGTGCAGCTCGTGACCGTCGGCCATCAGCAGCACGCCCTCCAGGGACGTGTCGAAGGAGAACGAGGCGCTCAGGGCCGCCCGCAGCCGGATCCCCGCCGCCGCCACGAACTCGCCGCGGTGGTGCAGGAGCATGTTCACCAGGCTGCGGTGCTCCACCAGCACGCCCTTCGGCACGCCGGTGGACCCGGAGGTGTAGATCACGTACGCCGGGCTTCCCGGCCGCAGCGCGTCCCCGCGTTCCTCGTCGGTCAGGTCCGCCGCCGAGCGGCCGGCCAGCGCCGCCACCGTGTCCGGGGAGTCCAGCACCAGGCGGCCGGTCCCGTCCGGCACCACGCCGTCGACGGCGGGCTCGGACCCGGCGGTCAGGACCAGCGCCGGCCCGGCGTCGCGCAGCAGGAAGCCGATCCGCTCCCGGGGCAGCGCCGGGTCCACGGGCAGATAGGCGCCACCGGCCTTCCACACCGCCAGGACGGCGAGCACCATGTCGGCCGAGCGCGGCAACGCCAGCGCCACGATCGAACCGGCGCCCACTCCGGACCCGACCAGCACCCGGGCCAGCCGGTTGACCGCCGCGTTCACGTCGGCGAACGAGCCCCGGAACGACTCGCCGAACACCAGGGCCGTCGCTTCGGGCGTACGCCGTACCTGTTCTTCGAACATCGCCGGCACCGTCGTGGCCGGAAGCGGACCGGCGGTGTCGTTCCACTCGGTCAGCAGCCGTTCCCGCTCGGCGGGCTCGACCACGTCGATCGCCCGCAGCGGCAGGTCCGGTGTCGCGGTCACGAGGTCCAGCACCCGCACCAGCCAGGCCGCGAAGCGCTGCGCGGCCGCCGGCTCGAACAGGTCGGCCGCCACCGTGACCGAGCCGCGCAGCCCGGCCGGCCGGCCCTGCTCGTCGACCTGCTCCGTGACGGCCACGTCGAGGTCGACCGTCGTGGACACCAGCACGGGGCTTGCGGTCACGGGCGCGGACTCGCGCTCATTCCCGGGCCGTGCCGCGCGCTCGTTGTTCTGCAGGGTGAGCATGACCTGGTAGAGCGGGTTCCGGCTCAGCGACCGGGCCGGCGCCAGCTCCTCGACGAGGCGCTCGAACGGCACGTCCTGGTGCGCCAGCGCACCCAGGGTCGTCTCCCGGACCCGGGCCAGGACCTGCCGGAACTGCGGGTCGCCGGCCAGGTCCGTGCGGATCACCAGGGTGTTGACGAAGAAGCCGACCAGGTCGTCCAGCGCTTCATCGGTACGCCCGGCGACCGGCGACCCGATCGGGATGTCGGTGCCGGCGCCGAGCCGCGACAGCAGCACCGCCAGGGCGGACTGCAGCACCATGAACACGGTGACGCCCTCGGCCCGCGCGATGTCCGCCAGCCGCTGGTGCACCTCGGCGGGCACCCGCAGCGGGGCGAGGTGGCCGCGGTTCGACGCCACGGCCGGCCGCGCCCGGTCCACCGGCAACGCCAGCTCCTCCGGCACGCCCGCGAGCGCCGCCCGCCAGTACGCGACCTGCCGCGACAGCAGACTCTCCGGGTCGGACTCGTCGCCCAGCAGCTCGCGCTGCCAGATGGCGTAGTCGGCGTACTGCACCGGCAGCGGCTCCCACACCGGCGCCTCGCCACGCGTACGCGCCGCGTAGGCGGCCGACACGTCCCGGCTCAGCGGCCCCGAGGACCAGCCGTCGCCGGCGATGTGGTGCATGAGCAGCACCAGCACGCACTCGTCGGCGTTGCGGAACAGCGATGCCCGGATCGGCACCTCCGTCGACAGGTGGAACCCGTACGCCGACGCCTCGGCCACGGCACCGGCCAGTTCACCGGAAGCGACCTCGACCACGTCCAGGCGCCAGTCCAGCTCGCCCGGGTCGAGGATGTGCTGGTACGGCTCACCGTCCACGGCGGGGAACACGGTACGCAGCGACTCGTGCCGCCCGATCACATCGCGCAGTGCGGCCTCCAGCGCCGCGGCGTCCACGTCCCGGCCCAGCCGCAACACCATCGGCAGGTTGTACGTCGGGCTGGGTCCTTCCAGCTGGTGGATGAACCAGAGCCGCCGCTGCGCGAACGACAACGGCACCCGCTCCGGACGCTGCGCCAACCGCAAGCTCGCCCTGACACCCGTGTCACCGGAACCGGCGAGCCGCGCCGCCAACCGCGCCACCGTCGGCGCCTCGAACAGCACCCGCAGCGGCACCTCGACCCCGAGGACCACCCGCAGCCGCGAGATCAACCGCACCGCCAGCAGCGAATGCCCACCCCGATCGAAGAAGCTGTCGTCGACGCCGACCGACTCGATGCCGAGCACCTGCGCGAACACCCCACACAGCAGCTCTTCCTGCACCGTCGAGGGAGCCCGGCCTCCTGCGGCACTGAACTGTGGCTCCGGCAGCGCGGACCGATCCACCTTCCCGTTCCGCGTCAACGGAATCGCCGCCAGCGGGACCACCGCCGCCGGCACCATGTACTCCGGCAACCTCTGCGCGACGAACTCCCGCAAGCCGTCGACCTGCGACGCCACGACGTACGCCACCAGCCGCTCGTCGCGGGCGACCACGACGGACTGCTCGACATCCGGATGCCCGGCGAGCACCGCCTCGATCTCGCCCGGCTCCACCCGGAACCCGCGGATCTTCACCTGCTGGTCGGCCCGGCCGGCGAAGACGAGCTGCCCGTCGGCGGTCCATTTCGCCAGGTCGCCGGTGCGGTACATCCGCTCCCCGGCCGCGTACGGGCAGGCCACGAACCGCTCGCTCGTGAGGCCCGGCCGGTCGGCGTACCCGCGGGCCAGCTGCACGCCGGCCACGTACAGCTCGCCGACGACACCGGCGGGCACCGGCTGCAGCGCGTCGTCCAGTACGTACACCCGGGTGTTGGCCAGCGGGCCGCCGAACGGCACGGCTCCGGGCCGGTCCGCGTCGACCTCGCCGGCGGCGACGATGACCGTGGCCTCGGTCGGGCCGTACGCGTGCCGCAGCCGGCGGTCGCGGGCCCAGGACCGCGCGGTGGTCTCGTCGATGGCTTCCGCGCCGACCACCATGTCGTGCACGCCGGGCAGGGCGGCGGGGTCGAGCACCCGCAGCAGTGACGGCACGACGCTGGCCACCTGGACGGGCAGGCCGGCCAGCAGCTCGGGCTCCTGGCGCTCCCGCTCGGTGGCCACCACGAGCGTGGCGCCGGAGCTCAACGCCACCGCGACGTCGAGCACGGACGCGTCGAAGCTGAACGACGCGAACTGCAGCATCCCCACACCGGGCGCGGTGCCCAGCCAGGGGGCGAACACCCCGATGAGGTTCGTCAGCGAGCCGTGGGAGACCGCCACGCCCTTGGGCTCACCGGTCGACCCGGACGTGTAGATCACGTAGGCCAGCTGCCCCGGCAGTACCGGCCCGGTCGCCGCCGGATCGCTGTGCAGCGCCTCTTGGAGGGTGTCGTCGTCGAGAACCAGGCACGTCGCGCCGGCAAGGATCTCCAGGCGTGACTCGGGCAGCTGCGGATCCAGCGGCACGTACGCCGCCCCCGCCTTCCACACGCCCAGGATCGCGGCCACCATCGCCGCACCTCGCGGCAGACGCAGCCCCACCACCGACTCCGCGCCCACGCCGGACCCATGCAGATGACCCGCGATACGCGCAGACCGCTCCCCCAACTCGGCATAGGTCAGCGGTACGCCGTCGGCGAGCACCGCCACCGCGGCCGGGTTCGAGGCCACCTGCCGGTCGAACAGCTCCACGACGCTGCCGGCCGGCAGCTCGGCCGCCGTGTCGTTCCAGCCGTGCAGCACCTGCTCCCGCTCGGCGTCGTCCAGCAGCGGCACCGCGCGTACCGGAAGGTCCGGGGTCGCGGTCACCGTCCGCAGCACCCGGACCAGCCGCCCTGCGAAGGTCTGGGCCGAGGCGGCGTCGAACAGGTCGGCGCTGGCCGTGACGGAACCCTGTAGCCCGGCCGGGCGACCCTGCTCGTCGAACCGCTCGCCGAGGACCATCTCCAGGTCGAAGCGCGCCGACACGGCCGCCGAGTCGCCGGTCGCGGGTGTCGGCACGCCGTCGGCCCGGGCGCCGGAGAGCTGGACGCTCGCCCGCTGGTTGTTCTGCACGGTGAGCATCACCTGGAACAGCGGGTGCCGCGCCAGCGACCGCGACGGCGCCAGCTCCTCGACCAGCCGCTCGAACGGTACGTCCTGGTTCGCCAGCGCACCCAGCGTCGTCTCCCGCACTCGCGCCAGAACTTGCCGGAGGTCCGGGTCACCCGCCAGATCCGTACGGATGACCAGGGTGTTGACGAAGAACCCGACGAGGTCGTTCAAGGCCTCGTCGGAACGACCGGCCACCGCGGACCCGATCGGGATGTCGGTGCCGGCGCCGAGCCGCGACAGGGTGACGGCCAGCGCGGCCTGCAGCACCATGAAGGTGGTGACGCCCTCGGCGCGGGCCAGCTCGACGAGCCGCTCGTGCACGTCGGCGGGCACGTGCAGCGGCGCGCCGTAGCCGCGGCGGCTCGAATCCACCGGACGCGGCCGGTCGACGGGCAGCTCCAGCTCCTCGGGGGCGCCGGCCAGGGCGTCACGCCAGTAGGCCACCTGGCGGGACAGCAGGCTGTCCGGGTCGTCCTCCGCGCCGAGCAGGTCGCGCTGCCAGATGGCGTAGTCGGCGTACTGCACGGGCAGCGGCTCCCACGCCGGGGCGTCGCCCTGGCGGCGCGCCGCGTACGCCGCCGAGAGGTCGCCGGCGAGCGGCCCCATCGACCAGCCGTCGGTGGCGATGTGGTGCAGCAGCAGCACCAGCACCGACTCGGCCGCGCCCGCCCGGAACAGCCATGCCCGGATCGGCACCTGAACCGCCAGGTCGAAGGCATGACGGGACGCCTCGGCCACCGCCGCCGGCAGGTCCTGCACCGCGACGTCGGCGACCTCCAGGTCCCAGTCCAGCTCGCGCGGGTCGAGGATGCGCTGGTACGGCTCGCCGTCGACCGTGGGGAACACCGTCCGCAGCGACTCCTGCCGCGTGATCACGTCCCGCAGCGCCGCCCGCAGCGCGGCGACGTCCAGCTGCCCGCTCAGCCGCAGGATCATCGGCTGGTTGTACGTCGCGCTGGGCCCTTCGAGCTGGGCCAGGAACCACAGTCGACGCTGCGCGAACGACAACGGGACCCGCTCGGGCCGCTCGACCGCCCGCAGCGCGGTCCGCGCCTGCTCCCCTTCGGCTCCCGCCAGCCGGGCTGCGAGCCCGGCCACCGTCGGGGTCTCGAACAGGGTGCGGATCTCGAGGTCCACGCCCATGGTGGCCCGGATCCGCGACACCAGCCGGGCCGCGAGCAGCGAGTGCCCGCCCAGGTCGAAGAAACTGTCGTCCACACCGACCGACTCGACACCCAGGATCTGCGCGAAGGCGTCACACAGCAGCTCCTCCTGCGGCGTGGCCGGCACGCGCCGCGCACCCGCATCAGAGCCGCTCGCCGCGAAGTCCGGGGCAGGCAGCGCCTTGCGGTCCAGCTTGCCGTTGGCCGTCAGCGGCAGGTTTTCCAGCGGGGCGATCATCGCCGGCACCATGTACTCCGGCAGCCGCTGCGCAACGAACTCCCGCAAGCCACCGGTGTCCGAGGCCACCACGTAGGCGACCAGCCGCTCGTCGTGGACGACCACCGCCGCCTGCACGACCGCCGGATGCTCGGTGAGCACCGCCTCGACCTCACCCGGCTCGATCCGGTAGCCACGGACCTTCACCTGGTCGTCGGCGCGGCCGAGGAAGCTCAGCTGCCCGTCGCCCGTCCACTTGGCCAGGTCACCGGTGCGGTACATGCGCTCGCCGGAACCCCACGGGCACGCGACGAACCGCTGGCCCGTCAGCGCGGCGCGACCCACGTATCCGCGAGCCACCTGGACGCCGGCCACGTACAGCTCGCCGGCCACCCCGGCGGGAACCGGCCGGAGCGCCTCGTCGAGCACATAGACCCGGCCGTTGCTGATCGGGCCGCCGATCACCGGCTTGTCGTCCGCGGCGAGCGGCATCGACATCGACGCGCACACCGTCGTCTCCGTCGGCCCGTACGCGTTGATCAACCGCCGGCCGCCCGCCCACCGCGACAGCACGCCCTGCGGCAAGGCCTCACCAGCCGATACCAGAGTCCGCACCGACCCCAGCGCCGCCGGGTCGAGCACCGTCAGCACCGCCGGCGGCAACGTCACATGGGACACCTCGAAGTCCTGCAGCACCTCGACCAGGCCGTTGCCCGGCAGCAACCGGTCCGCGTCAGCGAGCACCAGCGCGGCGCCGGCGCACCAGGTGACCAGCACCTCGGAGACCGCCGCGTCGAAGCTCGGCGACGCGAACTGCAGCACCCGGTCACCGCTACCGACCTCGAACCGGTCCGCCTGCGCAGACACCAGGTTCACCGCACCGCGATGGGAGACCGCCACACCCTTGGGCACACCCGTCGACCCCGACGTGTAGATGACATACGCCAGGCCATCAGGGCGCACAACCGTGTCCGGTTTGTCCGCGGGCCCGTCCACATCCGCGATGTCGACCGTCAACACCCCGCGCAGCGGCAGGTCGTCGAGCACCTCTTCGGTCCCCAGCACCACGATCGCGCGGCTGTCGGAGATCATGAACGCGATCCGTTCGGCGGGCTGCTTGACGTCGAGCGGCAGGTAAGCGGCGCCGGCCTTCAAGACACCCAGCAGCGACACCACCAGATCCACGCCGCGCGGCATCGCCACCGCGACCAGCGACTCCGCGCCCACACCGAAGCGGCGCAGGTAGCCGGCGAGCCGGTTCGCTCGGGCGTCCAGCTCCCGGTAGGTCAGCGACACCCCGTCGGCCAGAACCGCAGGCGCATCCGGAGCAGCCGCGACCCGGCGGTCGAACAGGTCCACGACGCTGCCGGCCTCGACCTCGGCCGCGGTCTCGTTCCACCGCAGGAGCAGCCGGTCGGTCTCCGCGTCGTCCATCAGCGCAACCGCGTGGACGGGTAGCTCCGGAGCCTCGGTGACGCCGGCCAGCACGAGGGTGAGCCAGTCGGCGAACCGCTCGGCCATCGGGGCGTCGAACAGATCCGCGGCGACCGTCAGTGTGCCGCGGAGCCCGGCCGGGCGGCCGTCCTCGTCGAACACCTCGCCGACCATCACGTCGAGGTCGCACCGGACCGCCACGTCGAGCATCGCCCACACGTTCCCGGCCCGCGCACCCGGTAGCTCGACGGCGGCCCGTTCGGTGTTCTGCAGGGTGAGCACGACCTGGTAGATCGGGTGCCGCGCCAGCGACCGCGACGGCGCCAGCTCCTCGACGAGGCGCTCGAACGGTACGTCCTGGTGCGCCAGCGCTCCGAGAGTAGTCTCCCGTACCCGGGCCAGGACCTGGCGGAAGTCCGGGTCACCCGACAGATCCGTGCGGATGACCAGCGAGTTGACGAAGAACCCGACCAGGTCGTTGAGCGCCTCGTCGGCACGCCCGGCCACACCCGACCCGATCGGAATGTCGGTGCCGGCACCGAGCCGCGAGAGCGTGATGGCCAGGGCGGCCTGCAACACCATGAACGTCGTGACACCTTCGGCGCGGGCCAGGTCGACGAGACGCTGGTGCACCTCGGCGGGCACGTTCAACGATGCCCGGTAGCCGCGGTGGCTCGCTTCGGCCGGCCGCGGCCGGTCGACGGGGAAGGCGAGCTCTTCCGGCGCGCCCGCGAGCGTCTCGCGCCAGTACGCCACCTGCCGCGACAGCAGACTCTCCGGGTCGGACTCCTCCCCCAGCAGCTGCCGCTGCCAGATCGCGTAGTCGGCGTACTGCACCGGCAGCGGCTCCCACACCGGGGCCTCCCCGCGCGAGCGTGCCGCGTACGCGGCCGACAGGTCCCGGGCCAGCGGTGCCGTCGACCAGCCGTCGGTGGCGATGTGGTGCAGCAGGAGTACGAGCACCGACTCGCCCGGACCGGCCCGGAACAGCCACGCCCGGAACGGCACCTCGCACGACAGGTCGAAGGCGTGCGTCGACGCCCGGACCACCGCGCCGGCCAGCTCCTCGGCGGCGACGTCGGTCACCTCGAGACCCCAGTCGAGCTCGTCCATGCCGAGGATCCGCTGGTACGGCTCACCGTCGACGGCCGGGAACACGGTACGCAGCGACTCGTGCCGGCCGACCACGTCCCGCAGTGCCGCGTCGAGGGCCGTGACGTCGACGGCGTCGCCCAGCTTCAGCGTGAGCGGACCGTTGTAGTTCGCGTTCGGTCCTTCGAGCTGGGCCAAGAACCACAACCGCCGCTGCGCGAACGACAACGGGACCCGCTCGGGCCGCTCCACCGCCCGCAGCGCCGCCCGGGCCTGCTCCGCTCCCGCTTCCGCCAGCCGGGCAGCCAGCCCAGCCACCGTCGGCGCCTCGAACAGAGTGCGGATCTCCAGGTCGACGCCAAGGGTGGCCCGGATCCGCGACACCAGCCGGGCCGCGAGCAGCGAGTGCCCACCCAGGTCGAAGAAACTGTCGTCCACACCGACCGCCTCGACACCCAGGATCTGCGCAAAGGCGTCACACAGCAGTACTTCCTGCTCGGTGACCGGCGCGCGCCGAGCTGCCGCATCTCCTCCACCGGCGGCGAAGTCCGGGGCAGGCAGCGCCTTGCGGTCCACCTTGCCGTTGGCCGTCAGCGGCAGGTCGTCCAGCGGGACGATCACGGCCGGCACCATGTACTCCGGCAACCGCTGCGCGACGAACTCGCGGAACCCGTCGGCCTGTTCACCCACCACATAGGCGACCAGCCGCTCGTCGTGGACGACCACCGCCGCCTGCACCACCGCCGGATGCCCGGTGAGCACCGCCTCGACCTCACCCGGCTCGATCCGGTAGCCACGCAGCTTCACCTGGTCGTCGGCGCGGCCGATGAACAGCAGCTGCCCCTCGGCGGTCCACTTCGCCACATCACCCGTGCGGTACATGCGCTCGCCGGAACCCCACGGGCACGCCACGAACCGCTCACCCGTCAGCGCGGCCCGACCCACATAACCACGAGCCAGCGGCACACCCGCCACATACACATCACCCGGGACACCAACCGGCACCGGCTGCAACGCACCGTCCAGCACGAACACCCGGCCGTTCGCGATCGCCCGACCGATCACCGGGGCATCCCCGGCCAGGAGCGGTGCCGACATCGAGGCGCACACCGTCGTCTCCGTCGGCCCGTACGCGTTGATCAACCGACGACCCGCCGCCCACCGCGACACAACCGCCTGCGGGAGCGCCTCACCAGCGGACACCAACGTCCGCACAGTGCCCAGCGTCGCCGGGTCGAGCACCGCCAGCACCGCAGGCGGCAACGTCACATGGGACACCTGGAAGTCCTGCAGCACCTCGACCAGGCCGTTGCCCGGCAGCAACCGGTCCGCCTCAGCCAGCACCAGCGCGGCGCCGGCGCACCAGGTGACCAGCACCTCGGAGACCGCCGCGTCGAAGCTCGGCGATGCGAACTGCAGCACCCGGTCACCGCTACCGACCTCGAACCGGTCCGCCTGTGCCGTCACCAGGTTCACCGCACCGCGATGGGAGACCGCCACACCCTTGGGCACACCCGTCGACCCCGACGTGTAGATGACATACGCCAGGCCATCAGGGCGCACAACCGTGTCCGGTTTGTCCGCGGGCCCGTCCACATCCGCGATGTCGACCGTCAACACCCCGCGCAGCGGCAGGTCGTCGAGCACCTCTTCGGTCCCCAGCACCACGATCGCGCGGCTGTCGGCAATCATGAACGCGATCCGTTCGGCGGGCTGCTTGACGTCGAGCGGCAGGTAGGCAGCGCCCGCCTTCAACACACCCAGCAGCGACACCACCAGATCCACACCGCGCGGCATCGCCACCGCCACCAACGACTCCGCCCCGACGCCGAAGCGGCGCAAGTAACCCGCGAGCTGGTCTGCACGGGCGTCCAGCTCCCGGTAGGTCAGCGACACACCCTCGGCCAGAACCGCCAAAGCGTCCGGCGCAGCCGCCACCCGACGCTCGAACAGCTCCACCACACTGCCGGCCTCCACGTCAGCGCCGGTGTCGTTCCACTCGCGCAGCACCAGGTCCCGTTCGGCCGTCTGCAGCAGCCGCACGGCGCGGACCGGCAGCTCCGGCGCCTCGGTCACAGCGGCGAGCACCTGCGCGAGCCAGCCCGCCACCCGCTGCGCCATGGGCCCGTCGAACAGATCGGCGGCGACGGTGATCGAGCCCCGCAGGCCGGCCGGGCGACCGTCCGCGTCGAACACCTCGCCGACCATCACATCGAGGTCGCACCGGACCACCGCGTCGAGCATCGCCGACACGTTCCCGGCCCGCGCGCCCGGCAGGTCCAGGACAGCCCGCTCGTTGTTGTGCAGGGTGAGCACGACCTGGTAGATCGGGTGCCGCGACAACGACCGCGACGGCGCCAGCTCCTCGACCAGGCGCTCGAACGGCACATCCGCATGCGCCAGCGCGCCCAGGCTCGTCTCCCGTACCCGAGCCAGTACCTGGCGGAAGTCCGGGTCACCCGACAGATCCGTGCGGATGACCAGCGAGTTCACGAAGAACCCGACCAGGTCGTTGAGCGCCTCGTCCGAACGCCCCGCCACACCCGAGCCGATCGGGATGTCCGTGCCCGCACCCCACCGCGACAAGGTGATGGCCAGAGCCGCCTGCAACACCATGAACGTCGTGACGCCTTCGGCGCGGGCCAGCTCGACGAGCCGCTCGTGCACCTCCGCCGGCACGGTCAGTGGCGCTCGGTGGCCCCGATGCGAGGCCACCGCCGGACGCGGCCGATCCACCGGCAACGCCAGCTCCTCGGGCGCACCCGCCAGCGCCTCCCGCCAGTACGCCACCTGCCGCGACAGCAGACTCTCCGGGTCGGACTCCTCCCCCAGCAGCTGCCGCTGCCAGATCGCGTAGTCGGCGTACTGCACCGGCAGCGGCTCCCACACCGGGGCCTCGCCGCGCGAGCGTGCCGTGAATGCCGCCGACAGGTCGCGGGTCAGCGGCGCCGACGACCAGCCGTCCGTGGCGATGTGGTGCAGCAGCAGCACGAGCACGCATTCGTCCCCGCCCGCGCGGAACAGCCACGCCCGGACCGGCACCTCCCTCGCCAGGTCGAACGCGTACGCCGTGACCTCGGCGACCGCCGCGGCCAGGCCGTCCTTCGTGACCTCGACGACCTCGACGTCCCAGTCGAGGTCGTCCACGGCGAGGATCCGCTGGTACGGCTCGCCGTCGACCGCCGGGAACACGGTACGCAGCGACTCGTGCCGGCCGATCACGTCCCGGAACGCCGCCTGCAGCGCCGCCACATCCAGGTCGGCGGGCAGCCGCAGCACGAGCGGCTGGTTGTAGGTGGTGCTCGGGCCTTCCAGCTCGGTCAGGAACCACAGCCGGCGCTGCGCGAACGACAGCGGCACCCGCTCGGGGCGCTCGACGGCGCGCAGGCCGAGGCGCACCCGGGTGTCGACGCCGGGCCCGGTCAGCCGGGCGGCCAGCTGCGCCACGGTCGGTGCCTCGAACAGCGCTCGCAGCGGCAGCTCCACGCCGAACACCGCCCGAACCCGGGAGATGAGCCGTACGGCGAGCAGCGAGTGCCCGCCCAGGTCGAAGAAGCTGTCCTCGACGCCGACCGACTCGACGCCGAGAACCTGCGCGAACACGCCGCACAGCAGCTCTTCCTGCACCGTCGCGGGTTCCCGGCCGGCACTCCCGGCGTACTCGGGGTCGGGCAGCGCGCGCCGGTCGAGCTTGCCGTTGACGGTCAGCGGCAGCACCGGCAGGGCAACCACCGCTGCCGGCACCATGTACTCCGGCAACCGCTGCGCCGCATACTCCCGCAACCCATCGGTTCGCGAGGCCACAACATAAGCGACCAGCCGATCATCACGCACGATGACCGCGGCCTGCGCCACCGCCGGATGCGCCGTCAGGACGGCCTCGACCTCACCCGGCTCGATGCGGAACCCACGGATCTTGATCTGTTGATCCGCCCGACCGGCGAACACCAGCTGCCCGTCCGCGTTCCACTTCGCCAAGTCCCCCGAGCGGTACATGCGCTGCCCGACAGCGAACGGGTTCGCCACGAACCGTTGCCCGGTCAACCCCGGCCGGCCCAGATAGCCCTGCGACACCTGCACCCCGGCCACATACAACTCACCGACCACCCCCGGCGGCACCGGCTGCAACGCCTCATCCAGAACCAGCATCTGCGTGCCCGCAAGGCCACGACCGACGACACTGCCGACCTCGACTCCGGTCAGCTCCCAATGCGTGGAATGCACAGTCGTCTCGGTGATGCCATACATGTTCACCAACCGCGGGCCGCCCTCAGACAACCAGCCGGACACCCGCGACGGCTCCAACGCCTCGCCGGCGAACACGACCAGACGCACCGAATCCGGCACCGCCGTCAGCTGATAGAACGCCGACGGTGTCTGACTCAGCACCGTCACCCGCTCCCGCTCCAGCAGCTCCGCGAACTCCTGCGGACTGCGGGAAACGTCGAACGGCACCACCACCACGCGGGCGCCGTGCAACAGCGCACCCCACAACTCCCACACCGACACGTCGAACGCGAACGAATGGAAACACGACCACACATCCCCCGCGTCCAACCCGAACAAGTCCTGAGCCGCCGACAGCAGTCCGAGCACGTTGCGGTGCGACACCACGACACCCTTGGGCGTGCCCGTCGAACCCGACGTGTAGATCACATACGCCGGTTGATCCGGCACCCCGACCACCGGCAGCGGGGCATCGGATTCCTCGAACGACACGCTGGTCAGGACTGCCGCCACCGACGCGTCCGACAGGATCACGTCCACCCGCCCGGCGGGGGTCCGCGGGTCGATCGGCACGTAAGCGGCGCCGGTCTTCAACACCGCCAGCAACGCCACCACCACATCAGCGCCACGCTCGAGCAGCACCCCGACGAACGAACCGACACCCACCCCCTGCCCGATCAGGTGCCGGGCCACCCGGTTCGACAGCCGGTCCAGCTCCGCATAAGACAACGACAACCCGTCAGCCACCACCGCCACCGCACCCGGCCTCGCCGCCACCTGACGCGCGAACAACTCCGGGATCGTGACATCCGGAACATCTACAACAGGCGTGTTCCACTCGTGCAGCGCCCGTGCCCGCTCGACCGCGTCCAGCACAGGCACCGCGTGGGCCGGAGTCTCCGGCGATGCCGTCACGACGTCGAGCACCCGGGCGAACCGCCGCGCCAGGGTCTCGGCCGAGCCGGCGTCGAACAGGTCCGCGCTGACCATCACCATGCCGCGCAGACCGGCCGGGCGGCCGTCCTCGCCGACCATCTCGGTGACGGCGAGGTCCAGGTCGAACCGGGCCGCTCCCGTGGTGACGTCCTCGGCCGGGGCGGTTCCACCCTGCCGTTCAAGGTTCTGCACGGTGAGCATCACCTGGAACAGCGGGTGCCGCGCCAGCGACCGCGACGGCGCCAGCTCCTCCACCAGCCGCTCGAACGGCACGTCCTGGTTCGCCAGCGCACCCAGCGTCGTCTCCCGCACCCGCCCGAGGATCTCCCGGAACTCCGGGTCACCCGACAGATCCGTACGGATCACCAACGTGTTGACGAAGAACCCGACCAGGTCGTTCAGGGCCTCGTCCGAGCGACCGGCCACCGCGGACCCGATCGGGATGTCCGTGCCGGCGCCGAGCCGCGACAACGTCACGGCCAGCGCGGCCTGCAGCACCATGAACGTGGTGACGCCCTCGGCCTGGGCCAGGTCCACGAGCCGCTGATGCACCTCGGCCGGCACGCGCAGCGGCGCCCGGTAGCCCCGATGCGACGCGACCGCCGGGCGGGGCCGGTCCACCGGCAACGCCAGCTCCTCCGGGGCGCCCTCCAGCGCTTCCCGCCAGTACGCCACCTGCCGCGACAGCAGGCTGTCCGGATCGGAGTCCGCGCCCAGCAGCTCCCGCTGCCAGATCGCGTAGTCCGCGTACTGCACGGGCAGCGGTGCCCAGTCGGGGGTCTCGCCGCGTTTGCGGGCCGCGTACGCGACCGTCAGGTCCCGGTTCAGCGCGCCCGTCGACCAGCCGTCGGTCGCGATGTGGTGCAGCACCAGCAGCAGGACGCACTCGTCCGCGCCGGCGCGGAACAGCCACGCCCGGACCGGCACCTCGCGCGACAGGTCGAACCGGTACGCCGACGCCTCGGCCACCCGTCCGGGCAGCTCGCCGGCGCCGACCTCGACCTCCTCGACGGCCCAGTCGAGCTCGGCGGGGTCGAGGATGCGCTGGTACGGCTCGCCGTCGACCGCCGGGAACACCGTCCGCAGGGATTCATGCCGGCCGAGCACGTCGCGCACCGCCGCCTGCAGGGCCTCGACGTCCACCGCGCCGTTCAGGCGTACGGTCACCGGGTTGTTGTAGGTCGCGTTGGGGCCCTCGAGCTCCGCCAGGAACCACAGCCGGCGCTGGGCGAACGACAGCGGGATCCGCTCCGGGCGCTCCGCCGTGCCGATCGCCGGCCGGGCCCCGCCCGCACGCGCCTCGGCGAGGCGTGCCGCCAGCTCGGCCACGGTGGGCGCTTCGAACAGCGTACGGATCTCGAGGTCGACTCCGAGGGCCGCACGGACCCGCGAGACCAGGCGCACGGCCAGCAGGGAGTGCCCGCCCAGCTCGAAGAAGTTGTCGTCGATGCCGACCGCCGGGACGCCCAGGACCCACGCGAACGCGTCGCACAGCAGGGATTCCTCGGCCGTACCGGGCGCGCGGCCGGTGCCCGCACCGCCCTGGCCGGCGTAGTCGGGCGCCGGCAGGGCCTTGCGGTCGAGCTTCCCGCTGACCGTCAGGGGAAGGGCGTCCAGGACGACGATCGCCGCGGGAAGCATGTAGTCCGGCAGCCGCGCGGCCACGTACGCCCGGATGTCGTCCAGCGGCAGCTCGTCGCCGGCGGACGGCAGGTCGCGGGACGGCACGACGTAGGCGACGAGTCGGAGGTCCCCGGGGCTGTCCTCACGCGCGATCACGGCGGCCTGGCCCACCACCGGATGCTCGGTGAGGACGCCCTCGATCTCGCCGGGTTCGATCCGGTAGCCGCGGACCTTCACCTGGTCGTCGGCCCGGCCGGCGTAGACGAGCTCGCCGTCCGGGGTCCACTTGGCCACGTCGCCGGTGCGGTACATGCGTTCGCCGGACCCGTACGGGCAGGCCACGAACCGCTCACCGGTGAGCCCGGCCCGGCCCGTGTACCCGCGCGCCAGCTGCGCACCGGCCACGTACAGCTCTCCGGCGACGCCGGCCGGCACCGGCTTCAGGGTGTCGTCGAGCACGAACACGCGGGTGTTCGGCAGGGGCCGGCCGATGACCGGCGCATCGCCCGCGGTGAGGGGCGCCGACATCGACGCGCACACCGTCGTCTCCGTCGGCCCGTACGCGTTGATCAACCGCCGGCCGCCCGCCCACCGCGACAGAACCGCTTGCGGGAGTGCCTCACCGGCGGACACCAAAGTCCGCACGGTGCTCAACGCCTCGGGTTCGAGCACCGCCAGAACCGCCGGCGGGAGCGTCACGTGCGACACGTCGAAGTGCTGCAGCACCTCGACCAGGCCGTTGCCCGGCAGCAACCGATCCGCCTCAGCCAGCACCAGCGCGGCACCGGCGCACCAGGTGACCAGCACCTCGGAGACCGCCGCGTCGAAGCTCGGCGACGCGAACTGCAGCACCCGGTCGCCGCCACCGACCTCGAACCGGTCCGCCTGTGCCGTCACCAGGTTCACCGCACCGCGATGGGAGACCGCCACACCCTTGGGCACTCCCGTCGACCCCGACGTGTAGATGACATACGCCAGGCCATCAGGGCGCACGATCGCGTCCGGCTTGTCCGATGGCCCCGACACGTCGGCGACATCGACCGTCAGCACCCCGCGCAGCGGCAGGTCGTCGAGCACCTCTTCGGTACCCAGCACCACGATCGCGCGGCTGTCGCCGATGATGAACGCGATGCGGTCCGCGGGCTGCCGCACATCGACCGGCAGGTAGGCGGCGCCGGCCTTCAGCACACCCAGCAGCGACACGACCAGATCCACGCCGCGCGGCATCGCCACCGCGACCAGCGACTCCGCGCCCACACCGAAGCGGCGCAGGTAGCCGGCGAGCTGGTTCGCGCGGGCGTCGAGCTCCCGGTAGGACAGCGACACCCCGTCGGCGAGGACGGCGGGAGCGTCCGGCGCAGCCGCGACCCGGCGCTCGAACAGCTCGACGACACTGCCGCCCGCAGGCTCGGCCGTCGTCCCGTTCCCGGCGTGCAGCAGCTGGTCCTGCTCCGCCTCGCCCAGCACGGCGACCCTGTCCAGGGCGACGTCGCCGTCCTGGCGCAGGGCCGCGACGAGATGCTCGGTGGCGGTCAGCATCATCCGGCCGATCGCGCGCGGGTCGACCGAGTCGACCGCCTCCACGGTGAAGCTCAGCTCGTCGCCGCCGTGGTCGTTGACGGCGACGGCGACCGGGTAGCTGGTGTAGCCCCGGGTGTACACGGCACGGATGCCGCCCGCGTCACCGGTCGGGCGGCCGGTCTCACCCGGCTTGCCGCGGAGGTGGTAGCGGTAGTTGAACAGCGAGGTGAACAGGGGCGTGCTCCCGGCCAGCCCGGAGGCCTGCTGCGCCACCGCGAGCGGGGCGTGCTCGTGTTCCAGGAGGGCCGCCAGCTGCCCGCGCATGCCCTCCACCGCGGCGCGCACGCTCAGCCGGGTGCCGGCGCGCACCGGCAGTGTGTTGATGAACGGGCCGAGCACCCGGTCGGCGCCCTCGCCGGCGTTCATCCGGCCGAACAGCACCGTCCCGAACACGACGTCGTCGCGGCCCGCCAGCACGCCGAGGACGCGTGCCCACATCACGTGGAACACGGTGGCCGGACTGACCCCGAGCGAGCGGGCGACGTCGCGTACCTCCGTCGCCAAGGCCGCCGTGAGCGGGACGACCACCTGGTCCACCTGCATGCCGTCGCCGTGGACGTCGGTGAGCCCGAACGGGGCCGTCGTCTCCGTCACGTCGCCCAGCAGCTCGGCGAAGTAGCGCTCGTGCTCCTCCCGCGACACGCCGCCGCGCGCCTGCGCCACGAAGTTGCGGAACGGCTTCGCCGGGGCCAGCTCGGCCTCCCGTCCGGCCAGCACCGCCCGCAGCTCGGCCATCAGCACGTCCATGCCCAGGTGGTCCTGGGTCATGTGGTGCATCCGGACCAGGCCCAGCAGGCGCCCGTCGCCGGCCTCGGCGACGTGCAGATCCATCAGCGGTGCCCGGCCGAGGTCCATCCCGGACCCGACGGCCGCGATCAGCTCACCGAACCGGCCGGCACCCGGGCCGACCGGCTCCACCTCGCTCACCGACACCCGCGCGCGCCGCCACACGACCTGAACCGGCTCGGACAACCCCTCCCACACCACCGCCGTACGCAGAATGTCGTGCCGGTCGACGACGAGCTGCAACGCGGTCACGAACGCGTCCAGCCGTTCGCGCGAGTCGAACTCGAGCACCCGCATCGTCACGTACGCGTCGGCGCCACCGGCGGCGAGCAGGTGGTGGAAGAGCAGGCCCTCCTGCAGCGGCGCCAGCGGATACATGTCCGCAACGTTCGCCGCGCCGCCCTCGACGGCCGCCACCACCCGGTCGATCTCGGGCTGCGTCAGCGACACCATCGGCAGCATCTCCGGCGTGATGTGCTGCGCGCCCTCGGGGATGGCGTTCTCGGGCACCGGCACGGCGTCCGGTGCCGTACGGCCGGCCAGACCGGCGGGCGTCGGCGACTCGAACAGGGCGCGTACGGGCACGGAGACGCCCGCCGCCCGCAGGCGCTCCACCAGCGTCACCGCCAGCAGTGAGTGCCCGCCGAGCTCGAAGAAGTTGTCGTCGACGCCGACCGACTCGCGACCCAGCACCTCCGCGAAGACCCGGCAGAGGATCTCCTCCTGAATCGTCTCCGGCCCCCGGCTGCGGGTGCCGGCGTACTCCGGAGCCGGCAGCGCCGACCGGTCCAGCTTCCCGTTGGCCGTCAGCGGAATGGCCGCCAGCGTCACCACCGCGGCGGGCACCATGTACTCCGGCAGCCGCTCGGCGGCGAACTCCCGCAGGTCCGGCACCGTGTCACCCGCCGGCACCACGTAAGCCACCAGCCGCTCGTCGCGGACGATCACCACCGCCTGCGCCACCGCCGGATGCCCCGCGAGGACCGCCTCGACCTCGCCCGGCTCCACCCGGAACCCGCGGATCTTGACCTGCTCGTCGGCGCGCCCGGCGAACACCAGCTGCCCGTCGGAGGTCCACTTCACCCGGTCGCCGGTGCGGTACATCCGCTTCCCGGCCGCGTACGGGCAGGCCACGAACCGTTCGCCGGTCAGCCCGGACCGGCCGGCGTATCCGCGCGCCACCTGGACGCCGGCCACGTACAGCTCGCCCACGACGCCGGGCGGCACCGGCTGCAACGCGTCGTCGAGCACGAAGAGGCTGGTGTTGGCGACCGGACGGCCGAACGGCACGGCGCCGGCCCGGTCCGCCTCCACGACGCCGGAGGCCACCATCACGGTCGCCTCCGTCGGACCGTACGTGTTGACCAGCTCGCGGCCCTGCGCCCAGGCCCGCGCCGTCGCCTCGTCGATGGCTTCCGCGCCGACCAGCAGCCGGCGCACGTCGGTCAGATCCGACGGGTCGAGCACCCGCAGCAGCGACGGCACCACGCTCGCCGCCTGGACCGGCAGCCCGGCCAGCAGACCGGGCTCCTGCCGCTCCCGCTCGGCCGCGATCACCAGCGTGGCGCCCGAGGTCAGCGCCACGGCCACGTCGAGCACCGAGGCGTCGAAGCTGAACGACGCGAACTGCAGCACCCCGACGCCGGGTTCCACGGCGAAGACCGCGGCCAGGTTCGCCAGCGAGCCGTGCGAGACGGCCACGCCCTTGGGCACACCGGTCGACCCGGACGTGTAGATGACGTAGGCCAGCTGGCCCGGCAGCACCGGCACCGGACCGGCGGGGGCGGCCGCCAGCGCCTCGTCGACGGCCACCACCGACACCGCCAGCCGCTGCGCACCGTCGGCCAGGACCAGGCCGGCCCCGCTGTCGGCGATCAGGAACTCCAGGCGGTCGGCCGGCAACTGCGGATCCAACGGTACGTAGGCAGCACCCGCCTTCCACACACCCAGGATCGCGGCCACCATCCGCGCGCCGCGCGGCAGGCACAGGCCGACCACCGACTCCGCGCCCACACCCGCGCCGCGCAGATACCCGGCGATCCGGTCCGCCTGACCGGCGAGCTCGGCGTAGGTCAGCGACTGCCCGTCGGCGAGCACCGCCGCCGCGTCCGGGCGGGCCAGCACGTGACGCTCGAACAGGTCGACGACGCTGTCGGGCGGAACCTCGGCGGCCGTGGCGTTCCAGCCGTGCAGCACCTGCTCCCGCTCGGCGTCGTCCAGCACCGGCACGGCGCGTACGGGAACATCCGGCTCGGCGACCACCGCCGCGAGCACGCGCACCCACCGCTCCGCCAGTGCCTCCACCGAGTCGAGGTCGAACAGGTCTGCGGCGGCGGTCATCGAGCCGCGCAGCCCGGCCGGTCGTCCCCGCTCGTCGAACAGCTCCCGCACGGACACGTCGAGATCGAAGCGGGCCGGGACCATCGGCTCGCGCTGGTCACCCGCCCGCCCTCCACCGGTACGCAGGCCCGGCATCTCGAGCGTGCCGCGCTGGTTGTTCTGGACGGTCAGCAGCACCTGGAACAGCGGGTGCCGGGCCAGCGACCGGGCCGGGGCAAGCTCTTCCACGAGCCGCTCGAACGGCACGTCCTGGTGCTCGAACGCGCCGAAGCTCGCCTCCCGCACGCGCCGCAGCACCTGCCGGAACGACGGGTCGCCGGAGAGGTCCGTCCGGATGACGAGGGTGTTGACGAAGAACCCGACGAGGTCGCTGAGGCCCTCGTCGGTGCGGCCCGCCACCGGCGCGCCGATCGGGATGTCGGTGCCGCCGCCGAGCCGGGACAGCAGCACCGCCAGCGCGGCCTGCAACACCATGAAGGGGCTCGCGCCCTCCTGCCGGGCGAGGCGGGCGAGCCGCCGGTGCACGTCGGCGGGCGCGGACAGCGTGACCCGGCGGCCGCGGTAGCTGGCCGCGGGCGGCCGGGGACGGTCCACCGGAAGGCTCAGCTCCTCGGGGACCCCGGCGAGGGTCCGCCGCCAGTAGTCCACCTGGGTCCGCAGCAGGCTCGCCGGGTCCGCCTCGTCGCCGAGGAGCTCGCGCTGCCAGAGCGTGTAGTCGGCGTACTGCACCGGCAGCGGGGTCCAGCCCGGGGCCTCGCCGCGGGCGCGCGCGGCGTACGCGGTCGACAGGTCCCGGCTCAGCGGCGCCCACGACCAGCCGTCGCCGGCGATGTGGTGCACCACCAGCAGCAGGATGTTCTCCCCCGGCCCGTCCTCGTCCGCCGGCGTCCGGAACAGCGTCGTGCGGATGGGGATCTCGGCCGCCAGGTCGAACGCGTACCAGGCCGCCTCGTCGATGGCCGCGCCCAGCTCCGCCGCCGGCACCTGCCGCACCTCGAGCTCCCAGTCCAGCTCGTCCGGCGCGAGGATCCGCTGGTACGGCTCGCCGTCGGCGACCGCGAACACGGTCCGCAGCGACTCGTGGCGCTCCAGCACGTCGCGCAGCGCCAGGCCGAGGGCCGCGACGTCGAGGTCGCCGCTGAGCCGGACGGTCTGGGGCAGGTTGTAGGTGGGGTTGGGCCCCTCCAGCCGGCTGAGGAACCACAGCCGACGCTGCGCGAACGACAACGGGATCATCAGTTGGTCTCCTTACGCATCGGGCGCAACGTCGGTCGAGCTGTCTTGCGGGTGCCGAGCCTCTCCGCGAGCAGAGCCGGCGTGGGCGCCTCGAACACGGTGCGGATCTCGACATCGACGCCGAGGGCGGCCCGGATGCGCGAGACGAGGCGGACGGCGAGCAGGGAGTGCCCGCCGAGGTCGAAGAAGTTGTCGTCGGCACCGACCTCGTCGAGGCCGAGGACGTGGCCGAAGGCGTCGCAGAGAGCGGCTTCCTCGGGGGTGCCGGGCGCTCGTTTCGTGGCGGCAGCGGCCGCGGCGTAGTCCGGCTCGGGCAGCGCCTTGCGGTCGAGCTTGCCGTTGCCGGTCAACGGCAGGGCGTCCAGCGCGACGACGGTGGCCGGCACCATGTACTCCGGCAGCCGCTCGGCGACGTACTCGCGCAAGCCGTCGGTGTCGGAGGCGACGACGTAGGCGATCAACCGGTCGTCCCGTGCGATGACGGCGGCCTGCGTCACCGCTGGGTGGGCGGTGAGCACGGCCTGCACCTCGCCGGGCTCGATCCGGTACCCGCGCACCTTCACCTGGTCGTCCGCGCGGCCGGCGAAGACGACCTGTCCGTCGGCGGTCCACTTGGCGAGGTCGCCGGTACGGTACATCCGCCCGCCCCACGGGCACGCTGTGAACCGCTGCGCGGTCAGCCCGGGACGGCTGACATAGCCGCGTGCGACCTGCGCACCGGCTACATACAGCTCACCGGTCACACCCGGCGGCACCGGCTGCAACGCATCGTCCAACACGAACAGACGGGTGTTCGCCAAGGGTCGCCCGACCGGGATGACGCCACCCGTCACCTCAGTCGTGGCCACGCCGACCGTGGTCTCGGTCGGCCCGTAATGGTTGAACACCCGCAACCCGTCGGCGGCCAGCTCCTCCACCAGGCCCGCCGGAGCCGCCTCACCACCAAGCACCAACGAACGCCTCGGACGCAAACCGCCAAGCGCCATCACGTGCGACGGCACCACCTTCACCGCATCAATGCGCTCACGGTCCAGATACGCGCCGACCGCCTCAGCGTCCACGACCATGTCCGAGTCAAGAACGTGCACCTGACCACCAGTGGCCAGCGCCGCGAACAACACCGTGTTACCCAGGTCGGTCACCTGCGGCTGCAACAACGCATACCGCATCCCCGGCGAACTCCAACCCAACCGCTGCGACACCGAGACGACATAGTTGGCCAGCGACCCCTGAGTGACGGCCACGCCCTTGGGCACACCCGTCGACCCGGACGTGTAAATCACGTAAGCCAGCCGGTCGGCTGCCAGCGGCGGCGCCACCAGCGTCGAGTCCGGGTGGGCCAGCACCATCGGGTCATCGACCGCGATCATCCGGACCCGGCCCGCCGGCAGGTCGTCCAACACGTCCTGATCACCGACCAGCAGCGACGCACGGCTGTCCGCCAGCAGGAACGCGATCCGCTCCACCGGCATCTTCTGATCCACCGGCAGATACGCCGCCCCGGCCTTCCACACCCCCAGAATCGCCGCGACCATCTGCTCACCCCGCGGCAAGCACAGCCCGACCACCGACTCCGCACCCACACCGCTACGACTCAAGTACCGCGCCAGCCGGCTCGCCCGAGCATCCAACTCCGCATACGTCACCGGCACGCCATCGGCCACCAGCGCCACGGCGTCCGGAGCGAGTGCGGCCTGCCGTTCGAAGAGCCCGACCACACTGGAGTCCGGCGCCTCGGTCGCGGTGTCGTTCCACCGGTGCAGCACCAGATCCCGTTCGGCGTCGTCTGCCACGGGCACTTCGTGCAGCCGTACGCCGGGATCGTCGGTGACTGCCGACAGCACCCGCACGAACCAACCGGCCGCGCGCTCCGCCGTCGCGGCGTCGAACAGGTCCGCGGCCACCGTCACCGCACCGCGGATCCCGGCCGGGCCGCCCTGCTCGTCGAACAGCTCGTTGACGGGCACGTAGAGGTCGAACTTGACCATCGTCTGCGCCGGGTCGTCGAGCTCCGCGGAGCCGGCCGTCGTATCCCTGGTGCGGCCGGTGTCGGTCATCACGACCTGCACCAACGGATGCCGCGCCATCGACCGCGACGGCGCCAACTCCTCCACCAACCGCTCGAACGGCACATCCTGATGCGCCATCGCACCCAGACTCGCCTCACGCACCCGACCCAGCACCCGCCGGAACTCCGGATCCCCCGACAGATCCGCCCGGATCACCAACATATTGACGAAACAACCAACCAGATCATCCAGAGCCTCATCCGTACGCCCCGCCGTCGGCGAACCGATCGGCACATCGGTACCCGCACCCAGCCGCGACAACAGCACCATCAACGCCGCCTGCAACACCATCACCACCGTGACGCCCTCATCACGCGCCAGCACGGCGACCCGGCGATGCACCTCCGCAGGAACCCGCCACGGCACCGTGTGACCCCGATGACTGGCCACCACCGGCCGCGGCCGATCAGTCGGCAAGCTCAACTCCTCGGGAGCACCCGCGAGCGTCTCCCGCCAGTAGGTGACCTGCCGCGACAGGAGGCTGTCCGGGTCGCTCTCGTCGCCGAGCAGGTCCCGCTGCCAGATCGCGTAGTCGGCGTACTGCACCGGCAACGGCGCCCACTCGGGTGCTTCGCCCCGGGAACGGGCCGCGTAGGCGGCCGACACGTCGCGGCTCAGCGGCTCCGAGGACCAGCCGTCGCTGGCGATGTGGTGCAGCAAGAGCATCAGCACCTGCCCGTCCCCGCCGGTGCGGAACAGCCAGGCCCGGATCGGCGCCTCCCGCGCCAGGTCGAACGCGTAGCTGCGAGCCTCGGCCACCTTCCGCGGCAGCTCGCCGGCTGCGACGTCGACGACGTCGAGGTGCCAGTCCAGCTCCGCGAGGTCGAGAATCCGCTGGTACGGCTCACCGTCGGCGACCTCGAACACCGTCCGCAGCGGCTCGTGCCGGCCGATGACGTCCCGCAACGCCGCGTCCAGGGCGGCCACGTCGACGTCGCCGGGCAACCGGACCACGGTCGGCATGTTGTACGTCGGCGCCGGGCCTTCCAGCTGCCCGACGAACCACAGCCGGCGCTGCGCGAACGACAGCGGCACCCGCTCCGGCCGCTGCACCGTTCGCAACGCCACCCGCGTCTCTTCGCCGGTGCTGCCGGCCAACCGGGCGGCGAGGGCGGCCACGGTCGGCGCCTCGAACAGGGTGCGGATCGCGACCTCGACGCCGAGCATGGCCCGGATCCGCGACGCCAGCCGGACCGCGAGCAGCGAATGCCCGCCCAGGTCGAAGAAGCTGTCGTCCAGCCCCACCGACTCCACACCGAGCACCTGCGCGAACGCCCCGCACAGCAGCTCTTCCTGCACGGTCGCCGGTCCCCGGCCGTCGGCGCCGCCGAAATCGGGGGCAGGCAGCGCCCGTCGATCCACCTTCCCGTTGCGCGTCAACGGAATGGCCGCCAGCGGAACCACCGCCGCCGGCACCATGTACTCCGGCAACCGCTGCGCGACGAACTCCCGCAACCCGTCGGCCTGCGACGCCACCACGTAAGCCACCAGCCGCTCGTCGCGCACGATGACAACCGCCTCGGCCACCTCAGGACGGGCCAGCAGAACCGCCTCGATCTCCCCCGGCTCCACCCGGAACCCGCGAACCTTCACCTGCTCGTCCGCACGCCCCGCGAACACCAGCTGCCCGTCGACGGTCCACTTGGCCAGGTCGCCGGTGCGGTACATGCGCTGCCCAGCCGCATAGGGACACGCCACGAACCGCTCACCCGTCAGCGCGGGACGGCCCACATAGCCGCGAGCCACCTGCACACCCGTGACATACAGCTCGCCCGCCACGCCGGGCGGCACCGGCTGCAGGAACTCGTCGAGCACGAACAGGCGGGTGTTGGCGATGGGCCGCCCGAACGGGACGGCACCCTCCCGATCCGCGTCGACCACGCCGGAGGCGACCATCACCGTGGTCTCGGTCGGCCCGTAGGTGTTGACCAGCTCCCGGCCCCGCGCCCACACCCTTGCGGTCGCCTCGTCGATGGCCTCGGCACCGACCAGCAGCCTCCGTACGTCCGTCAGGTCCGACGGGTCAAGCACGCGAAGCAGCGACGGCACCACACTCGCGGCCTGAATCGGCAAGCCGGACAGCAGCGACGGCTCCTGCCGCTCCCGCTCCGAAGCCACCACCAATGTCGCACCCGCACTCAGCGCCACCGCCACATCAAGCACCGACGCGTCGAAACTGAACGACGCGAACTGCAGGAACCCGACCCCGGCACCGACCGCGAAGACCGCCGCCAGGTTGCTCAGCGAAGCATGCGAGACGGCTACTCCCTTGGGCACACCCGTCGACCCCGACGTGTAGATCACGTACGCCAACTGCCCGGGCAGCACCGGCACCGACATCACCGGATCGCTGTGCAACGCGGCTTCGATGCCGTCCTCGTCGAGGACGAGGCTCGCGTCCGCGGCCAGTGTTTCCAGGCGTTCGGCGGGCAGCTGCGGATCCAGCGGGACATAGGCCGCTCCGGCCATCCACACACCCAGGATTCCGGCCACCGTTTCCACGCCACGCGGCAGACGCAGTCCCACCACCGACTCCGCGCCCACACCGGCACCGCGGAGGAACCCCGCGATCCGCGCCGCCTGCTCTCCCAGCTCGGCATACGTCAGCGAGACCCCGTCGGCGAGCACCGCCACCGCACCCGGATCCGTAGCGACTCGGCGCTCGAACGACTCGACGACGCTGCAGGCGGCAAACTCGGCAGCGGTGTCATTCCAGCCGTGAAGCACCAGCTCCCGCTCGGCGTCGTCGAGCACCGGCACCGCCCGCACGGGCAGGTACGGGCTTGCTGCCGCCGTCCGCAGCACCCGTACGAGCCGTTCGGCGAGCACGGCTACCGAGTCCGTGTCGAACAGGTCGGTGCTGGCGGTGAGCGAACCCCGCAAGCCGGCCGGGCGGCCCTGCTCGTCGAACGCCTCGCCGACGGTCACCTCCAGATCGAAGCGGGCCGCGACCGTCCCGTCGGCCACGAGCTCCGCGACGCCCGCGGTCCTCGCCCCGGGCAGATCCGCGACGGCACGCTCGTTGTTCTGCACGGTGAGCATCACCTGGAACAACGGGTGCCGCGCCAGCGACCGCGACGGCGCCAGCTCCTCGACCAGCCGCTCGAACGGCACGTCTTGGTTCGCCAGCGCACCCAGCGTCGTCTCCCGCACCCGCGCCAGAACCTGCCGGAAGTCCGGGTCACCCGCCAGATCCGTACGGATCACCAGCGTGTTGACGAAGAACCCGACCAGGTCGTTGAGCGCCTCGTCGGAACGACCGGCCACCGCGGAGCCGATCGGGATGTCCGTGCCGGCGCCGAGCCGCGACAACGTCACGGCCAGCGCGGCCTGCAGCACCATGAAGACGGTGACGTCCTCGGCCCGGGCCAGGTCCACCACCTGCCGGTGCACGGACTCGGGAACGTGCAGCGCGACCCGGTGCCCGCGGTGGCCCGAGGCGGGCGGCCGCGGCCGGTCCACCGGCAGTGCGAGTTCCTCGGGTGCCCCTTCCAGGGCCTGCCGCCAGTAGCCGACCTGCTTCGCCAGCACGCTGTCCGGGTCGGATTCGTCGCCCAGGACGTCGCGCTGCCAGAGGGCGTAGTCGGCGTACTGCACGGGCAGCGGTGCCCAGCCGGGTGCCTCGCCACGCAGCCGCGCCGCGTACGCGACGGACAGGTCCCGGGCCAGCGGACCGGTCGACCAGCCGTCGGTCGCGATGTGGTGCAGCAGCAGCACCAGCGTCGGCTCGGCCGTACCGGGCTGGAACAGCCATGCCCGGATCGGCACCTCACGCGCCAGGTCGAACGCGTACGCCGAAGCCTCGGCCACCGCACCGGCCAGCTCGCCGGCCGCGACCTCGACCACCTCGAGGCGCCAGTCCAGCTCGTCGGGGTCGAGGATGCGCTGGTACGGCTCACCGTCGACCGCCGGGATCATCGTCCGCAGCGACTCGTGGCGTCCGATGACGTCTCGCAGCGCGGCGCCGAAAGCGGGCACGTTCACGCCGGCGTCGAGCCGCACGACGACCGGGGAGTTGTACGTCGAGCTGGGTCCCGACAGCTCGCCGAGGAACCACAACCGCTGCTGCGCGAAGGACAGCGGCACTCGCTCCGGCCGTACCCTGCCGCGCAGAGCGGCCCGGGCCGGGCTCGTGTCGGTGCTCGCCAGCCTCGCCGCGAGCGCGGCCACTGTCGGCCCCTCGAAGAGCATCCGGATCTTCACCTCGGCGCCGAGCCGCGCCCGGATCCGCGACAACAACCGGATCGCCAGCAACGAGTGCCCACCGAGCTCGAAGAAGTTGTCCTCACGCCCGACCGACTCCCGCCCGAGCACCTCCGCGAAGATCCCCGCCAGCAACACCTCCGTCTCATTCACCGGCTCAGCACTAGCCACCCGCTCTTCCACCGCCGGCAACGCCGCCCGATCCAACTTGCCGTTGGCCGTCAACGGCAACGCCTCCAGCGCGACCACCGCGGACGGCACCATGTACTCCGGCAACCGCTCGGCCACAAACTCACGCAACCCAGCGGTCTGCGACGCGACCACATACGCGACCAGCCGGTCCTCCCGGGCGATCACCGCCGCCTGCGCCACCGCCGGATGCGCGGTCAGCACGGCCTGCACCTCACCCGGCTCGACCCGATACCCCCGCACCTTCACCTGGTCATCGGCGCGCCCGGCAAACATCACCTGCCCATCCGCGGTCCACTTCGCCAGGTCACCGGTGCGATACATGCGTTCACCGACCGCGTAGGGGCATGCCACGAAGCGGTCCGCGGTCAGCCCAGGCCGGCCCACATACCCGCGCGCCACCTGCACACCCGCGACATACAACTCACCCGTCACACCCGGCGGCACCGGCTGCAACGCATCGTCCAACACGAACAGACGGGTGTTGGCCAACGGCCGCCCAACCGGGATGACCCCACCCGTCACCTCAGTCGTGGCCACGCCGACCGTCGTCTCGGTCGGCCCGTAATGGTTGAACACCCGCAACCCGCCGGCGGCCAGCTCCTCCACCAGGCCCACCGGAGCCGCCTCACCACCAAGCACCAGCGAATGCCGCGGACGTAAAGCGCCCAGCGCCATCACGTGCGACGGCACCACCTTCACCGCATCAATGCGCTCACAGTCCAGGTAGGAGGCGACCGCTTCAGCGTCGACGACCATGTCCGGGCCGAGGATGTGGACCTGACCACCGGTGGCCAGCGCGGAGAACAGCACAGTGTTGCCGAGGTCGGTGACCTGCGGCTGCAACAACGCATACCGCATCCCCGGCGAACTCCAACCCAACCGCTGCGACACCGAGACGACATAGTTGGCCAGCGCCTCGTGCGTGACCGCCACACCCTTGGGCACACCCGTCGAGCCGGACGTGTAGATCACGTAGGCCAGCTGCGACGCCGCCACCGAGGGCAGGACCACGGCCGCCGCCTGGACCTCTTCGGTGAGCACGATCCGGGCACCGCTGTCGGCGATCAAGAACTCCAACCGCTCCGCGGGCAGAGCAGGATCCAGCGGCAGATACGCCGCACCCGCCTTCCACACGCCCAGGATCGCCGCGATCGTCTCCACACCGGGCGGCAGCGCCAACCCGACAACCGACTCCGCCTCCACCCCGGAGGCCAGAAGGTGGCCGGCGATGCCATCCGCCCGCGCGGACAGCTCCGCATAGGTCAGCGACACGTCACCGGCGACCAGCGCCACCGCCTCCGGCGACGCCGCCACCTGACGCTCGAACAGTTCCAGCACGCTCGACGCCGGCACCTCGGCCGCCGTGTCGTTCCAGCCGTGCAGCACCAGCTCCCGCTCGGCGGCGTCGAGCACCGGCACCGCGTGGAGGCGAACCTCCGGTGCAGCGGTCACCACGTCCAGGACCCGCACCAGCCAGTCGGCCAGGCGGTGCGCCGTACCTTCGTCGAAGAGATCCATCGGCGCGGTGAGCGAACCGCGCAGACCCGCCGGACGGCCGGCCCGGTCGAACACCTCGCCCACGGTCACGTGCAGGTCGTACTTCGCCGGCGCCGGCATCGCCTCCGCGAGGTGCGACGCTTCGACCGGCAGGTCCACGACGGCGTGCTCGGTGTTCTGGAAGGTGAGCATGACCTGGAACAGCGGGTGGCGGGCCAGCGACCGGGCCGGCGCCAGGTCCTCGACGAGCCGCTCGAACGGCACGTCCTGGTGCCCCAGCGCGCCCAGCGTCGTCTCGCGGACCCGGGTCAGAAGCTGCAGGAACTCCGGGTCGCCCGACAGGTCGGTGCGGATCACCAGCGTGTTGACGAAGAACCCGACGAGCTCGTTGAGGGACTCGTCGGTGCGGCCGGCCACCGCGGAACCGATCGGGATGTCCGTGCCGGCGCCGAGCCGCGACAGCAGCACCGCCACGGCTGCCTGCACCACCATGAAGGCGGTGACGCCCTCCGCGCGGGCCAGGTCGACGAGCCGCTGGTGCACCTCTGCGGGCACCGCGACCGGCACCCGATGACCGCGGTGGCTCGCCTCCGCCGGACGCGGCCGGTCCACCGGCAGTGCGAGTTCCTGCGGCGCGCCGTCCAGCGTGCGGTGCCAGTACGCCACCTGCTGGGCGAGCAAGCTGTCCGGGTCGTCCTCCGCTCCGAGCAGTTCCCGCTGCCAGATGGCGTAGTCGGCGTACTGCACGGGCAGCGGTTCCCAGTCCGGTGCCTGGCCGCGCGAGCGTGCCGCGTACGCGGTCGACAGGTCGCGCGCCAGCGGGCCCATGGACCAGCCGTCGGTAGCGATGTGGTGGACGAGCAGCACCAGCACGCACGTCTCCGCGCCGGTGCGGAACAGCCATGCGCGGACCGGCGGCTCGTCGGACAGGTCGAAGGGGTGCCCGGCCGCTTCGGTCACCGCCGCGCCCATCTCGTGCGCGGCAACCTCGACCGGCCGCAGGTGCCAGTCCAGCTCGAAGTCGAGGATCCGCTGGTACGGCTCGTCGTCGACCGCCGGGAACACCGTGCGCAGCGACTCGTGCCGGCCGATCACGTCCCGCAGCGCCGCGTCCAGGGCGCCGGCGTCCACGTGCGGGTCCAGCCCGAGGATCAGCGGCAGGTTGTACGTCGGGCTCGGCCCTTCCAGCTGGTCGAGGATCCACAGCCGGCGTTGCGCGAACGACAGCGGCACCCGTTCGGGACGCTCGACCGCTCGGAGACCCGTACGCACGTGGTGGTCCGCGGATCCGGTCAGTCGCGCCGCCAGCCTCGCTGCCGTCGGCGCCTCGAACAGCACGCGCAGCGGCAGTTCGACGCCGAGCACCGCACGGATCCGGGAGATCAGCCGTACGGCGAGCAGCGAGTGGCCGCCGAGGTCGAAGAAGCTGTCGTCGACGCCGACCGTGTCGACGCCGAGGACCTGCGCGAACACGCCGCACAGCAGTTCTTCCTGCACCGTCGCCGGGCCCCGGCTGTCGGCTCCGGCGTATTCGGGTTCGGGCAGGGCCTTGCGATCCAGCTTGCCGTTCACCGTCAGCGGCAGCACCGGCAGCCTGACCACCGCCGCGGGCACCATGTATCCCGGCAGCCGCTCGGCGGCGAACTCGCGCAGGTCCGGCACCGTCTCATCGGCCGGGACCACATAGGCGACCAGCCGGTCGTCGCGGGCGACCACCGCCGCCTGAGCGACGGCCGGGTGTGCGATGAGCACCGCCTCGATCTCACCCGGCTCGATCCGGAAGCCCCTGATCTTCACCTGGTCATCCGCGCGGCCCAGGAACACCAACTGCCCGTCCCCGGTCCACTTCGCCAGATCCCCCGAGCGGTACATCCGCTCCCCGGATCCGTACGGGCACGCCACGAACCGCTCACCGGTCAGCCCCGGACGGCCCAGATACCCGCGCGACACCTGCGGCCCGGCCACGTAGACATCGCCGACGACGCCGGGCGGCACGGGCTGCAACCGGCCGTCGAGCACCAGCATCCGCGTGCCCGGCAGGCCACGACCCACCACACTGCCCGTCTCGCCACCGGTGAGCTGCCACTGCGTCGAATGCACCGTGGTCTCGGTGATGCCGTACATGTTGACCAGTTGCAGGCCGCCCTTGGACAGCCGGCCCGAGACGCGGGAGGGCTCCAACGCCTCACCACCGAACACGACCAACCGCACCGATGCCGGCAACGACGGCAGCTGGTAGAACGCCGACGGCGTCTGGCTCAGCACCGTCACCCGCTCCCGCGCCAACAACGCCGCGAACTCCTGCGGGCTACGCGACACCTCGAACGGCACCACCACCACCCGAGCACCGTGCAGCAGCGCACCCCACAACTCCCACACCGAGAAGTCGAACGCGAACGAGTGGAAACAGGTCCACACGTCGCCCGGCTCGAACTTGTCGGCCAGCGCGGTCAGCAGGGTCACCACGTTGCGGTGGGTCACGACGACGCCCTTGGGCGTACCGGTCGAGCCGGATGTGTAGATCACGTACGCCGCCTGGTCCGGCAGCGTCACCGTCGACACCGGCGCGTCCGACCGGCCCGCCGACCTTTCGAACACCACGACGGGCGCGGGGCTCTCCGGGATCAGCGCCTCGCACGAGGCGGACGTCAGCACCGCCGACACCGCCGCGTCGGACAGCACCACGCCGACGCGCTGCGCGGGAGTCCGCGGGTCGACCGGCACGTAGCCGGCGCCGGCCTTCAGCACCGCCAGCAGGGCGATGACCACCTCGGCGCCGCGCTCCATCATCACCGCGACCAGCGATCCGGCGGTCACGCCGGAGTCGGCCAGGTGGCGCGCCAGGCGGTTCGCCCGCCGGTCGAGCTCCCCGTAGGTCAGCGACACGTCGCCGGCCACCACCGCCACCGCCTCGGGGGCGGCCGCTGCCTGCCGCTCGAAGAGCTCCGGGAGCGTCACCTCGGGTACGCCGGCGAGGGGGATGTGCCACTCGTGCAGCGCCTGCTCCCGCTCCGCCGGGCTCAACACCGGCACCGCGCCGACGCGCATCCGCGGGGAGGCGGTCACGGCCGCCAGCACCTGGACGAGCCGCCGCACCCAGGTCTCGGCCGAGGCGGCGTCGAACAGGTCGGCGTCGGCCAGCACGAAGCCGCGCAGCCCGGCCGGGCGGCCGTCCTCCCCGAACGCCTCGGTGACGTTGATGTCCAGGTCGAACCGGGCGGGACCCAGGGTGGTGCGTCCGGCCGGCGTCTCGGCGGCGCCCTCGTTGTTCTGTACGGCGAGCATCACCTGGAACAGCGGGTGCCGCGCCAGCGACCGCGAAGGGGCGAGCTCCTCGACCAGGCGCTCGAACGGCACGTCCTGATGCGCCAGGGCGCCGAGCGTCGTCTCCCGCACCCGGGCGAGCACGTCCCGGAACTCCGGGTCGCCCGCCAGGTCCGTGCGGATGACCAGCGTGTTGACGAAGAAGCCGACCAGGTCGTCGAGGGCCTCGTCGGACCGGCCCGCCACGACCGACCCGATCGGGACGTCCGTGCCGGCACCGAGCCGCGACAGCAGGACCGCGACCGCGGCCTGCAGGACCATGAACGTGGTGACACCCTCGGCCCGGGCCAGCTCAACCAGCCGCTCGTGCACCTCGGCCGGGACCACCAGCGGCGCCCGGTGTCCGAGGTGCCGTGCCGCCGGAGGGCGCGGCCGGTCGACCGGCAGGCTCAGTTCCTCCGGGGCGCCCGCGAGCGCTTCCCGCCAGTAGGCCACCTGGCGGGACAGCAGACTGTCCGGGTCGTCCTCCGCGCCGAGCAGGTCCCGCTGCCAGATGGCGTAGTCGGCGTACTGCACCGGCAGCGGCTCCCACACCGGGGCCTGCCCCTGCTTGCGGGCCGCGTACGCCGTCAGCAGGTCCCGGCTCAGCGGCCCGGTGGACCAGCCGTCGGTGGCGATGTGGTGCAGCAGCACCAGCAGCACGCGCTCGCCGGATCCGGAGCGGAACAGCCAGGTCCGGACCGGGATCTCCCGCTCCAGGTCGAACGCGTACCGCGAGGCTTCGGCCACCGCATCGGGCAGGGCGTCACCGTCGACGTCGACGACGGGGATCCGCGCGTCGAGCCCGGCCGGATCGAGGATCCGCTGGTACGGCTCACCGTCGGCCGCCGGGAACACGGTACGCAGGGACTCGTGCCGGCCCAGCACGTCCCGTACCGCTGTCTCGAGGGCCGTGACGTCCACGTCATCGGGCAGCCGCAGGGTGGTCGGGCTGTTGTAGGTCGGGTTCGGTCCTTCGAGCTGGGCCAGGAACCACAACCGCCGCTGCGCGAACGACAACGGGACCCGCTCGGGCCGCTCGACCGCTTGCAACGCGGTCCGGGCCTGCCCGGCATCGGCGAGATGGCGGGCCAGCCCGGCCACCGTTGGCGCTTCGAACAGGGTACGAATCTCCAGATCCACGCCCATCGTGGCCCGGATCCGCGACACCAGCCTGGCCGCGAGCAGCGAGTGCCCGCCCAGGTCGAAGAAGCTGTCGTTCACGCCGACCGACTCGACATTCAGGATCTGCGCGAAGGCGTCACACAACAGCTCTTCCTGCACTGTGGCCGGCGCTCGGCCGACGCCCGCTCCGGTGCCGGACGCGGCGAAGTCCGGGAGGGGCAGCGCTTTTCGGTCGAGCTTGCCGTTGGCCGTCAGGGGCAGAGCCGCCAGGGTGACGATCGCGGACGGCACCATGTACTCGGGGAGCCGCTGGGCAAGGTGCTCCCGCAACCCGTCGGCCTGTTCTCCCACGACATAGGCGACCAGCCGCTCGTCACGGGCGACGACCGCCGCCTGCGTCACCGCGGGGTGCCCGGTGAGCACCGCCTCGATCTCTCCCGGCTCGATCCGGTAGCCACGAACCTTGACCTGATCGTCCGCCCGGCCGATGTAGGCCAGCTGCCCTTCCGAAGTCCACTTGGCCACGTCACCGGTGCGGTACATCCGCGCCCCGGACCCGAACGGGCACGCCACGAACCGCTCGCCCGTCAGCGCGGCCCGACCCACATAACCACGCGCCAGCGGCACACCCGCCACATACAAGTCACCCGGAACACCGACCGGAACCGGCTGCAACGCCCCGTCCAACACGAACACCCGGCCGTTGCTGATCGCCCGGCCGATCACCGGGGCATCCCCGGACGCGAGCGGCATCGACATCGACGCGCACACCGTCGTCTCCGTCGGCCCATACGCGTTGATCAACCGCCGGCCGGTCGCCCACCGCGACAACACTGCTTGCGGCAACGCCTCACCAGCAGACACCAACGTCCGCACCGACCCCAATGCCTCGGGCTCCAGCACCGCGAGCACCGCAGGCGGCAACGTCACCTGCGACACCTCGAAGTCCCGCAACACCTCCACCAGACCGTTGCCCGGCAACAACCGGTCCGCGTCCGCAAGCACCAACGCGGCACCGGCACACCACGTGACCAGCACCTCCGACACCGCGGCGTCGAAACTCGGCGACGCGAACTGCAACACCCGGTCGCCGCCACCGACCTCAAACCGCGTCGCTTGCGCAGACACCAGGTTCACCGCGCTGCGGTGCGTGACCGCCACACCCTTCGGCACACCCGTCGAACCCGACGTGTAAATCACATACGCAAGCCCGTCCGGACGCACCACCGCGTCCGGTCTGTCCGCGGGCCCGTCCACATCCGCGATGTCGACCGTCAGCACACCGCGCAACGGAAGATCGTCGAGCACCTCCTCGGTGCCCAGCACCACGATCGCCCTACTGTCAGCGATCATGAACGCGATCCGTTCGGCGGGCTGCTTGACATCGAGCGGCAGGTAAGCAGCGCCCGCCTTCAACACGCCCAGCAGCGACACCACCAGATCCACACCGCGCGGCACGGCGACCGCCACCAACGACTCTGCGCCCACACCGAACCGGCGCAGATAACCCGCGAGCTGGTTCGCCCGGGCGTCCAGCTCCCGATAGGTCAGCAACACACCCTCGGCCAGAACCGCCAAAGCGTCCGGCGCAGCCGCCACCCGACGCTCGAACAGCTCCACCACACTGCCGGCCTCGACCTCGGCCGCAGTCTCGTTCCAACGGACGAGCAGGCGCTCGCGCTCGCGGTCCGTCAGCAGAGGCACCGCGTGCACGGGCAACGCGGGCTCCGTGACCACCGTCGTCAGGACGCGTGCCAGCCAGTCCGAGAGCCGGTCGGCCGTCGCCGCGTCGAACAGGTCGGCGGCGACCGTGAGGGAGAGCCGGATTCCGGCCGGGCGGCCCCGCTCGTCGAACACCTCGCCGGCCATCACGTCGATGTCGCCGGTCGCCACCGCGTCGAGCGTGGACACGCCCGCGGACCGTGCACCCGGGAGCTCCACCGCGGCACGTTCGTTGTTCTGCAACGTCAGCACGACCTGGTAGATCGGGTGCCGCGACAACGACCGCGACGGCGCCAGCTCCTCGACCAGGCGCTCGAACGGCACATCCGCATGCGCCAACGCCCCGAGCGTCGTCTCCCGTACCCGCGCCAGGACCTGACGGAAGTCCGGCTCACCCGCCAGATCCGTGCGGATCACCAGCGAGTTCACGAAGAACCCGACCAGGTCGTTGAGCGCCTCATCGGCACGCCCCGCCACACCTGACCCGATCGGGATATCGGTTCCGGCACCGAGGCGGGACAACGTCACGGCCAGGGCAGCCTGCAACACCATGAACGTCGTGACGCCCTCGGCCCGGGCCAGCTCGACGAGACGCTGATGCAGCTCCGCCGGAACCTGCAGAGAGGCCCGATGACCCCGATGTGAAGCCACCGCGGGACGCGGCCGGTCCACGGGAAGGCTCAACTCCTCCGGCGCACCGGCGAGGGTCTCGCGCCAGTACGCGACCTGCCGCGACAACAGGCTGTCAGGATCGGACTCGTCGCCGAGGAGCTCGCGCTGCCAGATGGCGTAGTCGGCGTACTGCACGGGAAGCGGCTGCCACACCGGGACCTCGCCCTGCTTGCGCGCCGCATACGCGGTGAAGAGGTCTCGGGCGAGCGGCACGGTCGACCAGCCGTCGGTCGCGATGTGGTGAACGAGCAGCACCAGGACGTATTCGTCCGCGGCGGGACGGAACAGCCAGGCCTTGACAGGTACGTGGTCCGCGAAGTCGAAGGCGTACCGGGACACCTCGGCCACCGCGGCGGGCAGGTCGTCCTCGGCGACCTCGACCACGTCGAGCGCCCAGTCGAGCTCGGCCGGGTCGAGGATCCGCTGGTACGGCTCACCGTCGACGGCCGGGAAGACCGTACGCAGCGACTCGTGCCGGCCCATCACATCGCGGAGCGCGGCATCCAGCGCGGCGACGTCCTGCTGCCCGCTCAGCCGGAGGATCAGCGGCTGGTTGTAGGTGGCGTTCGGGCCCTCCAGCTGGGCCAGGAACCACAGCCGCCGCTGCGCGAACGACAACGGCACCCGCTCCGGACGCTGCGCCACCCGCAGACTCGCCCGCACGCCCGTACCACCGGAACCGGCAAGCCGAGCAGCCAGCCCAGCCACCGTCGGCGCCTCGAACAGCACGCGCAGCGGCACCTCGACCCCGAGCACCGTCCGCAGCCGTGAGATCAACCGCACCGCCAACAGCGAATGCCCGCCCAGATCGAAGAAGCTGTCGTCCACCCCCACCGACCCGACCCCGAGCACCTGCGCGAACACCCCACACAGCAGCTCTTCCTGCACGCTCGACGGACCCCGGCCGATCTCGCCGCCGAACTCCGGGTCCGGCAGCGCGGACCGATCCACCTTCCCGTTGGCCGTCAGCGGGATGGCCGCCAGCGGGACCACCGCCGCCGGCACCATGTACTCCGGCAACCGCTGCGCGACGAACTCCCGCAACCCATCGACCCGCGAACCCACGACGTAAGCCACCAGCCGCTCATCGCGAACGACCACGACCGCCTGCTCCACATCCGGATGCCCGGCGAGCACTACCTCGATCTCACCCGGCTCCACCCGGAACCCACGAACTTTCACCTGCTCGTCCGCGCGACCCGCGAACACCAGCTGCCCATCGGCGGTCCACTTCGCCAGGTCCCCCGTGCGGTACATGCGCTCGCCCGCTCCGAACGGGCAGGCTACGAACCGCTCACCGGTCATGCCGGGCAGGCCCACATACCCGCGCGCGACCTGCACACCCGCGACGTACAGCTCCCCGGCCACGCCCGGCGGCACCGGTTGCAGTGCCTCGTCGAGCACGAACAGGCGGGTGTTGGCGATCGGGCGGCCGAACGGCACGGCACCCTGCCGGTCGGCGTCGACCACGGTGGAGGCGACCATCACGGTGGTCTCGGTCGGACCGTACGTGTTCACCAGCTCCCGGCCGTCCGCCCAGGCCCGCGCGGTCGCCTCATCGATGGCCTCGGCACCGACCAGCAGCCGCCGCACTCCCGGCAGCGCGGCCGGGTCCAGCACCCGCAGCAGCGACGGCACCACGCTCGCCGCCTGGATCGGCAGCTGGGCCAGCAGCGACGGCTCGTGCCGCTCCCGGTCGGTGGCGACCACCAACGTCGCACCCGAGGTCAGCGCAACGGCCACGTCGAGCACGGACGCGTCGAAGCTGAACGAGGCGAACTGCAAGAACCCGGTACCGGCCTCGACCGCGAACACCGCGGCCAGGTTCCTCAGCGAACCGTGCGAGACCGCTACGCCCTTGGGCACACCGGTCGACCCCGACGTGTAGATCACGTACGCCAGCTGGCCGGGGAACACCGGCCGCGGCGCCGCAGGATCGCTGTGCAGCGCCTCATTCAGGGTGTGCTCGTCCAGGACCAGGCTCGTCCCGGCGGCGAGGACCTCCCGGCGTTCCGCGGGCAGCTGCGGATCCAAGGGCACATACGCGGCCCCCGCCTTCCACACGCCCAGGATGGCGGCCACCATCCGAGCGCCTCGCGGCAGGCACAGGCCGACCACCGACTCCGCACCCACACCCTGCAGATAGCCGGCGATGCGCGCGGACTGCTCCCCCAGCTCGGCATAGGTCAGCGAAACCCCGTCCGCCACCACGGCCACCGCGCCCGGATCCGTCGCCACCCGGCGCTCGAACGCATCCACGACACTGCCCACCGCCACGTCGGCGGCCGCGTCGTTCCAGCGGTGGAGCACCAGGTCGCGCTCGGCGTCGTCCAGCACCGGCACCGCCCGTACGCGAAGCCCCGGATCCGCCGCGACCGCGCGCAGCACCCGCGCCAGCCGCTCGGCCAGCGCCCGGGCCGAGGCGACGTCGAACAGGTCCGTGGCGGCGACCAGCAACCCGCGCAGACCGGCGGGCCGGCCCTGCTCGTCGAACGCCTCGTCGACCATCACCTCGAGGTCGAAGCGAGCCGCCACCGTGTCGTCGCCGGTGAGGTCAGCGGCGTTGGCCGCGCGCGCTCCGGGCAGGTCGGCGACGGCGCGCTCGTTGTTCTGCACGGTGAGCATGACCTGGAACAGCGGGTGCCGGCTCATGGATCGCGCCGGCGCGAGCTCCTCGACGAGGCGCTCGAACGGCACGTCCTGGTTCGCCAGCGCACCCAGCGTCGTCTCCCGGACCCGCGCCAGGACCTGCCGGAACTCCGGGTCGCCGGACAGGTCCGTACGGATGACCAGGGTGTTGACGAAGAAGCCGACCAGGTCGTTCAGGGCCTCGTCGGTGCGGCCGGCCGCGGCCGAGCCGATCGGGATGTCGGTGCCGGCGCCGAGCCGCGACAGGGTGACCGCCAGGGCCGCCTGCAGCACCATGAACGTGGTGACACCCTCGGCCTGGGCCAGTGCCGTGAGCCGGGCGTGCACCTCGGCCGGCAGGTTCAGCGGCGCCCGATAACCCCGATGCGTAGTCACCGCGGGGCGCGGCCGGTCGGTCGGGAGTGCGAGCTCCTCGGGCGCCCCCTCGAGGGCCTGCCGCCAGTACGCCACCTGCCGGGCCGGCAGACCGTCCGGGTCGTCCTCCGCGCCGAACAGACCGCGTTGCCAGATGGCGTAGTCGGCGTACTGCACGGGCAGCGGCTCCCACGCCGGGGCCTCGCCGCGCTTGCGGGCCGCGTACGCCGCCGCCAGGTCGCGGCCCAGCGGCGCCATCGACCAGCCGTCGGTCGCGATGTGGTGGACGAGCAGGACGAGCACGCACTCGTCCGGGTCCGCCCGGAACAGCCGGGCCCGGATCGGCACCTCACTCGTCAGGTCGAACGCGAACGCCGACGCCTCGGCCACCCGCTGGGGCAGCTCGCCGGCGGGTACGTCGACCACGTCGAGGCGCCAGTCCAGCCCGGCCGCGTCGAGGATGCGCTGGTACGGCTCGCCGTCGACCGCCGGGAACACCGTACGCAGCGACTCGTGCCGGCCGATCACGTCGCGCAACGCCGCATCGAGCGCGGCCACATCCTGCGGCCCGCTCAGCCGGATCGTCAGCGGCTGGTTGTACGTCGGGCTGGGCCCTTCGAGCTGGGCGAGGAACCACAAACGCCGCTGCGCGAACGACAACGGGATCCGCTCGGGCCGCTCGACCGCCCGCAACGCCACCCGCGCCTGCTCCGACCCGGCGCTCGCGAGCCGGACGGCCAGCTGCGCCACCGTCGGCGCTTCGAACACCGTACGGATCTCAACCTCGGCACCCAGCGTGGCCCGGATCCGCGACACCAGCCGAGCCGCCAGCAACGAGTGCCCACCCAGGTCGAAGAAGCTGTCATCGAGCCCGACCGACTCGACACCGAGCACCTGAGCGAACGCCGCACACAGCAGCGTCTGCTCGACGGTCTCCGGCGCCCGGTTCTCGCCGCCACCGACGGTGAACTCCGGGTCGGGCAGCGCGCCGCGGTCGAGCTTGCCGTTGGTGGTCAACGGCAACTCTGCCAGCGTCACGATCACGGCCGGCACCATGTACTCGGGCAGCCGCCGGGCAACGAACTCGCGCAACCCGTCGCCCTGTTCACCCACTACATAAGCAATCAGCCGCTCATCGCGGGCGATCACCGCCGCCTGCGCCACCGCCGGGTGCTCGGCCAGGACCGCCTCGACCTCACCCGGCTCGATCCGGAACCCGCGGATCTTCACCTGCTCATCGGCACGGCCCAGGAACTCCAAGATCCCGTCGGCGGTCCACTTCGCCAGGTCCCCGGACCGGTACATCCTTTCTCCGGCGCTGTAGGGACAGGCCACGAACCGCTCCGCGGTCAGTCCGGCGCGGCCCACATACCCGCGCGCCAGCTGCGCGCCGGCGATGTACAGCTCCCCCGCCACCCCGGGCGGAACCGGCTGCAGATTGTCGTCGAGCACGTAGAGGCGGGTGTTGGCGATCGGCCGACCGATCGGCACCGACGCCCCGACCTCATCACCCGCCGCAACCTCGAACACGCAGCAACCCACAACGGTCTCGGTCGGCCCGTACTCGTTCACCACGACCGAGCCCGGCGCCCGCTGCAGCCACGACCGCACCAGAGGCCCCGGCAGCGCCTCACCACCGACCACCCAGGTCTTCGCCGCGGCGTTGACCTGCGCATCGGTGAGCGACTCGGACAGCAGGGCCAGATGCGCCGGGACCAGCTTGACCAGCTCGAACCCGCCACGCTCCTGCAGCAGCTCGACGAGATCGTCGCTCACTTCCACCGGCGACCCGGTCACCAGCGGCACCACCACACTGGTCACCGTCAGGTCGAACGCGATCGACGAATGCAACGGCGCGCCACCACCACCGGCCACCCCGTAGGCGTCGGCAGCCCAGCTGACATAATTCACCAGCCCGCCATGAGTCACCGCGACACCCTTCGGCGTACCCGTCGAACCCGACGTATAGATCACATACGCCAGCGACGCCGGATCAACCGCCACCTGCGGCGCGGTCGCGGGCGCGGCGGCCAGCTGCATCGCCACCAGCGCGTCGTCCAGCACCACCATCCGGGCCAGCCCGGACACCGGCAGATCCTCCGACGTCTCCTCGTCGGTCAGCAGCAACACCGCCTTGCTGTCGGCCAGCGTGAAGGTGATCCGCTCCAACGGATAGGCAGGGTCGATCGGCACGTAGGCCGCTCCGGCCTTCCACACCGCCAAAATCGCGGTGATCAGTTCCGTTCCGGCGGGCAGGCACAACCCCACGACGGAGTCGACACCCACACCCTGCTTCACCAGGTAATGCGCGAGCCGGTTCGACGCCTCATCCAGCTCCCGGTAGAAAGACCCGGCGAACATCTCCACCACGCTGGACGCCGCAACCGGCACCGCAGTGTCGTTCCAGACCCGCAACACCTGATCACGCTCGACGTCATCCAGGAGCGGTATCGCGTGCACCGGCCGGTCCGGATCCGCGACGGCAGCGGTGAGTACCCGGGTGAGCCAGGTCGTGAACCGCTGCGCCGTCCGCGCATCGAAGAGGTCGTCCGCGACGATGATCGAACCGCGCAGACCGGCGGGCCGACCCTGGCCGTCGAAGACCTCGCCGACCATCACGTCGATGTCGAACCGTCCCGCCACCGGTCCGGAGCCCGAGGTCGCGGCAGGCTCCACGGCACCGTCCAGGACCACCCGGTCGGCGTTCTGGAAGGTGAGCATCACCTGGAACAGCGGATGCCGCGCCAGCGACCGCGCCGGCGCCAGCTCCTCGACCAGCCGCTCGAACGGCACATCCGCATGCGCCAACGCACCCAGGCTCGTCTCCCGCACCCGAGCCAGCACCTGGCGGAAGTCGGGATCGCCCGACAGATCCGTACGGATCACCAACGAGTTCACGAAGAACCCGACCAGATCATTGAGCGCCTCATCCGAACGCCCCGCCACCGCCGCACCGACCGGGACATCCGTACCCGCACCCAGACGCGACAGCATCACCGCCACCGCGGCCTGCAACACCATGAACATGGTGACGCCCTCGGCCCGCGCCAACTCCGCCAACCGCTCGTGCACCTCCACCGGCACCTGCAACGGCGCGAGATGCCCCCGGTACGAGGCCACTGCCGGACGGGGCCGGTCGACGGGCAGCGCCAGCTCCTCCGGCGCACCCGCCAACGCGTCCCGCCAGTACGCGACCTGCCGCGACAGCAGACTCTCCGGGTCGGACTCGTCGCCCAGGAGCTCACGCTGCCAGATGGCGTAGTCGGCGTACTGCACGGGCAGCGGCTCCCACACCGGCGCCTCGCCCTGCTTGCGGGCCGCGTACGCCGTCGACAGGTCGCGGCTCAGCGGGCCCGCCGACCAGCCGTCGGTCGCGATGTGGTGCAGCACCAACGCCAGCACGTACTCGTCGGCGTCCCGGTACAGCCACGCCCGGACCGGCACCTCACGCGACAGGTCGAACGCGTACGCCGAAGCCGCGGACAGCTCGCCGGCACCGTCCTCCACACCCCAGTCCAGCTCGTCCAGGCTCAGCACCCGCTGGTACGGCTCACCGTCGACGGCCGGGAACACCGTACGCAGCGACTCGTGCCGCCCGATCACGTCCCGCAGCGCCGCTTCGAGCACCGCGACGTCCACGTCGCCGGGCAGCCGCAGCGTGATCGGGCTGTTGTAGGTGGCGTTCGGCCCCTCCAGCTGGGCCAGGAACCACAGCCGCCGCTGCGCGAACGACAACGGAACCCGCTCCGGACGCTGCGCCACCCGCAGACTCGCCCTGACACGCCTGTCACCGGAATCAGCGAGCCGCGCCGCCAGCCCAGCCACCGTCGGCGCCTCGAACAGCACGCGCAGCGGCACCTCGACCCCGAGCACCGCCCGCAGCCGCGAGATCAACCGCACCGCCAACAGCGAATGCCCACCGAGGTCGAAGAAGCTGTCGTCCACCCTCACCGACTCGACCCCGAGCACCTGCGCGAACACCCCACACAGCAGTTCTTCCTGCACGCTCGACGGACCCCGGCCGATCTCGCCGCCGAACTCCGGGTCCGGCAGCGCGGACCGATCCACCTTCCCGTTACGCGTCAACGGGATGGCCGCCAGCGGGACTACCGCCGCCGGCACCATGTACTCCGGCAACCGCTGCGCGACGAACTCCCGCAACCCATCAACCTGCGAACCCACGACGTACGCCACGAGCCGCTCATCGCGCACGACGACGACTGCCTCGGCGACATCGGGATGCGCAGCAAGTACAGCGGCGACCTCGCCCGGCTCCACCCGGAACCCACGGATCTTCACCTGCTCATCCGCGCGACCCGCGAACACCAGCTGCCCATCCGAGGTCCACTTCGCCAGGTCCCCGGTGCGATACATCCGCTCACCGGCCCCGAACGGACAAGCCACAAACCGCTCACCCGTCAGCCCCGGCCGGCCCACATAACCCCGCGCGACCTGCACACCCGCGACATACAGCTCCCCGGCCACACCCACCGGCACCGGCTGCAACGCCTCATCCAGCACAAACAGCCGCGTGTTAGCGACCGGCCGACCGAACGGCACCACACCAGACCGTTGCCCATCCACCGGACCCGCAGCCACCATCACCGTGGCCTCCGTCGGCCCGTACGTATTCACCAGCTCCCGGCCGCCCGCCCACGCCCGCGCGGTCGCCTCATCGATCGCCTCAGCACCGACCAGCAACCGCCGCACCCCCGGCAGCGCGGCCGGATCCAGCACCCGCAACAGCGACGGCACCACACTCGCCACCTGAACCGGCAGCCCACCCAGCAGCGACGGCTCGTGCCGCTCCCGGTCGGACGCCACCACCAACGTCGCACCCGACGTCAGCGCCACGGCCACATCGAGCACGGACGCGTCGAAACTGAACGACGCGAACTGCAAGAACCCGGTACCGGCTTCGACCGCGAACACCGCCGCCACGTTGCTCAGCGAGGCGTGCGAGACGGCCACGCCCTTAGGCACACCCGTCGAACCCGACGTGTAGATCACATACGCCAACTGATCCAGCAGGACCGGCACCGACACGGCGGGATCGCTGCGCAGCGCCTCGACCAGGGTGTCCTCGTCCAAAACCAGGTGCGCCTCACCGGCCAGAACGTCCAGGCGCGACGCGGGTAGCTCCGGGTCCAGCGGCACATACGCCGCCCCCGCCTTCCACACACCCAGAATCGCGGCCACCATCCCCGCACCCCGAGGGAGGCGCAACCCGACCACTGATTCCGCACTCACACCGCGCAGATAGCCGGCAATCCGCGCGGACTGCTCCTCCAGCTCGGCGTAGGTCAGTGACACTCCGTCGGCGACCACCGCTGTCGCGCTCGGGTCCCTCGCCACGTGGCGCTCGAACGACTCGACGACACTGTCCGCGGCGATCGCGGCCGCCGTGTCGTTCCAGCCGTGGAGCACCAGGTCCCGGTCCGCGGCGTCCAGCACGGTGACGCTGCTCAGCGCGGCGTCCGGCTCCCGTTCCAGCAGGGACACGACCTGCTCGGTCGCGGTGCACAGCATCCGGCAGATCGCGTACGGGTCAACGGCATCCACCACCTCGACGGTGAAGCTCATCCGAGCGCCCTCGTCGTTCACCGCGACGGTCAGCGGGTAGTTCGTGCGCTCCTCGAAGAACACGATCCGCACCCCGTCGACGGCCTCGTGCTCGTTCTGCCGCCGGTTCCCGCGCCGGTAGTTGAACAGCGAGCTGAACAGCGGCGTGTTCCCGGGAAGCTCGGACGCCTTCTGCGCCGCCGCGAGCGGGGCGTGTTCGTGCTCCAGCAGCCCCGCCAGCTGCGTCTGCATCTGCTCGACCGCGGCCCGCACGCCGAGGCGGTTCCGCAGGCGAACGGGCAGCGTGTTGAAGAAGGGACCGAGCACCCGGTCGGCTCCCACGCCCGCGTTCATCCGGCCGAACAACACCGTGCCGAACACCACGTCGTCACGACCCGCCAGCACACCCAGCACCCGCGCCCACACCACGTGCAGCACCGTCGCCGGACTGACTCCCAAGACCTGCGCCACCCGCAGCAGCCGCGCCTCCACCGACTCCGGCAACGGCACCGTCGTGGACACCACCGCCGAACCATCACCACGGACATCGGTCAGCCCGAACGGCGCGGTCGTCTCCGCCACGTCACCGAGCAGCTCGGCGAAGAACCGCTCATGCTCGGCGCGCGGCACTCCGCCGCGTGCCTGGGCGATGAAGGTGCGGAACGGCATCGCCGGCGCCAGCTGCGCCCCACGACCGGCCATCACCTCGCGCATCTCACCGAGCAGCACGTCCATGCCGAGGTGGTCCTGGGTCATGTGATGCATCCGCACCAGGCCCAGCCACCGGCCACCCTCGGACGAGGCCACGTGCACGTCCAGCAGGGGCGCCCGGTGCAGGTCCATGACCGAGCCGGCCGCCGCGATCAGGGCAGGGATCCGGTCTTCGCCGCGGTGCTCCAGCGCCACCTGGCGGACCGGCACGCGTGCCTGCCGCCAGACCACCTGCACCGGCTCGGGTACCCCTTCCCACACCACGCCGGTGCGGTAGATGTCGTGCCGGTCCACCACCTGCTGCAGCGCCGCCACGAAGGCGTCGAGCCGGTCCCGCGCGTCGAACTCCAGCACCCGCACGGTGAGATACGTGTCCACGCCCTCCGGGGCGAACAAGTGGTGGAAGAGCAGGCCTTCCTGCAGCGGCGCCAACGGATACACGTCGGCCACGTTCGCCGCGCCGCCGTCGACCGTCGCGACCACCCGGTCGATCTCCGGCTGCGTCAGCGACACCAACGGCAGCATCTCCGGCGTGATCCGCCCAGCGCCCTCCGGAATGCCGTTCTCCGGCACCGGCACCGACTCGGGTGCCACCGCACCGGCAAGACCGACAGGCGTGGGCGCATCGAACAACGCCCGCACGGACACGGACACGCCCGCCGCGCGCAGCCGCTCCACCAGCGACACCGCAAGCAACGAGTGCCCACCCAGCTCGAAGAAGTTGTCGTCGACCCCGACCGACTCGACACCGAGCACCTCGGCGAAGGCCCGGCACAGAACCTCCTCCTGCACCGTCACCGGACCCCGGCTGCGCACACCGGCGAACTCAGGATCCGGCAGCGCCGACCGGTCGAGCTTCCCGTTGGCCGTCAGCGGGATGGCCGCCAGCGAAACCACCGCCGCCGGCACCATGTACTCCGGCAACCGCTGCGCGACAAAGTCCCGCAACCCATCGACCCGCGAGCCCACGACGTACGCCACCAGCCGCTCATCGCGCACGACCACGACCGCCTGCTCCACATCCGGATGCCCGGCGAGCACTACCTCGATCTCCCCCGGTTCCACCCGGAACCCGCGAACCTTCACCTGCTCATCCGCGCGACCCGCGAACACCAGCTGCCCATCCGAGGTCCACTTCGCCAGGTCCCCGGTGCGATACATCCGCTCACCGGCCCCGAACGGACAAGCCACAAACCGCTCACCCGTCAGCCCCGGCCGGCCCACATAACCCCGCGCGACCTGCACACCCGCGACATACAGCTCCCCGGCCACACCCACCGGCACCGGCTGCAACGCCTCATCCAGCACAAACAGGCGGGTGTTCGCGATCGGCCGCCCGAACGGCACGGCACCCGCCCGTTCCCCATCCACCGGACCCGCGGCCACCATCACCGTGGCCTCCGTCGGCCCGTACGTATTCACCAGCTCCCGGCCGCCCGCCCACGCCCGCGCGGTCGCCTCATCGATCGCCTCAGCACCGACCAGCAACCGCCGCACCCCCGGCAGCGCGGCCGGGTCCAGCACCCGCAACAGCGACGGCACCACACTCGCCGCCTGAACCGGCAGCCCAGCCAGCAACGAAGGCTCCTGCCGCTCCCGGTCAGAAGCAACCACCAACGCCGCCCCCGACGACAACGCCACCGCCACGTCCAGCACCGAGGCGTCGAAGCTGAACGACGCGAACTGCAAGAACCCGGTACCGGCCTCGACCGCGAACACCGCCGCCAGATTGCTCAGCGAGGCATGCGAAACCGCGACGCCCTTGGGCACACCCGTCGAACCCGACGTGTAAATCACGTACGCCAGCTGTCCGGGCAACAACGGCCGCGGCACCACCGGGTCGCTGCGCAGCGCCTCGACCAAGGTGTCCTCAACGAGGACCAAGCTCGCCCGGCTGGCAAGAACATCCAGGCGCGGCGAAGGCAGCTCCGGGTCCAGCGGCACATACGCCGCCCCCGCCTTCCACACACCCACGATCGCGGCCACCATCCCCGCACCACGCGGCAGACGCAGACCGACAACCGACTCCGCGCCGGCACCGGCACCGCGCAGGTAACCCGCGATCCGGGCAGATTGCTCCCCCAGCTCGGCGTAGGTCAGCGACACCCCGTCGGCGACCACGGCCACCGCATCCGGCCGGGCCGCCACCTGCCGCGAGAACGCCTCCACCACGTCGACCGCCGCGATGTCGGCCGCGGTGTCGTTCCAGCCGTGGAGCACCAGGTCCCGGTCCGCGTCGTCCAGCACCGGGACGGTGTTCAGGGCGACGTCCGACCCTTGTTCCAGCAGCGACACGACCCGCTCGGTCGCGGTGCACAACATCCGGCCGATCGCGTACGGGTCAACGGCATCCACCACCTGCACGGTGAAGCCGATGCGTTCGTCGTTGTCGTTGACCGCCACCGCCAGCGGGTAGTTCGTGCGCTCCTCGGAGAACACGTTGCGAACGCCCTCGACGGTGTCGGCCTGCTGCCGCCCGCCGTGCCGGTAGTTGAACATCGAGGTGAACAGGGGCGCGTTGCCGACGAGCCCCGACGCCCGCTGAGCCACGGCCAGCGGCGCGTGCTCGTGCTCCAGCAGCGCGGCGAGCTGGGCGCGCATCTGCTCCACCGCGGACCGCAGGCCCACCCGGGTACGGACCCGCACCGGGAGCGTGTTGATGAACGGCCCCAGCGCCTTGTCGGCTCCAGCGCCCGCGTTCATCCGGCCGAACAACACCGTGCCGAACACCACGTCGTCACGACCCGCCAGCACACCCAGCACCCGCGCCCACACCACGTGCAGCACCGTCGCCGGACTGACCCCCAAAACCTGCGCCACCCGCAGCAGCCGCGCCTCCACCGACTCCGGCAACGGCACCGTCGTGGACACCACCGCCGAACCATCACCACGGACGTCGGTCAGCCCGAACGGCGCGGTCGTCTCCGCCACGTCACCGAGCAGCTCGGCGAAGAACCGCTCATGCTCCGCCCGCGACAGCCCGCCCCGCGCCTGAGCGATGAAGTTCCGGAACGGCATCGCGGGCGCCAGCTGCGAACCGCGGCCCGACAGCACCTCCCGCAGCTCGCCCAGCAGGACGTCCATGCCGAGGTGGTCCTGGGTCATGTGATGCATCCGCACCAGGCCCAGCCACCGGCCACCACCGGACGACGCCACGTGCACGTCCAGCAGCGGCGCCCGGTGCAGATCCATCACCGAGCCGACCGCCGCCATCAACGCCGCGACCCCGTCCCCATCGGCGTCGTCGAGCTGGACCGTTCCCACCGCCAGCCGCGCCCGCCGCCAGACGACCTGGACCGGCTCGCTGAGGCCTTCCCACACCACGCCGGTGCGGTAGATGTCGTGCCGGTCCACCACCTGCTGCAGCGCCGCCACGAACCCGTCGAGCCGATCCCGCGTGTCGAACTCGAGGACACGGACCGTCACGTACGCGTCCTCGCGGCCGTCGGCGAGGAGGTGGTGGAAGAGCAGACCCTCCTGCAGCGGCGCCAGCGGGTACACGTCCGCGACGTTCGCCGCGCCGCCGTCGACCGTCGCGACCACCCGGTCGATCTCCGGCTGCGTCAGCGACACCAGCGGCAGCATCTCCGGCGTGATCCGCTCAGCGCCCTCCGGGATACCGTTCTCCGGCACCGCCACCACGTCCGGTGCTGCCGCGGCGGCCAGACCGGCCGGCGTCGGCGACTCGAACAGCGCCCGCACCGACACGGACACGCCCGCCGCGCGCAGCCGCTCCACCAGCGACACCGCCAGCAGCGAGTGCCCACCCAGCTCGAAGAAGTTGTCGTCGACGCCCACCGACTCCAGCCCGAGCACCTCGGCGAAGACCCGGCAGAGGATCTCTTCCTGCACCGACGCGGGACCCCGGCTGACGGCGCCGCCGAACTCGGGGGCAGGCAGCGCGGACCGGTCGAGCTTTCCATTGGCCGTCAGCGGAATGGCCGCCAACGGAACCACCGCCGCGGGAACCATGTACTCCGGCAACCTCCGTGCGACAAACTCCCGCAACCCGTCGACCTGTGAACCCACGACATAGGCCACGAGCCGCTCATCGCGCACGACGACGACTGCCTGCTCCACCTCCGGATGCCCGGCGAGCACCGCCTCGACCTCGCCCGGCTCCACCCGGAACCCACGAATCTTCACCTGCTCGTCCGCGCGCCCGGCGAACACCAGGTGCCCGTCGGTGGTCCACTTCGCCAGGTCGCCGGTGCGGTACATCCGCTGCCCGGCCGCATAGGGGCACGCCACGAAACGCTCACCGGTCAGCCCGGCCCGGCCCACGTATCCGCGGGCGACCTGCACGCCCGCGACGTACAGCTCGCCGGTCGTCCCGGCCGGCACCGGCTCCAGCGCATCGTCCAGCACGAACAGGCGGGTGTTCGCGATCGGCCGGCCGAACGGCACGGCACCGGGCCGCTCCCGGTCCACGACGCCGGAAGCCACCATCACCGTGGTCTCCGTCGGACCGTACGTGTTCACCAGCTCCCGGCCGTGCGCCCAGGCCCGCGCGGTCGCCTCGTCGATGGCCTCAGCACCCACCAGCAGCCGCTGCACGCCGGCCAGATCCGACGGCTCGAGCACCCGCAGCAGCGACGGCACCACACTGGCCGCCTGGATCGGCAGCCCGGCCAGCAGCGAGGGCTCGTGACGCTCCCGGTCGGCCGCGATCACCAACGTGGCGCCCGAGCTCAGCGCGACCGCCACATCGAGTACGGACGCGTCGAAGCTGAACGAGGCGAACTGCAGCACGCCCACACCCGGCTCGACGGCGAACACCGCCGCCAGATTGCTCAGCGAGGCCTGCGAGACCGCGACGCCCTTGGGCACACCCGTCGAACCCGACGTGTAGATCACATAGGCCAGCTGGTCCGGCAGCACCGCCACCGGCACCGCGGGATCGCCGGTCAGCGCCTCCTCGACGACGTCATCGTCGAGAACCACGCCCGCCCCGCTGTCGGCGACCAGGAACTCCAGGCGTTCGGCCGGCAGCTCCGGATCCAACGGTACGTACGCAGCACCGGCCTTCCACACGCCCAGGATCGCGGCCACCATCCGCGCACCGCGCGGCAGGCACAGGCCGACCACCGACTCCGCGCCCACACCCGACGCCAGCAGGAAACCGGCGATCCGGTCCGCCTGACCGGCCAGCTCGGCGTACGTCAGCGAGCCGCCGTCCGCGACCACCGCGACCGCGCCGGGATCCGTCGCCACCCGCAGCTCGAACAGGTCCACGACGCTGTCCGACGGGGTCTGCGCCGCGGTGTCGTTCCACCCGCGCAGCAGCAGATCCCGCTCGGCCGCATCCACCAGGGGCACCGCGCGGACGCGGACCTCCGGCGCCGCGGTCACCGCCTCGAGTACGCGCACCAGCCATCCGGCCACCCGGTGCACGGTCGCCTCGTCGAACAGGTCCGCCGCGGCGGTCAGCGAACCCCGCAGGCCCGCCGGTCGGCCCTGGTCGTCGAGCATCTCCCGGACCGACACGTCCAGGTCGAACTTCGCCGCGGTCGCCACCGCGTCCGAGACGTCGGCATCCGCGGCTCCGGGCAGGTCGGTCACGGCACGCTGGTTGTTCTGTACGGCGAGCATCACCTGGAAAAGCGGGTGACGGCTCATCGACCGGGCCGGAACCAGCTCCTCGACGAGGCGCTCGAACGGCACGTCCTGATGGGCCAGCGCACCCAGCGTCGTCTCCCGCACCCGCGCCAGGACCTCCCGGAACTCCGGATCACCCGACAGGTCGGTACGGATCACCAGGGTGTTGACGAAGAACCCGACCAGGTCGTTGAGCGCCTCGTCGGAGCGGCCGGCCACCGCGGAGCCGATCGGGATGTCGGTGCCGGCCCCCAGCCGCGACAAGGTCACCGCGACCGCGGCCTGCATCACCATGAACACGGTGGCGCCCTCGTCCCGCGCCAGCTCGGTCAGCCGCCGGTGCACCTCGGCGGGCACCTGCAGCGGCACCCGGTGCGCGCGGTTGCTCAGCACCGCCGGACGGGGTCGGTCGGCCGGCAGCCGCAACTCCTCCGGGGCGCTCGCCAGCGCCTCCCGCCAGTACGCGACCTGCCGCGACAGCAGGCTCTGCGGGTCGTCCTCGTCGCCGAGCAGGTCGCGCTGCCAGATCGCGTAGTCCGCGTACTGCACGGGCAGCGGCTCCTGGTCCGGTGCCTCTCCGCGCACGCGTGCCGCGTACGCCGCCGACAGGTCGCGCCCGAGCGGGCCCATCGACCAGCCGTCGGTCGCGATGTGGTGCACGAGCAGCACCAGGACGCAGGCGTCGGGTCCCGGCCTCAGCAGCCACGCGCGGACCGGAATCTCCCGCGTCAGGTCGAACGCGTACGCCGACGCCTCGGCCACCGCACCGGGCAGCTCATCGCCGGCGACCTCGGCCACCTCCAGGCGCCAGTCGAGCTCGGCCGGGTCGATGATGTGCTGGTAGGGCACGCCGTCGACGGACGGGAACATCGTCCGCAGCGACTCGTGGCGGGCGAGGACGTCGCGCAGCGCGGCGTTCAGCGCCACCTCGTCGACGTCGCCGCTGAGCTGCAGCACCATCGGCCGGTTGTAGGTGGCGCTCGGGCCCTCCAGCTGAGCCAGGAACCACAGCCGGCGCTGCGCGAACGACAGCGGCACCCGCTCGGGGCGCCGCACCGCGCGCAGGCTTGCCCTGGTCCCGGTGCCGCCGAGCTCGGTGAGCCGCGCGGCCAGCTGGGCGACGGTCGGGGCCTCGAACACCACCCGCAGCGGCAGCTCGACGCCCAGCACCGCCCGTACCCGGGAGATCAGCCGCACGGCGAGCAGCGAGTGCCCGCCGAGGTCGAAGAAGTTGTCCTCGACGCCCACTACATCGACGTCGAGGATCTGCGCGCACATGCCGCACAGCAGCTCTTCCAGCACCGAAGCCGGCGCGCGCCCCTGTCCCTGGGTGGTCTCGGGCGCCGGCAGGGCACCCCGGTCGACCTTGCCGTTGGTCGTCAACGGCAGCTCCGGCAACGCGACCACCACGGCCGGCACCATGTACTCGGGCAGCCGCCGGGCGACGAACTCGCGCAAGCCGTCGGCCTGCGCGGCCACGACGTAGGCGACCAGCCGCTCATCGCGGGCGATCACCGCCGCCTGCGCCACCGCCGGATGCTCGGCCAGGACCGCCTCGACCTCACCCGGCTCGATCCGGAACCCGCGGATCTTCACCTGCTCATCGGCACGGCCCAGGAACTCCAGCTGCCCGTCGGCGGTCCACTTCGCCAGGTCGCCGGACCGGTACATCCGCTCCCCGGCCGCATACGGGCACGCCACGAACCGCTCGGCGGTCAGCCCGGCGCGGCCCACATACCCCCGGGCCAGCTGGGCACCGGCGATGTACAGCTCCCCTGCCACCCCGGGCGGGACGGGCCGCAGACCCTCGTCGAGGACGTAGAGGCGGGTGTTGGCGATCGGCCGCCCGATCGGTACCGAGGCCCCGACCTGCCGGCCGGCGGACACCTCGAACACGCAGCAGCCGACGACGGTCTCGGTGGGGCCGTACTCGTTGACCACCACCGAGCCGGGCGCCCGCTGCAGCCACGACCGCACCAGGGGACCGGGCAGCGCCTCGCCACCGACCACCCAGGTCCACGCCGCCCCGGCCACCTGCTCGGCGGACAGCGACTCGGACAACATCGCCAGGTGTGCCGGGACGAGCTTCACCAGCTCGAACCAGCCGCCCTCCCGCAGCAGCGCGGGCAGGTCACCGGTCACCACGACCGGTGAGCCGGCCACCAGCGGCACCACCACACTGGTCACCGTCAGGTCGAACGCGATCGACGAGTGCAGCGGTGCCCCACCCCCGCCCGACACCCCGTAGGCGTCGGCAGCCCAGCTCACGTAGTTCACGAGCCCGCCGTGGGTGACCGCGACACCCTTGGGCCTGCCGGTGGACCCGGACGTGTAGATCACGTACGCCAGCGACGCCGGATCGATCGCCGGCACCTGCGGCGGGGTCGCGGGCGCGGCGGCCAGCTGCATCGCCACCAGCGCGTCGTCGAGCACCACCATCCGAGTACGCCCGGACACCGGCAGATCCTCAGACGTCTGCTCGTCGGTCAGCAGCAGCACTGCCTTGCTGTCGGCCAGCGTGAACGTGATCCGCTCCATCGGATACGCCGGATCGATCGGGACGTAGGCCGCCCCGGCCTTCCACACCGCCAGGATCGTGGTGACCAGCTGGATTCCGGCGGGCAGGCACAGCCCGACGACGGAGTCGGCGCCCACGCCCTGCTTCACCAGGTAATGCGCGAGCCGGTTCGCCGCTTCGTCCAGCTCCCGGTAGGACATGTCGGTGCCGTCGGCGCTCACCGCGACCGCGTCCGGCGTCGCCGCCACCTGCGAGGCGACCATCTCGACCACGCTTCGGGCCGGAACCGGGGCCGCGGTGTCGTTCCACTCGGTCAGAACCTGCCGGCGCTGCGGGGCGTCGAGCAGGTCGATCGCGTGCACCCGCACCTCGGCCGCGGCGGACACCGTCTCCAGCACGCGGGCGTACCAGCCGGCGAACCGCAGGACCGTGGACTCGTCGAACAGGCCGGCGTCGGCCGTCACGGCGCCGCGCAGGCCGGCCGGGTCGCCCTGCTCGTCGAACGTCTCGACGAGCGTCACGTCCAGGTCGAAGCGGGCGGGGATCGTGTCGGTGCCGTCGCCGGCCGCGGACTCGCCGGTGACCGTCACGCCGGGCAGCTCCACGGCGCCCCGCTCGGGGTCCTGCACGGTCAGCATGACCTGGTAGAGCGGGTGCCGGGCGAGCGACCGGGTGGGTGCCAGCTCCTCGACCAGCCGCTCGAACGGCACATCCTGGTTCGCCAGCGCGGCCAGGCCGGCCTCCCGGACCCGCCCGAGGACGTCCCGGAACTCCGGGTCGCCGGACAGGTCCGTACGGATCACCAGCGTGTTGATGAAGAAGCCGATGAGGTCGTTGAGCGCCTCGTCCGTGCGCCCGGCGACCGCCGTACCGATCGGGATGTCCGTGCCGGCGCCCAGCCGCGAAAGGGTGACCGCCAGCGCGGCCTGCACCGTCATGAAGACGGTGACCCCCTCGGCCCGGGACAGGTCCTGCAGCCGCCGGTGCACCTCGGCGGGCACGTGCAGCGGCACGCGGACCCCCCGGTTGGCCGACACCGCGGGACGCGGCCGGTCCACGGGCAGACTGAGCTCCTCCGGCGCGCCGGCGAGCGCCTGCCGCCAGTAGTCGACCTGCTTCGCCAGCACGCTGTCCGGGTTGTTCTCGTCGCCCAGCAGGTCGCGTTGCCACAGCGCATAGTCGGCGTACTGCACGGGCAGCGGCGCCCAGGCCGGAGCGTGCCCGCGCAGGCGTGCGGCGTACGCGGCCGAGAGGTCCCGGCCGAGCGGGGCGCGCGACCAGCCGTCGCTGGCGATGTGGTGGACCACCAGCAGCAGCGCGTGGGTGTCGCGGTCGATCCGGAACAGCCACGCCCGGACCGGTACCTCGGCGGCGAGGTCGAACGCGTGCCGCGCCGCCTGTGCCACCGCCGCGCCGAGGCCGTCCGGTCCCACCTCGGCGAACTCCACCGCCCAGTCCAGCTCGCCCGGCGCGACGACCCGCTGGTACGGCTCACCGTCGGCGACCTCGAACACGGTCCGCAGCGACTCGTGCCGGTCCAGCACGTCCCGGACGGCAGCCCGCAACGCGGAGGTGTCCAGATCGCCGGCGAGCCGCACGAGCAGCGACACGTTGTAGGTCGGGTCGGGGCCCTCCATCTGGGCCAGGAACCACATGCGGCGCTGCTCGAACGACAGCGGCACCCGCTCCGGCCGTACCCTGCCGCGCAGAGCGACCCGGGCCGGACTCGCGTCGGCGCCCGTGATCCGCGCCGCCAGGGCGGACACCGTGGGGGCCTCGAAGAGCATCCGGATCTTCACCTCGGCGCCGAGCCGCGCCCGGATCCGCGACAGCAACCGGATCGCCAGCAACGAGTGCCCACCGAGCTCGAAGAAGTTGTCCTCACGCCCGACCGACTCCCGCCCCAGCACCTCCGCGAAGATCCCCGCCAGCAACACCTCCGTCTCATTCACCGGCTCAGCACTAGCCACCCGCTCTTCCACCGCCGGCAACGCCGCCCGATCCAACTTGCCGTTGGCCGTCAGCGGCAAAGCCTCCAGCGTGACCACCGTCGACGGCACCATGTACTCCGGCAGCCGCTCGGCCACGTACTCCCGCAACCCAGCGGTGTCCGACGCCACCACATACGCGACCAGCCGGTCATCACGGGCGATCACCGCCGCCTGCGCCACCGCCGGATGCGCGGTCAGCACGGCCTGCACCTCACCCGGCTCGACCCGATACCCCCGCACCTTCACCTGGTCATCCGCGCGGCCGCAGAACACCACCTGCCCATCCGCGGTCCACTTCGCCAGGTCACCGGTGCGGTACATCCGCTCGCCCCACGGGCACGCTACGAACCGCTGCCCGGTCAACCCAGGCCGGCCCACATACCCGCGCGCCACCTGCACACCCGCGACATACAACTCACCCGTCACACCCGGCGGCACCGGCTGCAACGCATCGTCCAACACGTACAAACGGGTGTTCGCCAACGGCCGCCCGACCGGGATCACTCCACCGGTCACCGACGCGGTCGCCACACCCACCGTCGTCTCCGTCGGCCCATAATGGTTGAACACCTGCAACCCGTCGCCGGCCAGCTCCTCCACCAACCCGGCCGGAGCCGCCTCACCACCAAGCACCAGCGAATGCCGCGGACGTAAAGCGCCCAGCGCCATCACGTGCGACGGCACCACCTTCACCGCATCAATGCGCTCACAGTCCAGGTAGGAGGCGACCGCCTCAGCGTCCACAACCATGTCCGCATCGAGGACATGCACCTGACCACCAGTGGCCAACGCCGCGAACAACACCGTATTGCCGAGGTCGGTCACCTGCGGCTGCAGCAGGGCATACCGCATCCCCGGCGAGCTCCAACCCAACCGCTGCGACACCGACACCACATAGTTGGCCAGCGCCCCATGCGTGACCGCCACACCCTTGGGCACACCCGTCGACCCCGACGTGTAGATGACATACGCCAGCTGCGACGCCGCCACTGCAGGCAGGGCCACAGGGGTCGCCTGGACCTCTTCGGTGAGCACCAGCCGGGCACCGCTGTCGGCGATCAGGAACTCCAACCGCTCCGCGGGCAGCGCAGGATCCAGCGGCAGATACGCCGCACCGGCCTTCCACACGCCCAGGATCGCCGCGATCGTCTCCACACCCGGACGCAGCGCCAACCCGATAACCGACTCCGCCTCCACACCGGAAGCCAGCAGGTGACCCGCAATGCCCTCGGACCGAGCCGACAACTCGCCATAGGTCAGCGACACACCACCAGCGACCAACGCCACCGCATCCGGCGACGCCGCCACCTGACTCTCGAACAGATCCAGCACACTCGACACCGGCACCTCAGCCGCCGTGTCGTTCCAGCCGTGCAGCACCAGCTCCCGCTCGGCGGCGTCGAGCACCGGCACCGCGTGCACCGGCAGCTGCGGCGCGGCGGTCACCGATGCGAGCACGCGGACCAGCCGCTCGGCGAGCGCCCGGGCGGTGTCGACGGCGAACAGGTCGGCGCTCGCGGTCAGCCAGCCGCGCAGACCGGCCGGGCGCCCGGCGTCGTCGAAGGTCTCGACGAAGCCGACGTGCAGGTCGTACCGGGCCGACACCGGAAGGGCGTCGCCGCTCCCGGCGGCCGTACCGCCCGGCAGGTCCAGCACGGCCTGCTCGGTGTTCTGCACGTTCAGCATCACCTGGAACAGCGGGTGCCGGGCCAGCGACCGCGACGGCGCAAGCTCCTCGACGAGCCGCTCGAACGGCACGTCCTGGTGCGCGAGGGCGCCGAGCGTAGCCTCGCGGACCCGGGTGAGGAGCTGCCGGAACTCCGGGTCGCCCGACAGGTCCGTACGGATCACAAGCGTGTTGATGAAGAAGCCGACGAGGTCGGCCAGCGCCTCGTCGGAGCGGCCGGCCACGGGCACACCGATCGGGACGTCCGTGCCCGCGCCCAGCCGCGACAGCAGTACGGCCAGCGCCGACTGCACCACCATGAACGGCGTGACGCCCTCGTCGCGGGCGAGCTCCAGCAGCCGCCGGTGCGTCTCGGCCGGCACCGTCACCGGCACCCGGTGGCCGTCCTTGCTCGCCACCGCCGGGCGCGGCCGGTCCGTGGGCAGGGTCAGCTCGTCCGGCGCCCCCTCGAGCGCCTGCCGCCAGTAGGCGACCTGCCGCGACAACCGGCTCTCCGGGTCGTCGGCGTCACCCAGAACCTCGCGCTGCCACAGCGCGTAGTCGGCGTACTGCACCGGCAGTGGCGTCCACTCCGGCGCGGCACCGCGTACGCGGGCGGCGTACGCGGTGGAGATCTCCCGGCTCAGCAGCGGCGACGACCATCCGTCGGTGGCGATGTGGTGCATCACGACGACGAGGACGTACTCGGCGGCCGGCGCTTCGACTCGGAACAGCCGGGCGCGCAGCGGGATCTCGGTGGCGAGGTCGAAGGTGTGCCGGGCGACCGATGCCGCCGCGCCGGCGAGCTCGTCCGGATCCACCGTGGTGACCGGCAGATCCCAGTCCAGCCCCTCGGGATCGAGCACGCGCTGGTAGGGCTCACCGTCCGCGACCGGGAAGACCGTGCGCAGCGACTCGTGCCGGGCAACGACGTCGCGCAGAGCGGCGGTCAGGGCGGCGACGTCCAGGTCGGCGCCGAGCCGCACCAGTCCCGGCACGTTGTAGGTCGGGCTGGGGCCTTCGAGCTGGGCCAGGAACCACAGGCGCCGCTGCGCGAAGGACAGCGGGATCCGGTCGGGCCGGGTTCTCGCCCGCAACGGGACGACGGTGTCACCGGTGCGGGTTCCGGCCAGGCGAGCGCTCAGCGCTGCGACGGTGGGCGCCTCGAACAACAGCCGCAGCGGCACGTCCACGCCCAGCGTCGTGCGGATCCGCCACGCCAGCCGGACGGCGAGCAGCGAATGCCCGCCGAGCTCGAAGAAGCTGTCCCCCACCCCGACCGCGTCCAGCCCGAGCACCTGAGCGAACAACCCACACAACAACTCTTCCTGTACGGACACCGCCCCGCGCCCGCCACCGGTGGTGTACTCCGGCGCGGGCAGCGCCGCCCGGTCCAGCTTCCCGTTGGCCGTCAACGGCAACGCCTCCAGCGCGACCACCGCGGACGGCACCATGTACTCCGGCAACCGCTCGGCCACGTGCTCCCGCAACCCAGCGGTCTGCGACGCGACCACATACGCGACCAGCCGGTCATCACGGGCAATCACCGCCGCCTGCGCCACCGCCGGATGCGCGGTCAGCGCAGCCTGCACCTCACCCGGCTCGACCCGATACCCGCGCACCTTCACCTGGTCATCCGCGCGCCCGGCAAACACGACCTGCCCATCCGCGGTCCACTTCGCCAGGTCACCGGTGCGATACATGCGTTCCCCGGCACCCCACGGACAAGCCACAAACCGCTGCCCGGTCAACCCAGGCCGGACCACATACCCGCGCGCCACCTGCACACCCGCGACATACAACTCACCCGTCACACCCGGCGGCACCGGCTGCAGCGCGTCGTCCAACACGAACAGACGGGTGTTCGCCAGCGGCCGCCCGACCGGGATGACGCCACCCGTCACCTCAGTCGTGGCCACGCCGACCGTCGTCTCGGTCGGCCCGTAATGGTTGAACACCCGCAACCCGCCGGCGGCCAGCTCCTCCACCAGGCCCGCCGGAGCCGCCTCACCACCAAGCACTAACGAATGCCGCGGACGCAAACCGCCAAGCGCCATCACGTGCGACGGCACCACCTTCACCGCATCAATGCGCTCACGGTCCAGATACGCGCCGACCGCCTCGGCGTCCACGACCATGTCCGAGTCAAGAACGTGCACCTGACCACCAGTGGCCAGCGCGGCAAACAACACCGTGTTACCCAGGTCGGTCACCTGCGGCTGCAACAACGCATACCGCATCCCCGGCGAGCTCCAGCCCAGCCGCTGCGACACCGACACCACATAGTTCGCCAGGGCGCCGTGCGTGACGGCCACGCCCTTGGGCACACCGGTCGAGCCCGAGGTGTAGATGACATACGCCAGCTGCGACGCCACTACCGACGGCAGGGCCACAGCGGTCGCGTGCGTTTCCTGGTTCAGCACGATCCGGGCGCCGCTGTCGGCGATCAGGAACTCCAACCGCTCCGCGGGCAGAGCCGGGTCCAACGGCAGATACGCCGCACCCGCCTTCCACACACCCAGAATCGCCGCGATCGTCTCCACACCGGGCGGCAGCGCCAACCCGACAACCGACTCCGCCTCCACCCCGGAAGCGAGAAGATGACCGGCGATGCCATCCGCCCGAGCCGACAACTCGCCATAGGTCAGCGACACGCCACCGGCGACCAACGCCACCGCCTCCGGCGACGCCGCCACCTGACGCTCGAACAGATCCAGCACACTCGACGCCGGCACCTCAGCCGCCGTGTCGTTCCAGCCGCGCAGCACCAGCTCCCGCTCGGCGGCATCGAGCACCGGCACCGCCCGTACCCGCAGATCCGGAGCCGAAGTCACCGCCTGCAGCACCCGGCCGAACTGCCGGACCAGCGCCTCGGCCGTGCGTGAATCGAACAGGTCCGCCGCGACGGTGATGCGGCCGAGCAGTCCGGCCGGAGTGCCGTCGTCCGCGAACGTCTCGGTGAACCAGGCGTCGACGTCGAACTTCGCCGCCGGCAGCGCGTTCGGCAGCACCTCGACGGTGAGGCCGGCGAGCTCCAGGGTGGCCCGGGCGGTGTTGTCGAGCGTGAGCATGACCTGGAACAGCGGGTGCCGGGCCAGCGAGCGGGCCGGCGCCAGCTCCTCGACGAGCCGCTCGAACGGTACGTCCTGATGCGCCAGCGCATTGAGGCTCGTCTCCCGGACGCGCTCGAGCACGTCCCGGAAGCTCGGATCCCCGGACAGGTCCGCGCGGATGACCAGGTTGTTGACGAAGAAGCCGATGAGGTCGTGCAGGGCCTCCTCGGTGCGGCCGGCGATCGACGAACCCAGGGGGATGTCGCGGCCGGCACCGAGCCGGGACAGCAGCACCGCGAAGGCGCTCTGCAGCACCATGAACGGGGTGACGCCGGCGGCGCGCGCGAGGTCCACGAGCCGGCTGTGGACGTCGGCGGGCACTTCCAGCGGCACGGCGTGTCCCTCGCCGCCGGAGACGGCCGGGCGGGGGCGGTCGGTGGGCAGCTGCAGCTCTTCCGGGATCCCGGCGAGCGCCGTACGCCAGTAGCCGAGCTGTTTCGCCATCCGGCTGTCCGGGTCGGTGTCGTCGCCGAGCAGTTCCCGCTGCCAGAGCGTGTAGTCCGCGTACTGCACGGGCAGCGGCTCCCACTGCGGTGCCGTGCCGGCCTTCCGGGCGGCGTACGCGCGCGCGAGGTCCCGGCCCAGCGGCGCGTTCGACCAGGCATCACTGGCGATGTGGTGCAGCAGCAGCACCAGCACGTGCTCGCGGGAGCTGATCCTGTACAGCCACGCGCGGACCGGGATCTCCCGGGTCAGGTGGAAGGCGTGCTGGGCGGCCCGCCCGACCGCCTCGGACACCTCGCCGGCGGCGATCGGTTCGATCTCCAGCTGCCAGACGAGCTCCTCGGCGCTGAGCACCCGCTGGTGCGGCTCACCGTCGACGGCCGGGAAGACCGTACGCAGCGACTCGTGCCGCAGGATCACGTCGCGCAGCGCGGCGTTGAGCGCCACCGCGTCGAGCTCGCCTCGCATGCGCGCCGCGATGACGTAGTTGTACGTCGGGCTCGGCCCGTCCAGCTCACCCAGGAACCACAACCGGCGCTGGGCGAACGACAACGGAATCAACAAGGCAATCCCCCTCGCAAAGAACGCGGCGCGATCTTCGGCTGCCGGAAATCTGATCCGCCGCGAACGGGGGGTGATCGCGTGCCGGGCACGCCGAGACCACTCCGCTGCCTTGCACGGGCACCCGGATTCGCTGGCGTCGAAATTCCAGCGCATGACCGACTGCTGAACAAGGCGAGCGGTCGAACAGCGAGGGCTGCCGTTCAACCGCCGGATCACCGCAGTTGCACAAGGGGGTCGTCGTCGTGGGAACACTGCGGGGAGGCCGCGCGGGCCTCCCCGGAACATCCGTCGTCAGGTTGTCGCCAGGGCCTCCGTGGGCGCCAGCCGGGCGGCGCGGATCGCCGGGTACAGCCCCGCGATGGCGCCGATCGCCACCGTGGCGGCCACACCGCCGCCGAGGACCCACAGCGGCACGACCGTGGGCCACGTCTGGGCGGTGGCGTACACACCGGTCACCAGATAGCCGAGCAGCGCGCCCGCCGCGCCGCCGAGCAGCGACAGGAGCAGGGATTCCGCCACGAACTGCACGCGGACCTGGCCCCTGGTGGCCCCCAGCGACCGGCGCAGGCCGATCTCCGAGCGCCGTTCCAGCACCGAGATCACCATCGTGTTCGCGACCCCGATCCCGCCGACGAGCAGTGCGACCGCGCCGAGCCCGAGCAGCAGCGCGGTGAAGGTCGCGGCGGCGGCCCGGCGCGCGGTCAGCGCGTCCGACGGCTTCGACACGTTGACCTCGTTCGGCGCCGACGGGTTGGCCGTGGCCCCGAGCACCGCCCGGACCGCCTCGACCTGTGACTCGACCGAGCGCGTGTACACGGTTGTCGGATGTCCGTCGAAGCCCAGGTACTTGTCGGCGGCCGGCCAGCCCATGAGCACCGACGAGTCGAGCTCGGGCGCGAGCAGCACGTCGTCCAGCACCCCGACGACGACCCACCAGCGGCCGCCGATGTAGACGGCGGGGACGTCGCCGAGCCGCTCGGCCGCCTTCGCCCCGAGCACCACCGCCGGATAGCGGTCGGTCGCCGCGTTGAGCCAGGCGCCCTGCCGCAGCGCGCCGCCGACCGTCTGGAGCAGGTCGAGCTTGGCCGCGACCACGGACAGGCCGCTGGACTGCGCCGCCGGGATCCGGTCGTTGCGGTAGGCGTACGTCTTGCTGAGCACACCGGTCGCCGTCGCCGACTGCACCGGCCCGATCCGCTTGATCATCGCCAGCGACTCGTCGGGCAGGGTGGCCTGCTCGCCGAGCATCGTGCGCCCGGGCGAGACGGTGAGCATGTTGGTGCCCAGCTTGTCCAGCTCGCGGTCGAGGTCGGCGCGGCTGGAGGCGGAGATGCCGACCACCGCCGTCATCGCCGCGATGCCGATCGCGATGCCCAGGGCGGACAGCACGGCCCGCAGCGGACGGGAGCGCAGGCCGTATCCGCCGAGCCGGGCCAGGTCCGACGGGCGCAGCCGGGCCGGAACCAGCGAGCGTCCGTTGCGAGCCATCTCAGACCACCTGCCCGTCGCGCATCGGGACCTGCCGCGGCAGGCCGTCCGCGATCTCCCGGTCGTGCGTGATGATGAGGATCGTCGTACCCGCCTCGTTCAGCTCGCGCAGGAGCTCCATCACGCCGGCCCCGGAGACGGAGTCGAGGTTGCCCGTCGGTTCGTCCGCGAGCAGCAGCGGCGGATCCCCCGCGACCGCCCGGGCGATCGCCACCCGCTGCCGCTCGCCGCCGGAGAGCTGGTACGGGCGGTGCGTGAGCCGGTCCCCCAGGCCCACCCGGACCAGGGCGGCCTCGGCGCGCTGCTCGCGTTCCCGCTTGCCGATACCGCTGTAGAGCAGGCCGTCCGCGACGTTGCCGAGCGCGTCGCGCCCCGGCGCGAGATGGAACTGCTGGAAGACGAAGCCGATGCGCCGGGCCCGCAACGCGGACAGCTGCCGGTCGGACAGCGTCGCCACGTCGTACCCGTCGATGCGGACGGTGCCCTGCGACGGCCGGTCCAGCGTGCCGATCACGTTGAGCATCGTGGACTTGCCGGATCCGGACGGCCCGACGATCGCCAGCAGCTCGCCGTACTCGACGACCAGGTCGACCGATCGCAGCGCGGTGACCCCGCCGGAGTAGGTCTTGCCGACGCCGGCGAGCTCGATCACCGGGTGGCCGACGTCGGTGTCCGCGGCGGGCACCACGGCTTCGACGGCACTCATGACGGCATCGCCACCTTCATGCCGGCCTGCAGGCCGTTGCCCTTGATCTCCACCTTGCCGTCGGCGAACAGGCCGGTCTCGACCGCCACGATCTTCGTCGTGCCGTTCTCGACCACCTGGACGCCGTATCCGCCCTCGGCGAGCGCGAGCAATGCGGCCACCGGAACGGCCAGCACGTTCTTGCGCTCACCGGAGGTGAAGGCGACGCTGACCGCGGCCGCGCCGGCGCTCTCGACCTTGGCGTCGAAGCGGATCGTCACCGCGATCTTGGTGGTGGCCGTCTGGGCGTTCTCGCCCGGGCTCACGACCGTGACCACCTTGATGATCCTGCCGCCGACGACCTTCTTGTCGGGCATCGTGACCCGCACCGCCGCGCCCTTCTTGGCCAGCCGCGCCGAGGTCATGTCCAGCCCCACCGTGGCCAGCGGCACGGTGCCGGTGACCTTCTCGACCGCGGTGCCGGGTCCGACCACGGTGCCCACCTGGGTGCTCAGCGAGTCGACGCGCACCTCGCCGTCGGCGTACGCGATCTGGCCGGGGTCGACGGTGCCGGTCCGGGTCAGGCCGAGATCCTTCTGCCACTCCCGGACCTTGACGGCGGTCGAGTACGAGTACGTCTTGTCGACGGTGAACCCGCGGTAGCCCAGCGCCCACAGGTTCCGCTCGAACTCCAGCACGTCGGTGCCCTTCACACCCGACTTGAGGGTGCGGTAGGCGGGAAGCGAGCCGTAGAGCAGGGTGACGGGCTTGTTGTCGAGGCGGTAGAGCGCCTTGCCGCGGCCGACCGTCGCGCCCTCGGAGGGCAGCCACGTCATGGTGCCGCCGCCGCGTGTCGAGAACGTCGTGGTGTCGCCGTGCCCCAGTGTGCCGTCGTGGTTCTCCCGGTCGGTCAGCGTCGTCTTGACGATGTCCGCGGTGGCGGCCGGCGCGCCGGCGGCGGAGTCGGGCTTCTCCTCCGCCGTCGGCAGGTTGAAGACGGTGATCGCGGCGGCCACAGCGCCGACCGCGACCACGCCGGCGACCGCACCCGCGGTGCGCCTTGCGCCCATCAGGAGTTCCCCCCGCCCCGGCGCGGCGGCATGTACTTCTGGCACTCCTGCATCGCCTTCTGGAAGGCCGGGTCGTCGGGCGAGATGCCGACGGTGTCCTCGTTGATCTGGATGGAGCCGTTGGAGTCGGGGTCCGGGTAGTTGGTGAAGCCCTTGTCCCGCATGCACTGCGCCATCTGCCGGATCTTGCCGAGGTCCTCGTCGCTGAGCCGGCCGCCCTGGCTCCCGCTGCCGGGGGCGTACGCCTTGCACGCCTCCTCGGCCTTGTCGTACTTGTTCTGGTCGGTGCCCTCGGGGATGCTGACCTTGAGCCCGCCGTCCGCGCCCGGGTCCGGGAACCAGCTCATGCCCTGGTCCCGCATGCACTGCGAGAACTTGAGGCCCGTGTCGTCGCCCTGAGGCGCCGCGCTGGCCGCGGCCTTGGGCGCTCCGGGGTTGGCGGTCGCGACCGACGGATCCTTCTCCTTACCGCATCCCGCCAGGCCCATCGCGAACGTGAGGGCGACTGCGGAAAGGACCACCATGGGACGTCGTTTCCTGATTATCGTCGTCATGCGTCCTGTTCTACGCGCCGGCCGGTCACACGACGGGCACAAGGAAACGGCTACTCCGCGGGCGGGAAGACCACGCGGATGCCCAGGCCGCCCTCGGGCCGGGCCTGCACCGTGAGGTCCGCCCCGTGGGCCGCGACGATCGACTTGACGATGGACAGGCCGAGGCCGTGGTGGCCGTCGTCGGCGGTGCGGTTGAGCCGCTGGAACGGGCTGAGCAGCTGGTCCACCATGTCGGGCGGGACCGGCGGGCCGCTGTTGGTCACGGTCACGAAGGACCGCCCGTCCTGCACGCCGGTCTCCACCTGCACCCACCCGTACGGGATGTTGTAGCTGGTCGCGTTGTCGACCAGGTTGGCCACCAGCCGCTCGACCAGGGCGGCGTCGCCGGTGACCGACGCCGGCTCGACCTGCGCCCCGATGGCCACGTCGCGCTTGCGGGCCTTGGGCTCGGCGGCGCGCAGCACAGCGCCGGTCAACTTCGCCAGATCGACGTTCTCCCGCTGGTCCAGGCCGCGCTCGCTGGTGGCCAGGACCAGCAGTGACTCGAGGAGGCGGGCCTGCTGCTCGCTCACGACCATCAGCTGCTCGAACTGGGCACGGTACGAGTGGACCGTCGCGTGGGGATCGATGACGGCCTCCTCCAGCAGGGCGTGCTCCAGCGTCAGCGGCGTCCGCAGCTCATGGGCGGCGTTGGCCACGAAGCGCTTGTGCGAGTCGAGCGCCGCCTCCAGCCGGCCGAGCAGGCCGTCGATGGTGTCGGCCAGGTCCTTCAGCTCGTCGCGCGGTCCGGCGGCGGCCAGCCGCTCGTGCACGTTGCGCGCCGAGATGAGCTGGATGGTGCTCGTCATGGTCTGCAGCGGCCGCAGCACCCGCCCGGCGACCAGCCAGCCGAGCACGACCGAGACGACCGACATGATGGCGAGCGCCAGGCCGGACTGCGCCAGCAGCTTGTGCATCATGTCCGCCTGCTGGTGGGTCGCCTGTGCCTGGAGCGCCTCGGTGATGCGCCGCTCGGCCTCCGGCAGCTGGTCCACCTCGGGCAGGCTGCCCAGCACGTACGTGCTGATGTTCTGCCCGCCGTTGGGGGACGTGCTCTGCGTGGAGACCACGAGGTTCGTGCCGGCGTGCGCCACCAGCAGGTAGGTGATCGCCAGCAGGACGGCGCCGGAGAGCAGGAACAGCACGCCGTACAGGAGGGTGAGCCGCAGCCGGACCCGCATGCCGGAGATCTTGGCCTTGAGGCCCATGAGGATGTCCCTCCCGTTCAGATGCGATAGCCGGCCCGCGGGACGGTCTCGATGACCGGCGGCTCGCCGAGCTTGGACCGCAGCCGGTTCATGGTGGCCTTCACCGTCGTGGTGAACGGGTCGGTGGCCGAGTCCCACACCCGTTCGAGCAGCTCCTCCGCGGAGACCACCCGGCCCTGCGCGGCGAGCAGGTACTCGAGGACCGCCAGCTCCTTGGGGTTGAGCGGGAGCTGCGTACCGGCGCGGCTGGCGACACGCTTGGCCGGGTCGAGCGTCAGGTCCCCGTGGCTGAGCACGGGCGGCACGGCGGGCTGGTTGCGCCGGCCGAGCGCGCGGATGCGCGCCACCAGCTCGGGATAGGCGAAGGGTTTCGGCAGGTAGTCGTCGGCGCCGAGGGTGAGGCCGTCGACCCGGTCGGCGATGGTGCCGGCCGCGGTCAGCATGAGGACCCGGGTGCGCACGGGCTGCTGCATCAACCGGCGGCACACCTCGTCACCGTGGACGCCGGGCAGGTCCCGGTCGAGGACCACGACGTCGTAGTCGGTGTCGATCGTCCGCTCGAGCGCGGCCGACCCGTCGTAGGCCACGTCGACCGCCATGCCCTCGCGGCGCAGCACGCGAGCCACCGAGTCGGCCAGGCGTACGTGATCCTCGACCACCAGGATCCTCATGCGTTCCTCTCCTGCCCGCCGACGGTCCGAAACGCCAGCGTACGGACGAGACAGTCACATAAGTGTCACACCGGCCGGGCCGGCTCACCGGTCCTCGTCGCCGTGCCGGATTTCCGACACCCCCGCCACGCCGCGGCTCAACAGGTCCACGACCGTACGCAGGGCCGCCGGTCGTCCCTCGCACGCGGGATCGGCCAGCTCCTCCACGGCCTGCGCGAGGCGGGACAGGTCGGCCTGCAGGTTCCGCAGCACCGGGGCGATGGCCGGGGCGTTCGCCCGGACGATGTCGGACCACAGCCCCGGGTCCCCGGCCGCGATCCGGGTGACGTCGCGTACGCCCCGGCCGGCCAGCGTGCGCGCCTGCTCCGACCCGTCGGTCAGCCGTGCCGCCATGAGGCTGGCCACCAGGTGCGGCACGTGCGAGGTCAGCGCCACCGCCTCGTCGTGCACCCGGCTCTGCAGCACCACCGGGACGGCGCCGCAGAGCTCGACCAGGGTCCGCGCACGCTCGGCCGCGTCCGGGGACGTGCGCTCCGACGGGCTGAGCACCCACGGGCGCCCGGCGAACAGGTCGGCGCGGGCCGCCAGCGGACCTGACCGTTCCCGCCCGGCCATCGGATGCCCCCCGATGTACGCGGCCGGGTCCGGGGCCAGGCTCAGGACCGCCCGTTCCGGCTCGCCCTTGACGCTGGCCACGTCGGTGTAGCCCGACGCGAGCCGGCGGAGCTGGGCGTCGCGGAGCACCGGGCCGACCGCCGAGGGAGGCACGGCGAGCACCGCCAGATCGGCCTGCCGGGGCGGCGCACAGGCCACTCCGGCATCCATCGCCTCCGCCAGCCGGGCCGCCTCGGGGTCGCGGTCCGAGAGGAAGACCGTCACCCCGGCCCGGCGGGCGGACAACGCCACGGACGTGCCGATCAGGCCCGTCCCGATGACGACGATCGTACGAATCATTGTGCGCTCCACGCTTTTGGCCAGACACCGGGATGCGGCCCTACAGTCCCAAAGACCTCGCCTCACCGACAGGGAGCGACGATGCTTGATTCCCAGACAGGCTCACGGGAAATCGCCTCGATCGACTATCTCGAGTTCTATGTCGACGACCTCGATCAAGCGGCTTTCACCTGGGTCGACCAGTACGGGTTCACCGTGGCGGGATCCGGCGGGTCCGCCGACCACCGCAGCCTGGCCCTGCGCCAGGGTGACATCACCCTGGTGCTCACCGAGCCCACGTCCGATCACCATCCGGCCTCGGCGTACCTGCTCGAGCACGGCGACGGGGTCGCCGACATCGCACTGCGCACCACCGACGTGGAGGCGACGTTCCGGGCCGCGGTGGCCGGCGGCGCCGAGGTCGTCCGGCGGCCGGTGCGGCACGGCGGCCCGGGCCCCTCGGTCACCGCCGCGATCGGCGGGTTCGGCGACGTGGTGCACACGCTCGTCGAGCGGCCCGCCGGCGCGGGTCCCGGCCTGCCGGTCGGGTTCCGGGCGGCTCTGAAGACGGGTGAGACCAGGCCGGACGCCGCCGCCCTGCAGCAGGTGGACCACATCGCGGTGTGCCTGACGGCGGGCTCGCTGCTGCCGACGGTCGACCACTACCGCCGGATCCTCGGCTTCCGGGACATCTTCAAGGAACGCATCTCCGTCGGCGCGCAGGTGATGGAGTCGACCGTCGTGCAGAGCGGCTCCGGCGCCGTGACGCTCACCCTGATCGAGCCGGACGAGTCGGCGCAGCCCGGGCAGATCGACGAGTTCCTCAAGAGCCATCAGGGCGCCGGCGTGCAGCACGTGGCGTTCTCCTCGCCCGACGTGGTGCGCACCGTCCGGGTGCTCGGCCGCCGCGGCGTCCCGTTCCTGACCACCCCGCCGGCGTACTACGACCTGCTGGGCGAGCGGGTGCACCTGCCCGACGCCAAGGTCGAGAGCCTGCGTGCCACCAACGTGCTGGTCGACGAGAACGCCGAGGGGCAGCTGTTCCAGATCTTCACCGCCTCCACCCACCCCCGGCACACGATCTTCTTCGAGATCATCGAACGGCAGGGTGCCGGCACCTTCGGCAGCGCGAACATCAAGGCCCTCTACGAGGCGGTGGAGCGGGAACGGACCGGTCAGCGTGGACCCCTGCGCTGAGCCGGTCACCGCGGCCGGCTTCGAGCGCCTCGCCGCCGCGTGCCTGCCCGCCGACGTCTGGGACTTCGTCAGCGGGGGCAGCGGCGCCGAGACGACGCTCGAGGCCAACCGTGCGGCTCTGGACAACGTGTTCCTCGTACCCCGGATGCTGCGCGACGTCTCCGCCTGCAGCACCCGGTCCACCCTGCTGGGCCGCCCGGTGGAGCTTCCGGTCGCGGCCGCGCCGGTGGCGTACCAGCGTCTGCTGCATCCCGACGGCGAGACGGCCACGGCCCGCGCCACCGCGGCGGCGGGTGTCCCGTTCATCGCCAGCACCCTCGGCAGCGTGCCGATCGAGCGGATCACCGCGATCGGCGGGAGGGTGTGGTTCCAGCTCTACTGGCTGCGGGACGACGCCGCCACCCTGGATCTGGTCCGCCGGGCCGAGGACGCGGGTTGCGAGGCCGTCGTGGTGACCGTCGACGTGCCCTGGATGGGCCGGCGGCTGCGGGACATCCGCAACGGCTTCGCGCTGCCGGCGCACGTCCGGGCCGCCAACCTGACGACCACCGCTGCCGCGCACGATCGGGCCGGGACCGGGTCCGCGGTGGCCGCCCACACCAGCCAGGAGTTCTCCCCCGCCCTCACGTGGTCGGCACTGGCGCGGCTGCGCGAACGGACCCGGCTGCCGCTGGTCGTGAAGGGACTGCTCGCGCCGGAGGACGCCCGGCGGGCGGTCGAGTACGGCGTGGCGGCGGTGGTGGTGTCGAACCACGGCGGCCGTCAGCTCGACGGCGCGGTGGCCAGCGCCGACGCCCTGCCGGAGGTGGTCGAGGCGGTGGCCGGCGACTGCGAGGTGCTGCTGGACAGCGGCATCCGCAGCGGAACGGACGTCCTGCGCGCGCTCGCCCTGGGTGCCTCGGGCGTCCTGCTCGGCCGGCCGCTGATGTGGGGCCTGGCGGCCGCCGGCGAGGCCGGGGCGGCGCGGGTGCTGCAGCTGCTGGGAGCCGAGCTGCGCGACGTCATGGGGCTGGCCGGCTGCGAGGACATCGCAGCCGCCGGCCGGCTGCGTACCGTCCGGTGGTCGTCCCACCGCGGGTTTGCGCCGGTGGGACGACCGTCGTCAGCCGACTGACGCGGGCCGCCGGGACCCGTCGCGCGACATCGCGAGCATCCGGCCCATCAACGGCGGCATGCCCGCGATGACGTCGGCGAGCTCGCGGATGTCCGACTCCTGCAGCGCCTGGTCACCGTCGCAGAGCGCCGTGTTCGGCTCCGGGTGCACGTCGACGATGAGCCCGTCGGCGCCCACGGCGATCGCCGCCCGGGTCAGGGGCAGCACCAGGTCCCGGCGCCCACCGGAGTGGGAAGGGTCGACGATCACCGGCAGGTGGGAGAGCCGCTGCGCCACCGGTACCGCGCTGATGTCGAGGGTGTTGCGGGTGGCGGTCTCGAAGGTCCGGATGCCGCGCTCGCAGAGCACGATGTCGAGGTTCCCGCGCTGCGCGATGTACTCGGCGGCGCTCAGCCACTCCTCGATCGTCGCGCTGAAGCCGCGCTTGAGCAGCACCGGCCGGCCCGCCGAACCGACCGCCTGCAGCAGCGCGAAGTTCTGCATGTTGCGGGCCCCGACCTGCAGCATGTCGGCGTAGGACGCCACCGTCTCCACGCTGCCCGGATCGATGACCTCGGTGACGACCGGCAGGCCCGTCTCGGCGCGGACGTCCGCCAGGATGCGCAGGCCGTCCTCGCCCAGACCCTGGTACGAGTACGGGGAGGTGCGCGGCTTGTAGGCACCGCCGCGCAGCAGCGAGGCCCCGGCCGCCTGGGCCATGCGCGCCGCCCGCAGCGTCTGCTCCGGCGACTCCACGGCACACGGCCCGGCGATCACGGTCAGCGTGCCGGGACCGATCGGCACACCGCCGACCCGGATCACCGAGCGCGCCGGGTGGTGCTCGCGGCTGACCAGCTTGAACGGCACCGACACGCGGATCACCTGCAGCACGCCCGCGAGGCTGCCCAGGTTGAGCACCTCGAAGTCGGCGACGTCGCCGACCAGGCCGACGATGGTCCGCGACAGCCCCCGGCTGACGAACGCCCGGCCACCCGCCGACTCGACCACCCGGACGACCGCTTCCACATCCGCCGGCGTCGCCTCCGGCGCCATCACCACCACCATGATCATTACCCCCGGTTTCTGCACCTGTCGATCGGTTCCCGGCGTCCAACTGCGGCATCGCGCCGGTTGGACGAGCGGCATTCGAGCGCAACGATGAACGCACGCCAACTCCGGCCACATACTCGCAGGCATTGCGGCCGGCTGACATCGGGGAGCGCAATGACAATCGCCGCGGAAAACGGCAACGCCTGGACACCGTACGAGGTGAGCAGCGCGGCCGCCGGCACACCGGATCTCGCGTCCTGGCTGGCCACCCTCGGCCCGGACCGGCTCGAAGACCTGTTGATCGAGCGGAAGGCGCTGGTGTTCCGGGGATTCGAGCTGTCGCCGGATTCGCTGGACCCGGTGCTGGACCTGGTGGTGCCCGGTCGCCTGCCCTATGTCCACGGCAATTCGCCACGGACCAAAGTGGGCGGCAACCTCTACACTTCGACGGAATATCCGCCGCAGTTCACCATTTCCCTGCACAACGAGATGGCGTACGCCCACCGCTGGCCCGCCCGCCTCGTGTTCTTCTGCGAAACGGCCGCGGAGAGCGGCGGAGCGACCCCGGTGCTGGACGGCGAGCTGTGGCTCTCGGCGCTCGACGGCGAGATCCGCGACGCGTTCGCCGGCGGGCTCTGCTACATCCAGAACCTGCACGACGGACTGGGCTTCGGGAAGAGCTGGCAGGAGACGTTCGAGACCGACGACCGCGCCGCGGTGGAGGAGTTCCTCGACGCTTCGCAGGCGCAGTGGAAGTGGGGCCCGGACGGCCTGCGGATCAGCCAGTACCGGCCGGCGACCGTCCGGCATCCGGTCACCGGCGCCGAGGTGTGGTTCAACCAGGCCGACCAGTTCCATCCGGCCGGTCTCGGCGACCGGACGGCGGCGGAGCTGTACGACATCCTCGATCCCGAGGAGTTCCCGCAGTACGTCACGTTCGCCGACGGCAGCCCGATCCCGGACGCGTTCATCGAGCAGATCCAGCAGCGCGCGCTGGAGCTCGCCGTCGACGTGCCGTGGCAGCGGGGCGACGTCCTGCTGATCGACAACGTGCTCGTCGCGCACGGCAGGCGCCCGTTCGAGGGCGCGCGCCGCGTCCTGGTGGCGATGTCCGGCTGACGGCCGCCCGGGTCAGGTGGCGGTGGCGATGGGCGCGATCTGCGGGCGGGCGAGCGCCAGGTAGTGAGCGACCGGCAGGGCGATGGACAGGTCGAGCCGGCACGCGTTGAAGTAGATCTCCCGGTGCGCCAGCAGCCGGTCGTCGACGAGCAGGTCCAGGTCCGGGGAGAACGCGAACGGGGCGAACGACCCGCTCACGCTGCCGGCGAGGCGCTCCGCCACGTGCCGTGACGCGAACGCCGCCTCCCGGGCGGAGTACCGGTCGGCGAGGGCCCGCAGGTCGACCCGCCGGTCTCCGGGCACGACCGCCAGCACGTACCGTCGCGACCGCTTGCCGGACGCCACCCGGACCATGACCGACTTCGCGGCCTGGTCCAGCGGATGCCCCCGCAGCGCGCTGGCCGCGTCGGTGCGGCCCTCGGGGCGATGGGAGATCAGGCGATAGGAGATGTAGTCGGAGTCGAGCAGCCCGATGAGCTGCGCATATCCGGGTTCGTCACGGTCCACGGTGCACACCCCGCTCAGCATGCTCGACAGCCTCCCCGGCGCCGGTGCATTTCGTCGAGCAGCAGTTGCACGTGCCGGACGTTCACCGCGCGGAAACCCTCTCCGGACCACGCTGGCCGCCATGAGAACCGTCATGCGGTACGCGATGATCCTCGGCGCCGCCGGGGTCGTGGGCCTCGCCGGGTGCGGTCGGGGATCCGACGCCCCGTCCGCGCCGTCGAGCGTGGACGCGCAGAAGGTGGCCCAGTACAGACAGTGCATGCGCAGCGCGGGCGTCGACGTACCGGATCCCGGCCCGGGCAACGAGCCGGCCGTGGTCGCGCTGAGCACCAGCGACCCCGGCAACCTCGCGGCCCTGTCGGCCTGCGCCCGGTTCGCGCCGCCGGTGGACGCCCAGGACGCGCCGAGCGACGCCGAGCAGGAACGCGCGCTGAAGCTGGCGGAGTGCCTGCGCGGGCAGGGCATCGACGCCAAGGACCCGGATGCCGGCAGCACGATCGTCTCCCTCGCGGACGGGGCCACCTATTCGCACGAGAAGCTGACCACGGCCTATTCCGTGTGCAACCAGCAGGTTCCCGCCGTGCCGGACGGCGGCGAGTGATGACCACCGGCCGCAAACGTGCGGCGGCGATCGGTGGCGCCGCCCTCCTGGTGATCGGCGCCGCGGGCGGCGGCGCGTACGCTTGGCAGCACCACAGCACCGCAGCCGCCTCAACCACGTCCACGACCACGCTGCCCACCGCGGAGGTGATCCGCACCGAGCTGGTCAGCCGGGCCGACGAGGACGGCACGCTGGGCTTCGGGCCCCGGCGCAGCGTCCTGGCCGGGGCGAGCGGGCGGATCACCTGGCTGCCCTCGGCCGGCGCGGTGCTCGAGCGCGGCGACCGGGCGTACGGCGTCGACGGGCACGGCATCGGCCTGTTCTACGGCAGCACGCCGTTCTGGCGCACCCTGCGGCACGGCATGGCCGACGGGTACGACGTGCTGGAGCTGGAGCGCAACCTGGACGCTCTCGGGTACGGCGACCACATCACGGTCGACCGCACGTTCACCGCCGCGACGAAGCGGGCCGTCCGGAAGTGGCAGAGGGCCATGGGCATGGCGAGGACGGGCACGCTGGAGCCCGGCGACGTCGTGGTCCAGCCCGGCGCCGTCCGGGTGGCCGAGGTGCGGGCGTCGCTGTCCGGCCGGGCCGGCGGTGTCGTCTACTCGGTCACCGGCACGCAGCGGCAGGTCACCGCCGACCTCTCGGTGAGCGACGCCCAGACGCTCGCCCGCAAAGGCGCGGCGGTCGAGGTCACGCTGCCGGGCGGGAGGAAGGTGCGCGGGACCGTCTCGTCGATCGGTACGGTCGCCGCCGCCGATGCATCGTCCGGTTCGGACACCGGGAACGCGAAGATCACGGTGACGGTGACGCTCGAGGCGTCGGCGGTGGCCGCTCTCGACGGCGCCCCGGTGACCGTCGCCTTCGCGAGCGCCGTGCACGAGAACGTGCTCGCCGTGCCCATCAACTCGCTGCTGGCGGCCTCCGACACCACGTACTCGGTCGAGGTGGTGCCGGATTCAGGGCCGGTCAGATCCGTGCCGGTGCGGCTCGGGATCTTCGACGGCGACAACGTCGAGGTGACCGGTGCCCTGAACGCCGGGGACAAGGTTCGGGTTCCGCAGTCATGACGGCGCCTCCGGAACCGGCGCGTCTGCGCCTGCGCGACGTGGCCGCGGTCGGCCTGACCGGGCTGCGCGGCCGCCCGCTGCGCGCCGCGCTGTCGGCCCTCGGCATCGCGATCGGGGTCGCCACCATGGTCGGGCTGGTCGGCATCAGCGCGGTGAGCAGGGCCGCCCTGCTCGCCCAGATCGACGCGATCGGCACCGACCTGCTGACCGTCACGGCCGGCACGTCGATCACCGGGCAGCAGGCCACCCTGCCGGCCACCGCCGAAGGCATGGTCTCGCGGATTCCCGGCGTCACCGGGGTCACCGCCACCGGGACGGTCAAGAACACCACGGTACGCCGGACCGACCTGGTCGACCCGAGCACGACCAGTGGCATCGCGGTGCAGGCCGCCCGGACCACCCTGCTGTCGGCGCTCGGCGGGTCGATGCGCACGGGTACCTTCCTGAACGCCGCGACCAGCCGGTACCCGGCCGTGGTGCTCGGCTCGACCGCCGCGCGGCGGCTCGGCATCGACTCGGCCGGGGAGCACGTGTTCATCGCCGGCCGATGGTTCCTGGTGATCGGGGTGGCCGACCAGCTGCCGGCGGCCGCCGAGATCGACCGGTCCGCCCTCATCGGCTGGGAGTTCGCCCGCCGGCTCGGCTTCGACGGCAACGCCACCACCCTGTACGAGCGCTCCACCGACGACACGGTCGGCGCGGTGCGGTCGGTGCTGGCGGCGACGGTCGACCCGGAACATCCCGAGCAGGTTCAGGTGAGCCGTCCGTCGGACGTGCTGACCGCCCGCGCCGCCGCCGAGCGTACGTTCACCGGCCTCTTCTTCGGCCTGGGCGTGATCACCCTGCTCGCCGGAGGGGTCGGCATCGCCAACATCATGGTGATCGCCGTCCTCGAGCGCCGCCAGGAGATCGGGCTGCGCCGGGCCCTGGGCGCCACGACCGGCCAGATCCGGCTGCAGTTCCTCACCGAGTCCATGGCGCTGTCGGCGCTGGGCGGCGTCGCCGGTGTCCTGCTCGGCCTGGCCGCCTGCCTGGGCTTCGCGTGGTGGCGCGACTGGCCGCTCGCGCTGCCGGCCGACGCCATCGCCGGCGGGGCCGCCGCCGCGATCACGGTGGGCGCCCTGGCCGGCGTCTACCCGGCGCGCCGGGCCGCCCGGCTCACCCCGACCGAGGCCCTCGCGACGACCTGAACGTGACGGTGACGGTGAGCCCGCCGTCCGGGTTCGCCGCCGCGCCGACCTCGCCGCCGTGGGCGCCGGCGATGGCCACCACGATGGACAGGCCGAGCCCCGCACCCTCGGCCGGCCCGGTCCGCTCGGCGTGCAGCCGCCGGAACGGCTCGAAGAGCTCGTCCACCCGCTCGGGCGGCACCCGAGGGCCGGTGTTGCGCACGCTCAGGCCGCCCGCGGACGACAGGGTGACCGCGACGCTGCCCCCGGCCTCGTTGTAGCGGACGGCGTTCTGCACCAGGTTGCCGACCAGCTGGGCGAGCATCACCTCGTCCCCCGTCACCGTGAGCGCGCCGACGGTGACGTCGAGGCGTACGCCGGCCCGCTCGGCCGCCGCCCGGTGCTGCTCGACGACTCGCGTGGTGAGGGCGGCGAGATCGACCGGGCCCGGATCCTGCAACCCGCGCTCACCCTGCGCGAGCGCCAGCAGCCCTTCGATGAGCCGTTCCGAACGCTCGGTGGTGCGCAGCAGCTCCCGGCGTACCCGGGCCAGCCGCTCGGGCGTCGGATCGGCCAGTCCGACCTCGACGGCGGTACGCTGCACGGCCAGCGGCGTCCGCAGCTCGTGCGAGACGTTCGCGGCGAACCGGCGCTGCGCCTCCACGCCCCGCTCCAGCCGGTCGAGCATCGCGTCGAACGTGTCGGCGAGGTCCTTCAGCTCGTCGTCCGGGCCGGTCAGGGCGATCCGCTCATGCAGGTTGGACAGCGACAGGCGGCGCGCCGTGCCGTTGATGCGCTGCAGCGGCCGGAGCAGCCGCCCGGTCAGCCACCAGCACACCACGAACGCCAGCACGGCGACGACCACGACCGTGGCGAGCGTGAGCGCCCGCTGGGTGCTGGCGATCCCCTCCTGCGCGGCCGCGATGCTGTGCTGGAGGTCGCTGTCACGCACCGGCGGCGGCTGCGTGGTCGCCACCGCGGGCGAGGGCAGCGGGATGCCCTGCACCTTCTGCCGTACGGCGGCCAGCAGGAAGCGCTGCACGACGACCAGGACCACAGTGGTCACCACCGCGAAGAGGGTGCCGTACAGAAGGGTCATCCGGAGTCGCAGCGAGCCGCGGACCGGGATCCTCATAGCCGGTATCCGCTCCCCGGCACCGTGGTGATGACCGGCGGGTCGCCCAGCTTGGCGCGCAGCTTGCTCATGGTCACCTTGACGACCGTGGTGAACGGGTCCGCGTTCTCGTCCCACGCCCGCTCCAGCAGCTCCTCGGCGCTCACGACGGTGCCCCGCGCCCGCATGAGCACCTCGAGGACGGCGTACTCCTTCCGCGACAGCGGCACCGGCCGCCCCTCGCGATACACGAGCCGCCGCCCGAAGTCGACGGTGATGCCGGCATGCTCGAGCACCGGCGGCACAGGCGCGACGGCCCGCCGCCCGAGCGCCCGCACCCGCGCGACGAGCTCCTCGAAAGCGAACGGCTTGGTCAGGTAGTCGTCGGCGCCGAGGTTGAGCCCGGCCACCCGCTCGTGCACCCCACCCGAGGCGGTCAGCATGAGGATCCGCAGGTCGTCCCCGCGCCGGACAAGCTGACGGCAGACGTCGTCGCCGTGCACCACCGGCAGGTCCCGGTCGAGCACGAGCACGTCGTAGTCGTTGACGCCGAGCCGTTCCAGCGCCGCGCCCCCGTCGAACGCCACATCGACGGCCATGGCCTCGTGGCGCAGCCCTTCGGCCATCATCTCGGCGAGAAACCGCTCGTCCTCCACCACCAGCACCCGCATCGCGCCATCATCGCGCACTCCGCTGGGGAGAAGGTGAGCGTCACGGCATGGGCCCTGCCGCCGATTGGCGACAGGGCCCTGACGTTCAGCCTGTCAGCGGGTCAACGCCGCCGCGAGCACGTCGTGCACGTACGAGTTGGGGTGCTTGCCGGTGAACCGGTCGGCGAGGGGGCCGTACGCGGTGACCGGCACGTCGACGCCGGTGTGCCCGGAGGTCGTCCAGTCCAGCTTGAACGTCAGGCTGCTGTTCTTGACCGGGAACGGCCCGTCCTCGGCCGAGATGCCGTCGCCGGACTCGTCGGTGGTGGCGGTGTCCTCGACGGTCAGGCCGCCGCACTCGTGGTCGCCGGTCACCACGACCAGCGTGTCGGGGTGCGCCGCCGCGTACGCGCGGGCCACCGCGACCGCCTTCTCCAGCTCGCCGAGGGCCTGCAGCATCCGGGTGCCGTTGTTCTCGTGAGCGAACTCGTCGACGCCCTCCTCCTCGACGAGCAGGAAGAAGCCGTCCCGGTCGCGCTCGAGCGTGCCCAGCGCCTTGGTGGTCATCGTGGCCAGGCTGACCGGCGGGTTGTAGACGTCGCCCTCGCCCTCGGGCCGCTGCTGGAACAGCTCCTCGTTGCCGAACAGGCCGAGCACCTTGCCCTTGCGGGCCGCGGCGAGCTCGCCGGCGGTGGAGACGTACTGGTAGCCGCGCCGCTTCGCCGCCGCGATCAGGTCGCCCTTGGTGCCCTTGCTGGCCTCGGCCGGGTCCTCCGCCGGCTTGTCCGGGTACGCGCCGGGGCTGCCCGCCGGCAGCCACCAGTCCTCGCCGCCACCGAGGATCACGTCCGGCTTGCTGACCTCGATGTACTGCCGGGCGATCTCGTCCTGGGCGGAGCGGTTCGCGGTGTTGGCGAAGAACGCGGCCGGGCTGGCGTCGGTCACCTGCGCGGTGGTGACCAGGCCGGTGGCCTTGCCGGCGGCCTTGGCCTGCACGCCCAGCGTGGGCAGCGGGTTGCCGTCGACGTCGACGCTGATCGCGCCGTTGTAGGTCTTCTCGCCGGTGGCCCACGCGGTGGCGGCGGCGGCCGAGTCGGTGATCGCGGTCCTGGGGTCGTGCGGGCTGGTGGTCAGCTGGCCGGACACCGGCAGCTTGTCCATGGTGAGCTGCCCGTCCAGGCCGGCGTAGTACAGCCGGGCGGCCTCGCGCTGGGCGGCGGCCATGCCGTCGCCGTTGATGAAGATGACGTTGCGCGCCCTGGCCGGGTGCTTCGCGGCCGGGCCGGCGTCCGCCGCGCTCAGCGGGTTGACGAGCGTCATGCCGGCGGCAGCGAGAGCTCCGGCGAGCAGGGGCGCGGCGAGCCACCGGGTGGTGCGGGTCGACACGTGGTTCCTCCAGGATCGGTTGGTGCCTCGACCGGTCCAGCCAACAACATGTCCCTGGTACGGAGCATGGCTGCCAGATGAACGTCCGTGAGGAACTGGTGGAACTCGCCGAAGTCGTGCGGCCGCTCACCCGGCGGAGCACACCTTCTTCAGGTCGGCGACGGCCGCCTTCAGCTTCGCCTTGCTGGGTTTGCCCTCGGGGTCCTTCTGCTGAGCCTTGTCGAGATCCATCATCGCGGCGGACACCCCGTCCGCGGCGGCCGAGACCCGCTCGTCGGTGCTGCCGATCGACTCGGCTGCCAGCTGGGCGGAGCCGGCGGCGTAGGCCGCCCCCACGGCGAAGTGCCCGGCGGGCGGGCCGATCTTCTCGGCGTCGGCCACCTTCGCGGTGGTGTCCTTCACCGCAGCGAGCAGACCCTTGCACGCCTTCTTGGTGGCGGCGTCGAGGCCGGCCGCCGACGGGCTGGGCGCCGCCGAGGCCGGCGCGCTCACCGGTGCCGCGACGGTGGCCGGCTGGTCGGACTCGGTCGTGCAGCCCGACAGGAACGCCACCGCGATGACGGACGAAACGACAATGCCGGAACGAGAACGCCGCACTACAACTCCCCCGATGATCTTCAGCTCAGCGTGGCAACGTACCAGATCATCGATGGGAGCCGTCGCCTTCTACCGGCCGTCCGCGAACGACGACCTCCGCCCTTCGGTGCCCGGCCGACCGGCAGGGAGCGCAGCCGGCTCAGCACCTGCGGATCCTGGGCCTCGAGCCACGCGACCAGCTAGCGGAACGAGACGAACCGCACGTCGTCGTAGGTCGCCATCTTGCGCGCTACGAATCTCCAGAACGTGCCACGGTGGCGCTTCCGTCACCTGACCCGTTGCTTGATCCACTTCAGGCAGGTCTTGTCGACCGCGTCGAACGACGTCCCGTACGCGGCGCGCGCCGCAGTGTCCAGCGTGTCCCCGCGCCGCAGAACACGGTCGGTGAAGGCGAACAGCTTGCGCTCGCCGTACGTGTCGGCCATGCACGTGGCGGCGAAGTGCCCCATGGCATAGAGCCGGTGGACGGTACGGTCGTCGGCGTCGCCGGTGAGCGGTTTCGTAGCGATCGTCGTCGGGGCGTTCCGGCGCCGGAACTCCGCTGCCAGGACGTCCCGGTTGCCGGTGGTCTCCGGCTTGCGCGGGTAGGCGCCGATGTAGTCGGCGATGCCCTCCGCCAGCCACTGGTGGTCGGTCTCCCAGTCGGTGAGGCCGGACAGGGTGACCACGTGCCCGAGTTCGTGCTGGATGGAGAAGGCGAGCTGGCGGCGGGTTCTCAGCACCTCGCCGGCTCTCAGCACCACGTCGGCGCCCACCGCGTTCAAGGGCAGCGCGTGGCCGAATGCCCAGTCGGGTCCCCCGCCGTACCAGGAATCCCATGCCTGCTCGTCGGCCAGGTAGATGCGGTGGTGCCGCTGCGATCCGCCCACGTAGCCCGCGAAGTGGTCGGCGACGACCACCGCCTTCTCGGCAGCTGTCAGCACTTCCCGCACGTGCTTGCTCTGGCTGCGAGTGGCGGCGACCGTGACCCGCTCGCCGCGGGCGACGACCAGGTCGCCGCCGTCCCACGGGGCCCGCTGCAGGTGGTTTCCGCCGGCGCCCATGCCGGCCGCCATGTCGGTGACCACGTATCGGCCCTTGATCAGCTCGAAGGTGAGAAGCTGAGCGGTCTTCGGTGGCCCTTCGCTGAACTCATCGCGCCAGCCGGGACAGACGACGCCGCTGAAGCAGTAGCCGAACACCGCGTTGGCGGTCACGGCGCCGGGCTTGCCGTCCTGTCTCGGGAAGGCGTGGTACTCGGCGTGGCTCACGTCGAGGGCACGCAGGTTCCGGAAGATTCTTCGGTACCGGGCCACCAGCGCCGGCCGGCTTCGATCGACAGGGGCGATCCACCCCTTCTCATCGCCCTTCAGCAAAGCCGCCGCCTGCTGGTCCAGGATCTTGACGGCCTGTTCGAACGGCGTCGGCGAGCTCGCTTCCGGGTGGTGCTGGGCCACCGCCGCGGACTCGCCATGCGGCCACAGCAGGACGACCCCAGCACTGAACGCCACGAGAGCGACTGCCACACCGGCGATGATCGCGAGGACACGACGGCGCCCTCGCGAAAGTGAACGATCTTCCACGACGGGGATCCAAGCATCCATCCGTGGCTATGACCAAATGCGCGAGACGTCGCTATCCCGCGGCGTGCAGCACGGCCTCCAGCCGGTCGAGCTCTGCACGGACCGCCGCGAGGGCCGATGCCGCCTCCGGCTGCGGGCCGGCGACTCCGGCGGGTGCGGCGAGGAGCCCCTGCACCGCCATCTCGGCGAGCGCGTCCGCCACCGGCTCCACCGGGTGCTCCGGGGAGGGCCGGAACCACCAGGCGATCCAGTTGCACATGCCGAGGATGCCCAGGGCGGCGGTGCGGGAGTCGACGGGACGCAGGACTCCGGCCCGCACACCGTCGTCGATGAGTCCGCGCAGCTCGGCCAGGACCCCTCGCTTGGCCCGCTCGTTGCGGCCGGCGAGCGGCTCGCCCAGCTCCATCTGGCCGATGTGCCAGAGCCGGAAGCGTGCCGGGTTGGCGGCGTTGCGGCTGGCCATCTCGTACGCCGCCAGGCGCAGCCGGCCGCGCGGGTCGAGGTCGGCGCGGCCACGGATCGCGCGCAACAGTGCCACACCCTCGAGCGTCACCTCGGTGACGATCTTCTCGAGCAGGGCGTCCTTGCTGTCGACGTAGTGGTACATCGCGGTGCGGGTCAGCCCCATCGACACGGCGATGTCCTGCAGGCTGGTGGCGGCGAAGCCGCGTTCGGCGAAGAGCCGCGCGGCGTGCTCGTAGATCTCCTGTTCGACGATGCCGCGGCGACGGCGGGTACGCCCGGTCGCCTGCGCGGGCATCAGGCCACCTGCTGGAGCTGGTCGGCGGCGGTGCCGGCCTCGACCACCTCGCCGCTGGCCACCGTGCTGCGCGACAGCAGGTACGCGAGGTCGGCGAACAGCTCGGGAGCGGTTCCCGCCGGCACGGTCAGCCCGTTGACCCGTACCGCCGGGGCGAGCTCGGCGGCGATCAGCCGGGTCAGCCCGCGCAGCATCGAGGCACCGAGGGCCACGCCGCCCGTCCGCACGGAGGTGGCCAGGTGCAGGACGCGTCCGCCTCCGCCCGCCATCGCCAGCCAGTACGCCCGCTGCGCCCACCCGAGCGGCGCGGCCACGCTGCCTCGTACCAGCGCTTGGAGGGCGATCGGGTCACATTCGAGCAGTGGCTCGGAGCCCAGCTCGGGCGTGTGGACGACGAGCAGGTCGAGCCGCCCCCAGCGGTCCACGACCGCCCGGATGGCCCGGCTCTGCAGGTCGACGTCGGCCGGGTCACCCGTCAGCGTCCAGTCGGCGTCGGCGTCCCCGTCGGCCGGCTCGGCGCCGACCAGGCAGACGCGGGTCCCGTCGGCGCGCAGGCGCCGTGCGAGCGCGGGCGCCACCGGGTCCGCGCCGACCACCACCGCGACCTGTGTGTCCGCTGCCGCCATCGCGCCCCCTCCCGGTTTGACACAGCGTCATTGAAACTGACAGAGGTGTCAAGTAGCGTGGTGTGATGGCGCAGACATCGCTGCGGCTGCTCGTCTCGGCGTTGCTCGGCCGCCTGCCCGACCTGGCACGGGACCTCGCTGAGCGCATCGAGGACGAGAACCGGGCGTACGGCCACCGGGACCGGGTGACCCGCGCGGACCTGCTCGACTCCTGCCACGACAACCTCGAGCGGATCCTGCAGGTCCTCGCCGGCTCGGTGCCGGACGGCGTCGATCCGCTCGAGGCGCCGCGCGCCACCGGCCGCCGGCGCGCCGTGCAGGGCGTTCCGCTCGAGGCGGTGCTGCACGCGTACCGGCTGGGCACCTCCACCATCTGGGAGGCGCTGCTCAGCGAGGCGCGCAACGGGCCGCCGGGCTGCGTGGAGGTGGCGACCGAGGCGACGAGCAGCGTGCTGGAGCTGGTGCACCGCTACTCCCTCGTCGTCGCCGACGCCTACCGGGCGACCGAGGCGGAGCTCGGCACCCGCGACGACGACCGCCGGGCCGCCCTGGTCGACGCCCTGCTGAACGACACCGCCCCGGACCCGGCCACCGCCGCCGCGGCCGCCGTCGCGCTGGGCCTGCCGCCGCACGGCCGGTTCGCGGTGGTGGCGCTGCGCTACGACGCTGCCGTCGACCGCCCGCTGACGGTGCCGGGCGACGCCCTCGCCGTGCGGGGCATCCCATCGGCCTGGCGCACCACAGGCGACCGGGAGTTCGGGGTCCTCGCCCTGGGTGAGCACTCGCCGGCCACCGTCGACGCCCTGCTGGAGTCGCTGCTGCCCCGCTGCGCCGGAGTGTCGTGGCCGGTCACCGGTCTAGGCTCGCTGGCCGAGGCGCGGTGGGCCGCGGAGACGGCGCTCGCCACCGCGGCACCCGGACCGCCCCGGGTGTACCGGATCGACGACCGGCTGCCGGAGGCGCTGGTGGTCTCGCAGCCCCGGCTCGCCGGCCGGCTGAGCGAACGCGTCCTCGGCCGGCTGCTGGAGCAGGCCCCGGCCGAGCGCCGCATCCTCGTCGACACGCTGGAGGTCTGGCTGCGGGGCGGGCGCTCGGTGGCCGCGGCCGCCGCGGCCCTGCACTGCCACCGCAACACGGTCACCAACCGGCTCCGCCGGATCGAGGCCATGACCGGTGGCTCGCTCGACGACGACCGGCACGTCCTGTGCTGCTTCCTCGCCCTGACGGCCGTACGGCTCCTGCCGGCAGAGATGCCCCTCGATACACCGGCGCCGGGGCTGGCATCCGCCTCCTGAGCGGAGTGCACAGTGCCCAGCCGGGCACCGCCAAAGCTGTGCACCGCGGACATTGTCGAGTGCGCGGGTCGGCCCGATGCTCTCTCACCATGCCTCCCCGCACGCCACGCCCCGACCCCTTCCCCGGCTACGGTGCCCGGACGCGGCGGCGCGCCGGGCGCGACCGGAGCCGGTGGCACTGGCTGCTCGCCGTACCGGTGGTCTTTCCGCTGCTCACGCCCCTGTACGACCGGGCCGAGCCGCAGCTGTGGGGCATCCCGTTCTTCTACTGGGTGCAGCTAGTCGGGATCGTGCTGACCATGGTGACCACCGCCCTGGTGTACCAGCTCACCCGGGTGCGGGACTGACATGCACGTGCTCGCCGGACATCGCATCGAGTTCACCGTCTTCGCCGCCGTGCTGGCCCTCGTCGTCATGCTCGGCTTCTGGGCCGCGCGCTGGCGCCGCCCGCAGGACATGCACAGCCTCGAGGAATGGGGGCTGGGCGGCCGCGCCTTCGGCAACTGGGTCACGTGGTTCCTGCTCGGCGGCGACATCTACACGGCGTACACGCTGGTGGCGGTGCCGGCGCTGGTCTACGGCATCGGCGCGGTGGGGTTCTTCGCCGTGCCGTTCGCCGTCCTGACCACGCCGCTGGTGTACCTGCTGGTCACCCGCGCCTGGTCGGTCGCGCACGTGCACGGCTTCGTCACCCCGGCCGAGTTCGTCCGCGCCCGGTTCGGTTCCCGCAGCCTCGCCGGGATGGTCGCGGTGACCGGACTGGTCGCCACCATGCCGTACGTGGCCCTGCAGCTCGTCGGCCTCAGCGTCGTGCTCGCGACGATGGGCATCACCGGCGACTGGCCGCTCGTGGCGGCGTTCACGCTGCTGGCGGCCTGTACCTTCCGGTCCGGGCTGCGCGCCCCCGCGTTGATGTCCATCGTCAAGGACCTCCTGCTGCTCTGGACCGTGCTGGCCGCGATGCTCGTCATCGCGATGACGCCCCGCGGGCTGGCGAACGCGTTCCGGACGGCCAAGGAGCACTTCGACCTCACCCCGAACAGCGGCGACGGCCTGCTGCTGGGATCGGCCAACCACCTGAGCTACGCCACCCTCGCGGTCGGCTCGGCACTGGCGATGTTCGCCTATCCGCACGTCCTCACCGGCGTCCTCGCCGCCCGCAACCGGGCGACGCTGCAGCGCAACATGGCGGCACTCCCCGTCTACACCATCGCCCTCGGCCTGATCGCGCTGCTGGGCTACGTCGCGCTGTCGAAGGGCGTCGTGCCGCTCGACGGCGACCTGAACACCGTCGTGCCCATGCTGTTCCACCAGGTGTTCCCGGACTGGTTCGCCGGCATCGCCCTGGCCGCGATCGGCGTCGGCGCCCTGGTGCCCGCCGCCGTCATGTCCATCGCCGCCGGCAACCTCTACACCCGCAGCATCTACCGGGAGTACCTGCGGCCGCACGCCACGCCGGCCCAGGAGGCCCGGGTGAGCCGGTACGCGTCCCTCGGCGTGAAGCTCGGCGCCGTCGGCTGCATCCTGCTCCTCGACCCGCAGTTCGCGGTGGATCTGCAGCTCATCGGCGGCGTCATCGTCCTGCAGACGGTTCCGGCCGTCGGCCTGGGCCTGTTCACCGCCTGGTTCCACCGCCGGGCGCTGCTCGCCGGCCTCGTCGCGGGCCTGCTCACGGGCCTCGTCATGCTCTACCAGATCCCCCAGCTCGGCGCCGACGGGCGGACCGTCGTGCGGGCCCACTTCGGCGGCTCGGCCTGGCCGCTGTCCCATCTGGGCCTGCCGACGGACGCCGCCGTCTACGTCGGCGTGCTCGCGCTGGTGGTGAACCTCGCCGTCGCCGTCGCCGTCACTCCCCTGCTGCGCCGGCGCGGCGTCCCGTCCGGCCCCGACGTCACCCACCCCGAGGACTACACCGCCGACGAGGGCGACCCGGCGCTGCACCGCATGACCGAACTGGTCGACGGCGACGCGGGACTGCCGACTCACGCCCGATGAGTGACCCGGGGCTTGCGTAGCTCGTAGACGTCGACGACCGCCCCGTGGAACGGGGTGGACCGCGACCACGTCATGCCCAGGCGCTCGGCGACCGCCCGGGAGCGCGGGTTGGCCGGGTTGATCATGGCGGTGATCCGGGTCAGCGGCGTGTTCGCGAAGGTCCAGGCGATGCACGCGCGCGCCGCCTCGGTGGCGTAGCCGCGGCCCCACGCCTGCCGGTGCAGCGCCCACCCGATCTCCGTCTCGTCGAGCTCCGGCCAGTGGACCAGGCCGCAGCGGCCGAGGAACTCGCCCGTCCGCCGCTCGAGCACGGCGAACATGCCGTAGCCGGACGCCGCCCAGCTCTCCTCGGCCTCCCGGAGGCGCCGTGCGGCGGACTCGGCGTCGTGCCTGCCGATGAAGCGGCTGACCTCCGGGTCGGCGTGCAGGCCGAGGAAGCCCGGGAGGTCCTCAGTGGAGATCGGGCGCAGTTCCAGGCGTTCCGTCTCGATGGTCATGGCAGTCATTCTGCGGGCAGGCCGGACCGAGCAGGGGCCCGAGCGGCCCCAGGTCGATGTCGACGTCGGCAAGCGTCAGCCCGAACCGCCCGCACACCTCGACCATCGCCTCTTCCAGCGCCATGAGCGTGCTGCCCAGCTTCTCGATCTGCTCCTCGGACAGGTCCCCCTCGTCGACGCGGCGCAACGCCTGCTGCTCCATCAGCCGGCGGAGCAGCTCGACGACGGTCAGCACCAGAGTCGCGAGCCCCCGGCCCACGGTTTCCTCCTCCAGCGCCAGGCGCGTGGCGTCACGGGTCACCACCGTTCCTCCTCCGGCATGCCGGACAGCTGCGCGTGCACCGAGCTGACCAGTGCCCGCAGCGAGATGCGTACCAGGTCGATGTCCGCGATGGAGAGCACGATGTCTCCCTCGACCACCACGCCCCGGGCGAGCACCCGGTCGAGGATGTCGACCAGGGGGACCGGCGGGGCGCTCACCGCCGCCCCGCTCCCGCCCGGTCATCGAGGCGCACCGCGACACAGTACGGTGGCCACGGCCCGGTCAGCTCCGTCCGCAGCGCTGGGTTCGCGTTCTCCACCTCCGCAACCGCTGCGACGAAGCGGCTGCTGTCGTCGGCAGGCACGAGATAGGCGGCGTTGAGCACGGCGATCTGCGGGCCGTGCGCCGGATAACGGCGACTCACCGCGGCATATCGGCTCAGAGCCTCGTGGACGCGATCCGCGTGCTGGGCCACCCGGTGGCGGTGCACCTCGCTCGCTTGCCGCTCGGCCCGGCGCCGCATCAGGTACGCCTTCCCGCTACCACCGCTCGCGGCCGGCTGCCCGGCGGCTTGCGCGGGCACATCGCGCAGGAACACCTTGACACCCCATTCGGTACGACCGGTCGCCAGCCGGATGCCGTCCAGGAGCTGAGACGCGTACGCCTCCAGCATCGCCCCGACGCCCGCCTCGTCGGCGACGACCGTGCCGAGCCGGAAGGGGACCACCGCGGTGTGCCGGTGCAGTTCGGTGACGACCCGATGGTGAGCGCGCGCGATCCCTTCGACGCGGTCCCGGTCGCCCTCTGCCACGGTGAAGGGCACCCAGCCGACGACCGCGCCCAGCGAGGACGCGCGGACCACCGACAACGGCTCACCCGCCACCCCGGTCAGCTCAGGAACCGGGCTGTGCGGCGGTACGGCCGCATAGACCCACATGCCGCAGGCGTCGCTCATCGCCGTACCTCCGGTCGGCGGGGTCCGGACGACAGCGACCGGTCGTGCTCCCACCAGTCGATGCCCATGTCCCGGGCCTTGTCGACGGAGACGACGAGCAGCCGGAGCTGGATCGTCAGCAGCTCGATGTCGAGCAGCTTCACCTTGATGTCGCCCGCGATCACGACTCCCGTGTTCAGGACGCGCTCGAGGATGTCGCCGAGGTCGGCCGGCTGCGGCGTGGCGGCGCCCCGGGCGGCGAACAGGTCGGTCACGGCGGTTCACTCCCCCGGCGCGCCGGCGACCGGCGCCTTCGTCAGCTGCAGCAGCCGTTCCAGGAGCTCGTCCTGGACGGCCGCGCACTCGTCCTCGGTGATGAGCCCGGCGGCCAGGGCCTGCTCCGCCTCGGCCAGCCGTCCGCGGATCGCCACCGCCGGGTCGCACTCGGCCGCCGCCTGGTCGGCGAGGATCCGGGCCAGCCACACCAGCCCGTGCAGCGGCGCCAGCGGCAAGGTGAGCAGCCCCATCACTGCGCTCCTTCCAGCACCGCGCCGGCGAAGTCGTACGGGGCGAGCGGTCCGAGCAGCCGTACCCGGGTCCGCCCGGCCCATTCCGCGGCCAGCTGGGCGACGGCCATCTCGAACCGTGCCCGGCCGTGCCGCTGCACCAGGAACGCCGCCGTCACGGCCGGCTCGCCGCCGGTCACCGGGCGATCGACTGCCGCCTCCCGGTACGGCTCCAGCACCGCGTGGAGGTGCCGCGCGTCCTCGGCCCGGGTACGCGCGACCGCGCCGGCGACCAGCTCGCCGAGGCGTACCCGTACCTCCGGCCGCCCGGCACCGGCCCGGACCAGATCGCGAAGCCGGGCGATCTCGGGTTCCGCATCCAGGATCTCCCTCAGCACGACCGCGGAGACGTGGCGCACGGACACGGTGAACTGCACCAGGCCGGCGAGCCGGGCGAGGGCGTCCGAGAACGACTCCCGGCGTGGTTCCAGCAGGTGCGAGACGATGGCCTCGGGCTCGTCGAAGACCGTGCCGAAGCGCGCCGGCAGCACGGACGTGGACCCGGCCAGCTCGTCGAGGATCCGGGCGTGCGCGAGCAGGTCACGGCGGCTGCCGAGAGCCCGGGGCTGATCCACCCGGCTGACCACGGCGGCGATCGCGCCGTGGGTCACCGTGTGCGGAGCGGCCGCGCCGACGCCGAGCAGGGAGGCGGGCAGGCGGGCCGCCGAGGGGACGATGCCGTAGAGATACCAGCCGTTGACGGTCGCCGTGCTCATCGCAGTCCCTCCGGGGCCGGCTCCTCGGCGGCGGCGACGAGTCCGACGACGGACTCGGCGGCATTCCCGGCCGCACCCGCCGCCTGCTGCACCGCGATGGCCGCCGTGCTCAGGCCGCCCGCCACGCCTTCGACGATCCCGGCGATACCCGGCGCCGCCGGACGGGCGCCGTCGAGCTGCGCGATCGCGTCGGCGTACCGGAGATACGTGTCGATGCTGGACACCACGATCTTGGCCTCCACGGTCAGCACCTCGATGCCGACCAACGAGACCCGCGCGAACGCGTCGACCACGACGCCCTTGTCCAGGATCATCCCGACGACCTCCGAGAGTCCGCCCGAGGCGGCCCGTTCGAGTTGGCCGGTCTGCAGGTTCATTCCCCCACCACCTTCAGCGACGACATGACCGTGAAACCCCGCGACATTGAGAGGTCTCGATGTCGTTGCCAGGATGAAGGTCGATAAACCTCCGCATTCCGGCCGTACTGTCAAGATCGACATTTGACCGGGGCCGCTAGGTTGGTGGAGATCTGCACGTCGGAACGGGGTGACGAGTTGACGAGCTTCACCGAGCGCATTCGCCGGATGGCCGGGCGCACGCTCGAGCAGCCGGAGGAGGGCTGGGAGCCCGGCACGGTGATGAGCATCGTCGCCCATCCGGACGACGACCTCTACTTCCTCAATCCCGGCATCAGCGTGGCGATCGGCGCCGGCGTGCCCGTGGTCGGCGTCGTGCTCACGTCGGCGGAGGGGGACGGCCGGAACGTCGACACGAACGATCCGGGTCGCAACGAGACGCCGGTGGACCACGCCGGCTATGCGACCGCGCGGCAGGTGGGCCTGCGCCGGGCGTACGCGCGGATGGCCGGCCTGCCCGTGGCGAGCCCCTGGAAGCAGGAGCTCGTGACGCTCGCCTCAGGACTGGCGGTCGCGCGGGCGCATCTCGAGGCACGGCCGGAGGTGGTGCTCTACTTCTTCAACGCCGCGCATCGTGAGATCGACGGCAAGCGGCGCACGTCACTGCTTCCCCTGTACGACGGGACGATGGACCGGCTCTTCACGATGGCCGCCCTCGACACGCCCGCGGACCCCCAGCTGGTCACCCGGTGCCTGCTCGTGGCGTCGCTGGTCGACGTGATCGAGGCGCACCGGCCGGCCGTGATCCGGACGATGGACCCCGACCCGGAGCACGACTGGGGTCGCGAGGACTTCGTCGTCTCGGACCACGCCGATCACACCGCGACCGCCCGGTTCGCCATCGAGGCCGTGAGCGCGGTGAGCCGGACCTCGTCCGCGCCGCCGGTGGTGGAGTATTACCGGGCGTACGCGAACCGCTATTGGCCCGCCAACCTCTCGCCGCGCTCGCACGACGAGAAGGCGCAGTACCTGGCGACCTACGCCGGGGCGGACGGCGAGCCCAAGCCCGAGCTGCCGTACGGCCACGGCGACTACCAGCTGGGCACCGACCCGTACCGCAGCAGCCACATGTACTCGATGGCCGAGCGCTACGTCCCCCGGTCGACCTGGCTGACGCGGCTGCCCTCCGGCGCGCTGGCGGCGTTCGCGGTGCTCGGCGACCGGCTGGCGGTGTGGCACGAGTCGGCGCCCGGGTCGGATCGGTGGCAGGGACCGCATCTCAGCGCCGAGTCCGGGTTCATGCCGCACCCGGCGGTAGCGGCCGGGCGTACGGGACCCGTGCACGTGGTGGCGATGCGCCGCACCGATGTGCGGACCTCCGCCGAGGTCGAGCTCGGGCACTTCACCGTGGACGGGACAGGCCGGTTGTCCGGATGGCAGTCGCTCGCCGGCCCGGACACAGCACACTTCGACCGGCGCCGGCAGCGGGAGGTCGGCGCTCCGGCGGCGACGGTGGACGGCGACGGTGACCTGTGGGTCTTCGCGCGCGGGTTCTCGGGCCGGATGGCCTTCCGGCGTCAGGCGGGCGGTGAATGGCAACCGTGGGAGTCGCTCGGGGGCATTCTGCTGCAGGACGTCGCGGCGGCGGCCACCACAGAGGACGGACTGGTCCGAGTGTTCGCCGCGGGCAAGCACTCGGTGATGCACTGGCGGCAGCAGAAGCACGGTGGTCCGCTGGAGCCGGACGACTCGCTCAAGACCGCGCCGGTGGCCAGCGGCGGACTGCACGTCGCTTTCACCGCCGGCGATCGGGCGTGCCTCTTCTTCCGCCGGGGATTCCGGCCGGGTGACGGCGTCGGCAAGGACGAGACCGGGCGGGTCCAGGCCTACCGCGAGCACGCGGTTCCCGGCACCTGGCCGGGACGCTCGCGCGATCTCGGCGATACGGACGGGGTGGGACCGGTCGCCGTGCTGGGCCGCAGTGACGCCGGCGCCGCCGACCTCGTGATGGCGCAGCGGGACGGCTCGTGGACGGTACGGGTGTCCGTTCCGCCGGCCTCCCCCGACGGCGCTTCCTGGCGGCCGCTGCCGGGGATGATCAGCGGTGGTCCCGCCCTCGCCGCCGATGTCACGGGGCGGGCGGTGCTGGCCGTGATCGGGCTCGACGGGCGCCTGCATGTCCGCCGCCAGAGCGAGGCGGACCCCTCGAGCCGGTTCGGTCCGTGGACGACGGTGTGACCGGCCGGCCCGGCGGCGGTCAGGCCGGGCGGTCGGTCACGACGAACGACAGGCCGCTCTGCACGGTCAGGTAGGGACGCACGCGGATCTCGGCCGAGGGCGTCTCCTCGTACCAGTCGACCGGCTGGTCGTCCGGGACGAGCACCGACGTGAAGGCGTGGATCCGCTTGCGCTCCACGATGTCGTCCATCAGCCGTGCGACCGGTACGGGCTCGCCGTCCGGACCTCGGCTCACCGCGGCGTCCCAGTCCTCGTACCGGCGGATGCGCAGGGCGGCCAGGCGCTCGACCGGCACCTCGAAACGGAAGTGTCCCGGATCGGTGCTGACACCGGGGACGACGAGCTCGCCCGGGACCTCGCGCCGGCTCAGCGTCAGGACCGGCGCGTGTTCGCCGAAGTCCCCGCCGGTCAGCCGGCCCGTCACCGTGATCGCCCGGGACCCGAACCAGAGGGAGCCGAGCTCGGCGTGCTCGGGGCGCTGCCAGGCGGCCACGGCGAGGTAGCCGTCCGCCGTCCGATAGGGAACGTTACGGGCGAACGGCGCTTCGAACGCGCCGCCGATGAGGTCCCGGACGTCGAGGACACCCGCACGGAGCCGGTACGTCCGGTTCCGGCGGTCCACGGCGAACAGGTCCCAGCGGCCTTCGGCGAAGACGCCCGAACCGGTGGGGAAGGCGGCCTGCCACTGCTGCGGGCCGCCGTCGAACGACAGCTTGACCGCCTTGCGGACGCCCTCGATCCGGCGTGGCCGGCAGAGCAGATGGCTCATGTGACGGGGCAGTCCGTCGCCGGGCACCATGACGACGGCCCGCCCGTCCTGCGTCCGGACATGCCCCACCGGTGCGGGGTTCCGCCGGAGACCGGCGCCGGCATCGGACAGCCGGCGCATCAGCGCCCGGCCTGTCGGCATCCGGAGCCGCGCCACGCGCGTCCGCCGAGGCCCGTTCGCCCGGCACTGCTCGAACAGCTGCTCGTACCGGGCCGAGATGGACACCGGGTCGTAGCGGGCGGAATTCTCCAGCGCGGCTCTCCCCAGCTCGGTTCTCAGCTCCTGGTCGTTCATCAGCCGCAGCAGGGCCCCGGCGATGGCGTCGACGTCACCCATCGGCACGAGCAGGCCGTCCACCCCGTCCTGGATGATCTCCTGCGGACCCACCGGGCACCGGGTGCTGACCACGGGCAGCCCGCAGCGCATCGCCTCGACGATCGTCATGCCGAACGACTCCTTGTCCGACGTGACCGCGGCGATCGATCCCTTCACCCATTCCGCGTCGAGCGGGGTGTAGCTGCCCATCCGGAAGACGTGGTTCTGCAGGCCCAGGTCGGCGATGAGGATGCCGAGCGGGGTGGACTGGCCGCCGCTGCCGTAGATGCGCAGCGTCCAGTCCGGGCGCTCGGTGACGACCTTCGCGAAGGCGCGTACCAGAAGGTCGTAGCGCTTGATCGGGTCGAGCCGGCCGGCCGCCACGACGATCTTGCTGGCGCCGTCGGCCGGCGCGACCTCGGGCCGCGGGACGCTGTTCGGGACGGCCACGACGGTGGGGCCGGCCGCCCCCAGCGCGGTGCGCACCGCAGCCGCGTCCGCCTCGGTGACAGTCGTGACGGCGGAGAGCTCGGGATAGTGCAGGCGCATCTCCTCGTGCACGGACGCCGGGATCATGTCCTGGGTCATGTGCTCCTGAGCGATGCGGACGCTGGTCGCCCGGCCCAGCTTGGCCACGTACAGGTTGAGGGCGGAACGCGTGCCTACGACCACGTCGTACGGGGTACGGCTCAGATACTCGGAGACGCGCTCGTCGGTGAGCCGGCTGTAGAAGCGGAAGAACTCCTCCTCCCGCGGCACCAGTTTCGACACTTCGCGATGGCGGGGATCCTTCAGGTCAGCGGACCCCTTGCGCAGATCGACCAGCCCGGTGACGGTGACGCGCGCCGGGACGTCCAGCATCGGGCTGTCGAGGCGGCGCAGGATCGACACGATCTCCACGTCGTGCCGCCGCGACAGCTCGGTCGCCAGGTTGATGACCGTGCGGTTGGTGCCACCGACGCCGTAGACGTTGTGGACGAGGATGGAGATGCGCATCTCGCCCCTCACTTCTCGTACGGGCTGGGCACCGGGAAGTAGCTCTCCAGGAACGGCCGCAGGATGGTGGCCTGGGACTCGAGCTCCTCCTCGGTCGAGTAGGCGTCGTTGAGGCAGAAGGCGTCCCAGTCGCGGCGGTCCAGGGCACGCGCCAACCGTGCGGCGAGGTCCGGCACGGCGAGCTGGATGTAGCCGTACTTCACCGTGCCCGGCACGGCACGGCCGCTGAGGAACGCGTAGTAGTGATACAGGTTCGAGACCGGGGACAGGTCCGTCGTGCTGCGGAACCTCGACGCCATCGTGGCGGCGTACTCGTCGGCGAACTCCGTCTCGATCTCCGTCATGATGCTGCGCCGCAGCGCGTACGGCACGTGCTGGAACACCTGGACGCTGGTCGGGCCGAACCTGCCCTCGAGGAGGCGGCGGTTGTTCTTGTGCGCGGCGTCGACCGGGGTGTCCTCCGCGGTGATCGGGCCGATCGGCACCCGCCCCTGCGAGAGGAAGAACTTCGACAACCCGTTGGCCAGGAAGAAGGCCTGCGGTGCAAGGGGCCGGCCGATGAACATGTCGTCGTTGAAGTACAGGAAGTGCTCGGCCATGCCGTCGATGTGGTGCAGCTGGCTCTCGATGGCGTGCGAGTTGAAGACCGGCAGCACACCGGCGTCGCCGAAGATCTCCTTGTGACTGACCACCCGAAGGTTGGGGCGGCTCGTGTCCAGCCACGGCGGCGTCTGCTCGTCGGTGACGATGTAGACGTTGCGGACCCAGGGCGCGTTGGCGTGGATCGACCGCAACGAGTAGCGCAGCTCGTCGCGGCTGAGGAAGCGGGCGGCGCTCGCCGACTCGGCGTGGTACGACTCGCCGGTCACGCCCGCGCGCTTCTGCTGCCACACCGGGTCCGTGCCGTCGACCCAGGTGTAGACCACGTCGATCGGGAAGGTGACGTCGTCCGGCAGCGCCGGGGTCATCTCGCGGCGGGTGCGTACCCGCGTGGCGCCGCCCGGCCGCCCGGCCAGCCGGGTGAACTGCTCCGCCGGGGCCTCGACCGGTTCGCCGTCGGCGGGCAGCATCCGGGTCACGCGGTTGGGTCGCGGCGCCCAGATGCGCTGCCGGTCGCGGCCCAGGCCCCAGAACTCGATGTCGCAGCCGTACTCACGCCCGAAGATCAGGCTGTGCGTGGGATCGGTGCGGAACCACACCAGGCGCAGGACCTTGGCGTCGGCCACGCCCGCCCAGGCGCCGTCGTCGGCGGCGTCGGACAGCAGGTCGCGAACGGCCGGCTTGGGCAGCACCGGCGCCAGGTACGCCGCCGTCGCGCGGCCCAGTTCCGCCAGCGTGGCCAGGACCGCGGAACGGTCGGTCGCGCGTACGCCGATCACGGGGTTCCGGTCGTCGAGACCGCGCACGGTGAAGTGGTCGATGCCCGCGGCCGTCAGGGCCTGCGCCACCGCGGCATGGTTCAGGGCCCGCGCGGCAAGCGGGGTCAGCCCGGGATGCACATGCACGGTCCGCGGCATCAGGTGGATGGGCAGCTCCACCCTGTCCGCCACGTTCACCTCAGGCACGCCGGCCACCCGTCCGCGTGTCGGGCAGCGCGATGCGCTGGCTGGGAACCGACGGCCGGGCCGCCTGCGCCGCCCGGGCCAGTGCGGTCGCGCTGGACGCCGCCCGTTGCGCGGCGACGTCGTCGGGCAGCTCGAACGGCGAGCGGAACGGGAAGTACTGGGGAAGGAAGTCTGCCAGCATCGCGGCCTGCTCGCTGTGCGCGACGACCGCCGAGTCGGTGTCGTTGAGGCAGAACACGTCGCAGTGCCGGCGCGACAGCAGGAACGCCAGCTGGACGGGCGTCGAGGCGTGCGCCAGGTCCGCGTACGTGTACTTGATGGATCCCGGCACCGCCCGCTGGGTCAGGAACGCCCAGTAGTGCTGCAGGGAGGAGGGGATCGACAGGTCGCCCGGGTGCCGGAACGGATGTTCCGAGGTCTGCCGCACCTCGGCCGGCAGGACCCGCTCGATCTCCTCGAGCACGCTCTTCTGCAACGGGTACGGCACGTGCTGCATCTTCTGCGTGATGGTGCGCCCGAAGCGTTCCAGGATGTGCCGGCGGTTGTTCTTGCCGGCCGCCGTGACCGGGGCGTCGAAGACACTGGCCGCGCCGGCCTCCAGCTGCGCCGACGACGGGAAGAACTTGGCGATGCCGTTGGCGTGGAAGAACGCGCTGGGCGGCACCGGACGCCCGAGGAACATGTCGTCGTTGAAGTAGATGAAGTGCTCCGCGAGGCCGGGGATGCGGTGCAGCCGGGACTCGATCGCGTGCGAGTTGAACGTGGGCAGCACACCGGTGTCGCCGAACAGCTCCCGGTGGCTGACCACGGTGAGCCGGGGATCGGTGTGGTCCAGCCACGGCGGCATCTGGTCGTCGGTCACCAGGAAGATGCGGCGCACCCAGGGCGCGTACGCGACGATCGACCGCAGCGAGTACTTCAGCTCGTCCCGGCTGATGAAGCGCGACGCGTTCGTGGCGATGGTGTTGATCTGCTGCTCGCCGACGGCCGCGAGGGAGGCGTTCTTGCGCTGCAGCCAGTCGGGGTCGCTGCCGTCGACCCACGTGTAGACGATGTCGATCGGGAACCGGACGTCCTCGGCGGGAACCTCCGCGAACTCCGAACGGGTCCGGTAACGCGCCACGGTGTCCGACAGCGGCATGACGGAGCTGAGAGCGGTCGGCGGGGCCAGGCGGTGCTCCCCCTCCGCGGGCAGCGTGCTGCCCACCCGGTTCCGGCGCGGCGAGGCGATGACGTCGGGAGCGCCGTCCTTGCCCTTCACGGTGTGCCAGAACTCGATCTCGCACGCCGAGCCCCGGCCGAGGACGGTGGTGCCGTACGGGCTGGTGATCGCGAAGTACACCTGGACGCCTGTCTTGCCGTTCCGGGTCGCGCGGAAACCCTCGTCCCCCACCTCACCGGGGCAGATCTCGGCTCCCGCAAGCTCGGGGTCCGCCCGCAATGCCGCCAGGGTCCGCTCGCGGTCGCGGCGGTGCACCGCCACCGCGCTGTGCACGTCCTTCAGTGGACGGACGCAGAAGTAGTCGATGCCGGCTCGGTCGAGGACCGCGGTGACCGCGTCGAGATTGCGCTGCCACGCGGCGGCGGGCGTCATGTCGGGCACGACGCGGGCACGCAGGGTGCGGCCGTTGTCCCGCACCTTGACGAGCTCGCCGGCCTTGGCCGGTGTGGGCAGCGGCCGCTGCCGGGTGAGCCGGCGGACCAGCCACAGCTGGCGATGCGGCGGCAGCAGCTCGATCAGCCGCAGGCGATGCGTCTTGGGAAGCAGCCGGTACAGACGCAGCGCGATCATGCGCTCTTACTTTCAAGAATGTATTTGTGCAGCACCGTGCCATTCCCCCGTGAGTTACCTGTCGTTCACCCAAGCATGAGCATGTCTCGATCCCGCCTCGGGCTGTTGCAGGGTAGTCAAACTCCAGAAGCGAGACAATCTCTGTTTTGCTGATCCACCGCACATCGACGGGTTTGTGTCGAGCGTCTCAGTCGATAGCTACAGGCAAGTCCGCGATATAGGACTTTTACGGGCGCGAGAGTCGGGGAATAGACGGAATCCTCGGTCTTACCTGGGAGCGTTCCCGCGTCTGCCCATTGTCCGCACGCGTATTGTCTGACGATGCGTGCGCGACTGCTGGCAGTGAGGACCGAGACGCAAGACCCGATGCGTGCGGCCGAGTTCTGGGCCGGACTGCTCCGCCGGGACATCGTGGAGAACGCCTCCGGCGTCCTTCTGCCGGGCACGGACACCCAGCTCGGTCTCCGGTTCGTCCCCGGCCGCGCGGGACGCCTCGGAGCGAACCGCATGCACCTGCACCTGACCAGCAGCGACCTCGACGACCAGCAGCGCACGGTGGCGACGGCGCTGAAGCTCGGCGGCCGCCATCTCGACGTCGGGCAGCGCCCCGAGGAGGGGCACATCGTCCTGGCCGACCCCGCGGGCTACGAGTTCTGCGTGATCGAGCCGGACAACGCCTACCTCGCCGGGTGCGGCTTCCTCGGTGAGGTCGCGTGTGACGGCACCCGGGACGTCGGCCTGTTCTGGAGCGAGGTGCTGGGCTGGCCGTTGGTGTGGGACCAGGACGGGGAGACCGCCGTCCAGTCACCGCTCGGCGGCACGAAGGTCGCCTGGGGCGGCCCGCCCGTAGCCCCGAGGGAGGAGCCGAACCGCCAGCGCTTCGAGCTCGTCCCGGTCACCGGCGACCTGCCGGCGACCGTCGACGGGCTGATCGCCCTGGGGGCCGGCCGACCGCCGGCCGGCCGGGACGGCGCGGTCGTGCTCTCGGATCCGGACGGCAACGAGTTCTGCGTACGGGACTGAGGGGCCATGCCGGCTGGGATGGATGTGCGCGCGGCGGTCGAGCGGGTGATGCCGGGAGTCCGCGCCGACCTGGAACGCCTGATCCGCATCCCGGGCATCGCGTTCGATGGCTTCGACCACTCAGCGGTCGAGCGGTCCGCGGCGGCCGTCGCCGAGCTGCTGAGCGGCTGCGGACTCGACGTGGGCGTCGTACGCTCCGGCGGCCAGCCCGCGGTCATCGCGCACCGGCCGGCACCGCCCGGCGCGCCCACCGTGCTGCTGTACGCCCACCACGACGTCCAGCCGGCCGGCGACCCCGCCCTCTGGGACGGCGACCCGTTCGCACCGGTCGAGCGCGACGGACGGCTCTACGGCCGGGGCGCCGCGGACGACAAGGCCGGCGTGATGGCCCATGTCGCGGCTCTGCGGGCCCTGGGCGACGACCTTGCCGTCGGCGTCGTCGTGCTCATCGAGGGCGAGGAGGAGTACGGCTCGCAGTCCCTGGACCGGATCCTCACGGAGCACGCGGACCGGCTGCGCGCCGACGTGATCGTCGTCGCCGACTCCGACAACTGGGAGATCGGCCGGCCGGCCCTGACGACGTCACTGCGCGGCATGGTCAGCTGCTTCGCCGAGGTCCGGACCCTGGACAGCGCCGTGCACAGCGGCATGTTCGGCGGCCCGGTGCCGGATGCGCTCCTCGTGCTGGCCCGCCTCCTCGGCAGCCTGCACGACGACGACGGCGAGGTGGCCGTCGAGGGCCTCGCCGGCCGCGAGGCCACCACAGTGGAGTATCCGGAGGACCGTTTCCGTCGTGAGGCCGGGGTCCTGCACGGCGTTCGGCTGACCGGTCGCGGCCGGCTCGCCGACCGGCTGTGGACCAAGCCCGCCATCGCGGTGCTCGGTATCGACGCACCAGCCACCGGTGCGGCGCCCAACGCCCTGGTGTCCTCGGCAACGGCCAAGATCAGCGTACGGCTGGCGCCCGGCGACGACCCCTCCTCCGCGTACGCGGCCGTCCGCGCCCACCTCGAGAAGCATGTGCCGTGGGGAGCGCGACTGACCGTGACGCTCGAGAGCGGCGGGGCACCGTGCGTCATCGATGCGACCGGTCCGGTGTACGACGCGGCGCGTGCCGCCCTCAGCGACGCCTGGGACGGCACCGCCCCGGTCGAGGTCGGTATCGGCGGCTCGATTCCCTGCGTGGCGCTGCTGCAGGCCCGGTTCCCCGACGCGGCGATCCTGGTCACCGGCATCGAGGACCCGTTCTGCGCCGCCCACGGGCCGAACGAGAGCCTGCATCTCGCCGACTTCACCCGGACCTGCCTCGCCGAGGCGCTCCTGCTGCAGTACCTGGGCCGGCGGTAGACCTGTTTGCCCGCCCGATGTCCGGGTACGCGCCGGTCCCCGAGCTGACGACACCGTTAGGAGCGCCTCGTGGCCGACTCGTTCACGCTGCCGGGAACCGACGACTCGTACTGGATGGAGACCGCCTCGGCGACCGCCTACCCGGCGCTGACCTCCGGTCTCGACGTCGACGTGGCCGTCGTCGGCGGCGGCATCGCCGGACTCTGCACCGCGTGGGAGCTCACCGAGGCCGGGCTCACCGTGGCGCTGGTGGAGGCGGACCGGATCGCGGCGGGCGTCACCGGGTACACCACGGCGAAACTGTCGGTGCTGCATACGCTGATCTACCAGAAGATCCGCTCCTCGTCCGGTCCGGAGGCGGCACGGCTCTACGCCGAGTCCCAGCAGGCGGCGGTCGAGCGGGTCGCCGCGGTGACCGCGCGGCTGGCGATCGACTGCGACCTGGAACGGGTGCCCGCGTTCACGTACGCCGAGTCCCCCGGCGGCCTGGACCGGATCCGCGCCGAGGCCGAGGCCGCCGCCGAGGCCGGGCTGGCCGCCTCGTTCGTCACGGAGACGGGCCTGCCGTTCCCGGTCGCCGGCGCCGTCCGGGTCGAGGACCAGGCCCAGTTCCATCCCCGCAAGTACCTGCTCGCCCTCGCGGAGGACCTCACCCGCCGCGGCGGGCACATCTTCGAGCGGACCCGCGCGACCGGGCTCGGCGAAGGAGACCCGTGCACGGTGACCACCGAGGGTGGGCACACGATCACCGCCCTGCAGGTCGTCGTCGCCACCCACTACCCGGTCTTCGACCGCGCGCTGCTGTTCGCCCGCCTCGAGCCACGGCGTGAGCTGGTGGTCGCCGCGGCGATTCCGGCCGACAAGGACCCCGGCGGCGTGTACCTCACCCCCGAGCAGAACACCCGATCGGTCCGCACCGCCCCGTACGGCGACGGCCGCCGCCTGCTCATCGTCACCGGTGAGCACTTCACGCCCGGCAGCGGAGACGTCACCGACCATTGGCAGCGCCTCGCCGAGTGGACCCGGCAGCGCTTCCCCGGCACGGAGATCGCCTACCGCTGGGCGACCCAGGACAACACCACGACCGACCAGGTGCCCTTCATCGGTCGTTTCCATCCCGGCACGGACCGGGTCCACGTCGCCACGGGCTTCGGCGGCTGGGGAATGAGCACCGGCGTCCTGACCGGCCAGCTGCTCGCCGCCTGCATCACCGGAGCCGAACCACCCTGGGCCGGCCTGTACGACCCTCGCCGGCTCCACCCGGTGCGCGAGGCGGCCTCGATGCTGAAACTGCAGGCCAAGGTGGCCGGCCATTTCGTCGGTGACCGGGTCCGGCCGTCCCACGCCGACTCGGTCGACGACATCGAGCCGGGCACCGGCGCCGTCGTCCGGGTACGCGGACGGCAGTGCGCGGCCTACCGCGACGACACCGGTCAGATCCACGCCGTCTCGGCCCGATGCACGCACCTCGGCTGCATCGTCCACTTCAACGACGCCGAGCGGGCCTGGGAGTGCCCCTGCCACGGCTCCCGGTTCGGCATCGACGGCGCCGTCCTCCAAGGCCCGGCCAACGAGCCCCTCGAACAGCGCGACATCGCCGACGGGTAGACCTCTCAGCCGGCGCTCAGCCGTCCCAAAGCACGAAGCGAGAAGGTGGGCCACCTCGGATCACCGCCGGTGAAGGGCTGACACTCATGGCGTTCGTTGTTGCCGTATTCGCGACCTCGCAGAGGCGGCACGTGGCCGAGCAGACCTTGCAGCGGGCCGGTCACACGTACCTGGTCTTCGGTGATGCTGCGACGGCTGTGGCGGAAGTGGCGGACGGGACCGCCGATCTGCTGATCGTGGACGGCCGGGTCCCCGGCCTCAGCGTGGCGCAGGTGTGCGAGGCGATGGACGCCCAGCCGGCCACCGCCGACATCCCGATCGTGGTCTGCGATCCCGTCGTGCCCGGCGGCCGGCGGGTGGTGAGCACGCAGCTGACTCCCGCGGCCCTGGAGACGACGGTCGCTGCCGCGCTGGCGGCCGGCGCCGGGGCGGTGCGGGACCGGGTGCTGCTGGTGGAGGACGACGACGCGATCGCCGAGCCGCTGATCGACGGTCTGGCCCGGTACGGCATCCGCGTGGACCGGGTGTCCACCGGGGCGGCGGCGCTCGCGGCCCCACCGGCGGCGCTCGTGCTCCTGGACCTGGGGCTGCCGGACATGGACGGGCTGCAGGTGTGCCGCGAGCTGCGCTCGGCCCACGACGTACCCGTGATCATGTTGACCGCCCGCGGCGACGAGACGGACCGGGTGGTCGGGCTGGAGCTGGGCGCGGACGACTATCTGGCGAAGCCGTTCAGCGTGCGGGAGCTGGTCGCCCGGATCCGCGCCGTGGGCCGCCGCACCTACGCGGGGCGCATCGCATGACCCACCGGCTGCTGCTGACGTACCTGACCTTCGCGCTCCTGATCGTCCTGGGCCTGGAGGTACCGCTCGGTCTGCTGCAGCAGCGCAGCGAACAGCACCAGGCGTTGTCCCAGCTGGAGCACGACGCCGAGGTGCTGGCCGTGGTGGTGGACGCCGACCTGCACCGGCACGACCTGCCCCACGTCGACGCGCTGGCCCAGGCGACCGCGCAGCGGCTGGGCGGCCGCGTGGAGATCGTCGACGGCCTCGGCAGGATGCTGGTGACCACGCTGCCGTCGGACGGCGCCGCCGAGGACGCCGACATCCGTGCCGTGCTGCGCGGACGGGGACGGGTCAGCTCGCGGATAACCGGCTCGGGCACCGGGCGCATGATGTCGGTGGCGGTGACCGTTCACCCCGGCCTGGTGCCGCAGGGCGCGATCCGCGTCACCGTCCCGTCCACCTTCGTCGACCAGCGGGTCCACCAGGTGTGGCTCATCCTGGCGACGGTCGGCCTGCTCGCCCTCGCCGCCGCGGCCCTGATCGCCGTCGCGCTGGCCCGGTGGATCAGCCGCCCGGTCCGGGCGCTGGAGCAGGCGACCCGCAGCCTCGCCGACGACACCACGACCCCGCCGCCGATCTGCGTCACCGACGGGCCTCCGGAGCTGCGCCGGCTCGCGGCGACGTTCGCCGCCACCGCCGAACGTCTGCGCGACCTGATCGCCTCCCAGCGGTCCTTCATCGGGCACGCCTCGCACCAGCTGAAGACGCCGCTGGCCGCGCTGCGGCTGCGGCTGGAGAACCTGGAGCCCGACATCGCCCCGGCCGGGGACAAGAACCTGCGGGCGGCGCTGGTGGAGACCGACCGGCTCGCCCAGATGGTCGAGGCGCTGCTGGTGATGGCCCGCTGCGAGCAGACCACCCTGCCGCGCGAGCGCATCGACCTGCGGTCGGCGGTCGCGCAACGCATCGACTTCTGGACACCTCTGGCCACCCGCCGAGCCGTCCGGCTCACCGCCTCCGGTCCTGCCGCGCACGTCTGGACGCTGCCCACGGCCGTCGACCAGATCCTCGACAACCTGCTCTCCAACGCGCTCCGCGCGACCCCACCCGGCGGCACCGTCGCCATCAGCTGGCTGCCGGAGACCGGCGCCGATCCGACGGTACGCATCCAGGTGAGCGACGACGGCCCCGGCCTGAGCGCCGAACAGTGCCGCCGGGCCATGGACCCGTTCTGGCGGGCGCCCGGCAGCGCCAACGACGGCACCGGCCTCGGCCTGCCGCTGGTCCGCAAGCTCGCCGAGGCGGGAGGTGGCCACGCCCGGCTGCAACCGCGCACCACGGCAGGGCTGGACGCCATCGTCGTCCTTCCCGGGGACACGGAACCGCCGACCGCGGACCCCACCGTCGTATCGGAGCATCTCGCCCTGCTGTGACAAGCCGTCAGCCGCAGCCGCAGCCGCATTCCGTCCTTGTCCCACGCCGAGCCGAGCCGCGCCGGTGCAGCCACCACATGCCCAGAGCGAGGACGGCCAGGCCCGCCGCGACGGCGAGGAGCGTCTGGCGGACCATCGCGGCGCCCGCGCCGGTCAGCACACCGGCGGCGATGAGAACCGGCAGCGCGCAGCAGGCCGCGCACGCCAGCGCGGCGAGACCTCCGGTGATCCTGGTACGCCGTGGTGGTGCGTTGTCGACGGGCTGGCCCATGCGGTTCCTCCGGGGAGTCGGTGGCTTGTCCGATCGACGGTAAGCCCGTACCGCGGTACCGGATGCAAGCCCGGAGCACGGAAGATCCGTGCACGCACGGATGCCGGCGGGATACGCCGGGCCCGACCATGGAGCGGTGTCCCGGAAAGTGCGTCTCGGTCTGTATGCGCTCGCCTTCGCAGGGCTTCTTGCGGGCCTCGTCCTCACCGGGGCGGCGCTGCTGGCCGGCGGCGGGTCCCCGGCCGGGCTGGTCGTCGATCGCTACCGCCGGGATCCGGCCCGTGACATCGACGGGCAGGCGCGCGCCTTCGTCGCCACCGAGCCGGTGAGCCGGGTGACCGCCGAAGTGATCGATGCGTGGCGGCCCGCCGCCCGGCACGTCGATGCGAGCGGGGTGTACCTGCGCTATGCGGACGACACGGTGGTGATCCGGCCGCTGGCCGGTGGTGGCACGCTGATCCTCGTCGAGGCCACGTCGACGGCGTACCCGCGCTACCGGTCTGTCCTCGAGGGGCCGTGGCGCCGATGGCCCGAGCCACCCGGGCCGGATCCGGTGTGGGAGGCCGAGCGATGAGCCGCATCCCACGCACGCATCGGCGGGAGTCCGGCCGGGGTTCGCTGTTCGGTGCTCTGCTGGCGCTGATCCTCGTCGCCACGTGCGTAGGCGGACTGAGCGGTTTCGGGTACGTCCTCGGCCGCATCGAGCTGACCACCTCCGACCATCCCGATCCGTTCGGTCCACCGGACGACGATCAGGTGGCGGCCGCCGTCGCGGAGCTCTCGCGCGCCTCGACGGCGGACGGCGTCTGCTACGGCTGGTTCTCCTCCGAGGACAAGGCCACCTACAAGGCACCCAGGGAGACGGGCGGCTCCAACCTCGGCGCCACGATCCGAGCATCCGGCGCGCCGAGCTGTCCGCGTTGGGCCGAGGTTCAGGTCGGCATCCGGAGGTGGAGCGGGCGTGGCGGCGGCCATCACACGAAGGTCCGCGTTCGATCGGGCGGGCTCGGCGCCGACGCACCGAGCACCGCGGACCTCGCCGCCATCGGCTTCGACGAGGACGACATCGACTGGCGGCCGAGCGTCCACACGGTACGCGCGGCACTCGCGCTGCCCCTGCTCGTCCGGGAGAAGCGAGGGCAGGCGGCGGTGACCGTACCCGTTGCTCCGGTGGCCGCCCCCGCTCAGCAGCTGCCCGCGGTGGACGGCGATCTCCTCCGCGATCGGTTCTTCACCCTGCTCCTGGGTCTGGCGCTCACCCTGGTCGGCGCCATCCCGTCGGCGGTGGCCGCCCGCGGGATCTGGCGGTGGACCCGGAAGGACCGGTACGTCAGGCTCCCACCGGCGCGGCGGTGGCGCACCCGGCCTTCACGAAGTCGTCCCGTCAGGCGGACGTAGCCCGCGAGCGACCGTACGCGGCGACAGCGTGGAAGGCGGCCTTGGGCGTCCAGGAACCGTCCGGCAGCACCCGGACGATCCCGCGCGCGGCCAGGTCGAAGTCGCGCTCCGGGTCGCCGGTGGTCGGCAGATGACGGTTCGCGAACGTGTACACGAACGCCGCCTCGGCCCCGCCGCTCTCGTAGTCGCGCAGCAGGTCCACGAGATAGCGGGCCTGGCCCTCCTCGTCACGCTCCAGCGCCGCGGTGAGCTTGGCGGCGCGGCCGTGCTCGTCGAACGTCACCGGCTCGGTTCCGCCCGCGACGTCGGCGGCGCCGCGGAACGTGCAACAGCCGAACTCGGTCGCCGCGTACGGCTTGCCCTGGCCGACCGCCGCCGCCAGGGTCTGCGGGAACGTCGCGGCGTTGGTGGCGTCACGGTAGCCGGCGTCACTGGCGATGATGTCGAACGCCGCCCAGTCGACGCCCTCGAGCGGGATCGACGCGTAGCCGACCGGGCCGCCGAACCGCTCCCGCACCGCGGGCACCGCCTCGGCGAAGAAGTCGCGCACCGCGGCGCGGGCGGCCGGGACTGCTTCGCGTATCCGCAGCGGATCGGTGACCAGCGCCATGCGCTCGGTCAGGTCGCGCCCGGGCAGGAAGCCGTCGGTGAACAGAGAGATCTCGGAACCGGTGAGGTAGACGACCGAGGCTCCGCTGCGCCGCAGCCGCTCGGCCCGCTCGGCACCGTCGAGGAGGAACGCCAGGAGCTCGTCGCGGTCGAGGCCGTTGGTGAACGGGCAGCACCACACCTCCAGCCCGGCTTCGGCCGCGAGGTGTGCGGTGAGCTCGAGCCGGTCCTGGACACCGCCGGTGATGCGTACCGCGTCGCAGTGCAGCTCGTCGCGGATGACACGCAGGTCCCGCCGCACGGTGTCGGGGTCGAAGGGTTCGTGGGTCGTGGAACCGGCGCTCACGAAGCCGGTGTCGTAGTTCATGCCGAAGACGCGCATGGGAAGCCTCCCCCGTCCGTAAGGTACGCCCCGTACCCTACAAGGTACGTCCAGTACCCTGCAAGCCATGAGCACGAGGCGCCGGGGCGAGGAGCTGGAACGCGCGATCCTGCACGCGGCGGCGGAGGAGCTGCGGCAGAACGGCTACGCGAAGATGACCATGGACCGGGTCGCCGCCCGGGCCGGCACGAACAAGAACGCCATCTACCGGCGCTGGCCGCATCGGGCGGCGCTGGGCGTCGCGGCGTACCGCCACCTGTCCGACGCGGTGATGCCGAACCCGGACACCGGCACCCTGCGCGGCGACGCGCTGGAGATGCTGCGGCGCGCGAACGAGACCTGGTCCTCGCCGCACGGAGCGGTGCTGCGCGGTCTGCTCGCCGCCGCGGCCGACGACCCGGAGCTCCTCACCCTCATGCGGGAACGCTCGGGCGCGGACACCATGGACCGCGCCTGGCTGGCGATGCTCGAACGGGCCGCCGCCCGCGGCGAGGCGCCCCCGGCGGCCTCACACCCCCGGGTGGCGACCACGCCGATGATGCTGCTGCGCGCCGAGTACGCGATGCGGGGCATCCCGTCGGTCCCCGACGAGGTGCTGGTCGAGATCGTGGACGAGGTCTTCCTGCCCCTCGTCCGCGGCCGCGGCTGACATGCCCCTCAGTCGAGGCAGAACTCGTTGCCCTCGACGTCCTGCATCACCTGGCACGACTCGTTCTCCTCGTCGGCGAGCAGCAGCGGCCCGCGCGTCGCCCCGAGCGCGACCAGGCGCGCGCATTCGGCCTCGAGGACGGCCAGGCGCTCCTCACCCACGAGCCCGGTGCCGACCCGCACGTCGAGATGCACCCGGTTCTTGACGACCTTGCCTTCGGGTACGCGCTGGAAGTACAGCCGCGGGCCCACGCCCGTCGGGTCGGTGCAGGCGAACGAGGAGTCCTGGTCCGGCGGTACGACGTACCCCAAGACCTCAGCCCAGAACCGGGCCACACGCCCGGGATCCGCACAGTCGAAGGTGACCTGGAACTGCCTGACCGACGCCATCGACCCACCATAGAGGGCACCCGTACGCGTCATGATCCGAGGTAGGCCAGCACGGCCAGCACCCGGCGGTGGTCATCGGGGGCCTGAGCGAGGTCCAGCTTGGTGAAGATCGCCGCGATCCGTTTCGAGACGGTGGCCTCGGTGACGACCAGCCGCCGGGCGATGGCGGCGTTCGACCGGCCCTCGGCGATCAGCTGCAGCACCTCCCGCTCCTTCGGGCTCAGCCGCTGCATCGGCGCGTGCCGGCGGCTGAGCAGCTGCCGCACCACCTCCGGGTCGACCACGGTGCCACCGCCCGCGACGTCGTCGAGAGCGGTGATGAACTCCTCGACCTCAGCGATCCGGTCCTTGAGCAGATAACCCAGGCCCGCCCCGGAGGCGCTGGAGGCGATCAGCTCCGACGCGTACCCCTGGGAGACGTACTGGCTCAGGACCAGCACGGCCAGATCCGGGTACGCCGAACGCAACGCGTGCGCCGCCCGCAGCCCGTCGTCGGTGTTGCCGGGCGGCATACGGACGTCGACGACGATCGCATCCGGACGGTGATCCGCGACGGCGGCGACGAGCGAGGTCGCGTCACCGACTGCGGCGAGGACCTCGTGCCCGAAGCGCTCCAGCAGGCCGGCAAGCCCCTCGCGCAGCAGAACCGAGTCCTCGGCGATGACCAGTCTCAGGGGTCGCACGGAATCTCCATCCGCAGAACGGTCGGTCCGCCGGCGGGCGAATGCAGCTCCATCCGGCCGTCGACGACGGCGAGACGGTCCGCGATGCCGACCAGGCCTGTGCCACCGGCATCCGCGTCCGCGCCACCGGTGCCGTCGTCGCGTATCTCCATCACGAGGCGCCCATCGACGAGCCGGCCGCGTACACCCGCCGAAGCGGCCCCGCTGTGTTTACTGACGTTCGCCAGCGCCTCGCAGACGGCGAAGTACGCCGTGGTCTCCACCTGGGTGGAGAGCCGCACCGGCAGGACGACGTCCACGTCGACCGGCACCATCGACCGGCCGGCGACGTCGCGGACCGCCGCCTCCAGGCCCACGTCGGTGAGCACCCGGGGATGGATGTCGTGGATGAGCTCGCGGATCTCGGCCAGTGCCAGCCGGACCTGGTCGCGCGCCTCGCGGACCTCGCGGGCGGCCTTCGACTCCGGCGGGAGGTCCAGTCCGGTCAGTCCCAGCCTCATCGCGAGCGTCACCAGCCGCTGCTGGGCGCCGTCGTGCAGGTCGCGTTCGATGCGACGGCGTTCCACCTCGAACGCGTCCACCAGCCGGGCGCGCGACTCGATGACCCGGTGCAGCTCGCTGTCGCCGGGCATGAGCACCGCCCGGGCCATGGCGGCGCGGACCCCCGCCCACGTGGCGACCGGATAGGCCGCGATCGGCAGCAGCACGACGCCGAGGACCGCGAGTGACCACGCGACGGCGGCGTTCGCGGTGGGCTGCAGGGGTGCCGCCATCAGGAAGAGCGGCAGGCCGGCCGCGACGCCGAGCACGCCCAGGTCGATCCACCACAGCAGCAGGACGGCGACCAGGCCGTACGCGATCTCGCGGAGCGTTCCCCGGGACCGCAGCAACGTCGCCCGGTCCATCACCAGCGGCAGGCGAAGGCGTTCGTACGCCGACACCACCCACGCCGTCCCGAGCAGCGGCACCAGCAGAAGCGCGGCGGCCGACGGACCCGGACCACCCCACACCCGGGCAAACGCCCAGGCGTGCAGGCCCGCGCCGGCGCCGATCGCCGCGCTCGTCAGCAGGTAGCCGGCAGACCGCCACGGCCACCCGGACACGAGGAACCTCAACGGGCGTTGAGCCAAGGCATCCAGCGTGTTGCGCGCGATCACCCACCGACCGTAGAGCCTCGTACGGGAGGCCCGCAGTGGTGCTAGGTCTACCCCGGGTCTCCCCTCAACGCCCCTGCGGCGAGGTCCTCCGGCACGTTTCGCTGGAACCATGAAGAATTCCCCTGACGTCGTGCGGCTGTCGTCCGCGACGAAGCGGTACGGCTCGGGTCCGCAGACCGTCACCGCCCTCGACAACGTCACCACGACCTTCACCCGTGGCACCTTCACCGCCGTCATGGGGCCCTCGGGCTCCGGCAAGTCGACGTTGCTGCACTGCGCGGCCGGACTGGACCGGGTCAGCGACGGCACGGTCGAGATCGACGGCACCGAGCTCGGCGGCCTCGGCGAGACCGCGCTGACCCTGGTACGCCGGGACCGCGTCGGATTCGTCTTCCAGGCCTTCAACCTCGTCTCCGCGCTCACGGCGGAACAGAACATCGCCCTGCCGCTGCGGCTGGCGGGCCGGCGGCCCGGCCGCGAGCAGCTGCGGGCGGCGCTCGCCGAGGTGGGGCTCGGCCATCGCGCCACCCACCGGCCGAGCGAGCTGTCCGGCGGCGAGCAGCAGCGCGTTGCGATCGCGCGGGCCCTGGTCACCCGTCCCGCGGTGCTCTTCGCCGACGAGCCGACGGGCGCGCTCGACACGGAAACGTCGCGGGACGTGCTCGCCCTGCTGCGAGGCATCGTCGACCGGCACCACCAGACCGTCGTCATGGTCACCCACGACCCGGCCGCGGCGGCCTACGCGGACCGCGTGCTGCTGCTCGCCGACGGGCGCGTCGTCGACGAGGCGGGCCCGTGCTGAGCCTCGCGACCGTACGCCGGCGCTGGGCGTCGTTCCTCGGTACGTTCACCGCCCTGTTCCTCGGCGTCACCATCCTGTGCATGACCGCACTGGTGCTCACCTCGGCCCGACCGGCGACGCCGCAGCGGTACGCCGGCGTCCGGGTGGTGGTGCAGAGCCCCGCCGTCGACCAGTCGGACGGCACGTTCACCGACACCCTGCCCTGGCCGCCCGCCCGGACGCGGGAGCTGGTCACCGCACTGACGTCGGTGCCGGGCGTGGCGTCCGCGGTGCCGGACCGCTCCTTCTACGTCCAGGCGGTCGTGGGCGGCCAGCCGGTCGGCAACCCCGGTGCGGACCTTCGCGGCCACCCCTGGTCGGCCGCCGCCCTGGGCCCCGACGAGCTCACGGCGGGTGCGGCACCGGAGGGCGCCAGCCAGGCGGTCGTGCCCTCCGCCCTCGGCGTGCAGCCCGGCTCCCGCGTAACCCTGCTGACCGCCGACGGGCCGGCTGTCTACACCGTCTCGGGAACCGTGGACTCGACCGCGTTCTACCTGTCCGAGGGCACCGCCGAGCGGCTGGCTCCGGGCGTACGGATCATCGGCCTGATCACCGAGCCGGGCGCCGGCCCCGCAGCCGTGGCCTCCGCGGCCGCCGGTGTCGTCGGCAGCGCCGGCGAGGTCCTCACCGGGAACGCGCTCACCCGGCTGGAGGCCACCTTCGCCGCGGAGACCCGGTGGATCGGCATGCAGATCCTGACCGCCATGGCCGGCCTGACGACGTTCGTGTCGATCTTCGTCGTGGCCTCGACCTTCGCGTTCGGCATCGTCCAGCGGCGCCGGGAGCTCGGGCTGCTCCGCACGATCGGCGCGACCCCGCGGCAGATCCGCCGGATGATCCACGGCGAGGCCCTCGCGGTCGGCGTGACCGCGGCCGTCGCCGGCGTGGTCCTGGGCATCGTGCTCGCTCCGATGCTCGCGCGCCTGCTGGTCTCCGGCGGCCTGGAACCGGAAGGGTTCACGGTCCGGCTGCAGCCGCCGCCGTTGATCGGCTCGTTCGTTCTGGGTCTCGTGGTGGCCCTGGCCGGGGTCCGGGCCGCGTCGCGCCGGGCAGCCCGCATCGCCCCGCTGGAAGCGCTGCGGGAGGCAGCGCTGGAGAAGCGGCCGATGACGCGCACCCGCTGGATCGGCGCGATCGGCTGCACCACGCTCGGCCTGGCCCTCGTGCTCGTCGCGGCGACCGGCGACCCCGACCGGATGATCAACAATGTCCTGTACGCGGCGATGGCCCTCATCGTGGGGCTGACGCTGGCCGCGCCGGCGGTGATCCCGCTCGCCGTCAGGGCCGCCTGGTGGCCGCTGGGCCGGCTGCGCGGCGCGACCGGCCTGGTTGCCCGGGAGAGCGCGCTGACATCGGTACGGCGTACCGCGTCCACGGCCGCGCCCGTCCTCGTGACGGTGGGTTTCGCGGTCCTGATCGCCGGAATGTTCCAGATCCGGGCCCGCGGCTACGCGCTGGAGGAGACGGTGTCCCAGCAGGCCACCTCCGTGGTCACCCCGCGGGACACACCGGGGCTGTCGGACGCCGCGGTCGAGGCCGTCCCCTCCGGAGCGTCGTTGCTGCCCACCGAGCTGTACGCGGGCGACGGCCGGCACATCGGCGCGGTCGGCATGAGCGACGCGGCGTTTGCCAGGGCCCGCGAGCGGATGACCGTCGTGACCGGCTCGCTGGACGGGCTCGACGACGACACGATGATCGTCCGCGCCTCCACATCGGCGTGGCTGGGCTGGACCCCCGGCCGCCCGGTGCCGGTCACGTTCGAGGACGGCACCACCGGGACGGTACGGGTGGCCACCGTGATCACCGACGACTCGTCCTCGGCGAGCGTGCTGCTCCCCCGCCGTACCGTCCGCCGGCACGCACCGGACGCGCTCACCCAGGTCGTCTTCGTCGCCGGCGCGAAACGGCCCGACGTGCCCGCCACGCTGGGAGCCGAGGCGATGAGCGCCCGGGAGTACGCCGAGCGCACGGACGCCCATGACGACCGCCTGGTCCAGATCTTCCTGCTGGTCCTCATCGGGACGTCGCTCGGATACACCTGCCTCGCGATCGCCACCACGATGCTGATGGCGACCGCGGACCGGGCGCCCGACCTCGCCGTGCTGCGGCTCTCGGGCGCCACCCCGCGGCAGGTGCTGGGCATCGTCGCGGCGGAGTCCACCCTCTCGGCCGGCATCGGCGCAGCGCTGGGGCTCGGCGTCGCGCTGGTCGCCCTGCTGGGCATCCGGTCCGGGCTCTCCGCACAGCTGGGCACCGACGTCAGCCTGAACCTGCCCTGGTCCACCATGGCGCTGACCATCGGGCTCTGCCTGCTGCTGGCCCTGGTGTCCAGCGTGCTGCCCGCCCGCTCGAGCGTGAACCCGGCCCGGCGTCGGCCCGTTGGATACGCATCCCCGAGACTCTGACCGAGAGGAAATCCGATGCGAACCAGGAACAAGATCGCGCTCTCGATGGCGGTGATGCTGGCCGCGACCGGCGCCGCGGTGGCGCAGGCCTGGCCGGCGCAGGCGGCCGACTGCCCGGCCAACGTGCTCTGCCTGTACGAGCACACGTCCTGGGGCGGGAACGTCATGATCCTCACCTCCAGCACCACGAACATCGGCTCGTGGTTCAACGACAAGACGACCTCCTTCAGCAACCACACGGGCATGCAGTGGTGCCTGTTCGAGCACGACGGCTACGGAGGCCAGAAGCTCATGGTCATCGCCCCCAACTCCGCCGCCGCGAACGTGGGCGACGCCGCCAACGACAAGACGACCAGCGCCACGTACCACAGCGTCTGGTGTTGAGAACGGCCGGTATCGTGAGCGCGTGAAACAGTCCGGCTGGGTGACGATCCTGTGGTGGCGCAGCGGCGTACCGGCGCGAGAGGTCCACCGCGCCCGGCAGGGTTGACTGCGGCTCTGGGGCATCGACTGGGACCCTTTCCGCATCGGCGAGGACCGCATGAGCCACTCCCGCGTGCCGACACGCGACGGCAGCGGCGCGGAATGTCTGTGGGTGTGGCAGGTGCAGGCGTCCGCCCTGCGACGCCTCGGCATCGAGCCTCCCGAGCAGACGGCCCTCGAGCCGCCGCACGACAACTAGGCGGCGGGCTCCCGCGGGCCCTCGGGCGGCGACACTCAGCGAGTCGTGACCCGAAACGTGATCACCTGGGATCGGAGGACGGAAACGATTTGGTCGCGGCCTATTTTGAGGCGACTTGGTCGGCGTATGCCGGCGGCCGGGAAGCGTGCGGTGGATGATCGAGGGAGGTCACTGCCCCATCGTCCCGTCGCTGTCGAAGTTCCGACAGAGTCCAGCGGTTTGTCATCCCTTACGCTTCTCCCGTCATGAAGAAGGTCTTGGCGGTCTTCGCCAATCCCAGCGGAAGTACCCGGCTGCGCCTGGACGCGGAGGAGCGCGCGATCCGCGAGTGCATCAAGCGCAGTCGCTACCGAGACGGCATCAGCCTGCACTCATGCCTTGCCGCGACCGTCGACGATGTTCGCCGTGCTCTACTCGAAGATGACTACACCATCGTGCATTTCTCGGGTCACGGCACGAGGACGGGGCTGATCTTCGAGGACGCGAGCCAGGCATGGGCGGTGCCCCCCATGGACGCACTCGCTGATCTGCTCGCCGAATACGCGCCACCTTTGGAGTGCGTGCTGCTGAACGCATGTTACTCAGTGAGCCAAGGTCGGTTGGTGTCCATGGGCGTCCCCTTCACCATCGGGATGGAACAGCCGATCTCGGACCGCGCAGCAATCAACTTCTCCGCCGCCTTCTACGACTCGATCGGAGCCGGCAAGGACGTCGAATTCTCTTTTCGTCAAGGCATTCACCAGTTGCGACTGTCGTCCGACCCGGACCGCGACGTCCCGGTGCTTCTCCGGCGGCACGAGACGCATGAGCCGGCCGCCCCTACACCCGCGACCGGCGGCCGAAGCCAGGTCGCCGATGCTCCCGGACGGCTGATGATCGGCTTGGCCCTTGATGTATCGGGGTCCATGGAAGAGAGCTTCGACAACCGCGATGGGGACGTGAGAAGCCGGCTGGAGTCAGTACGCCAGTCGTTGAGCCGATTCGCGGACGCCGACCTGAGAGCGGACACTTCGCCTGAGCACGGTGCCTTGATCTTCGGGTACGCGTTCGGGCTCCGCAGTGGCGAAGTCTGTGACTTGTTCTCGCTGCTTGAAGCCGCCTCCGAGGTGATGTCGCCGGACGAGGCGCGGGCTCTCGGCGAGGAGTACGCCGCGGAGTTGAAGGCCCAGTATGCGGGCGGCGGCTGGGGCAACCTCGGCGGGCTGGCCCGAGAATTCGGCCTGGGTGCGCTTGTCAATCAGGCTGAGGACCTCGCTCGCCACGAGATCAAGCAGCGAGTCGCGCGAGAGGCCCAGCGGAGGTTGAACCAGCGCCTCGCTGTTCTCGGTGACAGCACTCTGGACATCCGGGACTTCGCAAGGCTGTGGCAGGGCAGCTCCCAACGACTGGCCGATGCCGAGCCCTTGATCTACGGGAATACCCCAATGCGAGCCGCCCTCACCGCGGTCCGTGACCGATTCGCACGGGAGTTGAACAAGACTCCCGACGCGAACGCCCTGCTCCTACTGGTCTCCGACGGTGAGCCAACCGATGGTGATCCGGAACCGTTGGCCGCCGAGATCCGTGGCATGGGCGTCACGATCGTCTCCTGCTATCTGACGAGCTTCGACCTCGCCTCACCCAAGCGAATGCGTGCAAGAGAGTCGGCCGATTGGCCCGACGGCGCCGCCCGTCTGTTCCGCATGGCGTCTCGACTCGACATCGATTCGCCCCTGGGCCGCCGGCTTCTGCGAGAGGGATGGGCAATCGAACGTCATGCGGCCTGCTTCGTCCAAGTGAACCACTCCGACGCCCTGGACGGTTTCGTCCGCGCGCTTCCCACGCCTGCCCCTGGCATGGCTCACATGCTGCCCAAGGGTCGCTGACGCCTTGCCGACTCTCGTCGGACTGCTGGTCGACGTCTCCGCGTCGATGCAGACCAGCTTGCGCAACGACACGAAGGAGACCCTCAGCCGCCTGGACGGCTGGACGGAAGCCTTACGCCGGGCCGCGCAGAAGTCTCACGCCGAAGTGTCGGAAAAGCCGTCCGAGACGCCGTCCATCAGAGTATTCGCTCTAGCATTCGGCACCCGGCGCATCGGACCGGTGATCGACCTGCTGACCTTGCTGAGTCTCCGCGACAAGCACGGCGACAGCGGGCCTGCAGAGCCGCGCAGCCTGCGGGGCAGGCCGCTCGACGATCCGTACGCCGAGCTCGCGCGTCTCGCCATGCATCATGGTAAGGAGGGGTGGGCACTGTGGGCTCGGAAGCATCTGGACTGGCGTCAGGCCACGACGCTCCTGGCCAACGTGCAGAATTCACCGCGGGTGCAGCGCGAGATCGCCAGTAGCCTTCCCAACCTCTCCGAGAAGGAGTTCGAGGTTGCCGATGCGCACAACTGGCGGAAACTGATCACCGGCGGGCCCCTGTACGCCTATCGCGCCTTCAGGCTGTGGTTGAAAGCCGAGCTGAGCGGTTTCCGCGCGAAGACCCGCGAGGCGGAGCGAATGGTTCGTACGGTGGCGAGCCGGCGGATGACGTTCGCTGACCTACTCGAGGAACGCCTCAAAGCCGCCGGCTCCACGATGCTCACAGTCGGGGAGTTGGCGGGCATCCTCAGCCGATTGGCCCGAGCGGGTTCGGTGGACTCTGAGCTGGGCGAATTCCTGTACGGGGTCACGCCGCTGACTGCGGCGGTGCATGGCGCAGCCCAACGGTTCAGGGCGGAACGCATTGCCACACGCTGGGGACTCGGGGGCCGTGAGGTGGCGAAGCCGATGGCGAGGTGGAGCCTTGGTGAATGGTTGATTGCCGCTCGGGCTGCCGTCCGCGCCTTTCCGGGTGCCGTTCGTGCTGCCGGCCGGGCGACCCTCTCGGCCATGGTCAAGGCGGTCTTCCGGATCGCACAGGCAGGTCCGCCGCGTGTTCGGGCATACGTGCGAGCTGCTGTCCGCCTCATGCTCTGGCGAAAGATCACGCGTACACGACGGTCCGCGGCGCGGGGCGCCTCGGAGATCCTCTTCATCATCTCGGATGGCGAGAGCACCGACGGGGAGCCGCTGGCGGAGATCGCCTCTCTGCGGCGCGCCGGGGCCACGATCGTTTCCTGTTACATCGGCCCAGTGGATGTAGTAGAGCGAGTGCGATCCCTGCCGGCGGCCGCATCACCCAGCTGGGCGCCAGGAGCGCAACAGCTCTTCACGTTCGCCTCGCCGGTGCCCTATGGCCGTCATCGCGACTATCTCCAAGAGAAGGGTTGGCGCATCCCCGCGGGGGCCCGCCTCTTCATCCAGGCCAACCACTCTGATGTGTTGACCGAGGTCGCCGAACTTCTTCTGAGGCCGTAGCGTGCGGGCCCGGAGCACAGCCCTGAACGGCGAAGGCCGCCCGGATCGCTGATCCGGGCGGCCTCGCCGTCAGAGCACGTAGCCGTAGATGTTGGTGTTGAAGCCCGGCACCGCGACCTCCGTGCCGGTGGTGCGGTGGGTGCCGTACATGAAGTTCGGGTCGCCGCCGAGGCACTCGTAGATCGCGCCCGGGGTGTCGCCCGCCGGCGGGGCCGGGGCTCCCCGGTCGATGCCGCGCTCGCCCGGGGAGGCGATCACCGCGTCGAGGCCGTCGCGGCCGTCCAGGTTGACGATGCGGACGTCGTGGCCGAAGCGGTCGCCGGCCTCCGAGGTGCCGTCGACGTACTCGTAGCCCTGGGAGATGTCGTAGCCGTGGGACACGAGACCGGCCGCCGAGCCGCGGAACAGGCTGACCACACCGGCGTCGCGGACCGTGCCGGGCGGTGCCGTCGGGGCGTCCACGACGTCCTGACCGGGTACGCCGACCACCAGGTCGCCGAGGCCGTCGCCGGTGACGTCACCGGCGGCCACCGCGGCGCCGAACGCGTCGCCCGCCTTGGGGTCGGCCGGTACGCCGGCGGTGTTGCGGGTCACGACCGAGGACGCGGTGACGAAGATGCCGTCGTTGTTGCCTTCCAGGACCGCCACCATGCCGGCGTTGGCCTGCCCGGCCACGGTCGCCTCGGGCGTACCGGCGACCAGCTCGTCCGCGCCGTCGCCGTTGACGTCGGCCAGGGTGAGGCCGCCGTAGCCGAGGCGCACCGGGCGCACGGTCGGGGCCACCTTGCCGAAGTCGTCGCCCTCGACGGAGAAGACGCCGATCACGTTGAGGCCGCTGCTGCCGCCGAGGATCAGGTTGACCATGCCGCGGCTCGGGCCCGTTCCGCCCTCGTTCTCGCCGGGGCTGGCGATCGCGAGGTCGCCGTACTTGTCATGGTTGAAGTGGCCGATCGCCAGCTCGCCACCGAAGCGGTCGAAGCTGGTCGGCGATCCGGGCATGTACGCCGTGCCCTGGTCCAGCCAGCGCGCACCGGTCGTGCTGACACCCTGGGCGTTGCTCAGGAACGTGACCACCCCACCGGCGTCGGAGGCGGATCCGATGTTCTGGCCGGGCACGCCGACGGCCAGGTCGGCGCGGCCGTCACCGTTGATGTCGCCGGCCGCGAGCGCCGCGCCGAACTCGTCGCCGCCCTCGGCGGTGCCGGGCACACCGGCGCTGCTCTGGTTGAGGTGGCGGATCGCGGACGCCCGCAGGCCGCCGGACGAGCCGGGCAGGATCCACAGGCCGCCTGCGGACGTACCGTTGGCGCCGTCGGCCTCCGTGGGGTCACCGACCACCAGGTCGTCGTATCCGTCATTGTCGAAGTCGCCGCCGGCGATGGCGGCGCCCAGCGTGATGGCGCCGCCGCCGGCGGTCTTCCCGATGTAGTCGGTGTGCCCGCCGGACGAGTAGCGCACCACCACGCCGCCGCGAGCCGCCGCGGCGATGTCGTCGAGACCGTCGCCGTCGAAGTCGGACGAGGTCGGTCCGGTGCCGGACTTCGGCGTCGCGGGCGCGTCGACCCGCTGGAACGTGATGGACGCCCCGTCCCGGGTGATGGTCTGGGCCGCCGGGGCGGCGTGGGCGGCGGCCGGAGCCAGGACGGCGAGGACGGTGCTGGACATTGCGGCCGCAGCCGCATACTTCTTGATCAAGACTTTCTCCCCGTTCACGAACGTACGCCGCTCCTTGCGAAGCGGATGGTGCGATCCAATAACTTACCGTCGCCTGTGGACCATCAAAGTTCTCTATGTGGCACAAAGCCGGGATACAGTCAGCCGGGCGACGACTGAGCTGCTATGGAGCCGATGCGCCGGTAGGCGACCGCGGCGGCGGCCGCCACCGCGACCACGGCTCCGCACGTGGCCAGCGCCATGTCCTTGTGCGCATCCCACATGTCGCCCTGCTGGCCGTTGTAGGCCTCGGCCGCCCCCGGCGCGAGGGTCAGCGCGACAGCCCACTCGAACAGCTCGTACGCCGCACTCGTGGACAGCACCACCTCGACCGACGTCAGCGCCGCCGAGCGAATGCCGCGCCCGGACTCCCGCAGCCGGGCGAACAGCACGGGACCGAAGCACAGGCCGTACGACAGGTGCACCAGGCGGTCGAAGTTGTTGCGCCGCCAGCCGAACAGCTCGTTGAGGCGTACGCCGAGCAGCGAGTCGGTCCAGTCGTCGTAGGGCACGAACGAGTAGATCCACCGGGCCGCCACCGAGTGCAGGACCAGGAAGATCACGATCAGCAGGAACGAAGGGTACGGGAGCGGCCGGCGGCGCTGCACGAGGACCAGCGCCACCAGCCCGAGCACGGTGAGCGAGTGATGCAGGGCCTGCTCGGCCGGGTACAGGGGCCGCCACCAGGTCGCGGCCACCACGATCAGGAAGACGCCGAGGGTCCAACGGTACGCGGGAGGGAACGTAGGCACCCCGCGCACTCTAATGATCGTCTGCAGCTCTCGTACGGAAACACCTCGCACCGGCCCTGCGCATCAGCGGTGCAGGTAGCGGCTGACGCTGCGCAGCTTCTCGGCGGTCTCCTCGAGCTCGCGCTCCGGCGTGGACTGTGGGACGATGCCGGCGCCCGCGCGCAGCCAGGTCCGGTCACCCTGCTGGAACACCGACCGCAGCACCAGAGCCGCGTCCATCGAGCCGTCCGCGCCGACCGTGAGCACCGCCCCGCTGTACAGGCCCCGCGGCGCGTTCTCGAGGCGGTCGATGGCCTCGCACGCGGCGGCCTTGGGCACACCGGAGGCGGTGATCGCCGGGAACAGCACGGCGAGCGCGTGCCAGGCGTTCAGCCCGTTTCTCAGGGTGGCGCTGAACCGCGATGCGAGGTGCTGCACGCTGCCTCGCTCCTTGACGTCCATGAAGTCGTCGACCGTGAGGCTTCCGGGTGCGGCGACCGCGGTGAGCTCGTCCAGGGCCAGCTTGACGCTGATCGCGTGCTCGAAGACCTCCTTCGGGTCCGCCTCCAGATCGGCCCGCAGCGCGCCGTCGCGCACCGGGTCGCCGTGCCGGGCCCGCGTTCCCGCGAGCGGCTGCGTGGAGACCTGACCGGCCGCGGTGACCTCCACGACCGTCTCCGGGCTGAAACCGGCGCAGCGTACGCCGCCGAGCTCCAGCACGTACGAGCGCGCCGGAGTGTTGGCCCGGCGCCCCGCCTCGTAGGTCGCGAACAGGTCGACGTCACCCTCGACGGGCACGAGCCGGGACAGGATCACCTTGCGGTACCGCCCGTCCTCGATCTCGTCGACCGCACACGCCACCGCCTTGCGGTAGAACTCGGCATCATGCTCGGCGCTCGGCGGCGGCACCGGCGTGGCGGGAGCGGCGACGGCCCGGGAGGCGGCTTCCACCGCGGACGTCAGCATCACCAGATCCGCGGCGTCGTCCGTGCGGACCTCGACGGCGTCGGCGGAGACGCGTACCTCCCGGCTCGGGACGACGAGATGCAGCAGGGGTCCGTCGGCCGCGGCCGGATCGCCGTGGAGCAGGTGGCTGAGGCCGAATCCCGCCCAGCCGTACGCCCGCGCTCCCCCGGCCAGGCGATCCTCGAGGGCATCCGCCACGCTCTGCAGCGGATCCGCACCGACGGGGCGGGCCGACCAGCCGTCGCCGTCGCGGACCCGCATCTCGTCGGCGTGGAGCACCAGCTCGTACGCCGGTCCCGAAGCCAGCGACCATGTGCCGTCGTTCTCATAGAGGACGAACGGCCCACGCGTCGACCGGGCCAGCGCGGTGGCCAGCTGGAGCGGATCCTCGACACCGGGTAGAACCACAGGAACTCTCCTCCGCATCTCGTGCACACGTACCGGTATCAAGATCTAGTGGGATACGACCCGCTTGTCTTCGGGACCGCGGGCGTCGTGCACCGACGATCGCCGGGCGTGCCCCTTCGGTCCTTCCCTCAGGATCCGGTCGCCGGAACCGATGGACGGATAGCGGCTTTCCGCCGCTCTGTCATCGGAAAGGCCGAGAAGCGCTTGCTGAGGATCACCAGGTCTCTGCTGAGGCCGCTGGGGACGCCGTCGGCGCGGATATCGGTGATCCGTGCCGGCGCGGTACGGGCTGCGGTCGGCCCCGGGCTGGCGGTGATCTACCTGCTGGGTACGCCGGCAGAACCCCACCGTCCCGTGATGCTCGCCATAGCCGGCGTCCTGCTCGCCGGTGCCGGCGTGGGCTGGTGGACGGCGGCAGCCCTGGCCCGGTCCCGCTGGCGTGTCCTCGTGCAGGTCGCCAGCATGGTGATCACCGTGGGCGGCTCCGCGGCCCTGGGCATCCTCGACGGGGGTGTCGCCGGACCCCTGGGAGCGCTGGTGCCGATGTGGCTGCTGTTCCTGGCGAGCGTGGTGCCGCCTCGGGTGTTCGCCGGTGCGGCAGCGCTGGGCCTGGCCGCGTACTGGACCGTCGTCGCGGCCGGTGGGCCGGCGCCGGCGGGCTACCCGCTGGTGTACACGCTCGGCTGCGGCGGCGTCGCGTACCTGTGTCTGCGGTACTCCGGTGCCCTGGTGTCGCTGCGTCACCGCCTCGCCGACATCTCCCGGACCGACCCTCTCACCGGTTGCCTGAACCGTCGCGGCTTCTCCGAGCGGCTGGATCAGGAGCTGGCCGAGGCGGCGCGCACCGGCGACGCGGTGACGCTGGTGCTGCTCGACCTGGACCGGTTCAAGGAGGTCAACGACTCCTGGGGCCACCGCGCCGGCGACGACCTGCTGGCCTGGATCGGTGGCACGCTCCGCGACGAGCTGCGCGTGCACGACGCCATCGGCCGCCTCGGCGGCGACGAGTTCGCCGCCGTCCTGGCCGACACCGCCGGCGAGGGGGCCGAGGTCGTCGTCGACCGGCTCCGCGCGAGGCTCGGCCCGGGCGCCCCGGCCAGCTTCGGTTTCGCCGTGTACCCGGCCGATGCGCAGACGGCCGAGGAGCTGACCCCGCTGGCCGACGAGCGGCTCTACGCCGACAAGGTCTCCCATGACCGGCAGCCGCCCACCGGCGACGGAGTAGCGGCGGCCCGGAAGAAGCTCGTCGCGGACAGCCCCGCCGTGGTCTCGCACGGGGAACGCCGCCGCCACGCCATCGCCGACGCCGGCTGGATCTCGCTGGCACAGACCACGATCGGCTTCACGTACCTGCTGCTCTTCGCCACCGGACACCCGTTCCGGACGGAGATCGCGGTGCTGTGCCTGTGGGGCACGGTGCTGGCGGTGGCCGTACTCCTGGGAGCGGGCCGGCTCAGCCGGGCGCCCGCCCGGCGGTGGCTGATGATGGCCTTCACCGTCAGTCAGTTCCTCAGCTCGATGCTGATCGCCGCCCTCGACGGCGGCGTCGGCTCGGCGCTGGGCCTCGGCATGCTGCTGTCGCTGCCGCTGATCACCCTCGGCATGCCGGTCCGTACGGCCGTTCCCATCGTGGCCGGCGCCTCCGCCCTGTACATCGGCGTCGCCGTCACGGTGGGTGTCTCGAGCGCCTGGTACGTCGTGACGCATCTGCTCGGCATGCTGGCCGTCGGCGTCGCCTGCGCCACCCAGGGCCGTACCGCCGCACGGCAGCGGTCGCTGCTGACCCGGATGTCGAAGGACGACCCACTCACCGGGGTGCTCAACCGGCGGGGCTTCACCGAGCGCTTCATCGCCGAGGCGGCCCACGCGCGCCGCACCCGCCGCCCGGCCACTCTGTTCCTGCTCGACCTGGACGACTTCAAGCAGCTCAACGACCGGCACGGCCACGCCGCCGGTGACGAGCTGCTCCGCTGGGTGGCGAGCACGATGACCGGGCGGCTCCACCCGCACGACGTCGTCGGCCGTCTCGGCGGTGACGAGTTCGTCGCCTTCGTGGGCAACTGCCCCCCGGACGAGGCCACCGCCACCGCCGAGCACCTCCGCACCGCCCTGGCCGAACGTACTCCCGCAAGCATCGGCGCCGCCGTCCTCGACATCGACGGCGAGGACTTCGACACCCTCTACACCGCTGCCGACGCCCGCCTGTACGCAGAGAAGGCTCACCACCGAGGTGAGGAGCATGTCGACCGAGCTCACCCGCCTGGCCGCCACCTTCCGCAACTGACACGGGGTCGGCCGTTCGCCGAGTAGCCAACCACCGGCCGGAGCGTCATGCTTGTTTCCTATCCGTGAAGGAGAGGATGCGCTCAGTGTCGGACATCGTCGTGGTGTCGGGAGACCCCCAGCCCGGATCGCGGACTCTGCACCTGGCCACCCTGGTGGGCGAGCGACTCGCCGAACAGCGCGGGCACACGCCGCCGGTCCTCGTGGACGTCGCCGAGCTCGGCGCAGGCGTCCTCACGCCGGGTGACGAGGCCAGCGATCAGGCTCTTCTGGACGTCCAGGAGGCGACCGTGCTGGTGGTCGCGTCGCCGGCGTGCAAGGGCTCCTACGCCGGCGCGCTGAAGGCGCTCCTCGACCGCCTGCCGGCCAACGCCCTGGCCGGCGTGGTGGCGGTCCCCGTCGTGACCGCGGACGTCCAGCCGATGGCGGACCTCGCGGAGACGTTCCTGGCCAGGCTGCTCGGCGCCCTCGGCGCCGACGTCGTCGACTTCGGACTCACCGCGACCCAGTCGGAGTTGATCGACCCCTCCTTCGTCGCCGACCAGTACGTGGCGGCTTACGGCTCCTGACCAGCGGGTTCAGCGGATGTCGGCGATGACCGCCAGCGCGGTCCGGTGGCGAAGGGACTGCAGTTCGGAGAGCAGCACCGCCATTTCAGCCTTCTCCTGGATGCGCTTACGGAGCAGGTACCGCGCGCGGTCCTTCGGATCCATCAGCCGGATCATCGCCCGCTCGTCGTCGCTGAGCGTGCCGCCGATGACCTGGCCCGGCATGTTCGCGGGATCCTCGAAGTCCGCGTCGAAACCGCCGGTACGCACGACGCCGCCGATGGTGGGCGGGTCCAGCGGTGCGGTGACCGGGCGCTCCAGCAGGGCGGTACCCGTCGCGGCGCGCCCGGCGAGCGTCGCCAGCCCCGCCAACTCATGAGTACGCGTCGCCTCGGGTGACATTCCTGCGATCTGGGCAGCCTCCGGCAGCTCGACGTCCAGGAACGTGGTCATCGCGACTATCTTCCGCTGCGGTTCCACCAGCTCCACGAGCCGCTCTCGCATGTCGGCACCGGCCGGTGGCAGATCCAGCTCGCGGAGAAGCGCGAACGCCTCGTCGAAGGCGGCTCGGTCACCGGCCTTCGCGGCATCGACGAACCAGAGGATCGCCGGAACCGGCCGCTCGGTGGCCCGGTACCGCTCGGCGATCAAACGGCGGGCACCTGCGGCTCCGACCTGCGGGCGGCAGGCCGTGATCGCAGCCGCGAACACCGGACTGACGGCGTGTACGCGGCCCGACTCCTCGAGGAGGTCGACGAGCTCGACGGCGGCGGCGACCACGTCGGTCACCTGCGCGGCATGCTCGACGCGGTCGCGCAGCCGGGCCATACGCTGAACGGCGACCACCCGTGATTCGTCGACGCGGTCGCGTGCTGCGCGGGCTTCCGGCGTGCCGAGCGAGGACCGCTCGATCAGCTCCTCGATCCGGGCGTCATCAGCGCTGGTCATGCTCGTCACCTCCGTCGGACCTACGGCGCTGGGCCTTCCTTCGCCACCGGCGCAGGACCCCCTCCACAGCCCGCTCGGACGTGCCCAGACGATCGGCGATCTTCCTCTGGCTGTGTCCGTCGAGCGTCATCGCCACCATAGTCCGGGCCGGCTCCTCCAGCCGGTCGAGCTCTTCCCGGACCTGCTGGTTCGCCACGACGGTTGAGGCGGGGTCGCCCTCCGGCGTGCCGTCGGCAACGCCCGCGAACTGTTCCGGCGTGGAGGGCGAACTCCTGCTGTCCCGCGCCAGTGCGGCGCGGTAACCGGACATCTCAGCGCGAAACATGAGCTTGCATGCGCCGATGAAGTAGGTCGTGAGGCTGGCGCCGCCGCCGGGTCGCCACTCGCCGCCGATCATGGCGCGTCGGCGGAACAGGACGAGTGCCCTGGCGACCGTCATGTCGGTCAGGTCGTCCAGGATGGCCGCATCGCGGGACATGGCATCGAGCTCGGTCGTGGTAGGCCGGACCGGCGGTCCGGCCCCTGCGATACGCACGGAGACGGCTCCGGTCCGGATCATGCCCGGAAGCCGCGCCAGAGCGTAGGCGGCCAGCGCAGCCTCGAAACGTTCGTAGGCCGGTCCTTCGAAGCCGCGCACGGCGAGAACCTCGACCAGCTCCTGGTCGGCGGCGCGCCGGTCGGCGGTCGTCAGCTCGCCGCCGTCCGCGCCGGTCAGGTCCGACCACCGTGCGACGGCGCGGAGGCCCTCGCGATCGTCGTAAGCCACCGTCGGCCACCTCCTCCCGCCAATGCCGCGCTCATCCCGTCATAGGTACGCACAGCTCGGCACCCCACGGTCGGCCGATTGTGGATTCGTCCGGCGTCCAGCGGGGGTCGGTCGCACGAACGGCTCCTACGAATGACCACAACTCATCGTCGGAGGTCACCGTGAACTCGTCTCAAAGCCGCCCGCTCCTGACCGTACGGGCAACAGTTGTGTTCCTGGCAGCGGTGGTCGTCGGTGTCGTCGCCGGTGTGCTGTCGTACCTGGACTCGGCGTCGGTTTCGCAGGCCGTACTCGTGGGCGCCGGCGCAGCCGGCAGCGCGGTGCTCCTCCTCCACAGCATCATCGGCGACGACGAACGGTCGGCCTCATGAGGTGTTCCCCATCCGGGCTGCGGATGAGTACCAGCCGCTCGGGAAACAGGACGGGGGCCTGCACGCCGACGACGCCGAGCAGCTGCCCGCTGAGCTGGACGTCTTTGCTCCACCATGGCAGCGGATGCCCCGTCGGCCCATGCGGCTCCTCGCCCGGCGGCAGCGGCCGGACCTGGTAGACGGCGTCGGGGTCGAGGCCCGGCAGGCGTACCCGTCCGGGCGGTGACCACGCGCCGGTGGCGCCCCAGTGCAGCACCCGGGGCAGCAGCGGGGCGGCGCAGTCCAGCACGAGGCTCACCCCGTCGGCACGCCAGTGCAGCGGTACGGCCGGGCTCGTCGGCATGAGGCACTCTCCTCAGTCCTCGGGCATGCCGCGCAGCTGTGCCGCGGCCCGCTCCGGTGTGATGTCCCTTTGCGGTCCGGCGAGCAGCTCGTAGCCCACCATGAACTTCCGGACGGTCGCCGACCGCAGCAACGGCGGATAGAAGTGCGCGTGCAGATGCCACGAGGGATACGGCGTCCCGTCGGTCGGCGTCTGGTGCAGACCCATCGAGTACGGGAATGTCACGCCGAACAGCCGGTCGTAGCGACGGGTGAGCCGCCCCAGGATGTCGGCGAGCCCGTCGCGGCCGGCGCCGGTCAGGGCGGGCAGCGCCCCGGTGTGGGTCCGGGGCAGGACGAGCGTCTCGAACGGCCACACCGCCCAGAACGGCACCAGCGCCACGAACTCCGGGTTCGCCGTGACGATGCGCGTGCCCTCCGACAGCTCCACCGCCAGGTAGTCGCAGAGCAGGCAGCCGTCGTACGCCTCCTGCTGGGCCAGCTCCTTCACCGCTTCGTTCGGCAGCCGTTCCTCGGCCCAGATCTGTCCGTGCGGGTGTGGGTTGCTGGCACCCATCATCGCGCCGCGGTTCTCGAAGATCAGGACGTGGCGGACCCACGGGATCGCGCCGAGCTCGGCGTACTGCCCGGTCCAGGCGTCGACCACCCGCCGGATCGCCGCGGTGTCCATCGCGCCGAGGGTCAGGTCGTGGCGGGGTGAGAAGCAGAGGACGCGGCAGATCCCCCGCTCAGGTTCGGCCTGCAGCAGGCCGTGCGCCGGTGACTCGGCCGCGGCGATGTCCGGCAGCAGCGCCGCGAAGTCGTTGTCGAAGACGTACGTCGAGGAGTAGGTGGCCGTACGCGCTCCCCCTGCCCGGGTGTTGCCCGGGCACAGGTAGCAGGCGGGGTCGTACGCGGGCCGGCTCTCCCGCACCGGTTCCTCGACCTGGCCCTGCCACGGGCGCGCCGTGCGGTGCGGCGACACCAGGACGTACTCGCCGGTGAGCCGGTTGAGACGGCGGTGCGGGACGGCGTCCATGGTGGTGGCCATCGTGTCTCCTTCGCCGGTAGGGCGTGAGGAGTGTCAGCATCCGCGGCGGAGACACCTCTCACCGGAGCTATCAACCATCAGATTGAAAATAATCCATGGCCTCCCTGATCGGGGGCGGCCACGCCGGCGGCCGCCGGGCGATGCAGCGGAAACGCCAGGGTGTCGCGGATGCTCCGGCCGGTCAGCATCATGATCAGGCGGTCCACGCCGAGCCCGAGCCCGCCGGTCGGGGGCATGGCGTGCTCCAGGACCTGCAGGAAGTCCTCGTCGAGCTGCATCGCCTCCGGGTCGCCTCCGGCCGCGCACAGGGACTGGGCGGTGAGCCGGCGGCGCTGTTCGACGGGATCGACCAGCTCGGTGTAGGCCGTGCCCAGCTCCATTCCGAAGGCGACGAGGTCCCAGCGTTCGGCGAGCCGGGGATCCCGCCGGTGGCTGCGGGTCAGCGGGGAGACCTCGATCGGGAAGTCGGTGTAGAAGGTGGGCGCCTCGGTCTGCTTCTCCACCAGCTTCTCGTACATCTCCAGGACGATCTGCCCGGCGCTCCACTCCGGCTGCAGAGCCACGCCCGCGCCCGCCGCGAGGCGGCGCAGCTCGGCGACGCCGGTGCCGGGACCGACCGGCGAGCCGACGGCCTTCGACACCGCGTCGTGAACGGTGACCACCGGCCACGGCGTGTCCAGGTCGATCTCCACGCCGTCGCGGCGGGCCACCGGGGCGCCGTGCGCGGCCGTCGCCGCCGCCAGGATGAGGGTACGGGCCAGCGTCCGCATGGAGGAGTAGTCGCCGTACGCCTCGTACGCCTCCAGCATGGTGAACTCGGGGTTGTGGGTGGCGTCCACGCCCTCGTTGCGGAAGTCCCGGCCGATCTCGAAGACCTTCTCGACGCCGCCCACCGCCAGCCGCTTGAGGTAGAGCTCCGGCGCGATGCGCAGGTAGAGCGGCATGGCGTACGCGTTGCTGTGCGTGACGAACGGCCGGGCGTTGGCGCCGCCGTGGACCGGCTGCAGGATCGGGGTCTCGACCTCGAGGAAGTCGCGCCCGATGAGCGTCGTCCGCACCGCGTGCACGGCCGCCGACCGGATCCGCAGCATGTCCCGGGCGGCCGGGTGCACGATGAGATCGAGGTGCCGCCGCCGGCCCAGCATCTCCGGATCGGCGAGTCCGCGGCGCTTGTCGGGCAGCGGGTGCAGGCACTTCGCGGTGACGGTCCAGGAGTCCGCCAGCACGGACAGCTCGCCGCGGCGTGAGGCGACCACCTCGCCGGCGACGCCGATGTGGTCCCCGAGGTCCACGCTGCGGCGCCAGCGGCCGAGCTGCTGCCGTCCCAGCCGGTCGACGGTCAGCATGATCTGCAGGTCACCGCTTCCGTCGCGCAGCGTCGCGAAACATACGCCGCCGTGGTCGCGCTGCAGGACGAGCCGTCCGGCGACGGACACCCGCTCCCCCGTGACGGCGCCGGGCTCCAAGCCTGCGTGCGCCGCCCGGACCGCGTCGCAGGTGTGCGTACGGTCGAATCCCGGGGGGTAAGGATCAACCCCCTCGGCGCGCAACGCCGACACCTTCGCCAGCCGGATTCGTGTCTGCTCACTGCGCCCCGCGGTCGCGGCGGCGGGCAGCGGCAGGTCGGTCTCGGCGGGCAAGGGTACGCGCGGCAACGGGATCCGTGGCACGGGTGCCGCCGCCGGGTCCGTGACGAGCTTTCCCCGCCGCCGGAGCGTCCGGAGGCTCGGTACCTCGACGAAGCCCTCGGCGACGGCCGACGCGAACCCCACCTTCGCCAGGTCGCGGACGTCCTCGAAGCAGAGGAAGCGCGGGATCCACCGGGGCTGATACTTGATGTTCGACCGGTACAGCGACTCCAGCTGGAACCACCGGGACAAAAACAGCAGCAACCGCCGCCACGCCAGCAGCACCGGCCCGGCACCGATGCGCGCGCCCTCCTCGAAGACCGCCCGGAACACGGCGAAGTTCAGCGACACCCGGGTCACGCCCAGCCGCGGCGCCTCGGCCATGAGGGTGGCGACCATGAACTCCACGAGGCCGTTGTCGAGGGTACGGTCGCGGCGCATGAGGTCGAGCGACAGACCGTCGGGGCCCCACGGCACGAAGGAGAGCAACGCCGCCTCGGTGCCGTCCCGCCCCAGCGCCTCCACGAGGACACACGCGCCGTCGGCGGGGTCACCGAGCCGGCCGAGGGCCATCGAGAAGCCCCGTTCGGTCTCGGTGTCCCGCCAGCGGGCCGCCAGCGAGACGATGCGGTCCATCTCGGCGGCGGGGATGTCGCCGTGCCGGCGGATACGGACGGTGTAGCCGGCCCGCTCGACCCGCGCGACGGCCTGCCGGACGTGCCGCATCTGCCGGCCCTCGAGGCTGAACTCCGCGGGGTGCAGGATCGCCTCGTCGCCGAGCTCGAGGACCCGCATGCCGGCTCGCGCGTACGCGGTCGCACCGGCCTCCCCGGCGCCCATGACCGCGGGCGTCCAGGCGTACTCCCGGGCCTCCTGCAGCCAGGCCCCGATGGCGGCCGGCCACACCCGCTGCTCGCCGATCGGGTCACCGCTGGCCAGGCTCACCCCGCCGACCACCCGGTAGGTCACGGCGGCCCGGCCGCACGGGGAGAAGACGACTTCCTTGTCCCGCCGGGTCGCGAAGTAGCCGAGCGAGTCGTCCCGGCCGTGGGCGTCGATCAGCTCCCGGACCCGGCGCTCCTCCTCGGCGTCCAGCGACGCGGCTGCGCGCTGGGACCGCAACAGCACGGCGAGCCCCGTGAGCAGCGTGAGGGCCCCGAAGAAGCCGAGGACCAGGTTGATCCAGCCGGGCGCCATCCCGGACCGGTGCACGTGGAACTCCAGGGCGCCGCCGGTGACCTGCCGGAACGCGTACGCGAGCCGGCGACCGCCGCCCGGGTGCAGCGAGCCCGGGAAGGCGGCCACCAGGCCCCAGCCGATCACGGAGAAGACGGCGATCAGACCGGTCACGGTGGCGAGGGCCTTGGGAACGCTGGCGCGCTGCACCCTGGCGTAGAACTGCCGATGCGTACGCGCGAGCACGACGAGCACCACCGCCGTGATCAGCAGGTTGCCGCCGAGCAGCCACAGGTGCTCGACGGGGACGCGGGCCCAGCGCGTCGCCGGCCGCTGGGCCAGCACGACCGCCAGCACCACGTCGGTGCCGAGCTGCAGCGCGAAATAGGTGGTCAGCAACCAGTACGCCACCCGCTTGCGGTGGTTGACGCCGACGGCCAGCATGCCGAGGAACACCGCGTACCCGAGGTTCGCCGGCGCCGGCATCAGCAGCTCGTCGACCAGCCGGCGGATCGGAAGCAGGCGGGCGCCGAACGCGGCGCTGACGGCGGCCAGCGCGCAGACGACCGCCACCGCGAACAGGACCCCGGCGGACACCTTGGGCACGGCGGTACGCCAGTCCCGGCCCGGGGCCCGCGGCGCCTCGGGCGGCCGTTCGTCCCGGTCAGTCACCTTTTCGGCCGTGGCATGCACCCTGTATCTCCGCCCCTGTCATCGACGAGAGGCGACGATACGAGACGGCCGCCACTCCCAGGATTACCGGCCCGCCGCAGCGGTAATGAGAGGGCACGAACGGCGGGAGGACCCATGGCGATATCGACGGCACACCCTTCCAGCCGGCGCCGCCGGCTCGTCGTGCTGGCGGCCTCCGCCTGCGCGGCCCTCGCGGTGTGGATCGTCGTCCTCGCGCAGCACCTGCCGGCCCGGTACGTCGTGCACCGGTGGAACGCCGCCTGGATCGGCTTCGACGTCCTTCTGCTGTGCAGCTTCGCCGCCGTGGGTTACACCGCCTGGCGCCGCGCGGCCCTGCTGCCGCTGGCCGCCCAGACCAGTGCGGTCCTGCTGCTCTGCGACGCCTGGTTCGACGTGATGACCGCGGCCGGCACCCCGGACCTGCTGATCGGCCTGGCCTGCGCGGCGGTCGAGGTGCCGCTGGCCCTGATGCTCGGGCGGGTGGCGCTGCGCCGGCACACCTGACAACCGTCAGACTTGCGTTCAGCGGCAATCATGGCCTGCATGACACGGCAGCGGGCAGGTTCATGAGCCTGACGGGGATCCCTCTGATCATCGTGGTGGCGCTGTCGGCGGTCGTGTGTGGTGCCGCGACTGCCCTGCTCTGGTCCAGGTCCGGGCGCGGGCGCTACGTCGTCCGTACCCTCGGCATCCTGGTGACCGAGGCCGCGCTGGTCCTCTGCGCCGGGCTGGTGGTCAACCGGTCCCAGCAGTTCTACCCGTCGTGGGCTGCGTTGGCCGGCGACACCGGCACACGATCGGCGACCGCCCCGGTACGCGCCGGGGCGTTGGACTCGGCCCTCGCCGGACGGTCCGAGCTGGACTGGCACCCCCGCGACCTGCGCCGCTGGCACCTGGCGGCACCCCCGAAAGCCTTCGTGCCGCCGGACTATCCCACCCGCGGCACCGCCCGCTTCCCCGTCCTCCTCGTGCTGGGTGACACCGCCGTCACCGCGCCGGAAGCCGGGGCGGTGACGGTCGCGCTGAGGCCCACCGCGGCCACGACCGCCACGGCCCTGCGCAGCCTGGTCGCCGATCTCGGCAAGGACGTCCGGGTCACACCGGGCGGCTGGGTCATGGTGGCCGGCGCGGACCAGGCTGCGCTCGCCGGGCACCTCGCGCGGACCTCGCCGGGGCTGTTCCGGGCGATCGCCGTGGTGGAGCGGTCACCAGTGGCCACGCTCGCGTCCCTGGGCCGCACACCGCCCGGGACCGCGCTGGCGATCGTGCGCCCGGCCGCCGCCCCCGGGCACACCGGCACGTCGGCGCCCGGCGTGGTCACGCTGACCGCCGGCGCACCGACGGCCTGGCAGACGGCCATGACCTGGACGGGCACCCAGCTCGGCCCCGCCCTGACGCCGCCGTTGCTGTTGCCGACGGGCTCCGCGCCGTGAGCCCCGACGGGACCCCGCTGCTGGTCCTCGCCCTGGTGGCGGTGGCGCTGACGGCCGTCCTCATCGCGGTCGGCTGGGATCGCGGAGGCCGGCTGCGCTGGCCCCTGCGCCTGGTCGCCGTCGTCGCGGCCCTGCTCAGCGTGAGCGCCACGGTGCTGGTCCAGCTCAACCGGATGACGGAGGCGTACTCGACGGACGCCGAGCCGGAGCCCGAGGCGGGGCCGGAGCCCGCCGCCGAGGAGACGCCGGGCGGCAGCCAGCTCCTGACGGTCACCGTCGCGGGGAAGGCGAGCGGTCTCACCTCGACCATGTACGTCTACCTGCCCGCCGCCTACCGCACCGGGACGCAACGGTTCCCGGTGATGGAAGCGCTGCACGGCTACCCGGGATCTCCGCGTACGTGGCTGAGGAAGCTGCAGGTCAGATCCCGCCTGGACACCGAGATAGCGGAGGGACGGATGGCACCGGCCGTCGTGCTGTTCGCCCCGAACACGCCGCGGCAACTGCTGGACACGGAGTGCACGAACCTGCGTGGCGGCCCGCAGTCCGAGACCTTCCTCACCGTCGACGTGCCGGCGTACGCGATGGCCCATTTCCGGGTCCGCACCGACCGCGCCGGGTGGGGCCTGATCGGCTACTCGGCCGGCGGCTACTGCGCCAGCAGCCTGGCCCTGCGGCATCCCGACCGCTACGCGGCCGCCGCCAGCATGTCGGGCCTGGCCGGACCGGAGATCGTCGTGGGAGACGGTACGGAGGACACGCTGCACAACGTGGTCTGGCGGCTGGAGCACCTGCCCCGCCCGCCTGTGGCACTCTGGATCGGGTGGGCGGACGACGAACAGGGCACCCGCCGCGACGCCCTGCGCATCGCCCGCGCCGCCCGGCCGCCGGTCTCCGTGACCACGGCCATGGTGCAACGCGGCGGCCACAGCCACGCGGTCTGGCGCCAGATGGAGGGCCCGGCCTTCGACTGGCTCTCCGCCCACCTGGCCCGGCCGCTGCCCTGACCGCGGCGGCGGCCTTGCTGCTGGGGCTTCTGAGCGGATGTGGGCCGCACAGCCCCGAGCCCCGGGCGACGCCCCAGCCGCCCACGATCGTCACGCTCGGCGACTCGGTACCGGCGGGGACGGGATGCACCTGCGCCGCCTTCCCCGAGCTGTACGCCCGCCACGAACACGCGGTGTCGATCAACCTGGCGGCACCCGGCCTGACCTCCGCCGACGTACGCGCCGAGCTGCGCCTCCCGGCCGTCCGCGACTCCCTGCTGCAGGCCGACGAGGTCGTCATCATGATCGGCGCCAACGACGTGGCGGACTCGTTCACCGACGACGATGCGGTGGCGTCCGGGGCGAGAACGATCCGCACCAACGTCCGGGCGACCATCGACGGCATCCAGCAGCTCCACCACACCCTCGTCATCGTGCTCGGCTACTGGAACGTCGTCCGCGACGGCCGGGTCGGCGTCACGACGTACGGGGAGAAAGGGGTCGAGGTCTCCACCCGGGCGACCGGGACCGTCAACGACGCGCTCGCCGCGGCCGCCGACGACGGCGGCGCCGTCTACCTCTCCACCGAGCCGGCGTTCCACGGCCTCGACGGCAGCCAGGACCCGACGGCGCTGCTCATCGCCGACGGCGACCACCCCAACTCCGCCGGCCACAACGCGATCGCGCGGCTCCTGCCGCCGGTCAGCCGCTCCTGACGCCGTCTCTCAGCCCTCGAGCTCCACGATCTCGCGTCCCAGCGGCCAGAACGCGGCGGGCACCAGCTTGAAGTTGGCGATGCCGAACGGAATCCCGATGATCGTCACGCACAGGGCGATCCCGGCGGCGATGTGGGTCAGGGCGAGCCACCAGCCCGCCACGACCACCCACAGGACGTTGGCGATGCCCGAGCCCACGCCCGCGTCGGGGCGGCTGACGATCGTGCGGCCGAACGGCCACAGCGAGTAGACGGCCAGGCGCATCGACGCGATCCCGAACGGGATGGTGACGATCAGCGCGAAGCAGATCAGCGCGGCCAGGCCGTAGCCCAGGGCGAGCACGAAGCCGCTACCGAGGACGAACCACAGGACGTTCAGGATCAAGCGCACACGTTCAGCATGACCGGGGCACGCCACCCGGGTGCATCCAACCGGCTCCCGGGCGGCGAAGGACGGGGTGGATGGTTCCTGTTCCCTTTTCCGGAAGGACGCACGTAGATGAGGATCACCCGAGTCGGCATGCAGGCCGCCGTCGTGGCAACCGCCGCCGTCGTCGCCTCCGCCCTCTCCGCCGCACCGGCCGCCGCGCACGGCAAGACCCAGCCGGGTACCAGGTCCCTCGCCGCGGTGCTGACCGCGGACAAGAGCGGCTTCGACCGCAACGGCAACGACTTCGACGTCCTGACCGCCGCCGTCCAGGCGGTGCTGAAGGCCAAGCCGTCCAGCCCGGTCGGTGTCCTCGCCGACGGCGGCACGGCGCTGACCGCGTTCATCCCGAACGACCGCGCATTCGAGAGGCTGGTCGCCGACATCCAGCGCACCCGGTGCCTGCCCAGCGAGAGCAAGGCGTTCACCGCCGTCGCCGGCCTCGGCATCGACACCGTCGAAGCTGTGTTGCTCTACCACGTCGTCCCGGGCAGCACGATCGACCGCAAGGCCGCGCTCAAGTCCGACGGCGCCGCCCTGAAGACGGCCACCGGCGCGTCGATCAAGGTCGACGTCTACGGCCACCGGCACAAGCGCATCGCCCTGATCGACGCCGACCGCAGCGACCGCAACCCGCGGGTGGTCCGCTTCGACATCAACAAGGGCAACAAGCAGATCGCCCACGCCATCGACCGCGTGCTGCGCCCGTCCGACCTGCCCTGAGCCACCAGCGGAAGAGGGGCGCGGTCCGTCACGGACCGCGCCCCTCCCCCGTGGATATTGCGTTGTGGATGACCGGGGGCCTTGAGATCCTTTTCTCGGCCCCGGCGGACTCAGAAGAAAGCGCCTCCGCGGCGGATGCACTGGCGATCACACCACGCTTATCCGCCCGCCTTCATGGCGACCGATCCTTCCCATCGGATCCGCTACGGGGCCACCCCATTCTTGTCTTTTCGTATTGAGGTGCTCCATGAAGAACCACCCAGAGGTGATCATTCGCAGCGGTTTCCGTGGCCTTCGTTACGTCGACGGCCGGTTCGACGAGGTGCTCGAGCCGGGCCGCTACGAGCTGCCCCGTCGGCGCGTCTGGGACCGGCGCGTACCGCAGGTCGAGATCGTGCCGGTCGACGTCCGCGAACGCGAGCTCAACATCAAGGGCCAGGAGATCCTGACCGCCGACAAGGTGGCCGTGCGGGTCAACATCATCACGCACTTCCGGGTGGTCGACCCCGTCGCCGCGAAGGAGCGCGTCGCCGACTTCGACGACCGCATCTACAGCGATGTCCAGCTGGCCGCACGCCGGTCGCTCGCCTCGATGACCCTCGAGGCCATCCTGACCAACCGCAACCAGCTCAGCGAGGACATCCTCCGCGACGTCGAAGGCGTCTCGGCCGGCTACGGCGTCGAGATCATCCGCGCCGACGTGAAGGACCTGGTCTTCCCGGGCAACCTCCAGGAGGTCATGAACCGCGTCCTCACCGCCCAGCGAATGGCCGAGGCCCAGATGGTCGAGGCCCGCACTCGCGCCGACCGCGAAACCCTCGAGGCCACCGCCCGCGCCGAGTCGACCCGGGTGGGCGCCGAGGCGGACGCCGAGGCCAAGCGCATCCGCGCCGACGCCGAGGTGGACGCCCTGCGCCGGCTGGCGGCGGCAGCCGAGGCGTACGCGCAGCACCCGGCCCTGCTGCGGCTCCGGGAACTGGAGACGCTAGGCGCGCTGGGCGAGAACGCGGCGGCCCGCCTGTACATCGGCTTCGACAAGCACGTGGCCGACTGACCGGCACTCCCCGCGCGGCACCGGGTGGCGTTCGTCGCCTCCCCGGTGCAGCGCGGGGCCCCAGGCTTCATCGGTCAGATTTCGCCGCCGGCGATCCGATCACGTCATGGCTTCGGCGCCGGCTCATCGGCCGGCAGCATCGGTGACCGTGGCGGCCTGGACGCCGCCACCTCTTCAATGGCCGGCAGGTTGTCCGTCTCGGCCGACCTGACGACCCGCCGCACGATCTCCACCTGCTCCAGATAACGGGCCACCTGTTCGGCTTCGGTAGCCCCGAAAGTCTGCGGCCGGTCCAGCATGCGGCGGTAGAGGTCGTAGAAGTCGGACTCGCCGTTCCTGAACGCCTTGTAGTTGGCCTCCACGCGGAAGCCGCGCGTCAGGGCCAGGAGCAGGGCCGCATGGCCTGACACGACGGTCAGCAGCCACTTGGCCCAGGGATCGGCGGTGATGGTCTGCGCCAGGACGGGAACGCTCACCGTGGAGATGGTCACCCAGATGAGCGAGTACAGGTGGAACCGGCGGTAACGCTCGGCGCGCGTCTTCCAGAAGACCAGAGTTCCGTTGATCCGCTTGAAGTTCTGCGCCAGGACCTGCCGGCAGCTCTCGCTGAAGTGTGGAGAGTCCTCGAAGGAGGGTCCGCCGGCGAAGAGCGGCACCTTCTTGAGAATGGTTCGCAGGACGGGCAGAAAAGTCAGAATCGCGAGAGACAAGTACGCAACCAGCGCGATGACCCACCCGTTCATAAACGCCCCCAGCGCGAATTCCACTCACGTATGACCTGGTCCCGTACCACCCGGAACGTGACCCAGCAGAGTCTCTCAGTCTCGGCCACCAGAGCCAAGACGCTCCCGACGCGCCGGGCATCCGGGCGTGACTGCACCGGCGGCACTCCGGCCGGGTTCCCCCATGGGTCCACGCACCCGTGATCCGCTCGTCCACCGAAGACTGAACCGGGAAGCCGTCGTTCTCACGAGTCACGGGGAAAGAGATAAAGCGGTGCGGACACGCCGTTCGCCGACATTCGACTATCGGGGAGCCGCCACATTCGACGGCCGCCCGAGGCGCGGAGGACCGTTCGGAGGATGTGCAGGCGGCTGAGCGGCCGACCGGACAACCGCGCAGCGGTGAGACCTTTTCCAGTGCTCGGCGCGGATTGCGTTTTCGGGCATCTGGCATTTCTCGCCGCCCTCGGCGTCCGATCAACGACAGTGCGGTTGCGGAAATGCGAGTCGCGGACCGAACCTAATTTGGCGCGCGCCTTTGGCTGCATGACGCCGACACCTCCGGCCGCAATGGATCCCCCCTTGGTGGCGGCGCCGCCGATCACCACCTTTCCGGAGGGATGAAATATGCCCATCAATCAATCAATGGACCTGGGACTGCTGCGGGCGGCACTCGACGATGCCGGCGCTCCCTGGCAGATCTCCTACACCTCGATGACGGCGCTCACGGAAGAGGAGCGCGTTCTGCGGCTCGGTGTCCCGCCGACCCCCGGCCTCGACCCGGAGGAGCTGGAGAACGACAAGGAGTCCCGGGCACAGGCGGCTCGCATGGCGACCGCCGACTCCGTAGGTGCGCCGGCGGCGTTCGACCTGCGCAGCGCCGGGGCGGACTACACCACGCGGGTGAAGGACCAGGGCGGCTGCGGGTCGTGCGTGGCGTTCGGTGTCGCCGGCGCCATGGAACACGTCGCGCGTTACACGCGGCGGGCGGCCGGCCTGGCCGTCGACTTCTCCGAGGCTCATCTCTTCTACTGTCACGGCCGGAACGCCGGTGCGCGGTGCAACACGGGTTGGTGGCCCGACCAGGCCTACAACGCGTGCCGGGACATCGGGATCACGTTCGGGGACTACTACCCGTACACCGCGGGCGACCAGGCCTGCAGCGGGCTCAACGCCGACTGGCCGAACCGGCTGGCCCGCGTCGTGAGCTGGGAGAACCTGAACAACAATCCCGCCCGGATGAAGGAGTTCATCTCCACGTACGGGTCGATCACCGCCTGCCTCGACGTCTTCCAGGACTTCTTCAGCTACGGCGGAGGCGTCTACCGGCACGTCAGCGGCGGGTACGCCGGCGGACACTGCGTGGTGCTGGTCGGCTACGACGACAGCGCGGGTTGCTGGATCGCCAAGAACAGCTGGGGTCGCGGCTGGGGAACGGGTGGCTACTTCAAGATCGCGTACGGCGAGTGCCGGATCGAGAGCTACCAGACCATCGGCGCCACCGGCGTCCGGCTCCGCGCGTGGCTGCCCGACCAGCAGGTCGTGAGCCTCTGGAGCAACGAGGCCGACGGCAACGTGTGGACCTACGGGTCCGTACGGGGCTGGCTCAAGCTCGATGGCGGCAACCTGGTGACCAACCAGGCCATGCTCGCCGAACTCGCCGCCTCGAAGGCCGCGAACCGTGCCGTCGGCCTGTTCGAGGACGACGGATCCGTCCAGCAGATCTACGCCTGGTGACCGCAGCCCAAGGAGGACCCATGAGCACCGAAACGGAGACCGGACCGCAGCAGTCACCGCCGTCGGGAGACGCGGTCGTCACCGACATCCCGGGACAGACCCGGCCGGCGCGCTTCTCGCCGGACGAGGTGGAGGCACGGACCACGGCGGCCGAGCAGTCCACCCGGCCGACGCTCCTGCCGCCGTCCGCCGAGGGGGCGGAGGGAGCGCTCGCGGCGGCCCAGGCCGTCACGGCGACCTGGCACACCAACCTCACCGTCACGGCGATGTGGTCGATCAACGAGACCCGTAACGCCTGGATCAACATCCAGAACGTGGGCTGGCGGAAGATCTACAACGGCCGTGACGGCGCGTACATGGCGCTCGTCGCCCTGGCCGGCCAGGCCCGGCAGACCGGGCGGGCCACCTCGATGCGCGAAGAGGCGGACGCAATGATCTACGAGATCTACCTCTGGTAGATCGTCATTCGACCCGGAAGCGCATCCGTACCGATCGCGCCGGTGGGCGGTCGGACTCCCACGATCTTCCGAGTCGGAACTCCACATCGCATGTGCCCGGCGTCGCGGCCCGAACCTGAAAGGTACGGGCTCCCGCGGCGCCGGGCGCCGCTCCGGACGGAGCCAGGGACCCCGAGTCCTCCACCACGACGCAGCCTGCACTCGCGGCGGCCGTCCATTGGAAGCCGGTAGTTGCGTTCTCCTCGAGTTCCACCACGACGGACTCGGCTGGCCGCAGGCTGATCTCACGCCCGCTGTCGGTCTCGGTCAAGGTGTGCATGCTGGACCCCCCGCAAGGGTTCACCACGGCGAACTGCACGTCTCGGTGCACTATGGCACCGTCGCGGGGATGCGGCAACCACTCGTCACGCCGCGCTGGGGTACCCCTGCGCGATGGCGGTGCGAAGCTCGAACGCATTCTTGATCTTGAAACGGCGGCCCCTCGCGAGGCGCAGCTCGAGGCTCTGGCCGGCATGGCCGAGCCGGTCCGCCGCCGCCGCGAGAACCGCGACGACACCCTCGTCGACGCCCGGCACGGAGACGAGGTCGACGACCACCGGCTTCGCACCGTCGGTGATGGCCGCCTCCAGGGCGGAGTGCAGGCCCGGCGCCTCGGCGCCGCCGAGGGGGCCGTCGGCCCAGAACAGAGCCGCCCGGTCGAGACGCACCATGGAGAACATCCGGACCCCTTCGTTCCGCTACTTGTGCGCAGCTGCCTACCCGAGGGGGCTCTGTACGAAACTGTCGGTCTTCACGGATCGCGCCGCCACCGCTACCTCGACGTGAACCTGCGCTTCCAGCGCGCCACTCGACGGCGCCCGCTACCTGCTCGCCCACGGGTGCCAGCTGCGGCTCGCCGCACTCATGGCACACCACTCGGAAGCGCTCATCGTCGCCGGAGTCCGCGGACTCGCCGAGCAGCTCGCGCCCTTCCCCCACGAACGATCAGCGGTCGCCGACGCCCGCAGCACACGCCCGGCGCGCGCCCCTGCTCCGCGCAGCCGTCCACCGCGCCGAACAACGGCTGGCCTCCGCTCGGCGCGACAGCCCTTCCATGCACTGAACACACGAACAGAACCTTCCGCGGAGCCTGACGGTGCGGGGACGCGATGCCTCGCGTGCCGGATGGTCGACTATCGGGTGGGTGAGCTGAGCACGAAGGCGAGGTCGTCCCATCGGATCGTCACCAACCCGGCGACGGCTCCGACGAGGATCGCGATGGCCCAGCCTGCCGGGTCGGTGGCCATCGTGGTCGTGGCCGCGGCGGCGAGGCCCAGCACAGCCACGACGCCGAGTCCGAGATTGCGGGCCACATGATGCGGCCGAACCGGTCCGGCGTCGTAACCGAAGCAGCGGCACCGCAGCGTCGTACCCTGTCGTAGACCTATGACCAGGGTGGCGGTGAAGACGGCCAGGGCTCCCACGGCGAGCAGGTAGCCGGCCAAGGCCGTACCGGGAATCCAGAGAAGCAGGATGGCCGCTGCCTCGGCCGCCACCGTGGCGACAGCCGCCGGGCGGCGGGCCGCCGCGCCGATCCATCGGATCGGCGCCAGGGACGCCACGAAGCCGGCGAAGCCGCCGGGCCGCATCTTGCCGATGGCTGCCGTGGCGAAGACTGCGGTCAGCAGGGCCCGGCAGCCGATATCGAGGTAGTTCATCCTGTTCCTGTCGTGGTCGGCCGAGCATTCCGGTCAGCGATTGAGCCTGCGTACGACGGTGGCAACGACGTTGTCGACCGGGATGAACCCGAGGTGGCGTGAGTCGAGGCTCTGCGCGGGGTTGTCGCCGAGCATCACGAGGTGACCGGCGGGAACACGGTCGGCCGTCATGCCGGCCGGCGCCGCCTCGTGGGGACCCGCGCCGACCCGTTTGATCAGTAGTGGTCCCTCCGACGAGCCCGGCACCCCGGCCGGGAGCGGGTTGCGGAACACCACCACGTCACCGCGCCGGGGAACGGCCCAGCGGCGTCGCAGGGCGATGAGCCGGTCACCGTCGTGGTAGGTCGGTTGCATGCTGGGGCCACGGACGACGGTCACCATCATGCCGGTCCGGACCCACAGCGCGACGCTCGCTGCCACGGCAAGCGCCACGATGACGATGACGAGAATCTGGTTCTCCTGTTCTGGAGCCCTGCTGCCGGACGCCGGGTCGTGCGTCGACGCCCGGCAGCAGGAACCGTGTCAGGCGTAGCAGCGGGAGGTCTTCTTCGGCGGGCAGTTGTCGTAGTGGATGACCGTCACCGCCCGGAGGTTGTGGGGGCAGCTGGGGTCACCGAGGAAGTACTCCTCCGTGCTGAGGTACTGGCAGGCCGCGTCCGCGGTGACGGCTGGGGCGACCTTCTCGAGCAGGCGGTCGGCAAGGTTGCTGATGAATCGCATGGTTTCTCCCTCGTGAGTCGTGCGTCGGTGCCCGGTTGGCAGAAACGCCTGTCAGCCCCAGCAGCGGGCAGTCTTCTTCGGCGGGCAGTTGTCGTAGTGCTTGACCGTCTCCACCCTGATCCCGCTGGAGCAGTTGGGATCGCCGACAAACCACGTCTCAGTGCTGAGGTATACGCATGCCGCGTCTGCGGTGACGGCCGGGGCCACCTTCTCCAGCAGGCGGTCGGCGACACTGTTCATGAACCGCATGGTTTCTCCCTCGTGATGATGGCGTACGGTTTGTCGCTTCAGCAGTTGCTGGTGACCTTCGGCCGGCAGTTGTCGTAGTAGACGGTGGTCGTCACACGAACCTTCAACGGGTTTCCGGGGCAGAAGCCGTTGATGTCTTTGGTGGAGTACAGGAAAATGCAGCCCGCGTCCGCGGTGACGGTGGGGGCCACCTTCTCCAGCAGACGGTCGGCGACACTGTTGATGAATCGCATGGTTTCTCCCTCGTGGTGATGGGCCGGTCGGTCGGTTACCGCCGGCGGACAGGTGAAGCGCCTCGGCAACAGGAACCTACGAGCAGTTGTAAGTGACCTTCGGGGGACAGTTGTCGTAGGAGACGGTGGTCCGCACGCGAGGCGCCATGGGGTTGCCCTTGCACTGGCCGGTGACGTAGTAGTCAGTCCTGAGGTAAATGCAGCCCGCGTCCGCGGTGACGGTCGGGGCGACCTTTTCGAGCAGGCGGTCAGCGAGCTTGTTGATGATGCGCATGTTTCTCCCTCGTGAGTGGTCAGCCCGGCACAACAATGGTCGAGCAGACGGAGGTCCGCTTCGGCGGGCAGTTGTCGTAGTAGGTGACGGTCCAAGCGCGGAACCCGGAGTTGCAACTGAGGTCGTGGGCCAGGTAATGGTCACTGCTGAGGTAGATGCAGCCCGCGTCCGCGGTGACGGTCGGGGCGACCTTTTCCAGCAGGCGGTCAGCGAGCTTGTTGATGATGTGCATGTTCTCTCCCTCGTGATGTCGGAACCGTCACAAGCAGGCGGAGGTGGCCTTCGGCGCGCAGTTGTCGTAATGGATCACGGTCCAGACGGCGCGCTGGCTGGAGCATCTGGTGTCGACGGCGATGAAGCGCTCCGTACTGAGATAGATGCATGCCGCGTCTGCGGTGACGGCCGGAGCCACCTTCTCCAGCAGGCGGTCGGCGAGCTTGTCGATGATGCGCATGTACTCTCCCTCGCGATATCGGGCAGGTCGGTTATCTGCCGGTCACCGACGAAGCTCCGGTACGGCGGACTGGTAACCGGCGGCTTGAAGGTTGAAGAGACGGGCGTAAGGGCCGCCGCTGTCCATCAGCGTGGCGTGGTCGCCGCGCTCCACAGCTGTGCCGTCCGACAGGACGACGATCGTGTCGGCGTCGCGTACGGCGCTGAGCCGATGCGAGATCAGCAGTGCGGTGGCGCTCCCGCGCAGGGTGCGCAACCTGGTATGCACCTCGTGCTCGGCGTCGGCGTCGAGTCCCGCGCTCGGCTCGTCGAGGATCAGTAGGTCGCAGTGCCTGCGCATGAAGGACCGGGCCAGCGCGAGTCGTTGCCACTGCCCGCCCGACAGCAGGACACCCTCTGTGGTTTCGGGCGTGTCGTCGGGTGAGAAGTACCGGGTCAGCAACGTGTCGTACCCGCGCGGAAGTTTCTCGACTGTGGCGTGGCAGCCGGCCTGCTCGGCGGCGGAGACGATGGCCTGGCGGTCGTCCAGCGAGCGGACATCGCCGAGCCCGATGTTTTCCGCAGCGCTCAGGTCGTAGGCCATGAAGTCCTGGAAGACCGCGCCCATCCGCTGGCGGAGCTCGTCCACCGGGAACTGTCGCAGGTCGACGCCGTCCCAGAGCACCGCGCCGCGAGTGGGGTCGTAGAACCGGCACAACAGCTTGACGAGGGTGCTCTTCCCGGCCCCGTTGAGGCCGACCAGGGCGGTCGTCGAGCCGGCGGGGATGGTCAGGTTGACACCCCGCAGGATCCAGGGCAGCGACGGACCGTAACGGAACCAGACGTCGCGGAGCTCGATGCCGGTGCGTAGTGGCGGGACCGGCAGCACCGGCCGGCCCGGTAGCGGGGCCAGGTCGGCCGGCGCCTGCACCACGTGCTGGTAGTGGGTGAAGACGAGCAGAGCATGATGGGTACGGGCGATGCTGGCGATGACCGAGCCCAGGGTGCTCTGGACCCCGGCGACAGCGGCGGCGAACACGACGATGTCACCGACCACCAGCCGGCCGGACCGGGCGGACAACACCGCCCAGACCAGCCCGCCTCCGGCCACCACCGCGCCCAGACCGGTGAGCAGTGCCTGCACGCGAAACTCTCGCAGATCCATGCCGCGCATGGCGCCGTTGATCCTGCGCAGCTCCGCCGTCATGCGGGTCGAGAACAGGTTGCCGAGGCCGTACAGCCGGGTCTCCTTGGCCGCGGTCACGGACGAGATCAGGTCGGCGTAGAAGAGCTCCCGGCGCTCGGCGTGTCCGAGTTGCAGCATCATCGCCGCACGCTGGCGCGACAGTGCGAACTCGGCATGGACGGTCGGCAACGCCGCGACGGCGACGACGACGGCCATCCACGGAGCCAGGCCGGCCAGCAGCACGACGAACCCGACGACCGTCACCACGCCCTGGGCGATTCCCAAGCCGTTGGTGGTCACCTGCGCGGGGGTGGCGGGTCCGTTCGACACGGCCAGTTGGAGGCGATCCTGGAACGCCGGGTCCTCGAACCTGCCGAGCCCACCGAACCGCCCGATCGCGCGGTAGAGCTCCAGCCGGCCCGTCAGCCGCGTACGCCGGCTCAGCTCGGCGTCGACGAAGCCACCGACCGCCGGCATCAGCGAGCCGACCAACGCGGTGCCCGCCAGGGCCAGGACGACCCCGAGCACCTGCGCCGCCTCTGCGTGGGTGACCAGCCGGTTCAGCATCTCCTTGGTCAGCCACGCGGTGGCCACCGGGCTGAGGCCGGTCACGAGCGCGGTCATGACCCGGACCGCCACCAACATCGGCGAGGCGCGCCAGACGAGAGCGAGGGCGGCGGACAGCAGCGCGACCGTGCCGCGGAGACCGGGACGGGTGGTGTCGTCGGCGGTCATGCGGCCGTCGGAACGGACAGGTCCTCCGTGGTCAGTCCACTGGAAAGGACTCGTCCGCCGGCGTCCACGACGAAGAACGTCGGGAAGGCGCTGACCGAGAAAGCCGACATCAGCGGGCCGTCCGGATCTTGCAGCACCACCCGCGCGACGGGCTCCAGCGAAGGCAGGTACTCGCCGGCCTGTTCGACGTCACCGAGGACGACAGCCCAGGACCTCTCAGGACCGAACGCGGCCGAGACGGCCACAAAATCCGGCAGCCGCTCCAGGCAGGACGAGCATCCCGGCGAGAAGAAACCGACAAGGGTACGGCCGGACAAGTCGTCCCGTGACACCGGCCGGTCCTGGATGTCCCAAGCAGCGAAGTCACCGGCCACAGCACCCACCGGCAGCACACCGGGGTAGTTGACCGGCCGGCCCATGGGCTGGCTACGCAGCCGACGGATGATGCCGAAAGTGAGCAACAGATTCAGGATGCTGATTGCAGACAGGACAGCAACCAGCACATAGAGATACCGCACAGACCTACCCCCGTAAGTCGGTCGCGAGCCAGTAACCATGTGAAGCTTGTCGATCAAGATAGTACACACTCGTCGATGGGGGAAGGTGCCCCGAGGCGGAGCGCACGGGCAGGACATGATCGCGGCCGGCGCACGCGTCGTCCCACGTCGCCCGCTCTCCCCGACCAGTCCAGTGTTGTCTGGGCGACGTCTCCCACTGACAGCACCGCACCTGCTTCGCTACCTGCGTGCAAGCCGGGCTGCAAACTGTCCATTGAAGCCCCAGATACAGGGCATTCGAGACCCGTCGCCGTTGAATCAGGTCATGGACAGAACAGAAGTCGTTGCCAGACCGCCGCGTTAGCTTGACACAGCCGACCCATGTCTGGTGCCGGCTGAACTGATCATGACGAGGTGATACCGGTGCGCAGGACCGGGTCCCGGTATGGAAAGCCTTTGGTAAGGGCGATCAGACCGATGGCTCCCTATCTCGCGACATTCCTGATCGTGACAACCCTGCTGGTGGTGGGTTTGTGGTGGGACCGAAACCCCGACACTACTGGAAGTCCCGCGGTCACAGTCCTGCCCAGCACCGACAGCTCCGCGATGCCGACGACGTTGCCGGCTTCGTTGAACCCGACCTCGACGCCAGTCCCAGTGGAACCGTCGACACCTGCTAGCACCACGGTTCCGTCAACACCGGGAAGCACGCAACCGGCCATCAACGCCGGAAAGCATGGTCCGCGAATCATCGCGTGGATCCGGGACCTCGGCCTCACCGGTGGCGGCGGCTCCTATCAGGAGGCCTTTCTAGCGGAACTGAGCTGGGGACGATGCGGTGAGCTCCTGCGGGACGTCGACTCGGCATCCAAGGACGAGGTGGATCTGCCGACCCGCAATCTCTACCGCGCAGCGGCACAGGCATGTCTGGCGGCATTTCACGGCGAAGGCTCCCTCTGGCGGAGCGTCGATGCGGCCGTCGAGGAACTCAGCGGGCGGTCCTTGTCCTTCGACTGCATCGACCGGTCCGTCTACGACCTGACCCGTACGTTGGTGAAGATTCATCGCAGCAACCCAGGAGCAATACTCCGACGGGGTCGCGCCGACGACGCGGAAGGCCCCGACTGCCCACGGCTGCGATCGGTCGAACCAGCAAGCGGTCCTGCGACTGGCGGTTACCAGGTGCGGATCACCGGAGAGCATCTGCCGAACCCCGCCGTCATTCACTTCGGAGAGGTCACGCGGTCAGTGCCCACGATCGATGGCCGGATCGCCCTCTTCACCGTGCCGCCGGTCGGGCAGTACTACGACATCAGCGTCTGGGTCGAAGGCTGGCCGTACGAGGTCATGCACTCCCCGGGATTCACCTATGACGTGCCCTCCCCCGAGGCGTCGACGAATGTCGAGGAAAGCAATGGTCCGTAGGCCGGGCAACGAGACGCTCACCCGTCGCCCCACCCACCGCCTGCACCGGGTAACCCACACGCGGGCCGACCACGACGACGCCGGCCTCTCCGAGAGATTCAAGACGGTGATCAGCGTCGTCTCACCGGTGGCCGTAGGCACCGTGCTCCTTTTCTACTTCGGCTGGGTGCGCACGAAAACCGAAGCGGCGGCGCTCGGATACGACTCGAAAATCCTGGAGTTCACCACTGCGGACTACGTCCTGCGCAGCATCAACGTACTGTCGTTGCCGGTGGTGGCCGTTCTCGTCCTCATGCTGATCGTGCTGCACGCGCACCGATGGCTCATCGTCCGGCTCGGCCCGACCGGCCGAATGCGCCTGGCGTACACGCTGCTCCGCTCCTGGTTGTTCTCGCTTGTGCTCGTAACCGTCCTCGTGCAACTCACGCCGTCGTTGATCACTCCGGCCTTGCCGCCGATCCTGACTTGCGCGGTGGGCTTCGCCCTCTACGGTGACTATCTGCGCGCCTCTGTGCGGCCAGGCCGCCGATGGAGCCTTGCCATCCGGCTGGTGATGGGCGCGCTGCTGGTCCTCGCCGTCATTGCCGACACCGAACGCCTCGCCCGGGCGATGGGCGAGGGTTTCGCACAAAGCGTGGCGGCGGACCAGGGTCAACTCACCGCGGTGGAGGTCTACAGCGCCAAAGATTTCTTCCTTACCGTTCCGAACGTGACCACGACGAGAGCGGGCGGAACCGACACGGTATACCGCTTCCATTATTCGGGACTTCGCCTGCTGCAGCGTACGGGCGACAAATACTTATTGATCAACGACGGCTGGACCCGCGAGACCGGTCGCGTACTTCTCCTGCGCGACAGTGGCGACATCCGACTCGAGTTCCACCACTGATGCCGGCCAGTCAGGCTCGATGAACGCACCGCTGCGAGCGCTTCGCCGACGAAGCCGCCCGTGGGGCGCGCCTTGACGGCAACGACGTCGGCGGACCGCAGCGCCGCGAAGGCGTTGAGCCGGATCCCGCCATCGATAGCCACGAGTCAATCCGGCCGCGGCGCGATGGACTACCGTGATTCAGCGCGCGCGGCGGTAGTGCATGGCCACCACGCCGTTGCGGAGAGGATCCGCCGAGACCAGCTCGAGCCGGCGCGTGCCGGGCAGCCCACCCTCGTACAGCGTCGGGCCGTGGCCGGCGATCCTGGGATGGACGAGCACCTTGTACTCGTCGATCAGGTCCAGCCGGTCGAGCTCGGTCGCAAGCTTGCCGCTTCCCAGCAGGACCCCGGCCGGAGTCGCGTCCTTGAGCTTCTGCACCGCCTCGCGCAGGTCACCGGCAATGTGGTGGCTGTTGGTCCACGGGAAGTCCGTGCGCGTCGACGACACCACGTACTTGGGTTTGGCCTCCAGCTTGACCGCCCACTCGCGCAGTGCCGGCGGCGCCTCTTCGTCGCCGCGGGCGACGGCCGGCCAGTAGCTCTCCATCATCTCGTAGGTGACGCGACCCCACAGCATTGCCCCGTTCTCGTCCATGAGACGGGTGAACAAGGCGTGCGTCTCGTCGTCGGCGATTCCCTCCCGGTGGTCGACGCAACCGTCCAGGGTGACGTTGAGGCTGAAAGTGAGCAGTCCCATGGCCGGGGATTGTAACGACAATCCACCCTCCCGAATGGGAGACGCATCGAGGTGGAAACTTCTGCGGATGTCCAAGACCTCCCTGTCTCGGTCCAGACACCCTGCGGATATTCTTCGGGCTGGAGTTGGTGGCTCGGTTCGCGGCCCCGGACAGCTGAGGTGGTAGTCGGGAGCGGTCGGGAATCACTCGCCTCGGTCTGCTTACAACACCTGCAGTAACGGAATCGGCGGGCGGCGATAGCAAGGCAATCGCGGTCCGAAGAACAACTCGTGCCAGCGCTGATCGACGGTCTATGACTGGCTGCGCACTGGTCGCCAGCGTGCTGCCAATCGGCAGCGCACGACCAGGTGCGTGCTGGGGCCCCGGCAGGCATGGGCGGAGCACCGCAGGGTCTATGGCGCCCACTGCTCACGGCCAGCTGGAGAGTCGGTCGCAGAAGCTCACAGGCACCCTGCACGGGTCGTCGGCGTGGCGGACGCCGGGTTCTCCTGGGGCGTGACTGACGACCGGAAGTAGCCGCGGGTTGAGCTGTTCCCGCCTACCGTCGGAGCCGTGGATGATCGTTTCGTCGACGTCTGGGACGCTCTTGACGATGATGAGCGGTCGCTGCTGCTCGAGCAGCGACACGCGTGGCCTGTGCCTGCGCCCGTCGCCGCGATCTTGATCAAGGTGGGTTGGGCGCTTGAGCCCCAGCCCGGTCTGTTTCCCGCCCCGGTGCACTGGCCCATCGGCTTTCGCGATTTCCTGGACGACGTAGCGGCCGTCCGCGGTGACGACGACGAATGCGAATAGAGAACCCTCCGAACGGAGAAGCCGCCTTCTCCGTCGCTGATCTCCAGTTCGCCCGACGCTGGGAGGGTCGGGGGCGGCGACCACGCCACCGGCCTGGGTCGCCTGGTCAGGACTATTGAGACGCTGCCTGCCGGCTCTCATTGCCGAACACCGGCAAGGTGCCGGTAGCGCGATCGGCCGATGCGGACCCTGGCCGCCCGAGCGTCGCGGCGGCCAGAGTGGAGAAGGAGGCCGCCGCGGACGGCCCCGACATCGACCCCGGAGGTGGACCATGAAGCAGTGGACGGTACGCGACGTGATGACCAATCAGGTGCTCACGGTGGCCGCGGCGGCGGAACCTGCCGATGCGCTCACCACGATCACCACCCATGATGTCAGCGCCCTGGCCGTCGTGGACGACTTCGACGTGGTGATCGGCGTGCTCACCCGTACAGATTTGCTCGAGGCCATGACCTGGCGCCAGGATCGCGCGCGCAGCCGTCTGCCGTGGCGGCGCCGCAGACAGCCCGCGTTGGCCTGGAGCCGGGCGACCGTACGCGACATGATGACCGCACCCGCGGTCACCGTCGCGCCCGATGCCACACCTGCCCGGGCGGCGCGGCTCATGCACCGGGCGGGCGTGAAGCGGCTCCTGGTCACCGACCATCTGCGGCGGCTCGTGGGAATCGTCGCCGCCGCTGACCTTCTCACGATCTTCGGGCGTTCCGACGAGGACGTCGAAGCGGACGTCAGGGCCCTGCTGCAGCCGGTCGGTGCCGACGCCGTTCAGGTCGGCGTCCACGACGGTGTGGCCACGCTGACCGGCCGGGTACCCGACCAGGCGACCGAGCGCCTGCTGCACGATCTGACCCGCGCGGCGCCCGGTGTCGCCGACGTCGTAGCCGACCTGCACGTCCAGCCCGGCTCACCTGCACCGAACCGCCCCGGCGAGGCGGCCGGACACCGCCCGCACCCCCTCGATGCGTGGTGGCTTGCGCGACGACCCGGCCGTCCGGCCGTCGCACGCGTACCGTCGGCAGTGCGATGAGCCGCAACCGGCGATCCCGGCCCATCCGCGAGGAGGAACGGTGACCACGTCATCCGCGGCCGCGGCCGTGCTGGCCGGCCTGGACGGTATTCGCGCCGAGCAGGAGGAGCTCTACCGCTCCCTGCACCGTCACCCGGAGTTGTCGCACCAGGAACAGCGCACGGCGGAGGTCGTCACCGAGGGCCTGCATCGCGCGGGCTTCCAGGTGCGTACGAAGGTCGGCGGCACCGGCGTGGTCGGCGTGCTGGTCAACGGCGACGGACCGTCGGTGCTGCTGCGCGCCGACATGGACGCCCTGCCGGTGCGGGAGGACTCCGCTCTGCCGTACGCGAGCACGGAAACGGCGACCGACAGCGACGGCACCGAGGTCCCGGTGATGCATGCATGCGGGCACGACGTCCACGTTGCCTGCCTGCTGGGCGCGGCGCGGCTGCTCGCGAGGACCCGCGACGCCTGGAACGGAACCGTCGTCGCCCTGTTCCAGCCGGCGGAGGAGACCGGTGACGGCGCCCGAGCCATGATCGACGACGACCTGACCGGGATCGTCCCCGGTGTCGACGTGGCTCTCGCGCAGCACGTCCTGCCGTTCCCCGCCGGCCGGGTGGGGACACGCCCAGGTCCGATCCTTTCCGCGGCGGACAGCATGCGGGTCACGGTCCACGGCCGAGGCGCCCACGGGTCGATGCCGCAGGCCGCCGTCGACCCGGTGGTACTCGCCGCCATGATCGTGGTCCGGCTGCAGACGGTCGTGGCTCGCGAGGTGCCACCGACGGAAACCGCCGTGCTCACCGTGGGCAGCATCCAGGCGGGTGCTAAGAGCAACGTCATCCCCGATTCCGCGCAGCTGCAGCTCAACCTGCGCACCTACAGCGACAACACCCGCGACACCATGCTCGCCGCCATCCGCCGCATCGTGACCGCGGAATGCCAAGCGTCGGCGTCGCCACGCGAGCCCGAGTTCGAGCTGTTCGACCGGTTCCCGCTGACCGACAACGACACCTCGACCACCGAGCGGGTGGCCGCGGCGTTCGCCGACTTCTTCGGCGACCGTGCCGCGACCATCGCGCAGCAGTCGGCGAGTGAGGACTTCAGCGACATCCCCCGCGCGCTGGGCGTTCCCTACACCTATTGGTGCATCGGAGGTGCCGACCCGGATGCCTACCACCATGCCGAGCAGGCCGGCCGGATCGCCCAGGACATCCCGGTCAATCACTCGACCGCCTTCGCGCCCGTCCTGCAGCCCACGTTGAGCACGGGAACCGAGGCGCTGGTCGTCGCGGCCCTCGCCTGGCTCGCCGCAGCGGGCAGGGTGGGAGGATGCGTGAGGTCCGCATGATCGGCGACGCCCGGTTTCCGGTCGAACCATGGCAGGTCCGCGAGGCCGCCCTGGAGCTGGACCGGCTGGCACAGACCGAGTCGGTGCTCGCGGTGGCCAACGGGCACATCGGGCTGCGCGCCAACCTGGACGAGGGCGAGCCGCACGTCATCGCGGGCACCTACCTGAACTCCTACTACGAACAGCGGCCGCTGCCGTACCCGGAGGGCGGCTACGGCTATCCGGAGCAGGGGCAGACGGTCGTCAACGTCACCGACGGCAAGCTCATCCGCCTGATGGTCGACGACGAGCCCTTCCACGTGGCGCACGGCCACCTGAACTCCCACGAACGGGTGCTGGACCTGCGTGACGGGGTGCTGCGGCGCAGCGTCGACTGGCAGTCCCCGGCCGGACGGCGGGTGCGCATCCGCAGCTCCCGCCTCGTCTCCTTCACCCAAAGGGCGGTTGCCGCCATCGACTACGAGGTCGAGGCGGTCGGCCACGAGGTGCGGATCACCGTGCAGTCCGGCCTCGTGGCCAACGAGGAGCAGCCGCAGTCGTCCTCCGATCCCCGGGTTGCCGCCGCGCTCGACCGCCCGCTGGCGGCGGTGGGCCAGGACACCGAGCAGCACGGTGCGGTGCTGCTGCACCGCACCCGCGTCAGCGCCCTGCTGATGGCCGCCGGCATGGACCACGTCGTCGAGGCGCCCCGGGGATACGACGAGGAGACCGACGTCCGCGAGGACTGGGCTCGCACCACGGTGGTCACCGTGCTGCGGCCCGGCGAGCGCCTGCGGATCACCAAATTCCTCGGGTACGCGTGGAGCTCGTCACGCTCGCCCCAGGCGCTGCGCGACCAGGTGGCGGCGGCACTGAACGGCGCCCGCTACGCCGGCTGGGACGGCCTCGCCGCCGACCAGCGCGCGTACCTCGACGACTTCTGGGACACCGCCGACGTCGAGATCGACGGTGATCCCGTGCTGCAGCAGGCGGTCCGCTTCGGACTGTTCCATGTGCTGCAGGCCGGGGCCCGGGCCGAGCGGCGGGCCATCGGCGCCAAGGGACTGACCGGGCCCGGCTACGACGGGCACGCGTTCTGGGACACCGAAGGCTTCGTCCTGCCCCTGCTGACGTACATCGCCCCGCACGCCGCGGCAGACGCCCTGCGCTGGCGGCACAGCATCCTCGACCGGGCCCGGCACCGGGCCGAAACCCTCGGCCTGGCCGGCGCGGCATTCCCGTGGCGCACGATCCACGGCGAGGAGTGCTCGGCGTACTGGCCGGCCGGCACCGCGGCATTGCACCTGAACGCCGTCATCGCCCGTGCCGTCGACCGCTACCGCAAGGTCACCGGCGACGACACGCTCGAGGGTGAATGCGGGCTCGACGTCCTGGTGGAGACCGCTCGGCTGTGGGTCTCGCACGGCCACCACGACGCCGACGGTGTCTGGCACATCGACGGCGTCACCGGTCCGGACGAGTACAGCGCCGTGGCCGACGACAACCTGTTCACCAACGTGATGGCAGCCGGCAATCTGCGCGCGGCCGTCGACGCGTGCGCCCGACGGCCCGAGGCAGCCGCCCGGCTCGGCGTCCGGCCGGAGGAGACCCGCTCGTGGCAGGCCGCCGCCGACGCGGTGCACGTGCCCTACAACGAGCGGCTCGGCGTGCATGAGCAGTCCGGCGGCTTCACGCGCTACGCCCCGTGGGACTTCGCCGGTGAACACCCCGGTGAGCCGCTGATGCTGCATGCGCCGTACTTCCAGCTCTACCGGCGGCAGGTGATCAAACAGGCCGATCTGGTGCTGGCGATGCACTGGTGCCCGGACGCGTTCACCGCCGACCAGAAGGCGCGCAACGTCGACTACTACGAGCGCATCACCGTACGGGATTCGTCGCTGTCCGCCTGCACCCAAGCCGTGATGTGTGCCGAGGTCGGCCACCTGGAGCTGGCCCACGATTACGCCTGGGAGGCAGCCCTGGTCGACCTGCGCGATCTGCACCGCAACACCCGCGACGGACTGCACATGGCGTCGCTGGCCGGGGCCTGGTCCGCGATCGTCGAGGGCTTCGGCGGCCTGCGCGAGCACGGCAGCGTGCTCGCGCTGGCCCCGCGCCTGCCCGAGGGCATCACCGCGCTGCGGTTCCGCCTGCGGCACAGCGGCCTGCGACTCCTCGTCGAAGCGGACCATCAAACGGTACGGGTGAGCTTGCGCGACGGCACCGACGGACGGCTGCCGATCCGGCTCTACGACGAGGCGGTCGAGCTGACCGCCGGCAGCGTCCTGCAGCGGCCGGTGGCTCCGCTGAAGCCGTTGCTGCCGCGGCCTGAGCAGCCCCCGGGGTACGCGCCGGAGCGCGCAGCACCGGCCGGCCGCTCCCCCTCCTAGCCCCCGGCGGACCCAGCGGTCACCGCGCCGGTGTGGTGCCGGGGCGCCCTCGTGCGGGCGCCCCGCGTCAGGTGCCGGCCCTGGCGTTGACGTGCAGAGCCACCGCGTCGTGCGCGCCGACCGTGGCGGTGAACCACCCGGAAGCGTCCACCGTGACCGAATCACCGCTGCACCCGGTCGGCGTGGGCTGACCCTTGATGACGTCGCAGTACGTGCCCGCCGGCAGCCCGGTCTGGTAGCTGCGAAGCCCGCCGGTGCCCTCGTCGTTGATGACCACGAAACCCTTGTCGCCCCGTCCGAAGGCGATCTGGTCGTTGCCGTTGCTCCACCAGTGGGTGACGGCGGTACCCTTCACGGCGTTGTGGAAGGCCACCATGTTGCCGATCTGCGGCCACCGGTGCTCGCACTTCCACTCGCCGTTGAAGCAGGTGACGTCCTTGATCCTGCCGTTGCCGTCCTTCGGCGCGCCCTGGTCCTTGGCGGCGAACTCGAAGCCCGACATCACCGACGGCGAACCGTACGGCCAGGCCAGCATGAACACGTTGGCGAGCGTGTAGGTGGCGTTGTCCTTGTAGCTCAGGGTGGTGCCGTTGCGCTGGGTGTCGTGGTTGTCCACGAACGGCACACCCACCGTGCCGTTGACGAAGCCCCAGGCCTCGCCGAAGTTCTGCAGGTACGCCAGCTTCTCATTCTGGAAGACGCGCTTGAGGTCGCGGCCGTAGCGGAACTCGTGCACCTCGCCCACGCCGGTGTACTGCTCGGGCGTGATCGGTTCCCCCTGGCCCCAGATGACTTCCTGCACGAGGTACGGCTGGGTGCCGGCGGTCGTCCTGCCGAGCTTGCCCTTGATGGCGTTGATGTCGTCCGGCGTCATGTGCTTCGCGGCGTCGACCCGGAAGCCGTCCACGTCCAGGCTGAGCAGGTCGTTCATGTACGCGGCGAGCTTGGTGCGCACGTAGTCGGTCTCGGTCTTCAGGTCCGGCAGCCTCAGCAGGTCGCAGTTGCGCACCCGCCACGCGTCGTTGCGGTAATCCGAGTCCTGGACCACGCAGCCGTCGTGGAAGTCCCAGCTCTTGTAGATGCCGTCGTACTCCCGGTCGCCGAAATGGCTGCCGGCCCAGCCGTTGCCCGAGCCCTCGGCCATGTGGTTGATCACCACATCGGCGATGACCTTGACGCCCGCGTCGTGGCACGCGTCCACCATCCGCTCGAAGGCGCCCCGGTCCCCCTTGTTGGAGTCGACCTTGTAGCTGACGGGCTGGTACGAGGCCCACCACGGGCCGCCCTTGATGTGCTCCTGCGGCGGCGACACCTGGACGTACCCGTAGCCCTTGGGGCCCAGATAGTCCCGGCACTCCCGCTCCACCGACACCCAGTTCCACTCGAAGAGGGTCACGATGACGTCCTTGGCCCCTGGCGCCGCGCCCGCCCGCTGCGCGGCCAGGGCGTTCAGCCCGGTCGCCATCAGCACAGCGACCAGAACCGCCGCCCACCGTCGTCTGCCCATGCCGTCTCCTGCCCCCGTACGCCGAAGGACGCAACATCTCTGAAACACTCTGGAAAACTTGGTGCAAGAACCTACAGAGCTTGCAAGAAGCCGTCAAGCATTCGCATACGTCGTTCTGCAGCGGGAAATGCCGATCGCGCCCGAACCGGCGGCCGGCGCGGCCACCGACCCTGGCTCGACCTGACCGCCGACATCAGCTGTGCCTGTGCTGTCGTGAGCGATCAAGGCGTGAGCTCACCCAGATGCTGCCCTCGATCACCGCTGGGGGAAGGGCACCGCCACCGGCGTGCGAGCCGGTGGCGGGCTGTGTCGACCTCGCCTCGACGCGGTTCAGGCGAACAATGAGTTGTCGGGCGTTGGTCCTGCTTGTTGGCCCAGCAGTTGGCGCAGTCGGGCCAGCGAGCGGGCGCTTTGAGAGGTCACTGTGCCGGTCGGCAGATCGAGGATTTCGGCGACCGACTCGACGCTGAGATCTTCCCAGTAGCGCAGTACCACGATGGCCCGGTCGCGCGGTGGTATCCGGGCGAGCGCGTCGATGAGCGTCAGCCGCAGATCAGCGTCTTCGCTCCTTCCCGGCACATCGCCGAAGTCGGCAGTGGTCATCTCTTGCGAGCGCTTCGACCGGTGGTGGTCCAGGAAGGCGCGGTAGAGCACCTGCCGGGCGTACGCGTGCGGGTTGTCACGCCGGGCGATGCGTTGCCACCGCTCGAACATCCGCACCAGCGTCGTCTGGGTCAGATCAGCCGCCAGCTCCCAGTCGCGACACAGCAGATAGGCGGTACGCCGCAACCGGCCTGCCGAGGCCCGGGCGTATTCGACGAAGTCGTCGTCGCCTCGGCTCACTTGAGCTCTGCCGGCAGGTGTGGGAATGCCGCGGCGCCTTGTGCGTTGAGGGCCGGGTCGATCTTCACACCCCAGCGTGGGTCCGCGCCGACCTCGGCTGCCTCGCGAGCAGTCAGGATCGAGCCCTTCTGGCCGCAGGTTGGACAGGTCGAACTGCAGCAGGGTGTCGTCGGCGTGATGGACGTACACGATGGTGTCCTGCAGACAGTTGCTGGGAGCCTTGAAGACCAGGTATTCGGTGCCGTTGCCCAGCGGGGTCCAGGTGCCGGTGAAGTCCGCTGCCTTACGCGTCATCACGTGCAACCGGATCATGCCGGGCCCCTGGCCGCGGTCGAGGAAGGTCTGCACCGACACATCGCCGTACTCCACGACGCCGGCGTACCGGCTGGTCTTGCCTTCCGGCAGATTCTCTATCAGCAGTTCGAGCAGGCCGGCCGGAGTGCCCTTGACCCGGTCGACTTGCCGCGCGGGAGCGGAACTGCTCGCAGCCGGCGACGGGGCGGCCGCGGTGACGACCCCGGGCACCGCGGAGGAGGGCGCGGCAGTGCTGCGAACGACGAGGACCGCGGCCAAGCCGGCCACGGCGAGCACCGCCAAGCCGGCACCGCCGACCCGGAATCGCTTCGCCGTCCGCCTCCGGCGGCCCTTGGCCACCGCTTCCTCTACGAGATCACCGATCGGGGGCTCGACCCACTCGATCATCTGAAATTCCTCGCGCATGGTGCTCATTCCTTCGGGTCGCCAGCGTTTTCAGTGCCTTCACGGGTTGACTCGACCGCCCTCAGATGTGATGCCGGTCACATGAGCGGCGGGCTGCGCCGATCAAGCACCACTCAGCGGTGCGCGCCGAGACAGCCGCCGACCGGGCGACGAGCGGTCGGCGGGCTCGCGGGTGGCTCGACGACTCGAAGCTCGATGCCGCCGGCGCGGAAGGAACATGCATGTCGGGTGGGCGGCAATGCCCCCGCTCCGCCCCGCTCTGCGCCGCGAGCGTGGCGGCGATTCGGCACCGCCGAACAGGGTAAACAGACCTGGTGGAAAACGACGTTAATGACCGGTTCGTGCGCGTTCGGGGCGCCGCCGAGCACAACCTTCGGAACGTCGACGTCGACATTCCCCGCGATGCCATGGTCGCCTTCACCGGCGTCTCCGGTTCGGGCAAGTCCTCGCTGGCCTTCGGCACGCTCTACGCCGAGGCGCAGCGCCGGTACTTCGAGTCCGTCGCGCCGTATGCCCGCCGGCTGTTGCAGCAGGTCGGTGCGCCGCACGTGCAGGAGATCACCGGCCTCCCGCCGGCTGTGGCCCTGCAACAGCGCCGCGGGGCACCCAGTTCGCGGTCGACGGTCGGCACCATCACCACGCTGTCCAACCTGCTGCGCATGCTCTACTCGCGCGCCGGGACCTACCCGCCGGACGCCACGCGGCTGGAGGCCGAGGCGTTCTCCCCCAACACCGCGGCCGGCGCCTGCCCACGGTGTCATGGACTGGGCGTCGTGCACGACGTCGCCGAGGACCTGCTCGTCCCGGACCCGTCGCTGAGCATCCGCGACGGCGCCATCGCGGCCTGGCCGGGCGCCTGGCAGGGCGCCAACCTGCGCAGCGTCGTGAGCGGCCTGGGGATCGACATCGACAGACCGTGGCGCAAGCTCAGGAAGAAGGACCGGGACTGGCTGCTCTACACCGACGAGCAGCCGTCCGTCCTCGTCGCGCCGGAGCCGGACCGCATCGACAGCGGCTACTACGGGAAGTTCTGGAGCGCCCGCCGGCACGTCATGCACGTGCTCGCCGACTCCAAGAGCGACCGGATGCGCGAGCGGGCGATGCGGTTCGTCCGCAGCGTGCCCTGCCCGGTGTGCCACGGCAGCGGCCTGCGCCCGGAGGCGCTCGCGGTGACCTTCGCCGGCCGCACCATCGCCGACGTCAACGCGATGCCCCTCACCGCCGTCGTGGCGCTCCTGCGGCCCGCCGCGGGGTTGTCCGGGGCCGGGGCTGCCACGCCGACCGCCCGGTCTGGGGAGACGACCGAGGTCGCGGTCCGGCTCTGCGCCGACCTGGTCGCGCGCGTCGAGGTGCTGCTGGACCTCGGCCTGGGGTACCTCAGCCTCGGGCGCCGCTCGACGACGCTGTCACCCGGCGAGGCGCAGCGCCTCCGGATCGCCACCCAGTTGCGTTCGGGGCTGTTCGGGGTCGTCTACGTGCTCGACGAGCCCTCCGCGGGCCTGCACCCGGCCGACGCCGAGCCGCTGCTGGACGTACTGGACCGGCTGAAGGCGGCGGGCAACTCGCTGTTCGTCGTGGAGCACGACATGGACGTGGTCCGGCGGGCCGACTGGGTGGTCGATATCGGCCCCGGCGCGGGCGAGAGCGGCGGACGCGTGCTGTACAGCGGACCGGTTCCCGGCCTCGAACAGGTCGAGGAGTCGGCCACCAGCCGGTACCTGTTCGGCCGTGCCGAGCCGCTCGACCATCGCGCGCGTACGCCCCAGGGCTGGCTGCACCTGCGCGGCATCTCCCGCCACAACCTGCACGACATGTCCGTTGACGTGCCGCTCCGGGTGCTGACCGCGGTGACCGGGGTGTCCGGTTCCGGCAAGTCGACGCTGGTCACGCAGGTGCTGGCCGAGGTCGTGCGCGGCCACCTAGGGCTGGCGAGCGACGAGCCCGACGAGGCGGAGCTCGACGTCGACGTGCGGGACACGGCAGGGCTCGACACCTTCGACCGGCTGGTCCGGGTCGACCAGCGGCCCATCGGTCGCACGCCCCGGTCCAATCTGGCCACTTACACCGGGATGTTCGACGCGGTGCGCAAGCTGTACGCGGCGACGGACGAGGCGCAGGCGCGCGGGTACACGGCCGGGCGGTTCTCCTTCAACGTCGCGGAGGGCCGGTGCGAGACCTGCGAGGGCGAGGGGTTCGTCGCGGTCGAACTACTGTTCCTGCCCGGGACCTACGCGCCGTGCCCGGCCTGCCACGGCGCGCGGTACAACGCGGACACGCTGGAGGTGACCTACCGCGGCAAGAACATCGCAGACGTGCTGGCGATGTCCGTCGACGCCGCCGCCAAGTTCCTCGCCGACGTCCCGGCCGCCTCCCGGAGCCTCGAGACGCTCCGCGAGGTGGGACTGGGCTACCTACGGCTGGGCCAGCCGGCGACCGAGCTCAGCGGTGGCGAGGCCCAGCGCATCAAGCTCGCCACCGAGCTGCAACGGGCCCGCCGCCGCCACACCCTCTACCTGCTCGACGAGCCGACCGCTGGGCTGCACCCCGCGGACATCGCGCTGCTGCTGCGGCAACTCCACCGGCTCGTCGACGCCGGCAACACCGTCGTCCTGGTCGAGCACGACCTGGACACGATCGCCGGCGCCGACTGGGTCATCGACCTCGGCCCGGGCGGTGGGGACGCGGGCGGCCGGATCGTCGCGGCCGGCCCTCCCGCCACGATCGCCGAGGCCAGGGACAGCGCGACCGGGCGCCATCTGGCGCGCCGCCTCGAACGCTCCTGAGCGGATGGCTTCCCCGGTGGAGATGGTGGCCACCCACTACGGGTTACGGCATCCGTTGGCGCAAGCTTCGCTCGGCCGGGCCGCGCCCGGGTTGGGAAGGTGGAGCGCCCCGCCGAACTGACCACCGGCGCCTGATCATAGAGCTCACGGATCAGGCGCGCCGAGGACAGACAGGCGCCGGTAAACGACGGGCTCGACGCATCCGTCGAGCTGGTCTCACTCGTACTCGCGCTCTCGTCGTGCCGCTGCCACGCCTGGCCCCGGTTTCCTCTTCGTCGGAGGTCTCGGGTTTCGCCGTGCCTGCCGGTCCCACGGTGGCCACCGCCGGCCGCGCCGAGAGCGAAGCGGCAAGGCGCGGACGACCGCCGAAGTGGCTCGCGTGCTGCCCGCAGGCTGCCTTGAAGACGGACGGAAGTTCCCACCGGATGTTACAACGGCCTTAAGCGTGTCGGACACTGCCTGTGGACGCCAGCCGTCTACCGCTGCTGGTTGCCCCCAGAGCAGCAACCGGAAGGCGTCGGCCAAGGTCACCCCTACAAGCTCTTCGAATACCTCGACCGGGCACAACCGTTGATCCAGCCTCCATCGACGCCGCCCGGGATGCGCAACCACACCAACCCGCGCTCTCTTGAGAAGCACCACTGGTCTCCGCGGTCTGACAGCTCGATCCCGGAAGTGCCCTGCCGCCGCATGATCGCCTTCGCAGCGTGCAACATCAGGACAAAGTCCAAAATACTCCATTGCACTCTTCTGGCACCGCCGATAGCATGCGAACCAAGCCTGGAGAAGAACAGATCGCACAATATCCGACTCCCGCGCCCACCACGAAACGGCCTCGATTCCGTGGACGAAGGCGGTCATGTCTCCAGCTTCAGTGCCTTACGAATTGTCAGCCACCGTGGAAGGCGTACACATAGATGTGCACGTCGTCCGACCCCGGCACATGCTGCACCAGGGTGGTGATGGCGTAATTGAGCGTGGGCAGAGCCGCGGCGTATTCCTGGAAATGCTGTTCCGGGCCGATCTCCCAGCCCATCTTCTGGATCACCGGCTCATTCATCCACAAGCTGCGATAAGCGAGCGGGGCGTCCTTGCTCGCGTCCCCGATCGCGCCCTGCTGGGCCGCGGTCGTCTGGGAGTTGTCAGCCAAGAACGCGTCGGCGCAGGTGACCGGCACGGTGGCGGCCAGGTAGATCCGATAGTGGTAGCCCAAGCCGTCACCAACCAGCGCGTACCGGAGTACCGGGTCGAGGCACGGGGGTACGCGTATCCCGGCCCGACCGAGGGCCTCGGTGAGCGAGACGTCGGTCTCGCTCACCGCGTACGCCCGCGGGTCGTCGACACCCGGCTGCCGCAACCAGTGCACGGCTGCGAACGCCGACCCGGCAAGCAGCAGTAGCACCGCTGCGCCGAGCAAAAGCCACCGCCTGCGCATCTTTCCACCGTTCATCGAAGCATAGCGAGACATTATCACTGCCAATGCGGAGTGCTGATGCCGACTACGGCGAACTCCCGGGCGATCTCGTATCCGGCGGCTTGGCGGCACCTCCGAATGAGACCCCGCTCAGTTTCTCTCGCTTGTCGCAATTCCATGACTTGTACGCCGTCGCCTGGTAATCGGCGACCACCCCGCGGTTCTTGTCGACCGATACTTGGCCGGTGATCTGATACGTCATCCCACGATCGCCGTAGAACTCGGCTTCAGCCTTCTCGGTGGTGAACGACATCGGCGCCCAGCCCTTGTCGAAACTGCACGAGCACGGCGGCGATGCACATTTGCCGGCCGCGACGCCCAACAACGTCGCAGGTGCAAGTGCCCTCCTCGGCGACCAGCAACCCGCCGACGCCGCGCCAGCGGCGATCGTCCCCAGGTCGAACCCCTCGACCAAACCGGATCTCCATGTTGAACGTCGCGATCCGGATCTCACGCATCGGCCGGCCGGCCTGCCCCGTTTTGACGGACATTCAAGATCAGGAGCCGGGAAGACTCCGGGATAATCTCCAGCATCAAAGTACTTTGGAGCGCTTGTTTCGACGCCGTACGGTGGAACGGTGATGAGATGCCCGCGGTGTGGCGCGCGGGTTGACGGGTTCGTCGTCGCGAAAACTTTGTTCCTGGTCAGCGAGACGGACATGTCCCGGCTTATCCCGCTGCTGCGAGGGCTTCTCGACGGTGCTCGGTGCCCGTCGTGCGTCGCCCCGGTCGGGGTCGCCTCGTCGATCGTCGTAGTGCTGGCGTCCCGGGGTGCCGTCGCGTTCGTCGTCGGGGAGTTGCTGCGGGACCGGCGGGACGAGTTGCTCAGCCGCAACTGGGCTGCGGTGCTGCCGGGCGTCGCCGCACCGCAGCTGGTGGAGGTGCCGGACGCCGACACGCTGCGCCGGATCGTCGTCGGAGTCCTCCACGAACGGCTGGCGCCGCTGATCGAGTTCGCCAGGGCGGTTACCGACGGCGCCTCGGACGGGTTCCTGAGTGAACGGTGGCGGGCGTTCACCCCGGAATTGTTCGCGGCGGCGAGACTTGCCGCGGCCGACGAGTTCCCTGAGCTGGGCTTCGGCCTACCCGGCGCCGGCCCGGTGGACCATCCGACGATGGCGGCACTCGTGACGCCGGACCGCTTCCGCGAGAGCGACCGGATAGCCGCCCTCACGCTGCTGCAGGCTTCCGTCCTGGTCGCTCTGTGCGAGGAGTGGACGCGACTGATCTCGCCGGGCTCGACTCCGCCAGACGGCGTCACCTTCGAGGGCGACCTGGCCACCTACGTCGATCGCGGGCCCACCTTCGATCACCTTGCGGCGGCTCTTCTCATCTTCGAGGAGAGCTATCGGTCCGAGTTCGCGGGCCGGCTGTCCCCGTACGTCCTGGAGGCGGTCCGCGCCAGCATCCATGTCCACATGGAGGAGCCGAACCCGCAGGCGCAACATTGGGCATTCCTGTTCTTCGCGCACGAGCTCGCCGTCGGGCGGGCGGAGGATGCGGCCGGCGTGATCTCGGCCCAGCGCGCGGGGGCCACGGTCGGTTACGACGAGGCCTGGCACGCGCTCACCGGCTGGCTGTCCGAGATCACCAGCGCCGAGCACGGGGACGCCTTCCCACCGGATGCCGTCGAGCTGCTCGGCGAGATCGCCGGCAAGGCGGGGTATCCGCATCTCCTGCGGGCTGTGACCCAGTTCAATGTGCGTTCGCCGGTCGACACCGTCGAGGGCGTGCTGGACATGCTGCAAGGGCTGGGCACGGTTGAGGCGTTGACGGGCGCGGCAAGGGCGCACGCCGAGTTCCTCGTCGCCCAGGGCCGGTTCGACGGCCTCGAGACCATCGCCGCCACCATGCTGGAGCGGGTCGGTGACGACGCCGATGGGCGGGCCAAGGTCGAGGCGTGGCTCGCCGGCGCCGTCAACCGGGCCCAGCAACCGCGGCGGGTGCTCGCCCGAATCGGGGACTCCCCGTCCGATTGGGAGGGCCGTGCCGGCGACCAGGCGAGGATCAGCCTCTGGCATGAGCGATCGATTGCGCTCGAGGCGTCGGGCCGCGCTGTTGACGCGCTCGCGGTGCGGCGCGAGATCATGCGGCTGCTACCCGAGTCCTCCGACCGGTACCCGTGGGCACTGGCCAATCTGGGTCTGAGCCACCTGCAGATGGGCCGTCCCGATCTCGCACTGCCGATCTTCGAGGAGGTCGAGCGGCGGATCGGTGCCGATCCGCTGCTACTGACCTACCAGGCGGCCGCCCGGCAGGCGCTCGGAGACGCCGAGGGGGCGGAGGAGCGGCGACAGCGTGCCGGGCGTCTGGCCGCGCCCGACGACGTGGCGCGGCACTCGGTGCAGCGCGCCGCCACCCTCATGTACGAGGGGCAACATCAAGCGGCGATCGAACTGCTACTCGCCCACGGTCTCGCCGGCCGCGCGGTCTCACCACGCAACGGCTGGCACCTGCTGGACGAGGCCAAGTGCTGGACGATGCTGCTGCAGCACCACGTCCGACTACCGGCATCGGGTCGGAGCCGGCTCGCTGAGGTGGCCGTCATGCTCGGCCGGCTGGCTCAGCAGGCGAAGGCGGCAGGGCACGCGGCAATGCACGCCGCCACCGTCCAGGCGCAGGCCGCACTGGTGGACGCGGTCCGGATGCCGCGGCCGGTGGGGGCACGCTGGGCCAACGCGTACGCGGTCCGCCAGGGATACGGCATGCCGCCCGACGCGACCACCTTGATCAAGCTGGCCTTCGACCGCTATCTCCACCGCGACGCCCCGGCCGGCCGGCGGTACCTGTGCCAAGTACCCACCGCAGTCTCCGCGTCCGTCGCCGAAATGACCGACCTGAGCCTGGTCGTCCGCGGTCCCGGCCACCTCGCCGACCCGCTCGGCCACCTGGCCACCCTCCTGATGGGAGGCCCCGGCACCGACGTGCAGGACCTCCGGCTGGTCGCGGAGCTCCAGCGCGACGCCACCGGACGGGTCGGCATCCAGCGACGCGTACCCCATCTGGAGCCCTTCCGGCACGGTGTGAGCGACCGGGTTTTGCGGCGCCTCACGCCGGAGAAAGGCGGTCTGGTCGTGATCGAATGGTTCCACTGCCGGTCCTGGACCGCCGCCGACGAAACGAGCCTCGGCTGCCTGCTCACCCGGATCGGTTCCAACGGCCGAGTCGCCACGCGGCTGCTGCCCCCGATCGATGTCGAGCCGTCCGGCGTGGCGGTCCGGGTGCGGACCCGGCTTTACAACTGGGGACCGCGGCGGCGGGGCGATCCGCTGGACGAGCCGGACTGGCGGAGGCTGGCGGAGTGGCTGGTCGCCGCCCTGCGCCAACACGCGGCGCCGGGCGACCACGTCGTCATCATCGGGAACCGGTGGACCGCCGGTCTGCCCTGGCACGCCGCCGTCGGACCGGCCTGGAGCGTGTCGTACGCCCCGGGCTGGACCGCCCTGATCGATTTGATCTCCCAGCCGCCACCACCGCGGACTCGTATCGGTGTGCTGGCCGTACCGCGTATCGGCGAACGACCGGAGGTGGCCGGCGGGCTACGGGCCACGGCAGCGCACGCGACCCGGCTGGGAATTCCTGCATTCGCACCGCCGGAGGCTTCGTGCGACCGGGCGGCGTTCAACCGGGTGATGCGCGAGTGCGACATCGCCGTGCTGCTCTGCCACGGGTACACCAGCGACACAGAGCAGGAGGTCGCTCTCATGCTCGCCAACCACGGCGACCTGCCGCTCGCCGGGGCGGTGGCCACCGGCAGCTCGGACGGGATCGGGCACCGGCTGAGCTGGCGGGACTGCACCCGGCTGGAGCACGCCTCGCGCACCGTGTTCTCAGCCGCCTGCTCCAGCGGCGTGAGTTACCACGCCGGCCTCGGCGACCGCTTGGGACTGTTCGGCACGTTGCGCCACGCGGGCACCACGGCGATCGTGGCGCCCGGGTGGGACGGCGTCGCCGAGGCGGTGCTGCCGATCCTCGATGACACGCTGTCGCGGTTCGCCGCCGGCGAGCCGCTCGGCGCGGCGTTGCGCTCCGCCTGCCTGGCCGGCCGGAACACGCAGCCGCCCTGGCTGGCCTGGGCCCTGACACTGGAAGGAGACTGGCGATGACCGAGACATTGCTGGCATTCCTCGAGAGCATCGAGGCCGATGCCGACACCATCGAGCAAGGCACCCGCTACTACCTGGCGGAACACACCAACGACCTGCCGCACGGCGACATGCACGCGGCGATCCTCGCGTCCGCCGTGGACGCGGGGCGGGCGGAAGACTATCTGCGGCTGCTCGAGCACCAGTCCGACGTGCTCGAGCAGGGCGCCCTGGCCGTCCTCTCGGCCGCGTGGGAGGAGCCCGGCCAGGCTGAGCTCGTCCGCAACGCTCTACTCGACGCGAAGGCCAAGCTTCCGGTCATCGAGGCCGGCATCCTCGCCATCGTGGTCATGTACGGCCTCTACTTGCATACGACCGGCGGGAAGAAGCGGGAAAAGCGCGTCGTGGAGCGATCGGCGAACGGGCGCTTCAAGGAGACGACGGAAATCGAGTACTACAGCGCCACGAGCCCACTCACCGCCATCACCGGCCTGTTCCGGCGGCCGCCGTTGCCGCAGGACCACGATGAGCAGTAGTACTGCGGGCCGTCTCTGTTGATGGTCTGGGCACCAGATGTCGCTGAGTTTCGGCACCACCGAGATCTCACCCATCTCGATGTTCGCGAGTTTGGGCCCCACCCCCAGCGAGACCCGCTCACGCGTCGTCGGCCGGCCCCACCGTCTACGCACGGTGACGGGGCCTGAGCCAGGCACGCCCTCGCCGAAGTGTTGCTCCGGCATGCGACGATCTGGCGCTGACGGTCATGTTGAATCATGGCGACCGGCAATTTGAGATCAATCAAGCTATCACGACGCCATCCGCCACGATGGTCCACGAGCGTGTGCAGGCGCGTCGAGCTGGCGATACGGCGCGTGACGCTACAGTGGAGCCGCCGCCCACGATCGGCCGCAGATGTGGACAGCGCGGAGGTATAGGCGGTTACGAGACGACACAGGGCGGCCGCACGCTGGACGGAGCGCCGGGCTGATAGTGCCTAGCTTACGAACGGGATGGCGAAGCTCAAGGCGATCGCCAGCACTCCCACGAGGCCCAGCACTACCGCGGCCACGGCGGACTGACGCCGCATGGTTCGATCATCACGCCGGCTCGGCGCCTTACTCAGCCGCCGCCTAGTGATGGCTTGATAGGCGTTCAACCCGGCCAGCACCAGGCACGGGACGCTAACGATTCTCAGCAGAAGACCGAAGGCGCCGTCGATGTCCACGGCCTCAGTGTTCCGGACCGACCAGGCGCCCCGGGTGGAAATCAACGCTCCTCAATCGCCTACGGGGGCAGTGCGGACGAAGACAAGGTCCTGTTCCTTCTACCGGCCGCCAGATTCGTCGGGGACATCGACGGGACGGAAGTCCTCGTCGACCAGGCCCAGCCGATGCGCAACAACGGCCGCCTGAACTCGATTGCGCAGTTTCAACTTGTCCATCGCGGCGGACACGTGGGTTTCACGGTGGTGATTCCCAAGTGCAGCCGGGCCCGACGGCACCCACTTCTCGGTCTGGACCGCCCGGGCGGGCAACGGCTATGAATGCTTCGCGCGCCTGTTCGAGGCCCCGAAGAACGCGGCGGCCCCCGAGCCGACAGCGTTCGAGGGCAGCGGCGGCAGCTGCGCACCCACAGGACACACCGAGACGTTCGGTGTCGACGTCGACGTCGACGGCGACGGCGACGGCGACGGCGACGGCGACGGCGACGGCGACGGCGACGACGACGACGACGGCGACGGCGACGACGACGGCGACGGCGACGACGTCGAGGCCACCTACATGGTGTCCGCCGGCACCACGGCCCGCGCCGAGCTGCGACTGCCCGACGGCACCCACCGCCCCGCCCTGCGGGTAGCCGGCCGCTATTTCGGCTGGTACTCGACCGCCGGTGGCAACAAGATCGCCGACCTGGTCGCCTACGACACCGGCGGCGCCGTCGAGGGACACATGGAACTGTCGCTGCGGAGTCCACCCCGATGACCGAGCGAAGTGCCACCCGCCGCCTTCTTCCAGCCTCCCGCGGGCCGCCTACGCCTGCCGTCGAGCCCCCCCATTCGTTTCAAGCGGAGGAAAAATGAGACTCTCCAAGACCATGCTCACTGCCACGCTGGCGTGTACCGCCGTCGGGGTCATCGCAGGTACGGCCCTAAACGCATCGGCGGATACCGTGGCATCGCCGGTGGGAACGGTGACCGCCGAGCAGTACCAGGGCACCTTCTGCGACGACCTCGGCGCCCACGTGCGCGTCACCGTCGCCGCCGGCACGCCCAATGCCGCGTATACGGCCACCAGCAGTGGCTCCTGGCACCCGACCGCAACGTTCGTGACCGACGCATCCGGCGCGGGCCTGGTCGATCTGCACAGCGTTCGCACGCCCTCCGACTCCGGCGTAGGCACCGCCGCCATCACGGTCACCGCCGGCGACACCACCGTGTCCGTCTCGGCGGCCATCAACTGCCCGGGGCAAGGGGGCGACTGACCCTAGGAACCCCCGCGCTCGACGAGCAAGCGGCGCCCGCTGTCGCCTCAGGCGGCACGGGCGCCGCTTCGCATCAGCCAGCCGGCAGGCTGCGGCTGACACGCGGCCGTCGATCCCGCGTTCGAGCCACGGCTCGCGGCTGAGTCCCCACCCCGGTCACAGCGAGCAGAATCCGCCGCGCGCACCCCTACTGGGCTCAGATCCGAGGACGCCGCTGATCGGCATGCCGTCCGGCGTCCCCGCCGACCCCTCTACGAGGTCGACGGCCAGCCTGGCGATTTTCTATCCTCCTCGATGACGCCTGGGATACCCCCTCCGCAGCCGGCGCAAGGAGGCGAGCCGTCCCCACGCCGAGCGTCCGCGTCCTGTCAGGACTTCGAGCCCTGGGTCGCGAAGTGCGACCCCTCCTCGGTTTCCCGGGAACACCGTTCTGCACGCCGACCCGCATCGGCTGCGCCAGGTAGCCGACAACCTGCTCGGCAACGCGATCAAGTACACCCCCACGGGCGGCACCATCACCGTCAGCACCGACGACAACTGGAGCACCTGGAACACCCCCGACATGAGAATCGGCATCCCACCCGCGGAACGGTCGCGGCTCTTCCGGCGCTTCTATCGCGCCTCCACCGTCCTCCAGAACCCTGCTAGCCACCGTCAAACGACAAGGGGGCAACGTCAGGAGTGGCAGGGCGAGGCGTGGCGGCACTACGAAGCGTGGTTGACGATGGGAGAACTAACGCTAGGCCGCCAGCCACGTGGATCCCAACTTCTCCAGGCAGGCGGTCGCTACCGCCGGTCCGGACCTTCGATCTCGTTTCTGGAAGGGCGGCCGATCGTTAACCGATCTGAGGGCTCGGGTCAGGAGCGGTCCTCAAGCTTCGGCCGGTGACCGTTAAATGAGGTTGGCATGTCGCGCTTACTGGCTTGGCTGGAGAATCACCGGCGCCTCGCGGTCTGGTCGTTCCTCGTGGGCCTTGCGGGCGTGTTGATCGCTTTCACGGGCTTCATCCGCGATATAGCCGACTGGACGCCACTCAAACACGAGCCGACTGCTGCTGCGGGGCCCGCTGCCGATGCGGCCCAGCCGAATGCAGACATCGACGGCAACCCCGCACCCGAGCCGACGACGTCGACTCCGTCGCCGGAGGCATCCCCGAAACGCACCAAAGCACCTCGGGTGACCCCGCCAGTCACTACGGACGACGACAACGGGCTGACCGTGAACGACCTAGCGTCACCCGTTGTGGTGCCACCGGCATCCGTGCTCTACCTCGACGAAGAAGACGAGGTACAAAGCAGCGGCGACACCATGTCGTTCGGCCCCACGACCATCCTCAAGGAGTCCTACCAGCACTCCGTCGCGTTGTGCGCTGACGGCATCTTCGGCTCGAATCGGTGCGCGAACAACGGCAACGCAACCTGGATCGAATACAACGTTCCGGCTGGTTACCGAGTCCTAAGTGGCAATGTCGGCCTGACCAGTGACGCGCCTGCAAGCTGCCGCCTCTCGGCGCAGATCATGACTGATGGGACGGCCCGGTTCGACAGAGAACTTCAGCTAGGCGAGGCTTACCCGATCTCGTTCGACGTCGCGACATCGAATCGGGTACGTCTGCAGATGCACGCCTTGGACGGCGAAGGCCGCTGTGATCTCGCCTTTGCCAACTTCCGCTTCCGCCGGTAGGTAGCCCTATCCCAGCGCTCAACCTCACTCGGTCTCCTAGCGTGGCGCCGGGAGGAGTTAGCCCGCGCGTCAGTCGTCCTAAATGTCGACGGCATCGCCTACAAGCCGGAAAGGGACTGGGCGCAGGCCACGAACGGGCTTGCTGGTTGGCCCCTGCAGGTCAGCGGCCTGCTCGAAGCGATCAGCACATGCTGCGCGACGAACCGGACGAGGTGAAGGTCGTGGCGCAGCCGTTCGTCCTCGGGCCCCAAGAGCTTCCACCTCTGCGGGCTCGCCGTTGCACGTCCGTCCGGCACGTACGCCGTCATTTTGAGGTACGACGCACTTGTTGTGGCGGTGGCAGCAGAGATTTGCGAGCGATCGCCAAACCGATGACCAGCGGAGAGAACAAGGGTCTGCTGCACCGACAGGTGACAGGGCATGGCACGCGGCCTGACTGGCCGGTGGGGTCATGATGGTCTCGTACTCGATAGGGGTCAATCGGGCTAGTGATCGTTGGCGTCTGCGGCGGTGGTAGGTCCGTTCGATCCAGGTCACGATCGCGGTCCTCAACTGCTGCCGGCTGGTCCAGGTACGGCGGTCGAGGACGTTTGTTCTGCAGCAGGCCGAAGAACGATTCCATGGCGGCGTTGTCACCGGCGGCACCGACTCTGCCCATCGAACCGATCATGTGATGCTGGTTCAGAGCACGGACAAATTTTCTTGATCGAAATTGCCTAGGTTCAACCGGTCGTTGCAACACCTGCCGGTTGGAGCAACCGTAGCTGCTCGTCGAGAGCTTCGGCGGGCGTCTTCCAGTCGAGGACCT